>JABABI010000061.1 GCA_014238335.1 Fuerstiella sp.
TGCATTCAAAACAGCCTGAGTCTTCAATGCGACCTGCTGCGACGAGTCTGTACTGTTGATCTGAATTTCAGTTTGACCGGACGGAGCGGTCTCGACGAACGCGAATATTGTGCCGTTTATTGTCAGTGACTGACCAAGAGCGTCAGCCCCACTGGGCATTGCGATGTTCGTGACCACGTTCAGGGCCGCAGTCACGGCGATCGCCCCTTCTTCGTTAATCGGACCGTCCGCAACTCCCGGCACCATAACCTGGTGTGTATCGTTGCTTCCATCCATTGGTGTGGTGTCCACATCTTCGTCAACGGAATCGTCCGCGATCATGCCAATCCGAGGTGCATCGTTGACCGGCGTGACATCAAACGCAACGACATCCAGATCCGACTCATGAATCTGGCCGGCAGGGTCGTGGGTGAATTGCCCAAAGTCCTCTGTATAGACGGACACCAGGGCAGGCCCAAAGTAGTCCGTCGCAGGCAGAAATGGCAAATCCCCAAGTGCCTGATTCACAAGTGAAACGTTGCCACTGATTGTGACGACAGCCTGTCCCGTGGCGGGTGTGGCCCCGCTGACAGCCACGCCGTCAACGATTACGAAATCTCCTGTAACAACAGGCACCGATGCCGGGAATGCTGTGTTTAGAACAGTGCGAGTTTTCTCGGCGACCGCCATGGCCGTATCACCTGCTCCGACGGCGATCTCAGTCGCCGTCGGAGCGGTCACAACAGCGGCATCCACAAATGTAAAGACCGAGCCGCCGACGGCGATATGATCGCCAATTACGGCCGCTCCGGCAGGCATTGTCAGTCGACTGCCTGCCAGCGTTAACGGTACAACAGTCGCAACAGTTCCGGCATCAAGCGAAACCGTATCCACGGACGCCGAAGCCGTTCCGACAACAGCACCGTGTGCATTCAGTACCAGTTGAGTCGCCACAGCAACCTGCGCCGCCAGATCCGTGACGTCGACCGCAATTTCAGTTGTTGTCGGACCGACGACGATGGCCGCATCGACATAGCGGAAAATCGTGCTGTCGACGTTGATCTCTTCGCCAATGACCGTAGCGCCGTCAGGAACAGTAATCACCAGACCGTTAACCTGAATAGAAGTACCGTCTGAGTCGGACGCCGAAAGTCCGCCGGTCAGGTCAATCACAGCCAGGGTGGCCGAAGAAGCACCCGCACCAAACATCTTGACATCATTAATCGCTGCGACCGTGGCCGCAGCAACATCGTTCGCAGTTCCTGCGTTTGCGTCAACGCCGATTTCGTTGCGGGCCGGAGACGTCACAACATTGATGTCGACATAAGTGAAGATCACACTGCCCAGTGTCGGACTGTTGATGGTCAGTTGTTCGCCGACAACAGTCGCCGCATCCAGAACAGTGATCTGATCCGCCCCGGCAACTCCGATTGCACTGGACGTAAAGTACAGTCCCTCTGCCGTCACACCGGCAACCAGCGTCACCGTGTCACCCGCTGGCGCTGCTGCAGGCGCTGCGGGCAGCGCCGCGGATACAGCCGCCGCTACGGCTGCGGCAACCGCCGTGGCGTCATCCACAGCCGGGTCGATCTGAATTTCCGTACTGTCCGCCGGAGCGGCGTTAACAAACGTAAATGTGGTTGTTGTATCAGCCGTCCTCTGATCACGTATGTCGACCGTCTGACCAACCAGTGTTGTGGCCGCCGGAAACCGCAGAGAGTCCCGCGCTGGTCCCGCCGTGATTACCGGGACGGAACCATGATCGGCCAGCAGGGTCACCGTCAGCTCGTTGCTGCCCAGATGAGCGTCCGAATCAGAGACACTGATCGCATCCGGTGTGCCGGATGCAAACGTAAAGACAGTATCTTCCGGTGTCGTCTGATCACCAGGAACCGCATTGATCGGTGCATCGTTCACACCATCTGACAGTGAGATGAAGAACCGAGTGGTCCCGTCAATCTGATTGGGGACAAGGAAATTCCCGGCCAGATCCTTTACACCATCAATATCATTGGGATCGTTGACGACAGCGGCTGTGTTTTTCACTCGAATCTCATAGCTGCGATCCGTCGTGAACGCAGTCGGTGACTGGAATGTCACGTCACCCGTGGACGAATTGTATCGCCACAGATAGCTGACACCTTCCAGCAGAGGCACGCCTTCCTGCAGCAGCACAAACTGCTCGCTGACAACGTTGATGGTGTCAATTCCGATTCCTTCATCGGTCAGCTTAATCGTAAACTCGCGAACCAGATCCGGCCCCGATATGGACACTCGATCCAGAGCAGGGTCAAGGTCGACCGGTGCGACCAGCGACTGATCCAGCGGACTGACGAGACTGGCTCGAGGCCGGAAGAAGTCTACGCGGTCAATCGCACCTCGGTCGATGAAGACGTTGCCCCCCTGTCCGGACGTATTCGGAGCATCGCCATCATCACCTCGAAGCTGACCATACACGTCAAACTTCGGTGCCAGGATTGGCGACGTCCCCAGCCCCAGCGGACCTTTCACAGACACCAAAGCGGGTCTGTCACCCAGAGTTTCCAGACCGCTGTCAATGGCCGGCGAAAGAGGTGCGAGATAGTAATTGCGATTGACCTGATCCACAAACAGTGGGTCCGCCGCTGAGAGCTGCAGAGGGAATGTCCCCAGACCGATTCCAGCGGTGGGCTGATTCGGAGCCGGAATTCGATACAGTGTGGAACCAATCGTCGTGCCCGCGGCGAGGGACGAAGCGTCAACACTGATGCCGGTATTGAAGTCCGCCACAATATTGTTCATCAGTGTCGGACTGGCCGACTGCGTTACAAGAATGCCGGTCCCGGTACCAACACCGACGATCGTGTTGTTGACAATGCGTCCATAAGGGACGATTCCGGACGGATTGTTTGTCTGATCGCCGCTGAATTGAATACCGCCGCTGATATTGCCGGCCACCACGTTATTCGTGATCACAACGCTGGTCGCCAGCCGCGAGCTGTTGAGGACCTGCAGATTTCGTACAGAACCCGGTCGTGGCCGAGTGTTATTTTCACGCACACCTGCGTCAACAGAGATACCGAAGTTGGAAGAATCCGTCACAAAACTGGAGTGAATGATCAGTTGTCCCTGATCGCGATGATGGTTCTGGTCCCCAAAGCTGTCGAAATCCTCGACGATAATCCCCGTGGGCAGGTTCACAATATTCGCAGAAGACGAAACCGCGGCCGGGAAGAATGCATCAAGTACGACCGCAGCTTTTGCTGCAACTTGAACTGCTGTCTCGGTAACCAGCACGGCAATTTGAGTCGGGGTCGGCATCGGTGTCACGGCCCCATCCACGAAAAAGAACGCAGTTCCGTCAACGAGTATCGCAGTACCAAACGGAGGCGGCGCCCCCAGCGTTTCGACACCATCACTGGTCGAAAATGAACTGCCTAACGGAGAGACTGTCACCGCCCCGATACTTAACGTGGCTACAATTGCTTCATTAGACCCCGTTACCGTGGCATTGCCTGTCAGGTGGACTGTAGAACTGGTACTGGCGGTGCCGCTGTCAGTGCCGTCGCTCAACGCCGCTTTGACGTCCAGAATGCCCTGCACGATAGGCTGATTGATCGCATCGCGCAGTTCCGCCGCCAGAGTATAAGGCTCATCCGTCAGAGGGTCGAACAGAATCGGGAACAGACCACTGCCTGGAATCGTGGTTTCATTCTGATCAAGGAATTGAAACGTAACACTGTCGACGCCGTCCGAGACTGTCACTGTGGACGCATGCTGAACATCTTCGGACAGACGCGGCAGAGTCACCGAGACCAACTGAGCCTCGCGATCATTCGTGTCAATAGACCGCCCCAGAGCATTAGTCGGACTTTCACCCTGTGTTTCTCCAAAGTCATTCGCCCGTCGAATTTCGACGTCGTATTCGCCAACGTCGATCCCCAACCACGACTGGCCCGCCGGATAATTGGCATTTTCAACATCCAGATTGGAGGTGAATCCGGTGCCGGCAGGAGCATTGATGACCATCTCACCGCGTTCGGCAAAGCCGATGATGATGTCATCGACGTGAACACCTTCGACAGCGTTATTCATGCCACGAAGGGAACCGGGGCGAAGAGCCGCCTGACTGCTCACAAAGCCGGCTTCATAAGCCCCGAATTCGTCGCCCGGCAGAGCTCCACTCAGTTTGCCCGTCAGTCCCAGCGGCCCTGCGTTGACAACATTATGTCCGATCACCCGGATCAGATTTTCCGCACCTTTGATGTTGGTGATATCACCAATTGGGCCGCCGCCGATGGGTGAGAACACGTTTGCCAGTGCCTGGCGAATCTCAACAGCCACTTCATTAGCAGTAGCGTTGACGTCAGAAAGGACAACAGCAGTGTTTCCCACAGTGACACCGGCACCGCCTGCCAGTGTCAGCACAGCAGACATACTGGTCATATCGGTCTCGGTCGCCGAAAAGACGGTCACACGATTGGCATTCGACGCTGACAGCGGAGACGTCGCAGGACTCAGAGGGTTGTCGGTCAGCGTCGTAGCCGCGGCATCAATGACCAGCGGAGTACCAACGGCGTCGGCATTAACTTCGGTACCGAAGGTCAGACCGACAGGCACATTTGTCGCGTCCAGCAGGATATTATCTTCGGCCGTCAGACCGTTTGCGAGCGTAATGACGTTAGTCAGAACAGTCACGTCACCGGGAAAATCAACGGCAAGAACGCCCTGGGCGGCCGCTGCAACGACATTCGCGGCGTCGGCTGGCAATACGCCGATGTCAAACGTGCCCAGTCCCGGACCTCCGGTGTTGTCCACAAATGTATACTGGTTACCACCGACAGACAGGATTTCACCAATCACCGTAGCGCCGGTCCCTGCAAACGTCAGCGTCGTACCGGCACCGGTAATCGCAATCGCTCCGGTTGAAGTTGCACCGATTTCGGACGTTACGGTTCCCGCCGTCAGCAGTAATTTGTCTCCGTCTCGAACCGCTGTTCCCACACCAAATTGCGCGTTGATCTCATTAGCGGTCAGGAACGCGACGACAGTGGACGAGTTGCCCGCGGCAACAATGATCTCCGGGTTTGGATTCGGAGGGAAGAAGCTGGGAGTCGTGACGAAGTCGAACGTGATCCCGTCAATGGTCAGAGAGTCCCCCAGAACGGCCGCTCCGTTCGGCAGTTGAACAGTTTCACCGAATCGTGAATCAAATGCGTTCAGTTGCAGAACGCCGCCAGCCCCGGCTGCAGATGCCCGGTCTCCGCCACCCACGACACCGTTGATGATCGCTGCCGCTGCAGTTGCAATCGTGTCTCCGGTATCCGCCGGATTGATCTGAATATCAGTGGCCGCGACCGGAGTGTCCGTAAACGTGAAGATTTGCCCGAACGCAAAGAAGGATTCCCCTTCCAGATTGCCTCCCAGTTCGGCGGGAATCGTCAAGTCCCGACTCAGCACGAAGCTGCCGCCCGCCAGGTTCACAATCGTAATTCGCTCCGGCACCGTTAAATCGTGTGCCAATGCGGTTCCTGCTCCCAACGTCGTGTTGATCACCCCGATAGCTGCGGCGGTCGCATCGGCGACAGTTGCAGCCGCGCTGATATCAATGTCATTTTGGCCGACCACAGGAGTCGCGGTAAACGTGAATGTCTGTCCCAGAACTCGGAACGCCTGAAGCTCCAGATCTGCAACCGCTGCGACTGAGCTCAGATCCAGCGTCCCACCAATCGTAAAGGCATCTGCCGCCAGAGGCAGATCGGGAACACTGATACGATTGGGGGCTCCCAAGTCATGTGCCAACGCGGGCCCCGCACCGATTACGGCATTGATTTCCGCGATCGTCGTCGCCGTCAGGGCAGACAGCGTTGGTGCCCCCGAGATATCGATATCGTTGGTCAATACAGGAGTGGAGGTAAACGTAAACGTCTCGCCCCGAACCGTGAATGTTTCACCCTCCAGCCCCGGCACCGTAGCGCCGCTAAGATCCAGGGTACCACCATAAGAATCGACGGACGTCGTGGTTGGCAGATCGATCGAAGCACCATTAGCGACGGCCGTGCCGGCTCCCAGAACGTTGTTAATGGATATTACGGCTCGACTGACAAGTACATCGGCTGTGTCTGGAGGGACAGCAGCAGGGTCAGCCAGAATATCATTTGGCAGCAGTGGATTCGCGGTGAACGTAAAGGTTTCACCGTCCACCGTGAACGATTCTCCCTCAGCCATGGCGCCACCCGGCAGATCGATGGAAATTCCGGTCAGGTTCGGATTAGCATTGATTGCCGCAACGGTCGCATCGGCAACTTCTTTAGCGGTCATGGCCGCCGTTACTGCTATTTCGTTAGGACCTGTAGACGCCAGAACATATGTGAAGGTCTCAGCGTACAGGTCAAACGACTCACCCAGTGCCGCGGCACCGGAAGGCACCGTCATGTGCCGTCCCAGTTCAAATTCAAATGTCATAGTATCCACGACAAACGTGTCACCATCGGACAACTTGTCGGCACTCAGGGCATACAGTTCAAATCCGCGAGTATTCAGATTGCCGATGTCCATTGAGCCGGCTGTACTGAAGTCAAACCGCAGCCGCAGGTTGTCCCGCCCTGCATAATTGCTCAGGTCAACCCGTGCCTGCCGCCACTCGGCGGTGTCAAAGGTTTCCACAACATCCGGGAAATTCTGAGTCACGGGAGCCATCGTGGCTGTGCCGTCCGGACCGTAATCGAACTCATCGGGAAAGTCGGACAGCTGCAGCCCGTCGTTTGTGGAAACCAGATTCCACTCGCCGGATTCGTCTCCCACGAACACGCGGAACGAGTCCCGCATCAGATCATCAGGATTCGGGCCGTAGTCGTACTCAGCATTTTCCGTTTCCAGAAAGTAGTTGAAGTACAACGCCGGTTTGTCGTCTTTGTCGTAGCCGACCAGACTGAATTGATTACTGACGGCAGACCCATGGGCCCCGCCGGGGAAGTTCACATCATTAATGGTGCCGTTGGCGAGATCATTCTGGTTACCGGCGTTCGGTCCACCGATCGTGTTACCGAAGTACAGGGTCGTTCCACCTTCTTCGCGAGTCGCCAGGACACTGTCGTCAAAACGTGTTTCCACACCATGGCCCGCGTCGGTACCACGATGTCCTGTCAGGCCCCACAGGTTGCGTTCCAGAGTACCGAACGCCAGTCCGTTAACAGCAAAGGTTCCGGTGTCAACGGACGTCTGCGCATCCACAAAGATTGGCTGCGGTACACCCATCGTATCAAAGGCAAACAACTCACCGGTTGCGTCAATGGTGAACAGCATACTGGCGAAAGCGCTGTCTTCCACATCGTCCGGACCAGCCGCAAGTCCGGCCGCGTTCGGCACGCCCAGATCCACGACAAATGTGGCGGTCGCAGCGAACAGATTCAGGGTATACAACATTCCGTTCTCATCAACGATGTATGTATCACCGCTGCCATCGTTCAACATGGCCATACCGGTCACATTCGCGTCACCGATCGTATTCACCTGACCAATTTCTCTTTGAGTCGTACCTGCCCCGGAGAACGCCCGAGCAAATCCCGTTCGGTCGCTGGCTACGCCATCCACAGCCGAGCCCTGCGACGAGAAGTTAAACAGAACGTTTTCGTCGTACTGATTCACCTTGCTGGTGTTATTGGGAAGAGCCAATGGGTCAACGCGGGTACCAATCGCGAATCGATCACTGCCGCCAGTGCCACTGAACATCATGGCGTCAAAGACGAAATGAGCGTTGGCGTAGGCCACGGCATCCGGTGGAGCCCCGTTGTTGGACAGATTGGCCGTGATACCGTCGTCGCCGATATTGTTGACGGCAGCCGTTCCCGTATCAATCTCCAGATAATTGCCCGTATTCCCTGCGTTGGAAGCACCGCCACCCTGAGGACCGGTTGTCATTGTGTATAGCTGACCATCGGGACGCATCGCGATGTCGCCGATACTCGGGCCGAACTGTCCGAGCACTGTGTCCTGATACCCGGTAAACGGATTGACGGTCCGTACCGAGGTTTCGTTGCTGCCGGTAATCCCGAAGCCGGAACTGACAAACAGAACAACGTCGGCCAGGTTAAACGGCACAACATGAGACGGATCCAGCTCGCCCAGGTCAGAAACAGTAAACAGATCGGTCGTCGGTGCAGACGCTGATGTAAAGGTGTCGGTCGGCCCGCTGAATCGTTCTTCTGCAATGCGTTCAACCGAATTGATCGGTTCCACGCGGAGAGCGGCGGACGAGGATCCGGAATTAAAGAACTGGTCAAGCCCTGATGGCAGCAGACGATTGTTGGTGACGGCCAGTGTGTAATTGCCGCCGGGCAGTTCCACCGAACCAATGAACGGGTCAAAGGCCCCAACCGTGCCCCGTGTCAGATCTGACAGGAGCGGGGAATCGTCAGGAGAATGATGGCGATCATCCGCGATGTTGGAATCACGTCCAATCAGAATCAGACTTCCACCACTGTCATAGACAGCCATTGTCAGGTCACCGCGACCAAAGCCATCCGAATAGTCCAGATCAAACGTGACCGGCACATGCGGTCCCACCAGGGCGACTCCGGCGATCTGCTGCGTTGATTCGTAGTTGACTTCAAATTTGTAGAAATCAATATCTGCCGGGTCGACAATATTCCCACGAACAGCCAGAACGGCACGATCCGTATCCATCAGATTGCCAAGATCTGTATCTGTCCCTTCGACTTCTTCTGATTCGCCGGTCAACGGACTGTGAATCGGAAGTCCTGTGATATCTATGCCTGTCGCCGCGTACCGAATGTCCGCAAACTGAACTGTCGTTCCCGGAAATTCATCCAGTTCCTGCAGACGCACCTGCAGCTGATAGGCTCCCTGAGTCAAACCGTTGCCCACCAGCGTCGGATCTTCAAGGTCAGTTCGAGACGCTGCACCGTCCGTGGAATCAATATTACTGCTGCGAACACGGATCAAGTAATCCGTTCGAGTGCCAACGGTACCCGGCAGCAGAACCCGCATTCCTGCATCACGCTGATTCAGCGTGAACAGGTCATCACTGTTGTACTGAGAATAGTCCAGGGTAAAGGCCTGAGTCCCATTGTTGGCGACAACGGACCAACTACCATCTTGTTCATCTTCATCCAGGGTATTGTCCGACAAAGCCAGCACCTGACCACTGGCATCCAGCAATTCCACAACGGTGTCCAGCGCCTGAGTGGACTGGTCAATATCAATCCAGATCTGCGAACCGGCCTCTGCGGAAATGCTGTAGACGTCCACGTCACCCGGATTGTCGATCGTTCCATGAATTTCAAATCCAAGCCGCAGAGTTTCGTCTCCGGACTTCTGGTCCGCCGCAATGGTGCCCACCACCTCAGCGGTCGTTGCATTGGAATCCGCGATGGCTGCATCAGCCACTTCGTTTTCCACATATACGCCGATGTTTCTGTCGTGCGCGTACTCTTCAATGGAAATACCGCGCCAGCGGTTCGCGGCGTCCGTCGGGTCTGTCACATTGCCATCGTTATTTGTGTCATTGAGCGGGAAACCGTCCAGATCAAAACCCGCACCCACGGTATCATCCGCTAGGGAGGTCATCACAACAGGCTGACCAGGCTGACCAACCACGTGCAGCATGCCGCCGATACGATCCACAATATCCAGCGGCTCACCAGAGGCTGAAAAGCCGGAGTTCGCCCCGGACAGCTTGATCACCAGACTTTCCGCGGGGCTGCTTTCCAAACGCAGCCCGCCGGATGTGTGCAGGTCTGGAATGTACACTTCGTTCTGCAGGACATGCACCATGTCCGTATCATCCCAGACGCTCTGGGTCGTAAGTGTCTCACCCCGCACCAGCATGCCGTTGATCTGATTACGGCCGAGAGTATTGTCACGGACCAGTGGTCCCTGGTTGTCGATATATCCCGCCTGACGATCTACCGCCCCCGTGGATCGCCCCGGATCGGTCACGATGTCCGAATTCAGCGCATTGGTATTGATGTTGATGACCGGCCCTGAGTTATCCCGGAAGATATTGTCGATGATGACAGGCTGAGCCCCACGGACGAAAATTGTGCCGGTCGAGTGAGGTAACAGATCGAAACGATTGCCTGGAGCCGTTCCACCCAGACCCCCGGCATTATTTTCAAAGACTGTATTCCGGATACGTCCTTTGGCCTGATGAATTTCAATGGGGTTGAACCCCGCGAAATCACTTTCCAGTGGTATCACTCCACCGGCGTGCGTAATCAGTGCCTGATCAACGCTGATCGACCCCGTATGTCCGATATAGATGCCGCCCCAGTCGCCGGCCTCGGGGGCCGCAGCCGTGCGCCCCTGCCTGATCAGGACGTCGTCAATAAAGTAGTCGTCACCATCGACGGCGGCTACATCGACGCCGCTGTGCCGGAAACGGAAAGCGAAATTCGCGTGAAGAGCTAGCGCCGGAAGGTCCACCACAATGCGTTCAAAGTTGACCATGTCGGGCCCGGTGCCCAGCTGCCTGTCAATTTCAACCCAGTTTCCAGCCGCATCGCGGAACTCAACAAACAGGTCGTCACCGGCCTCCGGTGATTCTCCGCCCCCCGTACGCTGGAACGAGAACTCGAGGGTAGCCCTGACCTCCCCCGACAGATCGATTGTTTCGGACTGCACCCTGCGAAGACTGGCATTAACAGATGCATCGCTGAACATGTTAAGACTCAGCGGCTCTGAAGGTTCGTTGAATCCATCTGAATTGATTGCTTGACCGTCAGCACTCGTGTCTGCCATTGACCACCTCAGGGGATCCAGTGTGCCGCTACTGAAGTCGTCAAAGAACAACGTCTGCAGCCGTCCGACAAGATCGCCGTCATCATTGGTGTCAAAAGTGCCACCGGCCCCGTACTTGTCATCCAGACGGGACGTAAAGATGATTTCCCGACCCGCCTGACCTTCCGCGATCAACTGAGCGCCGAAGCCTGTCTGAATCCGTGAACCTTCAAGCTTGACGATCACACCGGCGTCGATCGCCAGACTCGCGTCGATTCGGATTCGGTTGCGGGAAGGTACGTCGATCAAAGTACGTCCAAGGTCCCCACCCACATCCTGATACGTTGTGGCGGACTTATCCAGTTCGGCAATCAAATCGTATGGATCCGTACCACCGTTCTGGCTTCTGTAAATCCGACGTCCTGTATAGACGCCCGTTGCCACCGGAAGCTGCTCCAGCAGAATACCGCCAGTGGCCGGTACTGTGGCGGTGGCTGTGACGCCTGAAGCCGGACTTTCAAAACCATTTCCATCAACAAACGTGACTCGATAATTGAACTGCTCACCTTGTGTCAGACTTCCGTTTCCGGAACCGGTCACTGCGGTGATCGTCACTTGTGGCGGGGTCTGCTCAAGATAGGAGCCGCTTGGCGTACCCTGAATTTCAAGATTCTGAGCGATGACATGTACAATATCCAGGTCGTCAAACCGCCCTGGCACGGTCAGCTTCAGCGTATCCGCCCCGGCTGATGTCTGCACACGCACGAACAACCCGTTTGTCGAGTTATCCAGCAGCGTGTTGCCGTAAATATCCGGACCAACTCGCTTGTAATCGCTCGTAAATGCAGTCAACCCCCCCTGATATCGCGGCGTATTGAACGTGACTTCTTCGAAGCTGTCGGGGTCCGCAGACATTGCGGAATCTTCGTTCATCGTGATTCGGTTATGCACGATGGTCGGCTGTGCCCGCGTGATGTGAATCGGATTGACGGTCTGCAGCGTGTTGTCAACGACGACCTGGCCGCCCCCGTAACGAATGTCCGAATGGGCGACGTAATTCAGAAAGATGCCCTCAGTCTGATAATTGAACCGGTTCTGTGCTCGATCGGTATCGTTGCGAAAAACCAGCCCGCCCCAGTTACCGATATCAGGTGATGTCGGTGTTCCCAGACTCGTATCCGTACCTATCGATTCATCCAGCCAGGACGTAAAGATGACGTCGCGACCCGGAGTACCCAGAACCTGCAGCGCACCCCGACTGCGGTCGATAATCGACGACGAACTGCCGACACCCACACGACTTTTCTGAAGCTTGAAAACGGCACCCGCGTCAATCATCACGGTGACGCCCTGAGGCACCTCCAGCTCACGACCGTCTTCCAGAATCTGGTTGCTGTTGTCAAAACCAATCTGATACGACAAATTGTCGTCGATGGTGGACTCCATTCCGTCAAGGCCACCATTCCCGACGATTCGAATGATATCGCCGGGCCCGGAAGCCTGAATCGCATCGTCAATAACGCCAAACGGTGTCGACAACTGGCCGTCGGAAGCCATATTTCGAATAACACTGCCAAGGCTGTGAGCGGCCGGCACGCCGCGTGTCACAGTCACAACATTTGTTGTCGTGTTGATGGCAGTAATCGTCATCACTTCCGAGTCGATGAGAATATCGTCACCGACGCTGAAAGTGGTTACGTGCTGGAAGGGAAGGTCCGTCTGCGTACTGTCAATGGCCGTCAGCAGATGACTGGCCGCTGCCTTGTCCACGAACAGAGTATCGACTGTTGCAGCGGCGCGGAACCAAAAATTGTAGACACCGCCCGCGACGCCATCACTGTCACCGTCAAACTTAACTCCGGTGCTGTCAATAATGGTGTTGTCCACATTCGGACGGAAGTTTGTCCGAATCTGATACGGACCATCTGAGGAACCGTTCAGCCCCGTATTTGCAATGGTCGGGTCGTACGCGTCGTTGCCTGTTGACGAAACACCCAGGAAGTACTGCCCCGGTTCCAGCGATAATTCGATAAACGAATCTTCGCTGAAATAATCGTCGTTCTGAGCGATCAGTTCGCGACTGCCATCGAGATTTTGCTTGTACAGCCTCAACACAGAATCCAGCGTACTGGAATCAGCCAGTCGCTCGGCCATCACTTCCGCACTGAACAGGCCAGCATCCATTACATCGAACTGGTACATGTCGATGTCGATGCTGTCCAGTCGATGCAGGTGTCTGCCATGAATGACGTCTGCGTCACCCGGAAAGCTCGGTTCAACGAATACGTCTCTGCCGGCATTGATGCCGCCATCAGCACCCTGAACGGTTTCCGGGGGAAGCTCGTACGAATGACCCAGGCCCAACAGGTGCCCGATTTCATGCAATGCAGTTTCGAACCAGTTGCCACCCGTGTTGTCCGTCCAGTTTTCGGCCATGTCCATAATGGCCATGGTACCGCCTGCCAGACCAGCCACACCGCCAGGACCGGTCGGAATGGCCGGGTCCAGTGCTCGCAAGTCACCTGTGACGATGGTCAGACCGGAACTGTCCGTTTCCGTAAAATCGATGCCGAGCAGATTGGAGTAGAGATCAAAGATCTCCCGAGCGCGTTGTTTTTCGTTCTCGGTGATCAGATTGCTCAGGGCATTCCCCTGAGGGTCGAAACCGTAGTCGATTTTGAAGTTATAGTTTATCTTGGAAATACCACTCGCACCGGTATCAGCGCCACCGTTCAGATGCGTTTCCACTTCGATCTGCCGGTGCCCCGGTTCGTCATTGGCGCCCGGAAATTCAAACGGGAATAACTGCGGATCGATGCTTGAGTCGATAATTTGACTGTTTTTGACCGGATCACTGATATCACCGAGAGTCGCATTAGCCGTGTCAAAGCTGGAGCCCGGATCAGTTCCCGGTGCAAATTGTGTTGGTGCCAGCGGCTTGACTTCATCGTTGCCGATTCGCAGCCGATAGGTTCCGGAACTGGGCAGCCCGGGGTTGTTCAACAGGTCAATATCAGCGGCAAAAGTCAGCTTAGCGGTGCTGGCCACTGAATCGTAAACAACTCCGGTAGGACTGTGATGAACGTCGTCCTCGTTGGAAACCGTGTCGTTCGTGAAAATCAGTTGATAGAAGTCGGTGTTGATCGCTGCCACCGGGTCCAGCTGATCCTCGTTGAAATACACGACGATCTGATCGCGTGCCTGGGACAGGCTGCCGTCCGGCATGCGGGTGACGGGTTGAGGATCAACCGCGACAACACGCGCCCCAAGGTCCAGTGTCAGATCGAAGCTGAAGTCCTGGCTACCGTTGAAGACTTCACCCTGAACATTGGCCAGTGGCGCGCTGCTGGCACCGTCCAATGTGATGCGATACGTGTCATCAATCAGGTTTTCTGCAAACCTGACAATGACTTCTTCAGGAGTATCACCGATTCCAACGTAACCGATTGTTACGGGAACTTCGTTGCCTTCGGCAAACTGTCCGTCGTGACCCGCCCTTGCGACAGTAATCGTGTCCGTTGAAACAGTCTGTGGATCAATGATCTGTCCGGGATTGAACTGCAGCGTCAGTTCGTTCGGGGGTGTGTTCAACGTCGTCGTCGGCAGTGCCGGGTCAACGTTGATAAACGTTCCCTCGTTGGGCAGGACGGCGATCAATGTCGGATCCGGCAGATCGACACCAAAGAAGAATGTCTGATCAGCGCCGTTGTTGATGGCTTCTCCACCATCATTGGCCATTGGGGCCACGGCGTTGCCGCCGGCGTCAAGGCCGTCACCTTCCATCGTCAGGCGGTATTGATCCGTCAGCAACTGCTGACCGAACTGAAAGTAGACAAGGTTCTGATTAGGCAGAGGATTGCCGCCAAAGCCGGTCAGCGATATTGACAGGTCGTCCGCAGTATCAAACGTGCCGTCGCCACCGGCGGCATCCACAACCAGTGTCGTAGCATTGACGGTACTCAGATCCATCACCTGCGTCGCGTCAAACTGCAGCGTCACCTGAGCAGGCGTCGCCTGAAGCACTGTATTTTCCGGAAACGCTGTTCCACCAGGGAGTGTTGCCCCCTGAAACATCGGAGACGTCAGCAACGTCTTGGATTCCAAGTGCTCTGCTTGGCGGGACGCATGCTCGATTCGGCGAGTAATGCGACGTGGACGGGACTGAAGGTGGTTACGAAACGACTTAAGCCATGAAGAAATCAGCATTTTGCGCCCTTGGTGACCAATGAACGTGATCGTGTGTGAATTCGCGTTACGCAATTCAACCCAAACGGATCAGAGAGGTCAGAGAGAGATTAATCCTAAAACAGACCGGAATCGGTTAGATCGTATTTCCTGGACAGATTTTCGAGAAATTAGAGCGGTTCGCCTATCACAACACGCAAAACTGCGCATACGACAAGACGGGCATTATCCATTAATCAAACACTCCAAAGTCCAGCGAAAAAGTAAGAAAACATGGGAACCGTTGCAGTTCGCGTGGTCGGAAATGCAACAAGTGGACTTTCCCTGAAAATAGACAGGTACAAACTACTTCGAAAAATGCCTTTGCCAGGTTTGGTGCCGCGCCAAATACAGCAAAAACACAGCCTATGGTTCAGAAATGATGCAACGGAGCGGTATGGCTTCCGGTTGGTCTCACGGGGGCGATGGAGACTCAGGTACGCCGACAGCAGATCCTTCAGTTTTTCCTTGCCCCCCGGGTTCCTCGTTACATTTATTCACAGAAATCCTGGTGACTAAATGGTGGATGGTTGAGCCCGGTACGTCTCCCCATCTAACCAAAAGCTGCAAAGAAAAACAGCCTGCCGCCAACAGTAAAACACTGCGACTGCTGGCCGGAAGTGCTGAGCGCACAAACGCCCCGGTGTTTCCTGTGTCGACTTGTCTGGCCTCTGTGTCGACTTGTCTGGCTGACGAGCACAAAAAAGGCCGCTGCACCCCACGTTGTGCCCTCATATCAGCAATATTCGTCGTAGACCGCGGTAGCCCGGGGGGGGACTTGAGAATGCTGTGCGGGGACAATCGGCGCAACCCCACCCCCGCCCACCCAGGGGTGCGACAGTAGCGACCCACAAGGAAGGCATCAAATTCGTAAAGCCCGTTAGTCCCGGACCTTCTGTTCGCGTGACCAGGCGAGCATGCTTTGTTATGGTCTGACAGCTATCACCCGAGCGGCACTCCGTCTCCAGCGAAGCGGGGTTTGAGCCCCAAAAACATTGCAGCCAACGGTGTCTCTGACCACAACGGCATTGTTATTGACGAATATTTGCTAAGGAGCGAATCTTGGATTCATCTTGTTCTCGCAGATCGTTTCTGGCGTCTTCTGCAGCCGGAACAATTCTCGCCGCCAGCAGGTCCCTGGCCAGTGGGTCCCTGGACGCGTTGCAGACAGACAACGTTCAGTGGCACGATGTCCGTGAGTGGGGAGTGGAAGGACGAGGTTTCGCAGACACCGAAAAATACTTCGATCGTCTACCGGCACGGGCAAAAGGAGTGGTGCGTGATGCGGTCTGGAATCTCAGTCGGCATTCGTCCGGCATGATGGTGCGATTTCAAACGGATGCGACAGAAATACATGCAGAATACGGAGTTACATCAAAAAATTTGGCCATGCCTCACATGCCGGCAACCGGTGTTAGTGGCTTGGATCTTTATGCAAAAGATAACAACGGCAATTGGAGATGGGTAGCTGTCACGCGACCTTCCGCGCAGCAGATGAAACTGTCTTTAATTAAAGGTATGCGGCCAGGCACGCGGGACTATGCCGTTTACCTGCCGCTGTATAACGGCACTGAGTACCTCAGACTCGGCGTCGCTGCAGAGAACAGCTTCGAACCCGTGGTCCCGCGAACAGATAAACCCATCGTGTTCTACGGAACGTCCATTACTCATGGCGCCTGCGCGTCGCGTCCGGGCATGCCACACCCGGCGATTCTGGGACGGCGGCTTGATCGCCCCGTCATCAATCTGGGCTTTTCCGGCAACGGCAAACTTGAAAAAGAGGTCGGAAAGTTTCTGGAAGAACTGGATCCGTGCGTTTACGTGCTCGACTGTTTGCCGAACATGGTGGCCCGTGAGATCGAAGAACGCGCGGAACCCATGGTCAAACAACTTCGCGCTGCTCACCCCGGTGTCCCGATTGTGCTGGTCGAAGATCGAACCTATCCCCAGTCATGGATCCTGCCGGCCCGTAAGGAGCGCAACGATTCCAGCCGGGTGCCGTTTCGGGCAGCGTTTCGAAAAATGCAGGATGCCGGCGTCGACAACCTCTTCTACATCGACGGGGAAAGCCTGCTGGCGAAGAATCGCGATGACACCACCGATGGGTCGCATCCATCAGACCTGGGATTCTTCAATCAGGCAAATGCGATCGAACCCGTATTGCGACAGGCGTTGAAGATTTGACCTGAATCACAGGAGATGAACGATGTCTTGGGGAATCGGAATCGGAATCGCCGTTGGTCTGCTCGTTTTGATCACGCTGTACGACGTCGTTCAGAAGAAGCATGCAATTCTGCGAAATTTTCCCGTGATCGGACACTTCCGATACCTGCTGGAATTAGTCGGCCCGGAACTGCGGCAGTACATCGTTACAAACAACAACGAGGAGCGTCCGTTTACTCGGGACCAGCGAACATGGGTTTATGCGTCGTCGAAGAGGCAGAATAACTACTTTGGGTTTGGAACTGACAACGACCTTGAGCAATCGCCCAATTATCTGATTGTCAAACAGTCGATGTTTCCGCTGCCGGAAATTCGCGCGGGCCAGCCCGGCTACGACGAAAATCACACCGTCCCGTGTGCCAAAGTGCTGGGTGAATCACGCCACAGAAAACATGCTTTCCGACCGGAATCCGTGGTCAATATCTCTGGTATGAGTTATGGCTCATTGAGTGCTTCTGCCGTGGAAGCGATCAACAAAGGGTGCGCGATTGCCGGTTGCCTGCACAACACGGGCGAAGGTTCTATTGCTCAGCATCACCGGCACGGCGGTGATCTGATATGGCAGATCGGCACGGGCTACTTCGGGTGCCGTGATGAGTTCGGACGGTTTGATCTGTCCCGATTCAAAGAGGTGGTGGACAAACATGCCGTCCGGGCCATCGAAATCAAGCTGAGCCAGGGCGCCAAACCAGGAATGGGCGGTCTGCTGCCGGCAGCCAAAATTACGTCAGAAATCGCCGCCATTCGAGGAATACCAGAGGGCCGGGACTGTGCCAGCCCCGCCAGTCACTCGGCCTTTCGGGACACGGATTCGATGCTGGACTTCGTGGAAATGCTGGCCGACGAAACCGGTCTGCCTGTCGGAATCAAGTCTGCTGTGGGTGAACAATCGTTCTGGACTGAGTTGGCGGAACTGATGGCGACCAAAGAACGTGGCGTGGACTTCATTGCCGTTGATGGCGGCGAAGGTGGTACGGGGGCGGCTCCCCTTGTATTCTCTGATCACGTCGCACTACCGTTCAAGCTGGGCTTTGTTCGAGTCTACCAGGAATTCTTCGCCCGCAACCTTCAGGACAGAATCATCTTTGTGGGAGCAGGCAAGCTGGGTTTTCCGGCTCAATCAGCCATGGCGTTTTCACTGGGCTGCGACATGATCCACGTGGCCCGCGAAGCTATGCTGGCGATCGGCTGTATTCAGGCCCAGCGCTGTCAAACGGGACATTGTCCAACAGGAGTTGCCACACAGAACAGGTGGCTGATCCGAGGGCTCGACCCAACCCACAAAGGAGCTCGCCTGGCTAACTACGTCGTCACTCTTCGCAAAGAACTGCTGCAACTGGCACATGTCTGTGGTGTCCCGCATCCGTCTTTGATTACTCCTGATCAGTGTGAAATCATCGACGAAAAATTTGGCTGCCGAACGACTCGAGCAGTCTTTGGCATCGCTGCGGATGCGGACGGGTGGGGTCTGCCTTCACAAGAACAGTCGGAGCAGATTACGGCCCTGATGAACGTGGCACATGACGCCGGCGTCATGCAGTAGCCACCGGCACAACCGCGACAGCACAGTTCTCCCGGGACTCCGCCGGACAGCCCCGCGGGACTCCATTACACTGTCCTCCAGTTCTTTTCGTCCGCTGCGAATTTGATGCGGCGGAGCGAGTCCGGAATACATGAAAGAGCTGAGACTGCAAGCTGGACAAACTAACAAAAAAAGCCGCAGCGTGATGCTGCGGCTTTTCTAAAGCGAGGCCGAAGGGACTCGAACCCTCAACCCCCGGATCGACAGTCCGGTACTCTAACCAATTGAGCTACGGCCCCTCGCTGAATGGCGCAACGTTATCAATCAACAGACCAATAATCAACCATTGGTAAGCCAAATCTTCGGCAACGCAACCGGGAGATCTTCACTTATTTCATGCTCACACGCCAAATTGCGTCGACCGCACATTTGTGGAACATGCTATCGGAAAACTCCCATTCGAGTCGCCGACGGTCTGACTGGCCACCGACGATATCCGCACCGGTCCTTCGTTCCTGTTGTTGCATATGGCTCGCATCCGGCAAATCATCGTACGCCACCGATGTGGTTAGCGGTCACCCCCTCCACCTCTTGAGCCACCTTCCCTCGATCGGTCACCCCCTCCACCTCTTGAGCCACCTTCACTCGATCGGCCACCCCCTCCACCTCTTGAGCCACCTTCACTCGATCGACTCCCGCCGCCTCGATGGCCACCACTGGCGCCCCGGTTTCTACCGCGACCACGGCGACCACGCTCGGCGTGATTCTTTCCCGGTGAACGCACATCCAGACAGCCGATGGCCTCTTCCCACGTGGGGACACCGTCGAATTCCGCCGATGCCTCTCGTGGTGCCGGCTTACGACGTCGCCGGGTTCGCGGAGCGTCGTCGCGTCCCTCGCTGGATTCATCTTCGTCGCCGGCCGACTCAATCCGTGTCGCAGAACTCGGAGGGCGACGATCACTTTTCGATTCGTCCTCGCTACGAACAGGACGGCGCCGCCGGCTGGTCCGCGCCGGGCGACGAGGCTCAACGTCCTCGTCAGTTTCCTCTGCACCGAAGATCAGATCGTCATCATCGTCGTCCTGGTCGTCATCGTCCCGATTGTCCGATGCTTCTTCCACAACTGCAGGCTTGCGGCCTCTGCCACGTCGCCCACGTCCACCACGTCGGCTCCGGCCTCGTTTGCGTGGTTTCTCTTCTTCGTCCGTAACGTCGCTGTCGACATCTCCATCCACTTCAACATCCTCGTCGCTGTCAGCTTCGGGTGTTCGTCGTGACACGCTGACAAAGTCTTCCGATTCATCGCCGAACAGGACGTTATCGTCGTCAGAAGCTTCTCTGATGTCATCCGGGCGCGACGCCGCAGCGGCATCGTCGCGATCACCATCAGAACGCCCCCCCCGGCCACGTCGTCCCCGTCCACGACGACCACGATTCCGTTTGCGAGGCCGTTCTTCCTGATTTTTGGATTCTGCCGCGGCCTCGGACGTTTCTTCATCGTCAGCGCCGGCAGGTCCGGACGCTGTCTGATCATCTTCCGTCGACCCAGTATTGTCGTCCCAGACCCATTCACCCAACTCGCTCCAGACATCATCGTCATCGTCTGTACGGCGAGGTGGCGTCTGCCGAACTGGCGCCGGCTCTGCACTTCGCCGCCGCACAGATTCAATTTCAGGCTCTTCTTCTTCGACGTCTTCGTCATCCACTTCGCTGAACACCAGGTCATCATCCTCGAATGTCAAATCCTCGTCGTCCTCCTCCTCGTCGTCCTCCTCCTCGTCGGCCACCGACTCCAGCACTTCCACTTCATCATCGTCATCAAACGTCACATCGCCATCGACAAACGTCACGTCGTCCTCGCCGTCGTCCTCGTCAAATGTGACATCGTCGTCGTCGCTTTCTGCTTCGTCGTCCTCCTCTGAGAACAGGATCAGGTCGTCATCGACTTCGTCGGCATAGGCTTCGGCCTCGAATTCCGGCTCATCACTTTCTGGTGAATCAAAATCAACGTCATCATCTTTGACACGTTCTTCCGGCTCATCGTCCGCAGTGATGCCCAGCAGATTGTCTATTGAAGACGTGTCGTCGTAATCGTCGAACAACAGTTCGCTACCGACGTTCGTGTCGTCGTCCGTCTTGTTGACTTCGATTCCAAACAGCTTTTCAGCAAGGTCATCGGGACCGGTTTCATCTTTTTCGTCACTGCTCATCTGATCACTTCTTTTTTGATTACTTCCAGCTCAAAAGTCGCAGAGAGGTTGAGGTCTATTGCTCAATCCAGCGATTTCGGCGGACAACTCGAAATTTGAGGAGCCTCTGGCGTTCGTAGCCGAATGCGCCCGCGACAGCCGCTAAAGCAAATCCTGACAGGGGGTTACGGTGACTTATGACTACCGTTTTTTTCCTCGGCGAACTGCGGAGGCTACTAGGCGCACGGTACGAATGCAAACCCGAATCCCGGCTGATGGGCTGTCCCCTGGATTCAACAAATTCATTTACAAAATTCCCGGCGTTCGCGTTGCTTGAGGGCATCATGTTGCCGGACGTCACCGAAAGAGTTCAGCCGGTGTGACAAATCGCTGTTAACGATCTGTAAAAATGAACAGAACACGCTGTTCAGAAACCGCAACATTCCAATGTTTCTTGATGGGACTTGGACGACATTATTACGCAAAATCACTGCTTTTCTTCACCCGTTGTCAATTTGCGACACGCCAGCTAGCCCCCGTTTCGGTACGCCTCGTGCCTTTACGAATTGCCAACAAAGGCAGACATAAGACGCTGCCACTTTACACATTTAAGTAAAAGGCGTGACACATGAAGAACCTCTGGAACGATGAAGACGGCGTCATTCTGTCTGCGGAAATTGTACTCATTGGTACCGTCCTGGTCATTGGCATGATGGTCGGACTTGTCGAATTGCAGGTTGCGGTGGTAGGTGAATTGAGTGACCTCGGCGACGCCATCGGGAACCTCGACCAAAGCTACGTCGCCAGCGGTCTTGTTTCCTACAAGAAGCACCGCGGTGTTAAGGCGCAGACATACGGGTCTCGGTATGCCGATCGTCCCGACGAATGCGACTGCAACAGAATCGTCATTTGCGACCGAGCCCATTCTCGTGGCGAAAAGAAGCGATAAGAAGTATCAGTTCGGGCATTTCATCCGAAAACACTGTGGTTATGACGTTCGACGCCGCAATTTTCCATACGCTGCTGATCATGGAAACGACGGCTGCCGAAACAAATTGGGCTGGAGTGATATTGCGGTATCGGCTCTTTCTGAATTAGCTTCCCCGACTGGACGTACCCCATGCCATCCGACCAGCGATCGAGGACGTCACGTGACGACGCTTTCCCCACACACCAATATCGGTCTGTTGCTCCACGATGTCACTGACGACTTGAGCAGCAGTGGTTTTCAGCAGCCGACTGCCCGGCGTTACAAACATTCTATTGCACAGTTCGTGCAATACCTTGACGATGTCGAGTCAACCGGCCTGCCCGTCGTGACACCCGAGTCAACCGACTCTGTCCCGGGAAAGCCTGTCGTGACGTTTACGTTTGATGATGGAGGCGCCTCCGCTCCAATTGCGGCCGAACTGCTGGAACAGCGTGGCTGGCGGGGAGTTTTCTTTGTTACGACAGACCTGCTGAATCGTCCGGGTTTTATGACGGACCGTCAGGTGCGGGATCTACGAAGACGAGGACACCTGATCGGCAGCCATTCGTGCAGTCATCCGGACGTTTTCCGCAGTCTTTCTCGGTACCAAATGGCTGACGAGTGGATTCGAAGTCGAGACGTGCTGGAACAATTGCTCGGCGAACCGATTCACACAGCAAGCATACCTGGTGGCGACTGCAATAGCGCCACCATTGAAGAGGCGTCCATCGCCGGACTGACTCAGATATTCACCTCGGAACAGATTACTCACTCGTGGTCTCAGGGCGGTGCTACGTGTTTCGGACGAATGATGATGCTGGACAACACCTCACGGAAAACACTTATTCGCTGGTTAACTCATCCCAGAGTTGGCATCCTTCCGGAGCGTGCACTGCGTTTCACGAAGTCACACGTCAAAAAACTGATGGGCCCGCTGTATCTGAGCTTCGTGCGCCAGCGGAGAGCGATGCATGAGCAAGTCTGATGACGAGACCACCATATCGTC
Source organism: Fuerstiella sp. (assembly GCA_014238335.1). Lineage (GTDB taxonomy): Bacteria > Planctomycetota > Planctomycetia > Planctomycetales > Planctomycetaceae > Fuerstiella. The sequence goes on from JABABI010000061.1 coordinate 22,835, forward strand.
AGAGTCGCGCGACCGCTCCGCAGGTCGTCGCCATCGCGTACTGGCACTGATTAATCCGGTTCTGCATTGTCGCGCGACGTGTGCGCAGCTGATTGAGGCAGATGTTAATCTTGTAGGTATCGTCGAAGCGGAAACCAAATCAGGGGGTCTGCCACTGGTCACTCTTCGCCGCCTGCTGAAGAAGCAGGGAGTTGTCTCGACAGCGTCGCAGATTGCCGCGAGGCTCGTATACCAGGCGGAAAATCGAAAAGCGGATCGTCGGGTTTACGAGCAGCTCTTTGACACGCAGCATATTGAAGAGGTTCTGAGGCAACAGAACGCACCAGTCATTCGGTGTCGAACGTATTCAGAACCTGCAGCCCGAGAGGCGATGGCTGATCTACAGCCCGACGTGCTTGTTGTTCACTCACAGTCATGGGTTCCGAGAGACGTTCGGCAACTGCCGACAACGGGCCTGGTACTGGGAGGTCACCCGGGACTGACGCCGTTCTATCGCGGCAGCCACTCATCATTCTGGGCTCTGCTGGATCAGCAGCCTCAAATGATTGGCTGGACTGCTTTTCACATCGACAAGGGCGTGGACACCGGCGACGTGATCGTTCAGGGGCGTCTGGAGGTACAACCGGACGACAGTTACATGACTTTGAACTGGCGGGGCATGTCAGAGATCGCCAAAGCTCAGGCCGCCGCGATCCGCGAATTTGACAGAACCGGCTGCATGCGACGAACCCCGCACGAATGCATCCCGCCGGAATCGAACTTCGGTCTTCCCGGACTGCCACAATACCTCAAATACAGGTCCTCTCAGAACCTGGCACGCTGAGAAAGCCGACGCCATCCCGGGTCGCAAAACAGAACTTGACCCGAATTGCAAAAATAACATACAAACGTGGTGGCTCGACAAACCTGACGCGTGATGTTGCGCACTCTTCGCTGATTTCTCAGGCGACAACGTCTTACAACGGTCGAAAACGCCTGTGCTGACATTTCGTGCAGGAGCATCGGGCACCTACCCCCTCCTAACTCGTCCCTCAAAAAATTACCTCTCACTTCACTTCTCATCCTTATTCACTGCCTTCCCCTTCAGCAGATCAAGTGCGCGCAGTGATCGAGACTCCGGGAGCCGAACTATGCAGGAAACTACGTCATTCAATAAGGGTTCAAAGCGTGGGAATCGCGGGGCCATACTGGTCAGCGGAACGTTGATCGCCATTCTCGCAGCTGGTTTTGGCATGCAGGTGTGGCGAGCTCGAAACAGCAAAGCCGCAGAACAAAATAATCCCACGGCTGCCACCGGTCAGGTCAGCACGCCGGACAAACCAGTCGCTCGGGTGAATACACAATCGATCTCGTATCAGGAACTCGCCCGCGAATGCGTCGAACGTCATGGACGGGAAGTGCTGGAAAACGTCATCAACCGCACGTTGATTCAGCAGGCGTGTGCCGATGCCGGCGTTGCAGTCTCTGTTGATGAAGTGAACCGCAAGATTGTCGAGATATCCAAGAAGTTCGGACTGCCTGTCGATCAATGGGAAAAGATGCTGCTGGCCGAACGCGGCCTGTCGCCGATTCAGTATCGCCGCGACGTGATCTGGCCCATGCTGGCTCTGGAAAAACTGGCGGGCAAAGAAGTCCAGATCACTCAACAGATGATGAGAGAAGCCTATGTCGACAACTACGGCCCTCGAGTGAAGGCCCGCATGATGGTTCTTGATAACCTGCGTCGGGCTCAGGAATACTATGAAAAGATCCGACAGGCTCCGGGTGAGTTCGAGAACTTTGTTCGGGATTATTCGACCGAGCCGAATAGTCGGGCGTTGGGAGGGACCGTACCACCGATCCGCCAATTCTCCGGAGCGCATGAAGAACTTCGCAAAGCTGCATTCAAAATGCAGGATGGAGAAATTTCAGGCATCATTCAGGTCGATCATCAGTACGTCATTCTGAAGTGCGAAGGTCGAACGGAACCCATTGAGCACGACCTGGAGGACGTAAAAATCCAGCTGGATCAGGAACTGCGAGAACGGGAGGTTCAAAAAATGGTGGCCAGCACCTTTGACGACCTGAAGAAGCGATCCCGCATCGACAATCACCTGACAGGTGAATCCAAAGCTCCTGTCAAACAGGCCAGTGGCACTGTGACTCCGGGCACCGGAGTACAAACAGCCATCGTGCAATAGTGTCCGATACGGATTTTGCACTTCGGTGAACACACCGGGGCGCGGTGTTCGCCTGCAAACTATTGCTGCGGAACCGAAGTCCAGGCAGCATAAACACTCTGTATCGATGTGCGCCAGTGGCACTCAGCCGCTCAATTGGTCACCGGCGAAGTTCTAGCCGATGACCATCCAGACGGCTTTCAGGTATTCTGTCGCCAGACAGTTGCCGCCCACCGGATGACAGGGTGCCGCACCGGTTCTGGCAATAATCTGCATGGGCCTTCCGGCGTGCCGAGCGCCCCTGCCGTCGCAGGCCGGAGTAACCTCCTCTCCACTCTGACGCGCCGCCGCACATAACAGATTCGTGAACTCCGAGTCCGGCAGCAGGCCAGCACAGCTGCAGCTCAGCAGCAGGCCGCCCGGTCGGACCAGACGCATGGCCAGTCGGTTCAGGTCGAAGTGTTTACGAGTCCCGTCTTCAATCTCCATCCGTGTGCGGATCAGCTTTGGCGGGTCCAGTACCACGACATCAAACTGCCGACCGGTGTTGATCATGTCGCGCATGTAGTTGAACGCGTCTGACTGAACGAATTTCGCTCGCACCTGATTCAGGTTCGCGTTCTCTTTGGCAACCTGCAGCGGGCCTTCATCCAGGTCCACGCCGATAACTTCCTTCGCGTGGCCCATTTTCATCGCCTGCACGGCAAAACCACCGGTGTAGCAGCACAGGTCCAGCACACTTTTGCCGTTGCAGAACTCGGCCAGCTTGCGGCGGTTCTCTCGTTGATCGCAAAAAAAACCCGTCTTATGGCCGCCGGCAAATCGAATCTTAAAGCGGGTACCAAACTCCTGCACCGTCACTTCTGTAGGGCAGCCTGGCGAAGCAACACTCGGCGGATCGTAGCCCGTCTGCGACAGAAATTGTGGACTGGTCTGTACAATTGTGTGCTGTGTCCCAAGCCGATTCGCCAGTCGCTGCAGAAGTGCGGTGGCTCGCTGGTACATCCCCAGACTGAATGCTTCGGCCGACAGTACGTCCCCGTAACGATCCACCATCAATCCCGGAAGGCCATCCGCTTCTGCATGAACAACGCGGTAGGTATCCGTGCATTCATCAAGACTCAGAATATCCCGGCGCAGCTGAACGGCTGGCCGCAGTTTCTCGTCCCATGACGCTTCTGTCGGCAGCTCTTCCGACCGCCACAACATCCGGAGCGCCATTTCGCTGCGAGAATTATACAGGCCGTATCCCAGCAACTGACGGCTTTTCGAGTACACCGCCACCAGATCGCCAGGTTTCGCACCGTCCGTCGAATCAATCTGTTTGCGGAACACCGCTGCCTGTGAAATTCGAGTCTTCACTGTGACGATGGGAATCGGAGCAGCCGGGTCCGGTGCCAGGTGCTGTTTCTGCTCGAGCACAGATGGGTGCGTTTCAACGCCGGACGACTTGTCACGCGGTGAACGCTTCGATCTCGGTTGCTGTTGGCGAGCCAACCTTTGATGTTGTTTTTTCACGTTGCACTTCGCTCACTATTAGCTGCGGCCTGCAGTCGATTCAGGAATCGCTGCATATCAGCGGGCCACGCCGTTTTGAAGTGCATGAGTTTCCCGGTCACAGGATGATCGAACTTCAGTTCCGCCGCGTGCAGTGCCAGTCGATGTGTTCCGCTGTCGTTGGTGACCACGGGACCACCGAAAGGGCCGGTGTACTTGATGTCGCCGCAAATCGGATGACCGAGTTCCGCCAGATGAATACGGATCTGATTGGTACGGCCGGTTTCCAGACGACACTCCAGTTCGCTGTAACGACCGAGCGTCCGCAGGCGGCGGACGTGAGTGATGGCCTGCTGCCCGATTGTTGCCGGAGCAGACTGCTGTGCGGCTGAGCCTTCTGCCGAAACACCAACTGCTGCGGATGCATGCTGTTCCTGATCACTTGTCCGGACGGATTCGTCCGTCGGACCTTCCGCGATTCGAGCCTGAGTGTTGGCCGGCAGCGACGTGTGAGACTGGCCGGCAGAAGTGTCTTTGGTACTGCCACGAAGTCCGTCGCCTCTGTCGCGGATCAAATGTGATTCGATGGTCTGATCCGCGATCTGACCAGGAATCAGGGCAAAATATAATCGTACGGCGTGATGTTCCGCAAACTGCTGAATGATTTTCTTCTGGGCTGCTTCATTGCGCGCGAACACCAGCAAACCACTGGAATCCCGGTCGATGCGATGCACGGAAAACAGCTTCATCAGTCGTTGATGAACTTTCCTCGACTTGTTCCGTTTAGCCGCATGTTCTCGGATCAGACGTGGTATACACTCATCCAGAGTCGGCCGCTGCATCCTGCGTGCCGCGGACCAGCCGAGTTCTGAGTTGCGCCGCAGGGTGGTCATTCCCGAAGGCTTTTCCACAACGATCACGTCTTTGTCGACATGACACACCGTAACATCTTCTTCAGTCGGAGGCGGTGGAATCGGAGTATCGGAAATCGTGACGACCTCCCCTGCCGACAGTCTCCGCGCCTCGTCAATGCACAGCACGCCGCCGATGGCGATTCTCCGCTCGTGCTGAATTTTTCTTGCGGCCGACCACGATAGTGCCCCAGGCAGTTCACGACGCAGCGCGGCCAGCACGGTTTCGTTCGTGTTTTCGGTAATTGTAAATTGTTCTGACACGGGCATTGGGTCGTTCTGGGTGGGATAAAGGGTCGGCAGTCTTTTTCGGGCGAGTGTCCACGCCTGATGGCACATCATTTGTCCGAAAAAGACTCCCCCCACTCGCGTCACATCCGGATGTACACACTCGTCCGTAAAATGCTGTAAACTTTATTATTCCAGGTAACTGTTGGCGGCTTTGTCGTCGTTGCCGCGACCAACGGCAGCGGCACACCGCCTTCCGTGCGGCAGATCAAATCCGTTTGCGGCGGGTGACGCATTGCCAATGAACTGTGATTGGCCCATGATGTGGACTCGCAGCGAACGATTTCGGCACACGTTACCGGCCATTACTGGCTCATCAAGTACTGTCCAATGAAACTTGTCAACTTGTTTGTTGTTTTCTGTGCGGCGGCTGCAACTGTGTGTGGTCAGGGGCCGCGGCAGCCCAATATCATTCTGATGATGGCCGACGATATCTAACGCTGGCTCACGCGAAGTGACTGCAAACCGCGTGTTTTTAGGGGCTTCCGAGCACTTTGGGCTTCGTTGAAAAATTCTGAAATTGCCCCGAATTACCCCTCATTGGGCTGCAGTTGGTGCAAATTGCACCAAGCCGGGCATGACGTTCGTTCGGGCTGAATCAAAGACAGTCTTCGGTGAATAACACCCCAACGGCGAACAACGATTCCCTGCAGCAAGCGGGCGATGCAAGCGAGAACTCTTCCTACGCGTTCGAACAAATGTCGGTCTGCTCCATTGGCCGTATTTTCACTTTGTTCGAGTCCTTGTCGGGGAGCTTGACCAAGTCTGATCACCTACCCGAACCGTTAACCCTCGGTCACAAGTTGTCCTGTGGCCGAGGGTTTGGTCGTTGGTTCGCCGAGCGAACGATCGTTTGGTTCGGGTCTCAACCTATTGCCGGCTTAGATAACGATCCGAACCGGAAACCCGCATCGCGCTCCATGTGTTTCGTGCTGTACTGCAGGCACTCCCGAACAGGGGCATTGTTAGTGAAGCGAAATCTGGTTAGACCGCGATTGACGAAGGCGGCACAATGAAGACCGGCCGACACATTCAAACGCCCGAGCAAACGCAACACAGTAACTTCCTGCTGTCAGTTCTCCAGAAAATGGGCGTCGAAAGAGACCGGTTCGGGATGAGTACCGGTATAGTTGATTTAAGTTAAGGAATACGCATTCCCTGTTGGTCCGCCCCGTGCCAGATTGCCTCGGCAGGATGCCAGGTTTTGTCCGGGCGAGAACTTTCATCCGTGTGTCCACTACCCCGTTGAACGAATCCGATTCATGAATCGAGCCATTCTCAGAATCTCTTTCCTGACAGCAGTGTGTTTCTGGCACGCTCTTGCGGCATTCGCACAGGACGAAATCGCAACCTCCGCGCTTTTGCCCGGCAACGGATTTGTTGATCTGTACAACAAGAAGGATCTCACCGGCTGGACGACCACCGGCAACTGGATTCCGCAGAAAGACGGATCGCTGGTGATCGATCCGCGCGAAGGTGAATCGGGTTGGCAGCGCTACGATGCCTATTTGTGGTCGAAACGGAAGTACGGCGACTTTGAATTGAAGGTCGAATTTGCTTACCCGGAAAACGGAAACAGCGGCGTCTATTTTCGAGTCGCTGATCGAAACAATCCGGTCTACTCCGGTATCGAAGCACAAGTCAATGACTCGTCGAAACATCAGGGGCCGACGAATGACCACACCGTTGGCGGAATCATTCCCGCCGGAATCGCTCCGTCGAAAAACATGGCTAAACCGCCGGGGGAATGGAATCGAATGTTTGTGCGGTGCGTCGGCGGTCATCTTCAGGTCCGAGTCAACGGCGAAAAAGTTGTCGACGTTCAGTTGGAAAACACCTCGGTGAAGGATCGACCGAGCGAAGGTTATATCGGACTTCAGGATCATGGAGTTCCTCACACCGTTCGCTATCGCAATATCCAGATTAAAGAAATTGCTCCCGTTGCACCTAATGCGGCGCAGGCGTTCTTCGATCACAGGATCAAACCGATCTTTGAGGAGAAGTGCATTCACTGTCATGGTGAGGACGAACAGGAAGCGCAGCTTCGACTTGATTCACTGGCGCACGTGATGCGTGGCGGCGATTCGGGCGAGCCAATACTGGTGATCGGAGACGACCGAGATAGCCACCTAATGCATTTGGTGACGACAACAAATGAAGAGCTTCGGATGCCGATTGAGGACGAGCCGCTCAGCAAGGCGGAAATCCAACTGATGCGAGATTGGATCGGGATCGAACGCGGTTGGGAAAAAGCGATCGCTGAGGCATCAGTCGTCGAGTCCGACCATTGGGCGTTTCAACCGATCGAGCGACCGTCGGCGCCGACAACACAACACCAAAATCCAATCGACGCATTTATCGAAGCGAAGCTGCTTGAGCACAAGTTGCAGATGTCTCCGCAGGCGTCGGAGCGGAGGCTTGTGAGGCGACTGCTGCTGGTTATTCACGGACTGCCGCCGACGACAAAACAAGTGGACGACTATCTTGCATCCGAAGATGCTGGCAAGTGGGAAAAACTTGTCGAAGAGGTTTTGCGCAGTCCGCGATACGGTGAGCGATTTGCTGTCAGTTGGCTCGACCTGATTCGGTTCAGCGAAACGGACGGATTCGAAATGAACACCGAACGCGGGTCGGCATGGCGTTTTCGAGATTGGGTCATCAAGGCTTTCAACGATGACATGCCCTACGACAACTTTGTCATCAGCCAGCTTGCCGGGGATGTCGTCGGCGAACCGATCGGGACGGGCTTCCTGGTTGCCGGACCGCATAATCTGGTGGTGGAAGCGAATGCGAAAGGGCAAGCCGAAAACGTCCAAAATGAAGTGTCCGATTTCCTGAACGCGACCGGCACGACTTTCCTCGGACTCACGCTCGGTTGCGCAAGATGTCACAACCATAAATTCGATCCGATTTCACAAAAAGATTTCTACTCGGTCCAGGCCGTGTTCTCCGGCGTCAATCACGGCGATGCCCCGGTTCCGCAGACCGCCGCCGACCAGCGAGTGCTTGCAGCGGTGGAAGCCGACATCGTCGACACGAAACGCGCGCTGTCAAAGTTTGCAGCGGATCCGGATGAACTGGGAGAACCAGTTCAATTCAAACGCAACGTCGAATCGTTCGCTCGGCAGGACGCTCGCTTCGTGCGAATGACGATCAACGGAACCAACAGCGGCGCGCAACCGTGTATCGATGAGCTGGAAATGTTTGCAGAAGGCGACAACATCGCGTTGGCGACGGCGGGCGTGAAGGCGACTTCCGGTGGCGACTTCGTTCACCCACTTCACAAACTGGAACACATCAACGACGGTAAGTACGGAAATCCATTCAGTTGGATTTCACGCGATGAAAAAGGCTGGGTTCAAATCGAACTGGCCAAAGTCACTGCCATTGATCGAATCGTCTGGGGCCGCGATCGCACGGAAAAGATTGCCGATCGGCTGGCGACGGATTATCGCATGGAAGTATCGATCGACGGAGAATCCTGGACAACCGTTGGCGATTCCAAAAGACGCCGGCCTTTCGGCTCAAAAGTCCTCTACCGGTTCGATCATCTGCCGGAGCAGCAGCAAGTCGCAGCGAAGAAGCAGCACGCACATTTGCAGTCGTTGGTCGCCAGACTGAAGGAACTTGAAAAACAACCTACGGCCTACATCGGAAAGTTTTCTGCGCCGGTACCGACGCATCGACTCTATCGCGGCGAACCGATGTCCAAACGAGAATTGATGCAGCCCAACACGCTGGCCGTCGTCGGAAACCTTCAACTCACCAACGCGGCTTCGGGACCGGAGCGGCGTTTGGCGTTTGCTCAGTGGGTTGCCAGCTCTGACAACCCGTTGACGGCTCGCGTGATGGTGAATCGCATTTGGCAGTTTCATTTTGGCGAAGGTCTTGTCGGTACACCGAGCGATTTCGGAACCAACGGTTCTGCGGCCAGTCACCGGCAGTTGCTGGATTGGTTGGCTGCGGAATTGATCGACAACCGGTGGTCGATCAAACACATTCACCGATTGATCCTGACATCGAAAACATGGCAGCAGGACAGTCGCCCGCGCTCAGATGCGATGGCGCTGGATTCGTCGAGTCGATTTCTTTGGCGATATCCTCCGCATCGTCTTGAAGCCGAAGCGATTCGCGATTCGATTCTAGCTACGTCCGGCAAGCTGCGCCACGACGGCGGCGGACCGGGATTCAGCGGTTTTGCGGTTCAGTACGAAAATGTCCGACACTATCTGCCCAAGACGAAGTTCGAAGACCGGGACTGGCGGCGCATGGTGTATATGACGCGAGTCAGAAAAGAAGTGGAATCTGTTTTCGGCGCGTTCGATTGCCCAGATGGGAATCAGGTAACGCCGAAGCGAACCCGTTCGACCACACCGCTGCAGGCGCTCAACTTACTCAACAGCGCCTTCGTGCTTCAGCAGGCTGAGTTCCTTGCGGAACGATTGAAGTCCGAATCGGACGCGCGCGAGCAGTGGATAGATACGTCATACGAACTTTGTTTTGGTCGCCCGCCAACGCAAAAGGAAACACGCCTCGCATCTCAGATGCTGAAGGAACTCGGCCTGACGCAATACTGCCGAGTTCTGCTGAATTCCAATGAATTTGTTTTTATTTTGTAGAGCCAAAGTCAGAAGACGTGCCGTAGTGGCGGCTTCTTCTACCACTCGGAAAAGCTCACTCAGGCAACAACAATGAATCAATTCTGGCAAAACCGGCGAGACTTTCTCGGCTCAACAACTTCGGGACTCGCAGGAATCGCTCTGGCGAGTCTGTTGCAGCAGGATGGTTTGCTTGCGGCCGAAGAAGATTCGGGACGCCCCGTGATTCCGCCCGCCCGTCCCTTCTCATCGCGCTCTGCGCACTTTGAAGCTCGCGCGAAACAAGTGCTGGTGATCTACTGCTCCGGAGCCGTCAGTCAGGTCGACACGTTCGACTACAAACCGGAATTGCAAAAACGCGACGGACAGGCGATGCCCGGAGCGGAAGGCCTGATCACTTCGCAGGGAGCTCAGGGAAATCTGCTCAAGAGCGCATGGGACTTCAAGCCTCGTGGCGAATGCGGAAAAATGACGTCCGACCTGTTTCCTCAATTGGGAAATCTGGCCGACGACATGTGCTTCATTCATTCGCTTTCCGGAAAAACAGCGGCTCATGGTCCCGCCGAAACGTTCATGTCGACGGGATATTCATTGAGCGGTTTTCCCAGCATGGGGTCGTGGATGACCTGGGCGATGGGGACGGAAAACGAAGAACTGCCAGCGTATGTGGCCATTCCTGATCCGCGTGGAAAACCGCAGGCCAGTGTCGACAACTGGGGAGCCGGATTTCTGCCAGCGGCGTTTCAGGGCACTGATTTCAATGCGTCACAACCTCTGCGCAATCTTGAGCGACCAGCAAACATCGGCGAAGAGACTGACGCTCGCGCTCGCGACTTTCTGCAACGGATGAATCGGATGCAACTGGAGGAGTTTCCTGGTGACAGCGAATTGTCTGCGAGAATCGCCAGCTATGAACTGGCCGCCAAAATGCAGCTCACCATTCCCGACATCATGGATTTTTCTACCGAACGCAAAACCACTCTGCAAATGTACGGCGCTGACGACAGTTCGAACAAGACGAAGGCTGGCTACGCGAAAAATTGCATCCTGGCTCGGCGACTCCTGGAAAAAGACGTCCGCTTTGTGCAACTTTTTAACGGTGCGTATCAAACGGGTGGAGAAGGAGTCAGCAACTGGGACGCGCATTCTCAGATCGTCAAGCGTTATGGTGCCCACGGTGAAATCTTCGACCAACCCACTGCGGCATTGTTGGCCGACCTAAAACAACGCGGCATTCTGAATGATACGCTTGTCGTATGGTGTACGGAATTCGGAAGAATGCCCACCGTGCAGGCGTCCAAGAAAGCCGGCCGAGACCACAACATTCAGGGCTTCACCGCGTGGCTTGCCGGTGCCGGCGTGAAAGCTCCCTTCACATTCGGCGCGACGGATGAATTTGGATACCGGGCCGTGGAGAACAAAGTGAGTGTCTATGATTTCCACGCCACGATTCTGCACCTGCTGGGCATCCACCACAAACGCCTGACCTACCGACACAACGGATTCGACCGGCGACTGACGGACGTCCACGGAAACATAATTAGCGATATTATCGCATAGTTCTTCAAACAATGGACGTCGAAAGAGACAACACCATCGTCGTTTTTCTCAACGACAATGGCGGTGGCGGCAGTACGAGTCTATATGCGGGCCACTCTCGAAACTACGCCAACAACAAGCCGCTTAGCGGTCATGAATTTGACGTCCTTGAGGGTGGCGTGCGTGTCCAACCTCTGAAACGAGATGCCGGAAAAGGTCAAGGCCATGCTGGAGGCGGAACAGGCAAACAAGACGAATGACAAGAACCTGAAACGAGAAACGTCCGATGGAAATACGAATTTCTTTTGTCTTGGGCTTGTTTGCCGTGCTGCTGACCACTGTCGCGGCGGCTGAATCAAAAGACATCACTCAATTCTTCAACGGCAAGGACCTCACCGGTTGGGAAGGGAGCAACAATTACTGGTCGGTGAAAGACGGGGGCATTGTCGGGAAGTCGACGAAGGAAATTTCGCGGAACGAGTTTCTGTGGTCCTCTATGGAAGTGAAGGATTTCTATCTGGCTGTCAATGTCAGGCTGACGCCGCACAATCGAAACGGCGGAATACAGTTTCGTTCTAAGCCGAGCAACAGGGGGAGTCGTGCGATTGGCTACCAGGCGGACATGGGACACGCCGCCGGAAACGGCAACCTGTGGGGCCGGTTATATGAAGAGGGTGGACGCGGAAAACTCGATTGGAACACGCACGGCACCAATGCGGTCAAGCCAGGCGAATGGAATCGCTACGAAATTCTTGCTGTCGGGCATCGGATCTGGACCGCAGTCAACGGCACTCTTTGCACGGCGATCGAAGATCCTTCCGGCGAATTGTCCGGTCGGATCGGTCTGGGAATCAGTGAAGGTCCGGCGAAGACCGTGCAGTACCGGCTCCTCGCTTTCTCGCATGATCCTGCCGTAACGCTGGCGGGACTCAATGAAACGCAACTCATCGCAAAGCTGAGGAAGCCGGGAACGAACGAGTTAGTCAATGCAGACGACTTCGCTGCCGCGCGAAAGGCTGCTGCTGCGTTTCGCGTTCCCCAGGGTCTTTCGATTGATGTTTATGCCGCCAGGCCGCAACTGACCAATCCGGTTGCCATCTGTCTCGACGAGCAGGGGCGAGTCTACGTTGCCGAGGACCATCGTTTCCTCGCAGGCACGCCCGAGAATCGCAGTCACAACTTCATGCTGGAGGACGATCTGCAGATCAGAACGCTTGAGGATCGGCTGGCAATGCAGAAGAAATGGGCCCACAAATTCGACACAGGCTTCGACTGGTTTACGCAAAAATCCGACATCGTGCGGCAGTTGGAAGATAAAGATGGCGACGGCCGGGCCGATGTGTCGCGTGTGTTTGCTGATGGCTTCGACGGTCCGCTCGATGGCCTGGGTTCCGGCCTGATCGCTCGCGATGGCAAAGTCTGGTACACGTGCATCCCCAACCTCTGGTTGCTCGAGGATCAGAACGGTGACGGCAAGGCCGAGCACAGGAAAAAGCTCCTCACCGGCTTTGGTGTCAACGCCGCCTTCTATGGCCACGACCTGCACGGACTCGCGTGGGGAGTCGACGGCAAATTGTACTTTTCCGTTGGCGACCGCGGTGCTCACGTCGAGACGAAGGAAGGCACGACGATTTCCAATCCACGGCAAGGCGCCGTCTATCGCTGCAATCCAGATGGGACGGAGCTGGAACGAGTTCACCAGGGACTCCGCAACCCGCAGGAACTGGCCATCGATCAGTACGGAAACGTATTCGCCGACGACAACAATTGCGACAAGGGCGATGATTCGCGACTGGTCTTCGTCGTCCCTGGCGGAGACAGTGGCTGGAACATGGCCTACCAGACTATCGCCAGGCCCTATCTGACCGGGCCGTGGCACGCCGAAGGAATGTGGCATCTGAAGCACGACCTGCAGCCCGCGTTCATCGTTCCGCCGGTCGGGAAGATTGGTGCGGGTCCCTCCGGATTTGTGTTTTCGTCGGGTACGAGCCTGCCGCCTCGCTATCGCAATCACTTCTTCTACTGCAACTTCACAGGCAACGGCGGCGTCGAATCGTTTGCAGTGAAGGAACAGGGCGCGGGATTCACGATTGCCGATCATCACGACTTCTGCAAACCGATCCAGGCCAGTGATGTCGAGTTCGGCTACGACGGAAGGATGTATATCGCCGACTATCCGACCAGCCCCTGGAAGAGAGACACGTCTGGCGGACGTGTGTATACGATCTTCGACAAGACCCGTCTCAGCGAACCGGTGATCGCTGAAACTCGCACGTTGTTTCAAAAAGGCTTCCGGCATCGAACGATGAAAGAACTGGCGTCGTTACTCCATCACGACGATATGCGAGTTCGCCTGCGTGCGCAGTTTGCTCTGGCGGAACGCGGAAACGCGTCGGCAGAGGTCTTCGCAGGGATAGCCCTGCGTGATGACAGCCAGTTGGCACGACTTCACGCGATCTGGGGGCTGGGTCAGATTGGACGTACTGCTCCGACTTCAAAAACCCTTGCCCCCGTCATCGCTCTGCTGGAAGACGAAGACAGCGAAGTCCGCGCTCAAGCGGCGCGTGTGCTGGGCGATGCTCATTACGAGCCTGCGGCCAATGCCGTTGCGAAACTGCTGGCGGATGATACTCCGCGAGTGCGATTCTTTGCGGCTCTGGCCTCAGGAACTCTGGCCTCAGGGGCATTGCGATCCAGGGATGCTGGCGATCCGGTGATCTCGATGCTCCGCGAGAACGATGGAAAGGATCGCTACCTTACGCATGCCGGCGTCGTCGCACTGGAGAAAATCGGAGATCGCGAATTCGTTCAGCAGTGGGCTGGCGACAGGTCGGCAGCGGTGCGAATGGCAGTGTTACTCGTGCAGCGTCGCTGGTCCGATCCGCGCATCGCTCAGTTTCTGGACGACGCCCGGTTGGAAATTGTCACCGAGGCCGCGCGAGCGATCAATGATCTGCCGCTGACGACCGGTCGAGACAAACTCGCGAATCTGGCACAGCGTTTCCAAAACGTTTCTGGCGGGAACGTGGTGCCTCTTATGCGGCGGATCATCAACGCCAACCTTCAGCTGGGCAGTCGCGTCAATCTGGAAGCGGTGATCGGCATCGCAACCAGCGGGAAACAGCCAGCAGTCATTCGCACGGAAGCCGTCTCCGCTCTGTCCTCCTGGCAGGGCCCGGCAAAACGTGACCGCGTCACCGGTTTCTGGCAACCCATCGCCGCTCGTGACCCGTCCACGGTTCGCGATGTTGTTCAGCGCTCAGCGTCAAAGCTTCTTGCGACTTCGCCGCCTGACCTCCTGGCAGATGTGATGAAACTGCTGACGGCGCTCGATGTAAAAACAGACGATCAGGCGTTCGCTGCCTGGGTTGCCGACTCCAAACGCTCCCCCGACGTACGCATCGCCGCGCTTCGCCTGCTGGAGAAACGGAAGTACGGCAGGCTTTCGGAGATCATTGATACGCTGCTTGTTACGGATAGCGCGGAACTTCGCGCTGAGGCACGCGACCTGCTGGCAAGCAGAGACGAATCCCGCGCCACATCGATCTTTTCAAAGCTGCTGGATGATCAGAACAGCGAAGTTACCGAAAAGCAACGGGCGATTGCTTCGCTCGCACGTTTGAAATCGCCCGAGGCTGGTCAAACGCTTGACGACTGGGCAGACCGTCTTCGCAGGGGCAAGGTACCTGCCTGGCTGCAGCTCGACTTGGTCGAGGCGTTCACCGCGTCGCCCAGCGCTTCACGTGAGGCGGCGCTGCGTCGGTTCAATGCGTCGGCGGACGAGTCCGATCCTCTGGCCGCTTACCGTGTTGCACTGACCGGCGGCAATGCAAAGAGGGGACGCGACATCTTTGTCGGTCATGTCTCTGCGCAATGCATCCGCTGCCATAAGATCGACGGGCACGGCGGCACGGCGGGCCCCGACCTGTCGAAAACTGCAGGTCCCGGGCGAAAACTCGACCGTCTGCATTTCCTGGAATCCATCGTGTTACCCAACGCCAGGATCGCCAAAGGCTTCGGCACGGTCGCGGTCGTTCTCGACAGTGGCAAAGTCGTCGCCGGTAAGATTAACGCCGAAGACGAGGAGACGCTGACGCTGGTCACCCCACAGAACAGGACAATTCGCATCGATCGTGGCAACATTGACGAACAGACCGCCCCGACGTCGGCGATGCCTGAGATGACGAAGAACCTGACGGTCCGCGAAATCCGTGACCTGGTCGAATATCTCTCGACCCTGGGTAAGAACACGCAGTAATCAGGCCGTACCGGTGTATCGCCTGATCCGGCCTGCTTCTGGAGAAGATTAACCAGTCATCACGCAAACAGCTTTCCCACATTGAGTCGTCAGGTAAGCAGTGAGTGAATCACGTTCCCGTGGACGTCGGTCAGCCGATAGTCGCGGCCCTGCTGGCGAAACGTCAGGCGACGATGGTCCAGGCCAAGACAGTGCAGGACGGTTGCGTTCAGATCGTGAATATGGACCGGATCGCGAACAATGTTGTAGCCGTAGTCGTCAGTCTCACCATGCACATGGCCACCTCGAAATCCGCCACCGGCCAGCCACATGGAATAGCTGCGACCGTGATGATCACGACCGTAGTCGTCCTTCAGTCCACCTTGTCCATAGACCGTGCGTCCGAATTCTCCACCCCAGATGATGAGCGTGTCGTCCAGCATACCCCGCTGTTTCAAGTCTGTAATCAGTGCCGCCTGTGGCTGGTCGATGTCGCGGCACTGTTTCGGGATGTTGCTCACCAGCGCGCCGTGCTGATCCCAGCCACGGTGATAAAGCTGCACGAAGCGGACACCACGCTCCAGCATTCGTCGCGTCAACAGGCAGTTCGCCGCGAATGTGCCCGGCTGCCTGGATTCTTCACCGTAGAGTTCGAACGTGCTGGCGGATTCCGCTGACAGATCGGTCAGGTCCGGGACCGATTGCTGCATGCGAAATGCCATCTCGTACTGAGCGATCCGCGCGGCGATTTCAGGATCGCCGGACGTTGCCAGTTGTTGCTGATTGAGTCGAGCCAGGCCATCCAGCATTTGCCGGCGGAAGCTGCGATCGATCCCCGGCGGGTCCGTCAGGTACAGCACGGGGTCACCACTGCTGCGAAGCTTGACACCCTGATGGCTGGACGGCAGAAATCCGGCTCCCCAAAGCCGCTCCAGCAACCCCTGATTCGCATCCTTCCCGGACCCGTGTGAAATCAGCACGGTGAATGCCGGCAGATTGTCGGCTTCGCTGCCCAGTCCATAACTGACCCAGGCTCCCATTGAAGGACGTCCTGGCTGTTGCGATCCCGTCTGGATCAGGGTAATGGCGGGATCATGATTGATGGCTTCGGTATGCATCGACCGAATCAGGCAGATGTCGTCCATCACGCGTCCGGTGTGGGGCAACAGTTCACTGAGCCACGTGCCGGCCTTGCCGCATCGCCGGAAGCCGAACTTTGGTGCGATGACGGGAAAGCTCTTCTGACCGGACGTCATGCCGGTCAACCGCTGGCCGCGTCGAATCGAATCAGGCAGTTCTGTCCCGTGCAGATCCCTCAGTTTCGACTTGGCGTCGAACAGGTCCAGATGCGATGGTCCACCGGACTGGAACAGGTAGACAACCCGTTTGGCGCGAGGTGCGAAGTGTGTCCCGCCTGTGATTGCGCCGTTCGTTTCGGCCACCGCGTCCTGAGACATGAGCGAAGACAGCGCAGCCACACCGATGCTGCTGGCCGCCCCCCGGAGCAACAGTCGGCGATTGACAAGATTGTGATATTCCGAAATCGGGTTCATGGCTTTGAGATCGTCTCATCGAGATTCAGAAGAATGCTGGCCACGGACGTCCATGCCGCCAGTTCGCCGGGTTCAATCGTCGTGTCCACCTTTGAGTTGCCGACTGCCAACAACCTGTTCGCCGCATCCGTCTGAGCCGTGAAACGTTTGCGGGCCGCCGCAAGGAGGTCGTTAACGACGGCATGTTCCGCGTCGGCAGGATGACGAGCCACGGCACTTCGAAAGGCGAAGTTCAGACGCTCAGTGTCGTCGGCATTGTGGTGAATGATCCGCGCGGCGAACGCCCGTGCCGCCTCGACATACGTCGGGTCGTTCAGCAGGATGAGTGCCTGCAGCGGGGTATTCGTGCGTGCTCGACGAATGACGCAGGTCTCGCGGTCGGGTGCGTCGAACGCCGACATGCCGGGTGGCGGACACGTGCGTTTCCAGAACGTGTACATGCTGCGCCGATACAGTCCCGTGCCGGAATCGGCGACGTATCTGTCACGCCGCTCCACCGAAACGTCTTCCCACAGTCCGGCTGGCTGGTACGGTCGCACGCTCGGTCCGCCGATCTGACGATGCAGCAGTCCGCTGACCGCGAGTGCGTTGTCCCGAACCATCTCCGCTGGCAGTCGCCACCGTGGACCTCGCGAAAGCAGGCGGTTTCGAGGATCAGCATCCAGCAGTTGTGGTGTGACGTTGGACGACTGTCGATAGGTGGCGGACAGCACGATCAATTTCA
Source organism: Fuerstiella sp. (assembly GCA_014238335.1). Taxonomy (GTDB): domain Bacteria; phylum Planctomycetota; class Planctomycetia; order Planctomycetales; family Planctomycetaceae; genus Fuerstiella. The sequence goes on from JABABI010000061.1 coordinate 40,341, forward strand.
GGATGCCACGTTGATCCCATTTCCGCCGAATCAACTCGGTGGCCAGCCAATCCAACAACTCGGGATGACTCGGACGAGCTCCCTGGACTCCAAAGTCTTCGGCCGTCTCCACCAGTCCCGTTCCAAACAGCATCTCCCACCATCGATTCACGGCCACACGAGCCGTCAACGGGTGGGCGGGATCGGTGAGCCATCGCGCCAGGTCCAGGCGAGTCGCTTCGGGTGTCGATGTATTGCCGACCAGGGATACGGGCAGCCCGGGAAAGACTTCGTCGCCGAGCTTGTCATACTGACCACGAACGAGCAGGTGAGTCTTGCGGCGTTCAGTCATTTCCTGCATGACCATCGTCACCGGGATCGCTTTGTTGATCGCTTCGATGCGACCAGGAATCTGCTTCAGTTGTTCGCGCATCCGGAGTGAATGCCCGTCAATTCGTTCCGCATAGAACTGCTTCAATTGTTGTTTCTGATGTTCGGTGCGATCGGCCGGCCGAACGGCAAGGATGGCGCCGAGACGCTCCTGAGCCTGTCCCCTGGCCAGTTGTTCTACTTCGGCTGCGGAAAGTCGCACGGAGAACACACGCACATCGTCGATCAGGCCATGAAACGGGATCGACGCATTACGCTTTCCTATGTGAAACGGTTTGTCAGTTGTGAGCGGGCCGGCGAGTCGATTGTTTGTGGGAACGTCCAGTTCCTGAAGCCTGCCATCGACAAACAACTGCATACCACTGGCCTGACGTGTGCCGTCGTAGCACATGACAACGTGATGCCACTCGTTCAGCGATACGGATTCTTTCGTGATAACTTTGAACGCTTTGTCCGGCCAGTGATTGATCAGATGGCACTCGATCTTGCCGTTGACGTAATTCAAATCGTAACCGCGATACGCATTCCCATCGTCCATCTTCGAAAGTATCGCACCTACGGCCTGAGCAGTCGGTCGAAACTGCGCCGCAATCGAAAACTGATCATCGCTGTTGAAAACACCGATCTGTCCGGCGTCGACCCATGTTGACCCATCGAAGTTCAACGCATGCCCGGCCCGACCTGCTTTGCGTGACACCGGACCGTGGATCAGTCCACTGCTGTTCGGATCGACGGCATTCACCGTCGCGTTGCCGTCCTTTTCGTCGAAGGTAAAATGTGCGGTGAGCCCCAGCGTTCCCAGGCTGGCAATAGTTTCCGGCGTCAGTTCTGCTTCCCACGCTGCGACACTGGCGTCGATGCTGTCGGATCGCGTCTTGAGTTCAGCCGTCAGTTTCTTC
>JABABI010000062.1:0-34918 GCA_014238335.1 Fuerstiella sp.
CGTTATCTGCCAAACGCGCGCAGGATGAATTGTGTTTGTGATTCCTGAATCATTTCCGTGGACACCACCATGGCTAAAGATCCCCGATGACTATGTCGCACTCAGAATGCCATCCGGCTTTCACCTTGCCAGAACATGTGGTCGCGACGGACGACTTTCGCAGCAGGGACAACGCCACGGACCTGGACATTCGCTTCGACCTGGAAACACGCTGCAACCTGGAATATCCAGGCGACCTGGAAGTTCCGCACAAACGGACTCCGATCGTTTCTTACCCACAGCCTCAAGCGAAGACTCTCTCCTCGCGAAGCGGTTAAGTTCAACGTACAGGATAACCGGGCCGGGAGTTGACGTGAACGGGCGACGCGTGAGTACGTCCAGCACTACCACTCCAAGCAAAACCACCAACGTCTGAGTAATGAGCTGATCGAGCCCGCTGATAATGTTGGCTCCATTGCTGGCCGCATCCCATGCCGTGAACGGCTCGGCGGCTTGCTTAAGTACTACCACCAAAGGGCTGCCTGAACTGCCAGCTGACCTTAGGACGTCGAATGCCCGCGATGAAGATCAGCCCCTGCTGCGGCCACAAGCTATTTTCACAGCCTGTGGCCGTCCTTCCCGATCGCTGGTCGGCCGAAATCACGTTCGGTTTTTTTCGCTGACATCCGATTGTTAAAGAGCTTTTCCGGTGGGCCGATTTTTTGACCCTACGGCGAGATCTTGCAGCATTCCAGCAGCTGCCAGAAGTGACCGATGAGCGGGACTCGGCCGGTCGCGAAATGCTGTTTAGCGAATCAATTCAACCGACGAAACCGCTACGTAGCGGCCTTGTTGGGTCACCGCGGTGGCCTGGATCGTGAACGGTTTGGGGAAGGGACCGGGGTTAGAGCCGACTTGAAGTTGCAGCTCTATCATGTTCTCGTTCTCACCAGCCACGACCGTTTCACATGTTATGTCAGCAGTGTGCGCGGGAACCAGTAGTTTAATTTCCACAGGCAAGCGGCCAAGCGTCGATTCACGCAGAATGGAAATGGGAAGTTTTACCGTCTTGTCAGGTTGAATAATGAGGCTCGGCGAATCGGGACTCACTGTCAAGAGTTCGCCTTCGGCGACCACGATCATTTGATTTCCCTGCGGTTGATGATCACTGTACGAGACGCGATGAACAGAACCATCATGGTCTTTCACTTCGGCGGAGAGCATGACGATTGTTCGACTCGTCTTTCCAATCCACATCGTTGGGTGTAACTGAAGCGGATATTCGAACTCGTTTTTACCGGCAGGAACCTCGATCGTCGGGCCGGCCACGCCCTGCATGTGACGCTGTTGCCGGTCGGAAAGTCGGACTTGGATGGGACCGTCGTAACCACTGCGGTCGATGTCGAATTGCCGGTGATAGGTGCTGCCGCGCGGTGCCAGTGACTGCACATAGTGCTGGCGAATGGCAAACGGCGTCGGCATCGCGATCGCCAGCAAAACGTGATTCACGCCGTCGATTTGAACAGGCTGCGTCACGTCTTTGTCTGCGATGGTTGCCGTTCCCCGGATACTGATTTTGGTGACATCGATCTTCGTATCGATGGCTGCCGAAAACTTCAACGTCGTGTCGTTCTTCTTTTCTGCGATCGTGTCGCCTTCGATCGAGACTCCGGCGGGAACACCCGCAATCGCCAGTTTAATTTCACCGGTGAATCCTCCGAGTCGTTCGGCCTGAACTTTCATAGTGGCCTGGGGAGGCTTCACATCATTGTCTGGATTGATCGCCGGAGTTCGCACCACATTCACGTAACTGCCGAACTGTTGCTTACCGGGATTGTCGTTGATGAAGAGTCGGAAACCGGGCGTGGACGGACGAACGTGAAGACGATAGGCAAATTCTGCTCCGCCGCGTGACGCAAACCGCTCACGCACGCCGACACGATATTGCCCGTCCTGACTCACGGAGAACGTCAGTTTCGAATCGCTGTTACTGCTGTCGAAGTCGTCGTTGGTCGCCAGTTCTTTGCCCTCAGTGTCCTCGATGACAAGAACCGAATCCAGCGGACTGCCCAAACGACTCGCCCGCAGGTCGAAGTCGATTTTCTGATCAGCTGAGGCTTCGAATGCCCAATAGTCAACGTCTCCCGCTCGCTCGATACGGCCGTTTAACGTCGCAGGGACTGCGAATATGGACGCCTTCGCCGGGGCGTCGTTATCAGCTGTCTCCAGCAGTTCCGGCAGATCACCGATTTCCAAGCGACAGGGATTCGTCCAACAACCTGCTATCTGAAACGACTGACCGCAGCTTTGTGTGTTCGGATCAGCAGGCAGCGTGAGCGTCGCGGTCGTCTCCGGCAGACGATGTCCGGTCAATTGCAGGGCGACTTCGGTGCCTCGCTGCCCGCCCAGCGGATACGCGGAATCCACATGGGGACCGTCTGTGATTGTCAGACGGTAAACGAAGCTCTGATCGCCCTCGAAACGCACATCATGAATGTGAACCTTGTATTCGCCATCTTCCTGTGCCTGAAGATATAGTTTGGGATCTCGATTATTGTCACCGGTGGCTTCAGCAACGATTTTTCCGTCAGGACTTCGAATTTCGATTCGCGAATCCAGCGGCGAACCAAGCTGTTGAGCGGAGACGAAGAGGGTATATTCCTGTTTCGCTTTGGCGTGGAAGCTCCAGATATCCACATCTTTGCGCGGGTAAATGCGACCATTGATGGTTAGCGGAGCCTGTACATCCACAGGTAAGGGCTCGCCATCGATTTCTGCTTCTACGATCTCGGGAAGATCACCGACTTCGAATTTCAAATTCCGCGAAGCACCCTGCGACGTCCAGACTCGCCAAATACGAGAACCGAGTGCCGCGTCGCCTGCAATGGTGACCTCGCCCAGATGGTCCAGATAATAGTCCGTCAGCTTGTTGAGTGTTGGTTCAAGCACGGGTAGTCGTTCGAGTCTGATGGTGGGAACTTCACGAACGATGGGAGAAGCCGTGATGCCTTCGCCGATCATTTCGAACCGTGTTTCCCCATGCAGGAAGCAACCGCCAACATGGAAGTTCACGGTCGTGCCGCGTTGTGCGCCAGCAGGAAAGATGTATCCGGTGTACGGCTCGTTGGCCCACAACAGCGATGGCAGAAAAAACAGGAAGAAGAAAAGTCGCAGCATGTTTTCACCTAAGCGGCGGAACGCCGCGCGATTCGAACTGACGCTCGGAAAGGCTCCGTTATCGCTCCAATAAGATCTTCGCACCGTGCGCGAATGTGACGCAGCAGCACTCCAGCTGAACAGCGCCATGTCAGTCCAACTAAAGCAAATCGCGAATCACGCGACCGCCATTCACAATCGCGACCGGTCGACCTTCAGCGGTTTTGAATTCTTCTTGGGGATTGATACCCATCTGATTAAACAAGGTGGCGGCAAGGTCTTCCGGGCCATACGGCGAATCCGCCGGGCGTTCGGCCCATTTGTCACTCTGGCCAAGAACGCGTCCGCCCTGAATTCCGCCACCGCCCAACAAAACGCTGAAGCATGGTCCCCAGTGGTCACGCCCCGCGTCCTTGTTGATGCGTGGTGTCCGACCGAATTCGCCGGTGACGATGACGAGTGTTTGCTTCAGCAGGCCTCGGTCCTGAAGATCTGCAAATAAGGTAGGGATGGCGGCGTCGAAGTCCGGAAGCAGGTGCTCTTTCAACAGGTTGAAATTATCGTAGTGCGTGTCCCAGTTCGAATGATCGATCGTGACACAGCGCACGCCGGCTTCGACCAATCGTCTTGCCATCAGGCAGCTTTGGCCTAACGTCGAACGTCCGTATTGATCCCGCAGCTTGCTCGGTTCCTTGTGGATATCGAAAGCCTGCTTGGCGGTGAAGGATGACATTAAATCCACGGCCTTCTGCCGAAAGACATTCACTGTCTGAGCGTTCACGTTGGCTTCCACTTCGGCAGACTGCTGGAAACGATCGACACGCTTGAGCAGCTTTTGCCTGGCTTCCAGGCGACTGACTTTAAACGAAACAGGAGCGACAAGGTCCGGTACCGAAAACCCAGGACTGTTCGGATCCGCATTGATCACAAAGGGAGCCGCGTTGGCGCCGAGGTACGAAGCACCGGCGCTCGGATGCATCGTGGGCAGGCACAGGTAAGGGCTAATGGGTCCGCGAGGACCGAGTTGATTGGCAATGGTGGAGCCAAACGACGGATGCTGATTATTGGGAGTCAGTCCGCCATTGAATCCTGCGCCCGGCAATCGTCCGGTCAACATGTAGTGGTCTGCCTGTCCATGATTCGAATTGGGATGTGTGAACGACCGAATGATGGAAAACTTATCGACCTGCTGCGCGGTGCGTGGCAGGTGTTCGCAGATCTCGAGTCCCGGCAACGACGCAGAAATCGAGTCAAAAGGCCCTCGAATATCTGACGGAGCATCGGGCTTCATATCGAACGTATCGATCGTACTGAGCCCGCCTCTCAGGAACACATAGATCAACGACAGATCGTTTCGTGGGTTGTCGGCAAACGCCTGCAACTGACAAATGTCGCTGAAGTTGACGCCAAGTCCGAAGACACTCGCGGCACCCACGCGCAGAAAACTTCGACGTTTGATTCCGTCACGGAATGCTCGACGCATTTCAAAACCTCGCCTGTTTGAACTTAGACTTCTTATTCAGTGAAACTTGTACACGTTGAGTCCGATTTTTGAAGTATGTAGTCACATTTCCGAGCGTCAGCTCGAATAAGCCGTCGAAGACGATCAATGATTGAAAACGAACTCCAGGGAATTCATCAGACTCCAGGCCAGATCTTCTGCCGCCGCCTGTCGTCCTTCCGTTGCCGCCCTTAGATACTCAATCGCAACACCGCTTTCGTCCACGGCAGGAAAACGCGAACAAAACGTCAGATAGATAGAATCGACCAATCTTCGATCATCCGTTTCACTTGTCAGTCTGGCGACGGTTCCCGCGGGATGACTGAGTTTCTGCGATATTTCCGGCGCGTTCATCAAGTGCAAGACCTGGCCCATACTGGGCATCGCGTTACGTTCGCAATCACATGCCGAGACCCGGTAGGGCCGACCAAACATCCGCAGGAACGAATGCTTTTCGCGACTGTCCCACAGTTGAATCGCGCGACTTCCGGTTGGCGCAGAATCGAATTCTTCGGTAACTCCGGTCGTTTGACAGACGGCGTCCAGCAAAACTTCCGCTGGAAGACGTTTAAAAACGGCTCGCGAGTAATTTTGGTTGTCGCGGATATTGGTTTCGTTCGGGGCTGTGGATCGCTGATAGGCCGCGGACGAAGTGATTAGTCGGATCAGGGCTTTGGCGTCAAATCGATAATTGACCAGATGCTGAGCCAGCGCGTCCAGCAGTTCAGGATTGGTCGGCGGATTGGTTTCACGAAAATCATCCACCGGCTCGACCAGGCCTCGGCCCATGAAATGTGCGAACAGGCGATTGGCCAGATTTCGGGCGAACCAGGGATTCTGTCCGGAGGCCAGATAGCTCGCCAGCGCCTTCCGGCGATCACCAACGGGTTCGGTTTCCGGCATCTCCTGTCCCAGGCCGAATGGTTGCACAACTTCCTGCGTTCTGGGATGACGAGTTGCTGGCTGGCCCTCGGTAAACAACACGCTGCCATGCGGCCCCGACTTCTGTTTCACCTGCGTAAAGTGAGCCTGCATCCCATAGAAGTCCTGCTGACTCCACCGATCAAACGGGTGGTGGTGACACTGAGCGCATTCAATTCGCACGCCCAGGAACACCTGGGAAATGGTGCTCGCCAATTCGCCTGGTTTCCTGACGACCTGATAAAAATGACCCTGAGGACTCTCCGACAGCGGGCCTTCGACCGTCAGCAGTTCGTGCAACATGCTGTCATACGGTTTATTTTCGGCAACCGAGTTCCTGATCCAGGAGTAATAGCGAAACGCACTCTGATGACCTAACGACTCGCGATCAACGCGTAAATGATCCGCCCATTTCAACGCCCAATAGTCAACGTACTCATCGCGTTCCAGCAGATGTTCGACCAGCTTCGATCGTCGTTGCGGATCCACATCCGCCAGAAATCGCTTTGCCTCGTCGACGGTCGGCAGAGTTCCGATCACATCAAGATAAACTCGCCGTAAGAATTCTTCGTCCGATGCGGTCGCTGATGGAACGATATTGAGATTTTTCAGTTTCTTATGAACCAGTTGATCAATGAAGTTGTGTTCCGGAAGCGGCGGCCAGGATTCCATTTTCGCCGCACGTGGAATCAGTACCTGAAAGACGCCGACCGGCCCCATGTAGCTGGCCATTACCGCAACCTGTCCGGGGCGATCGCCAACAGTGATCATCCCGTGTTCGTCAACGGAGGCTAAGACTTCATTGTTGCTTTGAAATCGAGACAATCGTGTAGCGTCGATGGTTGTCCCATCGGCATAGCGAGCGATCACTTTCAACTGCTGCTGCCCGCCGCTCTTCATCACCTGCTGACGCGGTGTCACGTCAATGCTGACGACCTGAGATTCATTAGGATCGCCAATCAGCATTCCCCCGTGAATCCAATTTCTGATGGTTTGGAAATCGAGCGAATCATGGGCGATTCGAACGCCGCCACCATGCGGCAATCGTCCCGAGACTTTTTGCAGGAACAAACTGCTGTCCGGCGTTGCCGGCGTAACCCGTCGTCCACGCCCTTCTTTCACGATCGCGTCATAATCGTCGTCCGGGGCAAATCCGAACACCGACAACTTGAATCCGTTTTGCCCTTCGGCCTTGCCGTGGCAGGAGGATCCATTGCAGCCATATCGACTCAGCAGTGGCTGAACATCACGGCGAAAGCTCAGGGGCAACGATGGCTCCCCTGCAGACGAAGACGGCAGGACGAGGAGCATCAAAAGTATCAGCAAACATCGCATTGATGGTGACCTGACGTTAAACCGGACCAATCTAAGTCTATGCGTACCGTGGCCCATTCACAACACAGAATCGTTCGCCGATCCTGTCCTCATGCCGCAGGTGAAATTCGTTTAAGTTGAGTTCCCTCTCCCGTCCATCTCTTTGAACGGTATCTAACGAGGCAAGTGCCTCAGACCGTCCGAGCTGACGCTCAAAACGCTCCGTTGCCCCTCAGAAAACCTGACTCAAGTTCAACAGGTTCCGTGAGAGAGGCGTCGCTAATTCGTAAAATTCGGATGCTGTGAATCCCCCAGCGATTCCAGGTAAGCCAGAAGATCCAGGATTTCTTCTTTGTTGAATGTGTTGAGCAGTCCCGTTGGCATCGGCGATACCGTGGAAAACTGCCTCGATTCAATGTCCGCTGTTTTGATCGTAACGGTGTTTGGTTCGAGCGGATTCGGACGAATGACGATCTGTTCAGGTGTTTCTTCTGTGACGCGGCCAATGATGACTTTTCCAGCGGTCGTCTCAATAGCGATGTTCCTGTACTGCTCGGACAGAACTTTCGAAGGCTCCGTCGAAGATTCCAGGATATCCTGTCGCTTAAATCGCGTCGCGACCGCGGTCAGGTCCGGTCCGATCGAACCGCCCTGGTCGCCGTAACGATGACATGCGCTGCATTGTGCCTGATGGTAAATGTCTTTCCCTTTCGCGAAATTACGGCCCTTGCTGACCTGAAGCAGAAGCGGCTGCACATCCGCAGTGGTCCATTCTTTCACCAGCTGGCGAGAAGCCAAAGGTGGGGCGGGTTTTTGAATTTTCTTCGCAGTGTACGCTGCCAGGACATCAGTGAGTGCGATGATCTCCTCTGGCGACATCGTGAATTTTGCCTCCTCGTGAGCATGAGCCAAAAAATTGGCAAAGCTGGCACCGTTGTTGAAACCGATGCCTGCATCTTTAAACCATTTGACCACGTGCGCGGGGTGCACAGTCGAACGACCTTGATTCCACCACAACAAATACGTTCTGCGAAGATCAAGGTTCCACCCCCTTTTCACGTTTCGCAAATGCACCGCATAGGTGAGCTGCTCTTCCTGTGTCGCCGCTGCCTTCAGAAGAGCGATCGTTTTGGCGACGGCATTGGGCGCATTCAGAGCAAGCAGAATCTGGCAGAGTTCCTGGTTCACGGTTTCGCTGGCTGCGGGATACAGCGGATCGACGTCAGCGATGACTTGTTCCGCAATTTCTCCAGTGGGAACTCCCTGGCGCGCGATCGAAACCTGAATGATTCGCAGCTTATTAAGCGTCTGTTCTTCGGTGAGCCTGGCGAAAGAAATCGCAGTCAACGCTTTCAGTACAGTCGGCTGCGTTTCGGCCGCGCCCAGTCGGGCCAGCGACAGAAGGGCCGCGAAGGCCGCTTGCGGATTCTTTTCCGACAAAGCTTTCCCCTGCCACTCAACGACCGGATTCCGCTCAATCGCCATACGCGCCGCATAGCGAATATAGCGGTCAGAGCTGTTCAAATGAGGCCACGCGATTTCGACCGCCGCGGGATCCGCCTGAACGTTGAAGGACTCCAGTTTGCGACGGAGGTCTCGCAAATCACTGCCTCCCTTATTGCGAAGAACTTCCGCAGCAACCGCGTTGGCCGCCTCTTCTCCTTTATAAGTCACACGGAACAGACTCGATTGAGTACCCCGGCCGCCAATCGTGAAGTACAGCGAACCATCGACACCGATTACGGCGTCGGTCAGATTCAGCGGAGTTCGTCCGCCTGTGCCTCGCAGCGATTTCGGCGCCACGAAGTTTTCGAACGTTCCCGTATAGCTGGCTCCGTCCGGCGACAGGTGGACGGCGATGAGACGGCCATACGTCCAATCGCAGATGTAAAATGCCTTCTGGTACCTCACGGGAAAGTTCGCTCCCGTGCCGAACACCACGCCGGTCGGACAGCCGATGCCGATCGTCGTGGTTTGCGGCAGACCGTCGGCATAATGCTCGGGCCATTTGGCGGTGCCTTCGCGAAACCCGTTGTCACCACCACGAACAGAATGGAACACATGAACCGGACGATACCACGGAGATCCCCAGTCCCATTCCATGTCACTGTCGAATCCAAACAACTCGCCGTCGGCATTGAAGCCGATGTCATAAGTGTTGCGTTGTCCGGCGGAAAACAATTCGATGTTCTGACCGTCCAGATCCATTCGAGCGACATAACCACCAGGCGGTTTGGCACCCGCACCAAAGCCGTTTCCGTCTTCCATTCGCGACAGCGCCAGATCGTCGGCGTAATTGCGATGCGGCGAACTTTCCGCGAGATCCTCAGGAAGGCCCGTAAAGTTGCCGCACACGGCATACAACATGTTGTCCGGGCCGAGCGCCAGACCGTGCGAACCGTGTTCGCCGGAACCACCACGCCATTCGCGCAGAAATTCGACGTCGTCGTAGCTGTCGTCGCCTTTGATATCCTTACAGCGATACAGCGCGAAGCCGCGTTCGCCTTTGCCGCTGATGTACAGCACATCGCCGACGAACAACATGCCCATCGTTTCGCTCACGGGGATGCTCAGAATGTCCTGTTTCACAACTTTGCCGCCTTTGAGCGTCACACGCGTGATTGGCTGACCACTTTGACCGCCGAGCAGCAGTCGCCCTTCAGAATCGTTCGCCATGCAGATCCAGGATCCGTTCGTTTTGGCATCGGCTTTCAGAACGTGTTCAATCGCAAAACCGGGAAGCGTATCCAGAACTTCAGCTGCGTTTTCAATAGTGACGGGCTTCGAACCGTCGGCAGGTCCGTAGACCGCTTTGGTAATGACAAGTTTTTGCCCTGCTGGCGCTGCGATTTCGATGTTCCCGTTCTCACCAACTTCCCGTTTCAGCTTCTCTTCACCAATGCGGTACTCAATCGTCAGCTTCTTGGGAATTCCCGGAGCCGTATCACCGAACGTACCGTTGCTGGCGTTAATCGAAAGTTTGTTATCCTTTACCGTGGCGAAAACAACGGACGTTACGTCCGTGGGGTCATCGGAAAAAACGGGCGTCGCGAACAATGTTAAGGCGATCGCGACCGTCAGGCAGTGAGTTAATCCAGTCCTCATTTTCAAATTTCTTTCGGCTCTGGATGGTGGGTCAAACAATGTCGCCTGTGTCACACGAAGTCAGCGAACACGGCGTCGGAATACTTCTCATCGGTCGGCACCGGAAAACTTTCATGCCGCAGAGCGATGATTAACAGACTTGCGTTGACAAGCTGCTTCTGAGTTTTCTGTGCGGAGAGCGAAGTGTGACTCGATGGAAACAGCTGCGCGGCGACAAGAGTTGTGAGTCGAACCGTCATTTAAATGGACTACGATCAGCGAGGCGGGAATAACAGGGCGGAGGGAAAAGCGGAAGCCGCGATTGTACCTTGAAACGGCGCTCCTGGCCACAATTCCGCCAGAAGGATGTCGTTGTGGATTTGTTTTACGGTCAGTGTTTATCACAGGCATGCTGCGATTCCCGTCACCGTCCCGAGAATCGAGAGGATCGCAGATGATCCGCGTACAGCAGATCAACGCGGGGAGGGCGAGTTCGCGCGTGTTCACACGTGGCGCCCTCCAACGTCACTTGATCGCCATGAAACGCACGCATACCGGATTGGGCACTTTCACGCTCACACGGGTTGGCGTTAGTTCGCCCGTGGATTGATCAATGCGAAAGACAATCACGTTGCCGCCCGACTGATTCGCTACCAACATGTACCGTCCGGTCGGCTCGATCGCGAAGTTTCGTGGTGTCCTGACACCCGTGCTTTGGTGACCGACCACCGTCAGTTGGCGAGTCTGCTGGTCAAGCGAAAAGATCGCGATCGAATTATAAGGATCGCGGTTGGAAACGTAGACGAACCTGCCGGACGGATGCACGACGGTCTCTGCCGTGCTGCCGCCCTTGCGTTCAACATCTTCGGGCAACGTCGAAAGTACCTGCGTCTGAGTCAGTGCGCCTTTGTTCGCGTCGTAATCGCAGGCTATAATTGTCAGATCGGACTCACCGTTAATGTACGCCGTCCTGCCATCGGGATGCCATGCAAAATGCCGCGGACCGGCACCTTGGGGCGTGTCGAATGCGCCATGCGGGGTGAGCGTACCTTTGTCGGCGTCAAAGGCATAGATGATCACCTTGTCCAGTCCGAGGTCACAGCAGAGTGCAAACCTGTTGGCGTGATCGACGTGGATTGAGTGTCCGTTTTTCCGCTTACCAACATGCTGCTGGAACGACGATGCCTTATCGAGCGTGCCATCTGCTGTGATCGGGATACAAATACAGCTGCCGCCGGAGTAGTTAGCGACCAGAACATTCTTCCCTGTCGGATCGACAATCAGATGACATGGCGCGCCACCCTGCGACGGCTGCGAGTTCATGACTGTCAGCTTGCCCGTCTTGCGGTCGATGGCTAGCGCGCTCACGGATACTTCGTTTTCGTTGACGGCGTAGAGAAATTTCCCGTTCGGATGAAACGCCAGAAACGACGGACTGCTCGTCTCACCCGCCAGCGTCGGCTCGGACAGCGAACCATCATCGAGATTGAGTTCGCACTGGTAGATGCCCTTACTCACTTTGTCGGTGTACGTGCCGAAATAAACGCGAAGTTTCTCCTGAGCCTGGGCAGAAGTCAGCATTGCAACACACAGGAAAGCGGCCAGTGAAAGTCGGAAGCTCATCAATAGTGTCTCCGTGAAAAAGCAAGGGATAACGCGGGCGATATGGGGCGGCGATTCAATAATCCGCAATCGAACCGTCCGGCATTCGGCCGCGGGTGGGCCATTCCGGTTTGCTCGGTGTTTTGGCAATTTCCGCCAACTTCGCTTCGTCGACTTCGCAGCACAAACCGATTCCTTCCGGCAGGGACGCGTAGCCGTCATTGTCGATCGACCAGTTTTTCTGCACCAGCCCTGGCGGTGAGATGCTGGGGTAGTATTCATGGATCAGGAAGAACGGAACTGCTGCACTGCAGTGCAGGCTGGCAGTTGCGCCGAGGTCGGTGGTGACGCAGTGAGGAGCGATTGGCACGTGATACGCTTCGCCCAGGATTGCGATCTTGCGCAGCTGTGTGATGCCTCCCGTGTGGGCGCAATCGACTTCCAGGACATCGGCGCAACCTTCGTGCAAATACCCGATGACGTCCCAGATCGTGCGGGCTTGTTCGCCCACTGCCAGAGGGATGTGTATGTGCTGCTTCAGCCGTTTGAATACTTCCATGTTGCCAGGCACGGCCGGCTCTTCGATGTACAGCACGTCGTACGATTTGATCGCGGACGCGAATTGAATCAGAAACGGCGGCGGCATGGCACAGTGAGCGTCGAACATCACGATGCCGTCCGGCCCGACTCGCTCTCGTGCGCCTTCGACTTGTTTCACCATCGCCTCGATCTGCGTCGGAGTGCCCGAGAACAGTTGCGGACCACAGCCGACTTTGGTGGCCTTTGGTGTGGGATAGAAACGGACTTTGTCACGCGATGGTCCGCCCAGCAGCCGATAAACCGGCACACCCCACAGTTTGCCAGTGATGTCCCACAAGGCCATGTCTATGCCAGCCAGCGTATGGGTCATAAATGGCCCGCCGCGCATGTCCCGGTGTGACCGATAGATTTTTTGCCACAGGTATTCGATGCGCGTTGGATTCTCGCCATCGAGCAATTCGAACAGTGATTGTGCCAGTTTCGCGGCCACGTAGGGTTCGAGCTGATCGATCTCGCCCCAGCCGGTGACGCCGTGATTCGTTTCCAGCTTAAGAAACACTTTGCGCTGCATCGGCGTGGCCGTGAGCTTCGTTATCTTAATCGTGGTTGTCCTGTCAGTCACACTGGCTGCGGGATTGTTTTCGTCTCCCACGCCTAACGCAGCGTTCAAAGCGAAACCGCTCGCCGCGAAAGCGCCCGCCGAACTCAGCCAGTCACGTCGAGTTGTCATATCGTCGTACCTTCTTGAATGGCGTAAGCTTCCAGCTTGCGAAGTTGTTGGAAACGGCAACCGGGAAGCTTACCCCACGGGTAGTTTAATAATCCGGGATCGATCCGTCTTTCAGTTTCGCGCCTGGCCACCGATAATTTTGTGGCTTCTTCGATTTGTATACGGCGGCGAAAAAGTGTGGCACAACGTCATCAAACGCTTTTTCGCCGACAAATCTGATGGCTTCATCATATTCGATGTTGCCTGAGCGATACTTTGCAAGGATTCGATCTCGTAGGGTCAAGAAACTGAGCCGAACTCTAAATGTCGCATCTCACTCGATTTGCGGCATGACAGATTCTTCCATCTCAGCCGGTTGATTTCATCTGGCAGCGCCGGAAACTGGCCAATTTTCGGCGGCGACTATGTCCTTCGTTCTCCAGCCGTGGCCCATGCTGCTCGCCGCGCTCTGTGGCCACGTCAACCAGCGTCAACAACAGATCATCGAGTTACAGAACGCTCAGATAGAAGCCCTGCTGAAGAAGCTCGGAAAGAAACGGCTGTTGCTCGACGATAACCAGCGTCGCCTCCTGGCGGTGAAGGGCCACGCCATTGGACGAAAGGCTCTGCTCGATCTGACGACCATCGTCACTCCCGATACCATCTTCCGTTGGCACAGGAGACTGGTTGCCAGGAAGTACGACTCCAGCAACAAGCGGAAACCCGGTCGACCTCGCATCCTTCAGGAAATCGTTGACGCCACCGTTTGGTTTGCCAGAGAGAATCCGTCGTGGGGTTATGACCGCATTCAGGGAGCCTTGAAGAACATCGAATATCACGTTGCTGACTCCTCAGTGGCCAATGTACTGACAGCCCATGGACTTGAGCCGGCACGGGATCGTCAACGTTCACCCTCATGGTCAATGTTTTTGAAGGCTCACTGGGACTCCATCTTTGCCACAGACTTCACGACCGTGGAAGTCTGGACGAGAAATGGTCTGGTTACGTTCTACGTGCTGGCAGTAATGCACTTGAAGACTCGTCGAGTCCATATTGCCGGGATCACGCCCGGTCCCAATGCCATGTGGATGAAACAGATTTGCAGGAGCCAGACTGTCTATGATGACGGGTTTCTAAAGGACGCGAGTCATCTGATCATGGACCGGGACGGCAGCTTCGTTGTCATGCAAGAACATCTGCAACAGAACAGTACACCGATACCGAAGTCGTACTTCTTCCGCCAAGGAGCCCCAATCTGAACGCCTACATCGACAGATGGTTCAGCAGCCTAAAGTCAGAAGCACTGGACAAGATAATCTTCTTTGGCCAACGATCTCTGGAACGGGCCGTCTCCAATTTCGTCCAGCATTATCATTCGGACCGAAATCATCAGGGTCTGGACAATGACCTTATTGATCCGGACGATATGGTCGGCGTTGCTGCCGGAAAGGTCGACTGCCGTGCACGTCTTGGCAGCATCCTGAAGTATTACCACCAACGCGCTGCATGAGACTTTAGCTGTTGACAATCCATCAACTTCTGCGATGAAGATCCGTCCCGGCTTGATTAGCAATCAATATCTGAAGCCTGTGATGCGCCGCGGCATCGCCATATCGGCCGAATTCAGAACCAATTTCGGATCTCAAACAGTGGCTGTAACTCAACTTTATGCTCGGCCGAATATTTCAACCCAACGGCCTCACTGTTCCCACAACGGTCTCATTCGATTTGCAGGCATGACATGCGTCCAAACTCGACCCTGCGAAAACTTCCACTCGGGTCTAGCTTGTGCGTCGTTTCCGGTCCGCCGAGAACCACGTAACCACCGGGGTGCAGGAGTCTCCGAATGGTACGCAGGATTTTATGACGTGGTTCCTCGTCCATGTAGATCAGTACGTTTCGCAACAGGATCAGATCCATGCGGGGCAATTCAAGCGAGGGCTGAATGAGGTTGATTTCGCGAAACTCAACCATCTCTCGCAACCGAGCATCGATCTGCCAATGTGAAGCGTCACGGGTGAAGTATTGGTGCTTCAGGGGGGCAGGCAGGCCTCGATCGATTTCTATGTCCGTGAACCGACCGCTGCGCGCCCGACAAATGATCGGACGTGAAAAATCGCTGGCGAGCAGTTGAATTTTCCAGTCTCGCAGACTCAGCGCGAAATATTCCCTCAGCAGCATGGCAATGCTGAACGGCTCCTGGCCGCTCGAACACGCCGCGCACCAGATCCGCAGTGATCGCTGATCGCGTCGAAGCTCCACAATTCGTGGGATTACATTTTCACGAATTTGTTCGAAATAGTGTGGGTCGCGAAAGAAGGAGGTCTCGTGAGTGACGAGCGATTCGGCAATCGCATCGTGGAGCCGGCAACCAGGTGTCGGCCGGATTCTGGTGATCAATTCGTCAATGGACTCAAGGGCTTCGCGGCGTAACAGAGCATCGAGACGCTGCACAACCAGATACTCTTTGCTGTCGTCGAGCATATTGCCCGTGCGTTCATGCAAAAGCGAGCGGATGTAGTCAAAGCTGTGAGGGCTCAGTGACATTGCTCAATCAATGGCTCGAAAATTTAATCTTGCTTCGCACGGTTTCTGAGAATCCGCCGCACGATTTCGGGACCCAACTCGTCCAGTGGATGCATCGCATCCGCCAAGCCAGCCTTCGCGACCGATCCCGGCATCCCCCAGACCACGCTGGATTCTTCGTCCTGCACCAGCACCTGTCCGCCCGCCTCTTTGATGGCTCGACAGCCATCTCGTCCGTCTTTGCCCATTCCCGTCAGTACCACGGCCAACGAGGCAGCCCCATAAACGTCCGCAACAGACTTGAACAGCACATCGGCGGCTGGCTTACAGGAATTGACCGGCGGATCATCATTAAATGTGACGAAGACCTTTCTGCGAACCATATTAACTGCCATGTGTTTCTCTCCCGGTGCAATGCAACCTTCGCCCGGCCTGAGGACACCATCGTTTTCGCCTTCTCGCACAATCACATTGCCCTGCGAGGACAGACGGAAGGCTAGCCGCCGAATGAACGCCGCGGGCATGTGCTGGACAATGAGAATCGGAACGGGTAGATCCTCCGGAAGATGAGACAAAAGCATTGCTAGTGCATTCGGTCCGCCGGTCGAGGAGGCGATAACAATCACTTCCGGTTTTCGGGAACCTGCTGGCCGTGTTGCAAACGAGGTGTGAGCCGAAGCCGGTTTGTCAACTGGTGCTCTGATGCAAGGGGACTTCGCTGCGTCAGATGCAACGGGATCGGCAGTAGGTGCGGAACGTGTGCGGCCAACCGAAGCCGCGTATTTGGCAGCGTGCATTTTGATTTTAGGAATCAGAACTTTGCGAATCGCTTGCTCCACGTCGTCCTGGCCGTCTGGTTTGGTCGCGTAGTCATTTGCTCCGAGCAACAGGGCATCAACCGTTGCACGGACTCCCGGATGAGTCAGCGTGCTAAACATGATAACGGGAAGACGAGCGTAGTTCTTTCGCAGTTCTTCCAATGTTTCCAGCCCGTTCATTTCGGGCATTTCGATGTCCAGCAAAACGACATCGGGGTCGACCTGGCCGAGCTTTGACAGCGCCAGTCGGCCATTGGCCGCCGTGGCCACCACATTGAGTTCCGGATCTTCCGACAGCAACCGCGTCAGAACACGGCGAATAAAGGCCGAATCATCGACGACAAGCAGGCGGATTGTTTTCATTTCGTCAGGCTTTTGCGGCGAGTTGTGGATTGTCGACGGTCAGGTCTGGCCCTGCCCCGCCTTGGCCACCACGTAGTCAGCGATTTGTTGAGTGTCGAGAACTCGGATCAGGCCATCGTCGAGTTTATAGGTACCACGGATCAGATCAACTGCAACACCACGCAAAGTCTCCGGTGCAGGTTCAAAATCGGACTCACTCACGCTCAGCACATCTCCGATTTCGTCCGCCAGAAAACTCATGGGTTCGTCGCGAGTCCGAACAATGATATTGGCCGGCGGCCGATCGCCGATGTATTTTGGCAAATCAAGGCATTGTCGCAGGTCCACCACGGTCACGATCTGGCCGCGTAGATTGATCAGTCCGTGGATCATTGACGAGGCGAGTGGCACACGGGTGATGCGCTGGTCCCGCAGGCCCTCCTGAACATCGCCCACATCGACGCCGAACAGCATGCCGTCCAGCAGGAAGCTGCAGAACTGACGGTTTTCACTCGGGGACATGATGACCATCTCCGGGGGTTTCGTTACGAAACTCCAGGACAAGCTGTTGCAGATCGCTCGCCATGATTGTGCCTTCCGCAGCGGCCTGCTGAGTGTTGGCCGCGCCTTTCGCCGTGTCCTGAGCGGCCAGGGCGACGGAGGTGATGTTCTGTGCGATTTCTCGGATTCCGTTTGCCGAGTCGGTTACGTTCTCGCTGATCTGCCTGGTCGTCACAGTTTGCTCTTCAACGGCGCTGGCAATCGAATTCTGATAGTCGTTGATTTGAGAAATAATCTGGCCGATCTTACGAATTCCGTCAACTGCTGCGTTGGCATCGTGCTGAATTGTGTCGATGCGGCGACTGATGTCTTCGGTTGCATTGGCTGTTTCCCGCGACAATTCTTTGACCGCGTTGGCCACGACGGCGAACCCCTTGCCGGCTTCGCCCGCGCGGGCGGCTTCGATGGTGGCGTTCAAGGCCAGCAGATTCGTCTGCTCAGCGATAGATGTAATGACCTTGATCACTTCGCCAATTTCCGCGCTGCTTTCCCCGAGTTTTCCGACTTTCGTATTGGTTTCGTCGGCGACCTGCACGGCTTCGGCGGCCACACGTGCGGCTTCGCTGGCGCCGGTCGCAATTTCGCGGATACTGACCCCCAGTTCTTCAACGCCAGTCGCTACCGTCTGTGAATTGTGGCTGACCTGTTCGGCCGCTCCCGAAACTACGTTGGCCTGCGTTGACGTTTCTTCGGCATTAGCACTCATCTGCTGACTGGCTTCCATCTGCCCTTCGGCCGCCTGCTGTAGCGCATCCGCGTTCTGCCGCAGGGTATGGATCGCAAGCTGCATACCGGAGGACGCCTGATTAATCCCCGTCGCGATCTCCCCCATCTCGCCGCCCGCGTCAAGCCGCAGTTCATAACCGAGATCCTTGCTCGCCAGCTTGCTGAGTCCCATCAGGCATTGTCCCAGCGGTACAGTAATGCTGCGCGCAACAACGCCACTCAGGGCAACCGACGCCAACAAGGCAAGCAGAGTAAATACAAGCGCCCAAACCCGGTTCGTCTTGTAGTGACCAATCCGGATGTTAAGCAGGTTGTCGAGTTCGTCCACCGCGACGTCCCAAAGGTTGAAACTGGATGCAATCGCCTGGTCGGCCGCGGATTCGAATTCCTCCGGTGAAATTTCGTTTGGCGTCCGGCTACCGATGGTGTTCAGGATCCCCAGAAATTTCTGCGTATCCTGTTTGTACACATTCAGTGCCTGCTCAACTTTGCCGAAAGAATCGCTTTCACCATAGAAGTTGGGATCCTCGTTGATGGCGGTGAGAGCACTGGCCAGAATACGGTCGAAGTCGGATTGCTTGAGGAGACTGGCATAGACCGACAGCTTGAGTGAGTCGTCCTGCGCGACCTGTTCCTGTCTCAGGATACTGATGCCGTCCTGGCGGATGTCGGCCAGCCTGTCCTGCGTTTGCGGCAGCGACAGTAGCGTAATGTCCATCAGGTAGTAGCTGTCGAGATCCGGATCGAGAATCAGGTTTGAGGTATCTCCCGCATGCGAGATCATCGTGCGCACGGTGTCCCGGAGTTGCCTGTGCCGCTGATCACTGGCGGCAGATGACAGGGACAGCAGCTCCTGTTTCAGTTTTTCCCACTGGGCGGCAAGATCGTTTGTGTTGGCCGACTGGCGTTTGCGTTTTGCCAGACCTTCTTCCGTAAATTGCAGATCGACGCCGTACTGCCGATCAACGGCCTGCAGGCGCCTCAACGCCTGGTCAATACTCACCTGTACGGAATAAACGGCGTCATCCTCGACGTCCTCGACGTCCTCGCCCGACAACCGACGGTCCGCCAGCAACTGATGCCGTGCCAGACCATCGAGCAAATTTTCGAGGGGCCGCTGATAGGCGTTGCCGTACAGTTCAAGTTCCGCGAACCGAATGTCGTAATTGATGCCTGCGATCGCAAAGTACAGGAGCACGGCGATCGGCAGAGAAAAACTCAGGCTGATCAGAATCAACTTGTGCGGGATGCGAAGCGGATTTAACAAACGGGAAATCGTACTGTTCATGATGCCGGTTTTCGGTTGATTTCGGAAACACCTCCTGCGTCAATTCTCCTGTGAAGCCTCAGCGCCGACAGTTGTCGGTAAAAAGAGACCGGCGATCCGAACCAGCCTGTCAGGATCGATCATGTCAGTCACCCGGTCCTGCACAATCGCCGTACCGGTAATTGGTGAGTTTCCATCAGCGGATCGTTCGATGCCGGATGGAGTGTCAGTTATGTCGAGGACCCGATCCACGACAATACCCACATGACGGTCACCGGCCCTATGCACGACAACATACAGCGAATCCGAGTCGTTTGTTTCTGATTCGTCCATCAGAAAATGCGACAGCCGGATCAGCGGCATAATGCCGCCACGATATTGAACGACCTCTTCATCGACCGAATATTCGATATCAGCCCGCGCTACGTGTTCGACGCAGGTCAGACTGCGAATGGAGATTCCAATGCGGCGGTTCAAACCAACCTCGCAGATCAATAGTCGTTCCACAACGACGAGAGTCTCGTCCTCCATTGACTCCGGTTCACCGATCACCGCCTGTTCATCGCGAGTGAACAGGCCCGCTCGGCGTCCCAGTCCAAGTACGTCCAGGATCAGCGAGACGCTGCCGTCACCCATGATCGTGGAACCCGTATAGATCCCGATTGTCTCCAGAGCCACACCCAGAGGCTTGACCACAATTTCCTGAGTCCCGATGATCTGGTCGACCATTAATGCGAAGTGCCGTTCACCTGCACGGAGCACAATGAGATGCGAGGCGGCAGCACCGGACTCGTCCATCGTTGATTCCGGTCGTTCGACTTCAAGCAGATTTCCAAGCTCAACTAGCGGCAGCAGCTTTCCGCGCAGACGATAAACAAACGCGTCGTGAATGCGTTCTACATTACTGGCAAACGTCACTGAATCCGGACGCAGCAGTTCGACCACGTTTACCTGTGGAATGGTATAGTGGTCACCGGATCGGGTCACGACCAACGCCGGAATGATTGCCAGCGTAAGGGGAACCGTGATCCGTACGACTGTGCCCTGCCCCAGCGTGCTTTTCAGACTCACCATGCCACCGAGTTGTTCGATGTTCGTCTTCACGACGTCCATACCCACACCTCGGCCGGAAACGTTGCTAACCTGGTCTGCCGTCGAGAAACCCGGCAGGAAGATCGACTGCTGGAGTTCGTCGGCGCTCATCACCAGCGACTCCTCACTGCTTATGAAGCCGCGCTGAATCGCGCGGTGTTTGATCTTGTCCATATCCAGACCTGATCCATCGTCGTCAATTTCGATGATGACCTGCCCGCCTTCATGAAACGCCCGCAGTGTTAGGCGGCCTTCCTCCGGCTTGCCGTTCAGACGCCGCGAATTGGGGCTTTCGATGCCGTGATCGATGGCGTTTCGCACCAGATGCAACATCGGGTCAGTGAGACCCTCGATGAGTGACTTGTCGAGTTCCGTCTCGGTGCCTTCAATTTCGAGACGAACTTTCTTGGCGCATTGACGCGAGACATCCCGCGTGATGCGCGGCATTCGCTGCCACATTCCGCCAATGGGCTGCATTCGCGTTCGCATGATCCCGTCCTGAAGTTCCGACGTGATCTGATTGAGCCGTTGTGTCGTGTTGAGAATATCCGGATCCTGCTGACCAGACGTCACCTGCAGGATGCGGTTACGTGTCAGGACCAGTTCACCGACAAGATTCATCAACCGATTCAGCAAATCGACTTCAACGCGGATGTTTGAGGCAGATGAGCCGGAACCTGATATCTTACTGTCGCTCTTTGGTGGACTTGCCTCAGGTGGCGGCTTTGGAGGTTTCGTTAGGCGTTCGACCAGTGGTGGGTCTGGTGCCTGTTGCACCGAGTGATAACCGCCGTTCTTCGAATCATCCATCGCGGTGATGTCGTCTCGAGAAAAGCCGGATGCCTCCGAAGCCGACTGTGCAAATTCTGCTGTCTCATCTGGTGCGTGGTCAGCAGGAGCCATGACCGTAATCGTGTCGTCGCTGCACGACTCGTCAGACGCCTGGAATTCGGATATCTCCCGCGACTTTTCTTCGGTCGGTTCTGCCAGCGCCTTCGTTTCAGACTTCGTGTCCGCAGAACCGAGTTGCCGCTTGAGTTCGACGAACGAATTATCACCTTCGGCGCCGGATTCTTCGATCGATGCCAGAAGCTCGCGAATTGCATCAATGAGCCGGAAAAGAGAATTTGAGAGAGCGGGACTCAGTGTGATTTCGCCATTGCGGATCCGGCCGAGCAGGTGTTCGCCAGAATGGGAAATGTCGCGAAGCGTTGAGAATTCAAGAAAGCCTGCGCTGCCTTTGATCGTATGTAGAATACGAAAAATGCTGCCCAGCCGGTCGGCGTCCTGCGGATTCTCCTCAAGCGCAACCAAGTCGTTCTCGAGTTGCCCGAGTCCTTCTTTAGTTTCGATCAGAAAATCGTTGACGAAGTCGTCCAGCTCGCCCATCTCAGCCGTCAGTACGCTTTGTTAGATTAAAAAACATGCGAAATATAGGCAAGACATCACTGTATCTGAGGTTTCTGGCAGTCACCAGCAGCAATACGCAGATCGTCTTGAGAATGGGTCCCTCGAGATCAATCCTGGTGTGCTTCAGCCGGAAGACTGCTGCAATCGTCGTGAACGGCCCCATCCACGGGTTGGGTCGCCTGCTATCCGAACAACCGAATCAAAATATTCCGCACGAGTTGCGGGTCGAACGACTTGTTGCAGATCGCTGAAACGCCGAGTTGATACACCTCGGCCAGCTTTATCGGGTCGTATTCGGTGGTGACCATGACGATCGAAACCGCGCGCTGGTCGCTTTCGTTTCGAATGTAGCGAATTAGTTCATTCCCGTCCATTTGCGGCATGTTGTAGTCGGTGACGACCAGATCAAAGTGTCTTTCTGCCAGTGCTTCGACAGCTTCGGTGCCGTCGGTGCAAACGGTGAACGATTCGAATCCAAGTTGCGAAAGCACTTCCAGCATACGGCGTCTCCAAACGGCACTATCGTCCACGACCATCACTTCCATGTTTTCAAAGCCGGCCAGTCGTGGTTCCGGTCGTTCAGCCTTGATCGCATTCTCGACGGCCTGCTGCAGTCCCGCTACATCAAACGGCTTGGTAAGCACCTCGATGGCCGGCAACTGCGACAACCTCTCCTGGGCGTCCGAAGTCAATTCGCTGCTGCACATAAGAATGACGGCGGCGTGTGACCAGCGAATTTCCTCGCGTATCCGCCGCGCCATTTCCACTCCGGTCATATCTGGTAGTTCCGCAGTAGCAATGATCAAGTCAGACGGCATACGGTCGAGTTCCTCCAGAGTTTCTGTACCAGTCGAGTGAAGATGTACATCGTCGATGCCCAGTACGTTCAGGTACTTCTGAATAACACGAGATTGCATTCGCGAGTTTTCGATCACGAACGCCGTCAGGTCAGCCCAGTTCGTCTCAGAGGTCGGCGCCGCAAGTTTCTCCAGTTCAGCGACGACTTCGTCCATGGACTGAAAACGCTCGTTCGCATTAATGGCGGTCATTCTCTCATAGATCTTCTCCAGCGTTTCCGGCACGTCGTCCCGGATCTCGGAAATACTCGGTCTCGGTTGAGTCTGGTGTGCCATCAGCCGAGTGATGGATGAACCAACCACGAACATCCTTTTGCCGGTCATTAGAAAGAACAAAGTGCACCCGAGACTGTAAATGTCGGCACGTTCGTCAACAGAACTCGAATCCATGGCCTGTTCAGGCGGCATGTAGTCCACGGTTCCCGACATCGTACCAGCGACCGACAGACCATCATCAAGATTCTCACCCGCGGCCGTTTCCTTGAGTTGTGCCAAACCCAAGTCGGCGACGCGTATCACGCCGCCAGCGTCGCGCATCAGGTTCGCCGGTTTGATGTCGCGATGAATTACTCCCTGACTGTGGGCGTAAGACAGTCCTCGTGCGGATTGCAGAATGCAGTCGATGGCTGCACTGGTACGCAGCGGCCCCTGCTTCTTTACGATCTGCCTAAGGTCACTGCCGTCCACGAACTCCATAACCAGAAAATGTCCAAGTTCGCATTCATCGGCATCGTACGCGGCAATAATGTTCTGATGATTAAGACGAGCGGCCGCATGCACCTCACGTTTAAACCGGCCAATCGCCGAATCCGACCCCTTGTCCTGCAGTTTCAGCGTTTTGATCGCAACGACACGTTGCATGCGTCGGTGCAACGCCTTGAACACGGTTCCCATGCCCCCTTCACCGATTAGGTTCTGGAGGATGTAGTTACCCATGGTGAGTTCAAATCCATTACCACTTAGAATCCGTCCCGACTGCCAGGGTGTGATCCGACTGTCGGCGGTGAGTTGTTCCAGCAGCGCGTTACCGTCAGGTTCTTCACCGGCGCTCCGCAATGACTCAAGGGTTTCGCGGATGACCGTGTCCCGGTCGAGCCCGGTTCTGGTCAGGCAATCAATAATCTGATCAAGTGCCATGGTCATGCGTGAGCTCTTCCTTTTTATGCGGCCCGACTGTGAATCAAAGATGGCCAACACGGGCAATCCATGGCGTGAGGTGAATGCCTGGTCGTCAGCCTTGGAGGCTGAACCGCCACGGGCAGCGAACTGCCGAGAATTATTGCGTTATAAGCAGACGGCAAGTTGTCAATCCAAAAAACTTAAGAGCTGAGACCTTCCAACGCGGGGAAAACGACGGGGATTTCTGCAGCCGAACTTCGCCATTTTGACATCTGTGAATTCAAAATACCATTCGACTGTCAACGCGTCGGTTCATAAAACGCCGGCCGCCGTGCGATTCCCGATCGTTGCTCAGATGAATCGTCGGGACCACTCTGGATGTTTCGTTTTCGAAATGTCTCTGTTTGAATTTCGAGTGGGCTTCACATCACCAGAACCCCACGGCCGCGATATCGCCAGTCTCCGCAACGTACGTATTTCGACTTCGGGGCCCAAAGTCTCTCTTCTCTGACAGAGATGATCCGTCCGCGTTATCAGTCCGTCCAACTCAATGAAGCAGTTTTCAGTTTCTTGAAGAAAGCATAAGAAAAACCATCCTGTCGGGTGACCCAAACGACTCAGTTTGTTCGACGACTGATTTAGGAACGAACTGGTCCAGTCATATGGCCCGTTGATCTGACCATGACAGCGATGCCGATGATTTGATGCAAAGACATTGCTGGTGGTTGAATCTGTGCAGAACACGAAACAAAGCCTTGATTACTGACGGTCATATCAGTAAGCGAGAGACAGAATGAAACACCTGACTCCGAAGACCTGTGGTGCATTTCTGTGGATTGTGTCCGCGGTTCCGTGTTCTGAATCCCGCACGTTAATGGCGCAGAACTCCGAATCAGTGCCAGAGTCTGCCGACGGACAAGTTCCCTCTAAGAACACAGGCCAACGTGCGACTGGCAAAGCTCACCTGAAGGTCAGAATTACTGAGGTCGTCGGAGTGGAAAGAGCTAAAGTCAGCAGCGGAGCAGACCCTGTGGCTTGGTGCCCCGGGAAACTACTATCTGGTGACTGTCCACAGCGCCCCCTCGAATGTTCCGCTGGACAACGTAGAAAAGCTTCGTGAGTTCGTTCGCAGAAAGGCTGCTGCGGCAAAACGAGGCATCATCGAAGTGAATATTCTTCGCCGGGAAGGTCAGCCTGTCGCATATTACATCACGAAAGTTACATATATGAATCTCTCCGGTTACCGATACACCGGCCGCTGCATTCTTCCCTTTGACGGTGGTTGGCCACCACGCAAAGATGAAAAACGAATCAAAGGTTGGTTCAAAGATCCGTACAACAAAAAATTTGATTCGTCGGCCAATTACTCCGAAACCGATCGTCCCCAGTACGATTCAGTCTTTCCACAACATTCCCTAAGCCGTCTTAGAAGAGAATTCCCGACAATCGTCGAATCGCTGGTCATTCCGGACAGTGCACCATAATCGAGACAACTTTGCGAGATCTAAGATCGACGATTCGTCGCCGATATTGATCAAGGGGAATCAACTGGGGGACACTGTACTTATGCCGTAGACCAGATTGTCTGCTCTTACATTTTCTCGGTCAGCAGCACCCGGGTCTTGAAGCTTCGACATACCACAAGAATCCGACGCCAGACTGCTCACCGCCGTACAGAATTGTCAGGAACCGCACTGTCCTGTTGCCCTGCATTCCGACTTCTGCGGAATGCCTTCAGCTCCTGCTTCGTGACCGTTTCATCCTTATTTGCGTCAGCCGGAAAAATGAACTCCCTAACGAACACAGGAATCTCTTTCTTGTGCAGTTTTCCGTCCTTATTACCATCGAATCGTTCAAAGATCACATCGACACTCGGCGGGCCTGCTACGACGCCGGACCGTCTGCGACCATCGGCTGCAGTTGACGTCTCACTTTTGGACGTTTCCACAGTCTCGCCAACTTCCGCGTGTCGCGCCTTAATGCGTTCCCTGGCTGACTTCTGTCCTGCCCGGGCCCACTTCCCCCAGACACGCAAGTACTCAGGAATTGGTATTCCCCCATCAGAATTCCCATCCAACGCCGAGAAAACCTGCGAAGCCAACTCTCGGTCGCCAAGCAATTTTGTCGCGTGCCTGATGAACTCCGTCCGCTCGACCAGGCCATCCGTATCGTCATCCATCGCCTGGACGATCACTTTACCTTCATCAGTAATGATTCTGTTCAAGACATATTCTGCTCTTGTTACGACTCCATCCGTATTGCCGTCAGCAGCTCGAAAAATACCGGCTCGTGCCTGTGGCGTCATGTACCGACCTTTTTCGACGTATTCTTCCCTTGTGTGTTTACCGTCTCGGTTAGGATCTGTGCGGTTGAAATGGTCGATATAAGCATCGAGCACCTTTTTCGATGTGCCGTGCTCGAGTTTCGCCCCCAGGCGCTGAAGAATCTCCACAACAGGGACACCCCCAACCCACGTGCCGGGTAGTGATGCAGTTGTTTGTGCGAGAATCATTGGGGACAATACCATCGAAGCTGTAAACAGATACAACGCCCCGGGCAGGGACTTACCGAAATCTCCCATTTTTTCTTCCCTGTCGTAGGCCTTAGATGTTTCTGTTCTTCAACACGTCAAGTAACCAATAACACCGGTACGGGGTCCGAGTGTACCCCTGAATCATACGGACTCGAACATTGATCCTTAAGTGTGAAAACTCAACTTCCTGGAAGATCCAGGCGACAAACAGTTCTTTGCTCATCAGATTAATTTTCTCCCTGGTCCGACACTCCTGCCTGTCACTTCAGGCCTTGTTAAAGACCATTGATTAATCCTTGCAGCTTCTCAAGATATTCTGGACTTTTGAGCGCGAGTTCTTGTCCGCGCTCGACACCGTGTCGGCGCATACTGACCGACCGTATGAATTGAAGAGAGTTCCGTTCGCATTTGGCTCTGGTCGGCTGTTAACGTGCCAGATTTGGTTTTCGCGTTCAGCTCGAATGCCTGCTTTCGGTCATGCAGGATGGAGTGGCTGGTGACAGAGGCGCCACTTGCGAAGCTGAATCAGTCGATTCCGGGTCACCGACGATGCGAACACTTTGCCGAGCCGCTGAGCCAGACGCGGCCCGTCGATGATGGGACACCACGTTCAGTGGCCAGCATGATGTCACCGGTCGTTGGGACGAATTCTCTCAGGCGATAGTCACACTGGCGTCTCCGGCGCTCGCTTCCACCCAACCCGGCAACTCTCTGATTCGACCTGCTGTCGCGCGGTTGCCGTGGCGAAACGCGGCGTTTCGCCACGGTGCCCGTTCCAAAATGCGCCAAGACTCTCCAGCTCCCAGTCCGGCACGATCCCTCAGGATAACGTAGATATTTACCCAATCCTGGATGGATAATGGCGTCTCAGGACAAGGCACAGAGTTGTAATTGCTCGGGACATACACTGCCAGCGGCACCTGGCACAACGTTTGCAACAGTCCGCGCTGTTCCCATTTTTTTTGTGAGCTGGCAACGCTCCGGCTCTGATCCACACCCCGGTTAACAGAACGCTGAGACTACAATGAAAACGAAACAGATTTTTTTCAACGCTGCTACGATTTGCATGGTTTCCCTTGCAGTTCTCATGACCCAGGCCATGTTCGACGGATCGGCGAACGCCGGCCCACGGGCCGGTGAAAGCAAAGGCGGAAACCTCAAACAACGCGTAGTAGATTTAGAGGACCGGCAAGACGAAAACGACAATGAATTCTTTCTTATCGATCGGAGCTTCGGTGATCTCGATAGCCGCGTCAACGCAAATGATGGCAGGTTGGTGGTACATTCTGCCGAGATCAGAGCACTTGAGGCGCGCGTGAAAGTCGCTGAAAAACGGATTTCGGTTCAGCGAGCGGATCATCGGGATATTGTCTCGAAGGTTGCGAAGATGAGGGCACGCCCTTGTGGCTCGTAACTGCGAAGAGAGGATTATTATGGTTGCCCAGCGGGTTGACTTTCAGTCGCTTCTCTATTCGAAGGACTGGGACCGAAAAAACTTTTGCGGGCGTTTTGTTCAATGACATGTGGTCCGTGGGCCTCTTACTCCAGTTCGTGGATGTATCTGTCGCGTCCCACTGACTCTGTCTTAATATGGCCGCCTAAATACTGCAGGGAATACTAATAAAACATTTCTTCTTCACAGCAGCGACGACATTCTCGATATTTTTGGCAGCCTTTCTAACGCAGTCGCTCTGCCGGCGCGATGATGCGAAACTTCTGTCGGACGTGGGGTCCGAGATTCGCCTTGTTGCCTGTAGCGTTACCAGCGCCCGAACGTCGTCATTGCGCAATGTCGAATTGGTCTCGAACATTGTTAACGGTTTGCCTCCGGACGTGCACGTTCTGTTGCTCGTGAGCGATCGCTCGGCCTTTGCCAAATCGGCAAAGAATCGTCGAGTTACGTTCGTTGAAATGCCCCCCAAAAGCGACATCTCAATTTGGCCACAGGATCCTTTCGTTGTTGTGCAGGGGGGTGCCGTGACTAAACTGGTCACTCCCTGCTCATTCAACCGGGAGGATGATGAGCGGATGCCAAGGCAGTTGGCCGGTCTGTTACAATTGGAGTTGGTGCACTCGGAACTGCATTTTGAGGGTGGGAACATTGTTTGTGGTGAAGATGCCGTCTTCATCGGGTTCGACACGATTCACCATAATGCCCTCCTTCTGGAACTGTCGGCCGGTGAGGTGACGCAACGTTTCGCGAAGCTCTTTGGCAGACGCGTCGTCGTTGTGGGTGAGTCTCGTCAAAGCGTTAGGCATATTGACCTGATTGTGACCCCGCTTAGTCACCAACGTATTGCGGTTGCCGACAGTCGTGCTGGAGCCGGGTTGGCAGCCGAAGCAATCAGGCAGGAACCGGCGCTCGTTCGGGAGTTTGAGCGTCAATGCGAAAAGGACTTCTTTGGCCAGGATGGAGTTGTGGAGCTGTTGGACAGGGACGGAAACACAATCAGTCGACCCACGGTAGTTGGCCAGACCGACGCGACAATTGCCTCAAGCCTGCGTCTGGCACCCGAACTCGAAACCATCGCTCGACAGTTGTCCCAGGCCGGTTACAAGGTCGTGCGTGTTCCCGCACTCATTCCAAATCAGGAGCAGCATCTTGATGAACAGGGAGATATGCTGCCGCAGTATCCGTTCCTGTCTTATAGCAATGTGCTGACGGAACTTCGGCAGAATCAGTCCACCGTGTATCTGCCGCAATATGGTTTCGGCATGCTCGACAACGCCGCACAGCGTGTCTGGCAGGAAATGGGATTCCTGGTAAAGCCCCTTGCCGGTTTTTCAACCAGCGCGATGTACGGTGGCGCAATGAGATGCTGCACGAAAGTTCTCTTGAGAGACTGAGCCCAAACAGTTGATCCCTCTCGATGCTTGCTTTCGTTCAGATATCTCTTCTCAGGCCGATCGAATTTTTTCCCGGGTCTCTGTTTCGAAAGTTTCAGTTGCCGACTTCATGCCGTTCATCGTAGCTGCAAAGGAGCGATTTGGCGCGGGGTAGTCAACAGCGAAGGTGATGCCGGTGCGATATGGTGGCGGACACAGGCAGCAGACGCAGAAACGTGGCCGTGCGGCCAAAATACTCGACTGAGACTTGATTCAACGAGTGCTCAAGCGATGCCTGAACAGTGCGTAAGTGGATTCACCAGGACGAGGAACGTCACTGGGCGGCATCTGACGAGCCCGTAGTTTCCTCGCGACTTTCTCGCATGTGTCAAGATTCCGAGTGAATGAAATTCGGCTGACAGATTCAAGGTCGACGCCGGTCGGCGGATTGCTGCTCCTGTGACAATCCGGGCAAAAGCCACGGACCGCCTTCTGAACAATCGCTGATGCTGTGCCCGGCCAGGCTTCACGTTCGTCTGCCCGGAATCCAGGCGTCGCGGCGCTATGCACAAGCGGCGGCACACAAGTCAGAATCAGCTCGCGAAGCATAAGTCGCAGTGGCGGAGGAAGATCAGGCGGCAGAGGGCCAATGACTCTAAATGCTCTGCGAAGAAATTGAACACAGGCTCGAGCCCAGTGTGGTCGAAATACACTTTTCTGCCCAGCCTCGCTTCGATCCCCTGCCACTTGCGTGACTGGCTGATGGAACATGCACGTCCAGATCACCGAACATCACCGGCATTCAAACTGGAACAAAGGACTCGTCGGCCGCCAAAGTTTCGCCGGCCACAATGATACCAGGCGTGCTTCCATCTGCCGGTTAACGCGAACGAGGTACCATCGTCACATACATGTTGTTCGGACTGTACCACCGCTTGCTATATTTGGATTCCTCGGTGATCTCAAAATGCAAATCCATTGCGTGCCGCAGGGAATTGCCATCGAATTCAGTCATGTGTTTCGGAGCCGTTTTATTCAGGGTCGTCGTCGCTTCGGTTTCCATGCGGTCCTTCACCCAATGAGCAGCGGCCTTAACAGCTGTCACTGGTCCGTGCACATCGTGGACGCTTTGCACGATGTGCAGACGTCCGCCAGGCACAAGCACACGAACTGTTTCCTCACAGAAAGCTTCTACGTTCTGGAAATGGTCCATGGCAGCCAACACGACGACATCAGTGAACATGTGCTCACGAAACGGCAGATATTCCGCGACGGCACGAGCGAAACGAAAATGTTCGCTTTCGGGAAGCGGCAGGGGGTCGACGCCCCAATAATCAACTGGGCGGTCGGCAAAGCAATTACGAAAATTGCCGGGGCCACACCCGATATCCAGCACCGCACCCTTTTCTATTTTCGTGAATCCTGCGAACGCCTTTTGCAGCGAACCGGAATGGTGCGTGATTTTCGTTGCAAATTTGTCCGGGTGTCGATTCCGCCATTTTCGTCGCGCCTCAAATCCCGCCAGATGATCGCTCCATAATTGCCATTCATCCGGCAGAGCACTCCACGGGACAAGGTCCGGAACGCCACCGAGAATCGGGAATTCGCTATCACACCGAGCACACAGTAGAGTACCCGTGATGATGTTCGTTCCGTTATTTTCCGTGGCGAGTAATTCCAGCGATTCCGTCGAACACTTTGGACATCGCATTTCGGGAAGCATTTCTTCTGTAAACATTACTGTGCTTTCTGTTAGTGTTGGGGACTGACATTAGCTCATGCACATGGACTCACTACGCATGCCGTAAGAACCATACGGATGGGCAGCAGCCCACGATTCTAGGCGGGTGTTCAGTCCGGCATGAATGAATTATCTGAATCCAAATCTTAGGATTGGTCTCGTTAAAGATTGCAGCAGTTGCACCACATGTGACGGTTGGTTGCCACGTCGATACCTCCTTCTTCTTCACTCGACCCGCCACGTGGAGCTTCAGCACGATTAGTGCGCCCGGCCCGCATCGCGAATCTGTGAAATGCTGCCTTCACCGCGTGCCAAAGCAAAGTTTTGTCTCTGTCAGACGAGAACGCCGTGCGGCGAACGGGAGGTCACTGGACGGATCTCGAGCCCTTTCGTTGTTCTGAGATGGCCATTGCTGCAACCCGCACGAGTTGGCCGAGCATGGCCTTGACGGTACTGGAATGTCGTTCAGAGTTGGAAAGATTCGTGTGCTCAGTCAGATCGCTCTGCAGATCGTGGAACTCCTGTCCGGCGCAAGGAATGGAACGTGCAGCTTTTGAATTGCCGCATGACATGAAGAACGGTTTTGTCCAGTGAGCGTTCTGCTACAGCCACGAGGCAATCTGTCGGGCGTTTCCCTGATCGATCACCCCGTACTCAGCTTCAAACGTTTCGCGGATTGGTGTTACCAGCAGCACTTCGTACGATGCCACCTCACCCGGGTTAGCGCCAAAGTCATGAAACACCTTGCCGACCGCTCCGGTCCAGTAACCGGATTCTCTGAACCGTCGCAACATCAACGCCTTGCCAGGTTGCACCTCGTGAATTTCAGATTTGTTTTCGAGAATTCCGGCTGATTGAGGATAAAGACCGTGCAGAAAGGATGTTCTTGAAGGTCCGCAGACCGGGTACTGAAAATAGGCACGTCGAAATGTCATTCCCGCGGCGGCACGCTTATCAAATCAAATGCAGGCGTCCTGGTGTGCGGATCACCAGAGGCCGAATCGTGTGTGCTTAGGTCGTCACACACAATAAACAGGACGTTCGGTTTCGTATTGGCAGCGCCGGGGCCAGTATGAAAACGAGTAAGCTTCCTTTTAAGATCGTTGATCTGACGGTGGTTGTGATTTTTCGGAGAACGAACAGACGGCGACGGCATGCTGCCACACGACAAAACCATAGTTGGCAGGACCGCCGAAAGACTCGCTGGGCTGTCAACAGAGAGATCTTGGAGGATCTCCCAAACTTTTAATCCAGTAGTTAACAGCTTTCTATTAAATCGAGACAGCTGAGTTTGGTACAGTGGACTTCGGTTTTGGCGGTCACCGAAATGGACTCCAACTCTACAACATGCAATTGGCCTTCAGGTGCGGCCGAGATACCTCTTTTGTTGGTTCGAGGAGAGGCTAGCCCGAGGAGCCAAAAAGCAATCCCGTGTCCAACAAGTTGCATCAGTATTCGCCACAGCTTCTGCTTTTCGGATGCGGGCTGATCGCGCACACTAAATTAACTTAGTAAGATCGCTTCTCCACAATTACAGGAATCGCCACAAATGTCTCGCATCATCATGGTCAGTCTTATATTTGTGATATCCGCCCTGCCGAACCTGGCAGAGGAATTGCCGGCGCCCGGTAAGCAGGTTGAAATGACGCTGGGTGACGCCGAGGGCGACGTTGACTATTTGATTTACCTGCCTGCTCAGTACGGGCAGGAGAAAGACACAGCCTGGCCGTTGGTGGCAAAATGGGGACCTCCGAAATTCGCGCAACGTGGCGACAGTCTTCCCTTCATTCTTGTATCGCCCCAGTGCCCGAAGGAGGGCCAATGGCGAGACGACACCCGGCACCGACAACTCAACAGGCTTCTTGAAGCGGTAACGGACTTATGTCACGTCGACGAAGATCGGATTTATCTGACCGGCTTAAGCATGGGTGGGTACGGTTCCTGGACACTGGCCGCAAAGTACCCCAATCGCTTTGCGGCTGTTGTACCTGTATGTGGGGGGGGCGACCCGCAACATGCAGACAAGCTGAAATCACTGCCCATCTGGGCCTTTCATGGAGACCAGGATCGCGCAGTTCCCTTCAGAAAATCAGTCGAAATGATCGACGCCATTCGAGGGGCCGGTGGTACAAAGGTCCGCTTTACGTCTCTGGAGCACGTCGGACACAACTGCTGGTCCTCAACCTACGCCATGCCCGAGCTTTATAGCTGGATGCTGAAACAAAGGGCATCTGCCAACAGGTAACAAACTGTCACCATTTTCCGGGACATTCCGGATTTGCATGCGCCAGCTCGCGTGACGGTGTCTCAAAGTTTGTGAAGCAGAATTCTCGATGTCTGTGGCCTGAGCTTAATTCAAAGCGCCAGCGATCGTGCGCCCATGACAGGAATCCCGGCATGACAGTCCAGAATTTCAAAGCAAAAATCCAGATTCTGCCTTAACTGTCCCCTTCCGCTCCAGTTAGTAATCGAACCTGTGTTGCGACATGCTGACGTCAGGCGTATACGTAAAACGTGGATACTCGTACACCGTGATCATGCGTACGTCAACGGCGATGAATCGCCAATACGAGCTGGGGGCAAACCGATTGAGCTGATTCTGTTCTTTTGCGTAGAGCAGCAACTCGTAAACCATTTCGGCCTCTTCCCGACTGGTGGTTTCAAGAACTGTCGACCAGCGAAAGTAGTCCGTATCGAAGAACCAATACTCAACCTGGACCTTGTAACTCTTGGTAATGAGGAACCGGTCTTGTACGTGGGCTGCCTGCGATGATTCTGAAACAGCAACGAAAGCGACCGTGCAGACGAGCAGAAAACTGACACTCTTTGAAAAACGCATTTGAATTGCTCCTTGATTTAAGGTCGATGGGACACCTGCTCAAGCGGGATTCCTGTGCGTTTGTTACATCACATTCTGACTTTCACGGAACAAGTATCTTCGCTGTCTTTCAATTTGTGCGGGAGACAGGATGTGCGTGGAAGACCAAAGGAGTCCGGGTGACGATACCCGTCAGTACTCGCAAAGCCATTCGACCAGGTATTGTGCCCATCACTGTGAACAGACGGTGCGGGTCATCATTCAGTAATACTCGATTCCATCCGAACTTTTTCAGCAGGGCTTCAATCTGAGTATTCTGTGACTCGACAATCTACTGCTGACGATGATTGACGAGACCGAAGATTGTGGCCAGTGGGATGTGCCGGGGCTGAAGCAGGAAGGACATGGCTGGCACCGGGAATCGGCCAGTTTCCGGCGCCAACCCGTGAAGCGAGGCGGCTGAGAGGGGAGAATCTGTACAAATTCGGACTGCAAAAAAAACAGAATTTCCAGTTAGGCTGAGTTTCTTGCCCCCACGGGGACGTGTCTTCCGCGATGGGGCCTGTAAGCCACCATCAGAACTCACTGGGCGATGCGTTTGTAAATTGATTCACGCGCCTCGTCGGTGGTCAGGATGTCGTCGTCGTTGGCGTCGAACAGATCGAACAATTTTCGATGCTTCGCTGGAACCTCCACCTGAATTAGCTTTCCGTCCTTGTTTTTATCGAGTTTGCGGATCGCATTCAGGAGCTCCGAGATTTTGATTTGTTGGCCGTCAATCCGTACTTCGTTGGTATCGCCGCCGCTTCGTGGGGCGCTGACCACACGCGGCCGTCCCATGCCGGCGATTTGTCCACCGGGTTTGGTGCCCGGAACAATGTATTCCACATAGCCAAGATGCATTTCATCTTCTGTCTGCTGCCCCCAGCGAACGGTTTTTGTGGGATCGGGATTTGCCGGATTGTTTCTGCTGTTGTCGAACCAGCAGGTGAATTGAATCGTGTCTCCCTTATGGAGCGTTTGCGGCTCGGCAAGTTGGTACAGCAGTTGCCAGTTAAAGTCATAGCGCGGAATGTCCAGCAACATCTCCGTGCCATGGGAAGTTAAAGCTTCGTAGCGAGCCGCTTTTCCTCGTAGGTGCATATGGGGCAGAAATGACAGAAGCTGAACATCATACGGAAGACGCAGTGAGGCGGATTCCCGATGGTTTTCAGCAGCTGGGTTTTCTGTTCCGTCTTTTCTAACGCCTGGTGGAATTCTGATGGTTTTGTTTGAAATGCCGAAGACCTTCACCTCGTGCTTCGGCCGTTCTTTGGCGAATACGAGGCCGATTCGCGTGCTGTCCCGGGTGGCTGTTCCGTTGGGGGTGTAATGCATCTGAAACCGCAGCGTAGCGCCTTTCGGTAACAGCCGGGCATAGCCGTCCGGGTACACGAGCGTGCTGTTTCCCGGAACGTACGCTCCCCAGTATCCAGC
>JABABI010000062.1:34928-41370 GCA_014238335.1 Fuerstiella sp.
CTCTCGTCAACTTCGCCGTCATCCGAGCCAAGGGCCACAATCACGTGGTGCACAACGTCGGGCTGCCCGGGCCGGACCTCGATCGCCTGAACCCATCTGTCCTGTGTCAGGTGCGTCTCCACCGTGACGTGCTGATAGGGCATTGTGCCCGTTGCTTTGATGGGAACCGGCCGAGGAAACTCGAACACCGCATCGGGCTTTCCAATCAGCCAGCCGTCTGGAAAGGCCCTTGGCAGAGGCGCATCGTCCGGATCTCCTTTCGGTCCGCCCGCGTTGAGCCAGGCGTAGAGATCGTTCTTTTCACTGGTGGATAAAGTACGATCGTTCGCCCAGTGGAGGGATGGAGATTCATCGTTATCGGATGAGTCGTGCGGAGCGGCGAACCAGGGGGGCATTACACCACGCCCGACAACGTTACGAATCATGCCCGCATAGTCTTTCACTTCTTCGTAGCTTTCCAAAGCTATCGGTGCGATACCTCCATCGCGATGACACTGGATGCAGTTGGCCTGTATGATTCGCGAGATGCGATTGTGGTAGGTGATCGAGGGTTCTGTTTCCGGCTCATCTGCCTTGTCGTAGAACAATTCGCAACCTGGCGAAGTCGTTGCCTGAACCGGAGGTGTTTGATCAGCAAGGACGGCGTCGAGAGCGTCAGCGAGGTAACGGACTCGTGGTGAATCCAGTGCGTAGGCAAATCCATACTGATCATCCACCGCTCCGCGGTACGCCAACGTTCGCGCCTGGTCGAGGACGAAGACTTCGGTGGTCGTTACGGCACCCAGGGCAGCTGACAGGTGCTTCCGGCCGTCACTGACGTAGGGGCCCTCAAATCTGTGTTTTCTGACTTCTTCCTGAAGTCGATCACTCTGCTCAGATTCGTTCGGATTGATAAAGATGAAACTGACGCCCTGATTACGATACTGTTTCTCAATCGCAGCCAGCGATGGAGAATACTTCAGGCACAGGGGACATCCGGTTCCGGTCATGGCAAAGACAACGGCCTTTCGACCTGCGAATTCGCTCAGGCTGTGCTGCTTTCCGGCGATGTCGGTGAATGAAAGATTGGGCATGTGCCGACCGATCCCGTGTTGGCCGGGGCTGATCGGTCGGGGCCCCTGGCGGACGGAAGACCCGGCAAACTTGAGGCTGGCCTGTTCGGGGCCAGGTGTCCCGCTGTTTAACAGGTCATTCAGGGTTCCCTGTGACTTTGCTTTGACCGCTTTCCGGAGCAGGCTCTCCTTCTCCGAATCCGACAGAAGTCCATCGCCATCAACGTCGGCCGGGGGATACTTCTTAAGGGCCGCCCTGCTTAGTGCAGTTTCCTCCACGTCGGAAAGAACGCCATCGCCGTCGGTGTCGGCTTTGGGAAACAGCTCCAGGATTCGGCTTGCGATCTGATCGTTCGACGACGCATGCGCAACCGCAACAAGTGCTGCGACGAGGGCGCACGTGAATGTAAGGGTGGATGCTTTTTTCAACATTCGATTGCGGCCTCGGATTTTGGTTTTACGTGTCGTTAACCTTTGTTACCAGGTACCGGATTCAGCGGAAGTCAGACATATTTCTCTCTGTTTTTCTCAAAACAGCCCTATTTTGCTGCGTCCAGCCGCTCAACTTGCCGGTTGGGCGCGTGTTTGGAGTAGTGATACCACCGATCAGACAACGTCGGCGATTCGACCAGTTCAAAGCGTTTTTTTATTGTGCTCTGCCACGCTATTTCCGCCCGGAGCACCACGCCGCTGTCGGCGTCTGCCCAAAAATCAATGACCTGTGGACTGTTGTTTTTTTTAGATCGCAGAGTCGCTCGAACGTGGTGTTCCGCGAGATCAACCGATTCAACGAGTTCGATGTCATATGAGCTTGCGATCAGCGAAAGCAAAGAAGACATCTGCATCAAAAGAGGTTCGTTGGGAGAAGCGGCAAGCCCAAGCAAACGCCTGTTCGGAATCTTTCGCTGCAGTTCGGGAGCAATGGTTCGGAAGTCGCCAGTCACCCAAACCGGTCCGCTTTGTTGAGCCAGCCAGTAGTCAGTTCCATCACTTCCCATCACATAACTGCCGTCAACCGGCCGAACAACAAAGCAGCCTCCGCCGCGAACGAAGATCATTAGCTCTCGCGCCGCGGGCCCGCTTTCGGCGTCCAGACCGGAAAGCGTCAGTCGGTAAGTGCGGTCGACCAGTTCCGCGGCGGCCTGTTGCGCTCGCCGTAACACACTGCTGGCGTTGACGGATGATGGCCACATCCCCCAGATGAGCAGCAGAGTCATTGCAGCGCTAACGGCCAATGACGTTGATGCTGCCCAAGTTCGAGAACGCGCCGAATGGGAACGCTGGTTGTCACTTTGAACAACTGGTGAGGTGCCATCGGGGGGAGAAACGATCTTTTGAAGTTTGGCGGCAGACTCCCGAAGAAAACCGTCCCGGCCAAGTGAATGCAGCCGGCCTTCCATTCGCATATACGACAAAAAAATCTGCTTTGCCGGTGGCGACGCGGCCAATGCATCGGCGAGTTCTTTTTCCTGCTCCTCGGTCAAGCCACCATCGAAATGGCCGACAATGAGATCCTCGAGGGCGTCTTGATTCTTCGCCTTGTCAGTCATAACGATCCCTCCGCCAGCCCCATTCGTCGTTGAACACATCCGTGCAGCGTTTTCCTGATCCTGCTGAGAGTACGTTGAACGGCAGCGGGCGTGGAACCAGTATGCTCCGAAATTTCACCGAAGGCAGCGCCGCCTTCGTATCGCATGGAGACCAGCTCGCGTTTTTCAAGAGGCAGTTCGTCAAGGCATTGCCTGAGCGCCATGGCTTCTTCACGGTCGACGGAAGCCTCCGCATCGTGCTGCAGGAAAGTGTCGGAAACCGCATCCAGAAGTTCAGGTGATATCACTCGAGTATGTCTTGACGAAACGTCTCTCGCACGAAGGGCGTGCAGTGCCTGCCGGCGAATCACCTCTTTCGCCCACGCCCGAAAATCACGAATTGCCTCCGGCTTTTCAGATTGTTCAATCACCACAACAGCGGCGTTCTGATAAACATCTTCGGACAGCTCAACATCACGAGTGATAGCATACAGGTATCCCATAAATTCGCTGCGAAGCTGTAGATACTGTTGAATGTGAGGCGTTTCGTCCAATGTGGTTCTCCTGCCTCCAGGTACGAATGCGATCGTTTTCAGACAGACGTTTTGGGGAAAAATCAAAAAATCAATGCACGCACGTCGCTGTCGAGCCCTGGGTGATTATGACAGTGAAGAACGCGCGAAGAGCATAAGAAGATCCTTCGGTGGCTGGAAGAGCACCAGAATGCTTCGCAGTCGTACATGGACCAGGTATCGCCCAGATGGAGCTGGGCCATCGGGCCGCAAACCTATTCGCCGAGCAGCCCGCGAGTGAGAAACGCCACCTACTAAATTTCGCCGCATCGAACTCGTATTGGGACAACGGCGAACTGACGCCCGAATTT
Organism: Fuerstiella sp.; assembly: GCA_014238335.1. Classification (GTDB taxonomy): domain Bacteria; phylum Planctomycetota; class Planctomycetia; order Planctomycetales; family Planctomycetaceae; genus Fuerstiella. The sequence goes on from JABABI010000062.1 coordinate 38,393, forward strand.
CGTCCACCCATTGACATGCATACAGATACGGCGACGGTTGGGGCACAAAAATGGCTTGCTGGATTGCTTACGTCTGTCGACCAGCTGATGGGGCAGAACGCTTGATTCAGCGACAACACACATCGTCTGATCGCTGTGTCCCGTCGCTCCCGATGAAGTGGCAGAGGTGTTTGCCCCAAAGAAATGACTCGCTGAAAGCAGCAGTAACAGCCTTGACCTGCCCCCACGGATGGTGCCCGATCCTAAGTTGGATCCGGTATGAAATTTATGGCTGACATTGATTTGGGTAGTTTTTTATACTAGTGACAGCATCACCCTTGTGAAATCAACCTCAACCAAAACAGCAGATTGAGCTATGGCAGTTGATTGGAGAGCAAACGCACTCGACAACCTGCCGAAAACCGATTCCAGCGCGTCAGCCCTGCTCAGGAAATTGACTGACTATTCAGTCATGATGCTCAAACAGGACAGCCTTGACGACATAATCTGGAACATCGTTGATTACATCGGTGACAAGTTCGGTTTTGAAGACTGTGTACTTTACTTAAATGAACCCGAAGGCTTGGTTCAGATGGCCGCCTACGGTCTTAAGAACCCGAAGGAGCGTTCGATTCTCCATCGAATCGTAATTCCCCACGGCCAAGGCATCGTCGGTACCTGCGCCGAATTGGCGAGCCCCGTGCGTATTGACGATGTGGCACAGGACTCACGTTACATTTTTGATGTATACAGCGGCCGCAGCGAACTGTCTGTCCCTATTACCTTTGAGGACCGGGTGCTCGGCGTGCTCGACAGTGAGAGTAAGGCCATCGCGTTTTATGATGACACTGACGAAGCGCTGTTTGTTGCCATCGCAACGTTGAGTGCACCACGAATTGCCTCGGCTCTCGCCCAAAAACGTGCCGCCGAGGCAGAATCAGCGTTAGCAGAGGCATTGGAGGCTCAGCGTAGGCAAGAGGAAAACTATCAGACTGAATCTCTTGAATCTCTTGGCCTGCTGGCCGGGGGTATCGCTCACGATTTTAATAACTTACTTACCGCAATACTGGGGAATATCAGCCTCGCCCACGCACACGTCAGCGAAAATTCCACATTTCTTCTGGAAGAGGCCGAACAGGCGTGCCTGCGTGCAAAGGGTCTGACTAAGCAACTGCTGACTTTTTCCCGCGGCGGTCAGCCGGTACTGCAGCAAGGAGATCTACTCTCTTTGTTGTTGAAATTGGGGCAATTTACGGCTCGTAGCACCCAGCTAAAACTCGACTTTGATTTTCCCGACAGTCTGCCGCCTTGCGCTTTTGACGCAGGTCAAATTGCTCAGATTTGCCAGAATCTCATCTTAAATGCCGCTCAGGCCTGCGCCGGCACACTCCACATAAGTGGCGAACTAGAAAAAAAAACATGCTTGGTCAAACTACGCTTCCACGATGACGGCCCAGGCGTTCCACTGGTTCTGCAACATCGTATCTTTACCCCTTATTTTTCGACCAAAGACGCGGGCACTGGCGTCGGTCTGGCTACTTCCTACTGGATTGCCCGCCGACATGGTGGCAAACTTGAACTCGATACCGCTGTTACCCACGGCGCTTGCTTCGTGCTGACATTACCAGTGGGCAACGTAGCAGAACAAGAAATTCAAGATACTCAAGAAGGGGAAACGCCAAAGACACTGCGCATACTTGTCATGGAAGATGAGGAAGCGATACAGAGAGTGCTGAGCCGTTCACTTGCCTCGTTGGGCTACCAGGCTGACAGCGTCGAAGATGGCAAAGCCTGCATCGAACGGTACCGACAGCAGCTAGTCGTGGGTGACCCGTATGACCTGGTTCTGCTTGATTTGACTGTCCCTGGCGGGATGGGCGGGCAAGAAGCCATGAGGCGGCTTCTTGAACTGGACGCAAATGCCAGGGGCGTCGTCGCCAGCGGATATTCTGGAAATCCGGTGCTTGCACAATATCAAGACTATGGTTTTCGTGCCTGCCTTGAAAAGCCGTTTACATGCGATGACCTGCAACAGGCACTCGCCAAAGCGGTCAGCCGGACTTAACAGCGAAATAAACCCAATGACCTGAGAGGGGTACAACATCTCAACGCAGATTCTCATTGCGGCTGACATCAAGATGACTCATTGTCTGCTGCAAGAGCGAAGTCAGTGATTTTATTAAGCGATAATTCAACGACTTGCAGGCATTGGACGCAGGCTGCGCCGGTATACCGGAGTAGACCGTCAATAATTCGGGCAATCTGCTGCCCGGCAGCTTCTTCGTGGCCCGTAGAGGCCGTGAGTTTTTGGTCCGAGTTGCGGTTTGCGGGGCTGCCTTGGGCAATCTGAATAAAATGTTGAGTTGTTTCATTCAGAGCTGACGGGGTCCGGGTGTCTGGCCAGATTGATGCGGGAGATTCCTTTGATTGCTGGGGACGCTGGTCCGTTTTGCCCGAGTGGGCGGGACTGGTTCTTCAGCTGGGGATCGCTCCCAGATTAAGCATTCGCATGAAGTTGAAGGTGATTGCGTACCACAGGCTCGACGTTCGCACTTTCTGAAGTCCACGAACTCGGAACTGGTGAAGGCCTCGGTTGCGACACTCTGCGTTCGGAAACTCTGCGATTGAAGGTCGCTCCTTCAACAGCGATTTGTATTCAGGAGACTTCATCCGCTCACGGAAGGCTGCCATCTCGTCGCTGTCGCGTGGACGACGTTCGTGCGGGTCGCCGCCTTGATTGAGGATGCGACCCTCGTGCGTCATCGGGGCCACCACCTGGCTGCCCGACTGCTCGACCGTGGTGATGTCGTCGTTCGCCGAGAACCCGCCGTCCACGATGTACGTGGCGGGAACTTTGTCGTAACGATCGCAGACGTCCTTATGCAGCGGAGCCATCTGACCGCCGTCGCTGCCGTTGTTGGTCACGTCCACCGACACGATCACGCGAGCATCGCCGTCGGTCGCGAACTGCACGTTGTACGCCGGCCGGAAGCCGCCGT
>JABABI010000063.1 GCA_014238335.1 Fuerstiella sp.
GCAGATGGACCTTGTCTCCTGCATCCAGCCACTTTTTCAATTCCGTAGCCGTCAGTTTGGGAGAACTTCGCTGAATCGGATTCACACCGTCGATACCGAAGGCAATGATTTCTGACTTGATCTTGATCAGCATCCGGCTGAACGGCTGATACTCGCTGATGCTTTCTTTCGTCTTGAGATTAGACAACAACGGATCCGCGCGAAGAAAGTCCAGTAATTCTTCGATGGCGGACCGTTTCCCTGCCAGAAACAGATTAATGCCCTCAGGGCTCAGCAGGATCGTGCCACGAAGCTTCAATGGAGTCACCTTCGCACGCAACTGCTGGCGACGGTCTTCCAGATCGTCCAGAGCCACAAACTTGTAAGCAGCAATGTTCAGAGCCTGCGCGGGGTGGTTAACTTCAGCCGGCAATGTGTTGGATTCTGTTGGCATGGCATAACGAGACACGAAAGCTGGCAGCGGTGTTCACCGCGATCGTTGGAACCTGACGAGAGATAACTGCGAGATTGCTATTTTCGAATTTTCGTCCGGAAATGAAATCCGGGACTCCAGTTCAGCCCTTAACGCAAGCTCAGAGACTACAGCCCTCCGTACTGGCGTGTCCATCGGCGTGACCGACGAGAGTAGTACGTGCGCCATGACGCTGGCTTACACGACGTCCGGCGTCTTCGCCGGCACGTCAATATCGGGTGAGGATACCGGCGTTGTCCAGCGGAGCAAGAGCGGAAGCAAGACAAGGTCCCCGAAAATCCCACCTATCATCGAAAGACTCAACAACGCACCAAAATATACCAGCGGCACGAATCGTGACGCCGTCAGCACCAGAAACCCGGCTATCAGGGCCAGCGACGCGAAGACCACGGCTCGACCCGCTCCTGCGTGTGCGATCTGCAGTGCCGCCGTAACGCTGGTCTTCCTGCGAGCTCGTTCGAAAGCAGTGATGTAGTGAATGGTCGAATCGACCGTCAGACCCATCGAAACGCTGGTGATCATGGCTGTTCCGATGTTTACCGGCATGCCAATCCAGCCCAGCGTGCCCATCACCATTGCGACGGGAAAAATATTTGGCAGCAGAGATATCACACCAATGCGAATGCTTCGAAATGCGATCGTCATGCATGCCAAAATGCCTGCGGTGGCCACGATAAAGGCCCTCAGCTGGTCAGCCAGCAGACTTTGGATTACTTCTGCCAGCAAAACAAACAGACCTGACGCAGCGGGCGGAGTGGCCTGAGAAAGTTCCGGTCTCCCGGCGAAGAATTCGCGCACGCACGTCCGTATTTTTGCAATCTGAGCAATCTTGTTTTCACTGGATTGCTGTTCGACTGATCTCAACACGATGCGCATGCGGCGGTTATTCTGGTTGTGAAAGCTTTCGATCAGGCGAGGCTGTTTTCGCGTTGCTTTTTCCAGTGTCTTAACAGGACCAAGGAAGCGGGGAGGCAGGCTGGACACGTCGGTTAACGACAGGATACGGATCGAATCGTCTGCTGTTGTTAACTCACGCAGCTCTTCGGTCAGCTCCTTGATGGCGTTAAGAAAGTCATCAGTTAAATTCTCGGGCGTGTCGAAGGACACTTCCCAGCTGCCAGCCCCTCCCAGGCGGGATTCCACAAATCTCAGTGACTGAACGATTGACGACGATTCTTTGAAATTTCTGCTGAAATCGGTCTCGATGGTCAGTCGAAAGACACCGGGAAGTGCAGCTGCGAACAGGGTCACGCAGATGAGACCGGTGAGCCGTGGTTTTTGCTCCACGACTCGACACGTCAACTGTAAGACGCGATCAAGCCAGCGTTCCATGGGAACGCTGGCAGGTGGCTTCAACCGTGATCCCGAACCCAGAGTTGCCGGGAAAATGAAAAAACAGCCGAGCAGCACCACACCGGTGGCCAGACACATCATCACTGAAAAACTACGTACGGGCGTAATCTGACTTACCAGAAGTGAACCGAATCCCACTGCGGTTGTTACGCACGTCCAGAATATGGGAGCCGCCATTTCCGACAGTGTTTGCCGCGCCACGGCAGGAAAGTCCGGGGGCTGTTCTGAGTCTCCGATCCGCAGCGCGAAGCTGCGACGAAGGTCCCGGTAGTGGACGATCACATGCATGCTTGTCGCGATTCCGATAACCGTGACCAGAGAATTCAGCATTGAACTGACCATGCTGAGCTGTGCGCCGACCAGATACAGGATGGCGCGAGTGACCACCACGGATCCCAGAACAAGTCCCACTGGTGCCAGCACCCAGCGCAGACTGCTAAACATGGCCACCAGCACAGTTGACAGAATCGCCAACGAAACGAGGAACAGAATCTGTCCGTCCTCTTCCACAAGCCGAAACATGTCGAATACCTGAACCGGTTCGCCGGCGACGGCCACGTCCGCTGACATGGATTTGGCCACTGCTCGAATTCTCGCCAGCGTTTCAGCACGCGACACTCCGGCCTCTGCTTCCGGCATCAGCTCCAGAACGATGCCTGTAGTTCGCGCGTCTCGACCGATCAGCGTGCCTTCAAACAACCGCAGCACAGCTCTGCGGTTTGGCTTGAACTTCAGGGCGATGTCCAGCAGGTCGGGCAGCTGCTGAGTCTTTTCAGCGTTGACGCCGGGAATCTGATTCAACTGCTTTGTGATGGACCGAATTCGCAGTGCTGCATTACTATCCACGCGGTGCAGCACGTCGATTTCCAGCGCCGCAGCCAGCGACGGCGGGTAGGGGCCACCGATACTGAGCAGGCGGTCTTCCGTCCACGCTACCACCACGAACTCATCGCCGCCGAAGTCCAGCCGACTTCTATGCAGAATCCTGATATCCGGGTTGTCATCAGCAAAAAAAGATTCAATCCGCTGGTCAAATTCCAATCGTCCCGAAATTGGAATCGACACCAGCACCGCGATGACTGCAGCAAGCAGCAAATAGTTTCGTAACAGGATCAGAGTCTTCATGACGTGAACACCCAGTGTGACTGGCCTTGCGCAACCCCAGCGACGAAGACGTCTCTGAGAGAGCCGGGCAATGCAGGGAATTTCCCTGTCAGGGACTCTACAGCACCTGCCGGCCAAATCGAAGCGGTCCCGCCTGACTGTTCAAATTCGAAACATCAGTTCCCGGTGAACACCATATCATGGCCCGATTCTGCAGCTGAGCAGTGCGTCGTCCACTGTAAATCCCACACGATCGACACAATCCGAACACCGGGCCGCTTTTACGGGGTGACAATGTCGCGTTTATACATCATTCCGGCATCTTTCCACCGTCAGACTCGCCGTACGTGACCTAGTTTTACGGCAGCAGAAGTCTCGCGCTTTGGCCGTTCAGCGGCCATCGTTGTCGAAAGTACAGTCAGACGTTTGGAGTTACAGATGGTCGCCCCACCAAAAGCCAGGTCAAACACCCAGGACTTCGAACAGCTCAAGGAGCACATCCATGGAAAGCTGGTTGAAAAGCTGGATCTGACCCGGCTGTCAGAACTTGAAGGTGATTCGCTCCGCCGTGAAATTCGGGTCGTCGTCGAACACCTGTGTGACACGGAAAACCCGTTACTCAACCGGTCTGAGCGCGAACACCTTGTGGAGGAGGTGCTGGATGAAGCATTCGGGTTTGGTCCGCTGGAACTGCTTCTAAAAGAAGAAGGCGTTGCGGACATCATGATCAATGGTCCGAAGCACGTCTTTCTGGAAAAAGACGGTCGGATCATCAAGTCGGATGTCACCTTCCGCGACAATGATCACCTGCTGCAGATTCTTGACCGCATCGTATCAAAGGTCGGTCGCCGTGTTGACGAAACATCGCCGATGGTCGATGCGAGATTGCCGGACGGTTCGCGGTTGAACGCCATTATTCCGCCACTGGCACTCGATGGTCCGTCGCTGACGATTCGCCGTTTTGGTTCCAATCCGCTGACGCTGGAAGACCTGCTGAAATTCGGGGCCTTTACGCCTGAAATGGTCATGTTCATGGAAGGAGCCATGAAGGCTCGCCTGAACATCATCATCAGTGGTGGTACCGGTTCCGGTAAGACGACGCTGCTGAATACCCTCTCCAGTTTCATATCCAACGAAAACCGCATCATTACGATTGAAGACGCGGCGGAAATCCAGCTGCAGCAGGAACACGTGCTGCGACTGGAAACTCGACCTGCAAATATCGAAGGCAACGGAGCTGTCACAGCGACAGACCTGGTAAAGAATGCCTTGCGCATGCGTCCCGACCGGATCATCATCGGGGAATGTCGTGGCGGCGAAGCTCTGGACATGCTCCAGGCGATGAACACCGGTCACGATGGCTCCCTGACAACAGTTCATGCAAACAATCCGCGTGATGCCATTTCACGTATCGAAACTCTGGTGAACATGAGCGGCGTGGAATTGCCACTGTCCGCGGTTAGAAAACAAGTCGCAAGTGCTGTACACCTGGTTATTCAGGCCAACCGACTGCAGGGAGGACCGCGAAAAGTGACCTACATTACTGAGATCGTGGGTATGGAACAGGACACGATTGTGATGCAGGACATATTCACGTTTGTCCAGGAAGGCATCGACGGCAACGGTAAGGCGACTGGACATTTTCAGTCAACGGGAGTGCGACCGAAGTGTATCGAGCACCTGGAACAGTCCGGCGTGCGACTCCCACCAAGTATTTTCTCACAGCGACAGCTACGAGGCTAGTCGCAGGACGGTAAGACACAATTCGGTTTGAGGACGTTCGTCCTGTCGGAGCAGAGCATTATGGATCCCATGGCACTCATCCTGATTTCCGCCTTCCTGGGCATTGGAGCGCTGATATTCGGTGTTGGAAACATCCTTCACGGACGCCGAGCAACTCAGGCGGAATCACGTCTGGCAGCCTTTACCAATGCCGGCACTCCTAACACCAATCAAATCGCAGACGACATCGTCCGTGACGGACTCACTTCCGCATCGGGCATTATCGGAAAGCTGTTAGGGCGATTCAAGAATCTGCCGATGTTTTTTCAACAGGCAGAATCACCGCTTAGAATCGAGCCGTTCATTCTTTTGTGCGCGGGCACAGCGGCGGGAGGCGGACTGATTGCGGCTCTGATCCGATCTCCGGCTGCATTGATTCCGCTAGCTGCCATTGGTGGCTTTGGTTGTCCCTGGATCTGGATGTGGTGGCGTCGCCGCAGTCGTTTCAAGAAGTTTGAAAGTCAGCTTTCCGGCGCGCTGGAACTGTTGGCTCGAGCACTGCGATCCGGACACAGTCTTTCGTCCGGTCTTACCGTGGTTGCCTCTGAGATGCCGGAACCGATCTCGGTGGAGTTTCGAAAGGTTCACGAAGAACAGAATCTTGGCATTTCAATGGACCAGGCTCTGAAAAATCTTCTGAAACGCATGCCGAATCTGGACCTGCAGTTCTTTGTGATTGCCGTTTGTATTCAGCGACAGTGCGGTGGCGACCTGGCAGCAATCCTGAACAAGATCAGTGGACTGGTCCGCGAACGTTTTAAGATCCTGGGGCAGGTCCGTGCGTTAACGGGGGAAGGTCGCATCAGTGGTATTGTTCTGATGGCGTTGCCGCCGGCCTTGTTTGTGGCCGTGTATTATCTGAATCCCGAGTACGTAATGATTTTATTTGAACGTGAAGAAGGCCGCAAAATGTTGTTTGCAACGGGCTTCCTTCAGGTGCTTGGTGCCCTTTGCATCAAGAAGATTATTGATATCAAGGTGTAGTCAGAAATTCAGGACACCACGTGGCTCGATCGGCCCTGTGGGAGGCACACACCGTAGACTGGTAAAACGCTTTTCGCGGCCGCGAATTATTGTTAAACGCTGTAGGGCAACCGACTGGAACCGGCGCGTCAGCATACCCAGGATCCTCAGAACCATTGACGACAGAGAGTTAGTTCGATGCAACCAGAAGTTATCATTTTACTGGCAGCATTTGCCTCCATTGCCTGCGGTGCCTGGGCAATTCTTAACGTTCTTGCCGGTAAGAAAACCCGCGCCGCCGAACGGCTGGAGGAAATTCGAGATCCGATGGCGAGAAAAGGCGAGACGACAACAGCCCGGGGGCGGTCAACACCATATTTGAAAAAGCTGCGCCGACCTTGTCGAAGGCACTGGAGCCGAAGTCTGAAACGGAACAAAGTGACCTCCGTATCCGGCTTGCCAACGCAGGCTTCAGCAGCCCCAATGCCCCTCAAAATTTCCTCGCCATCAAGCTCATCGGGCTGTTCCTGGGGGTGATGTTCGGTGCGGTATACGGATTCGCCAACATGGGCGTCTCGGAAAATTCGTGGATGGCATTCGTTATCGGCGGCGGCATTGGCTTCTACCTTCCGGCGGTCGTGCTGACACTGATGAAAATGTCACGGCAGCAGAAGATCTTCCTGCAACTGCCCGATGCCCTGGACCTGCTGGTGGTGTGCGTGGAAGCAGGACTTGGACTGGACGCCGGCTTGCGGCGCGTTTCCGACGAACTCGCCAGTGCAGCGCCGGAAGTCTGCCAGGAGCTTGCAAATGCCAACATGCAGTTACAAATGGGCCGCCCTCGACGAGAAGTCCTGCGTGATCTGGGCATCCGGACGGGTGTCGACGACATGCGAGCGCTGGCTGCAATTCTGATTCAGGCGGACCGCTTCGGATCGTCCATCGCTCAGGCGCTGAGGGTTCAGTCAGTCAGTATGCGGACGAAGAGACGCCAGATGGCGGAAGAAAAGGCTCAGGGGGCGGCCGTGAAAATGATCTTCCCGCTGGTCCTGTTCATCTTTCCCGGCATCTTTGTCATTCTGGTCGGTCCTGCCGGCATTCAACTGATGGACAACATCGTGAACAAATAGTGGGCAACAGCGTTTAGCGCTGGATCCAGGCTGTGCAGAATGCGGACGATTACGAGACACGATTACGTCCGCGAGTCGGTGGCAACACCAGCCAGTGACACCGGACTCACGCAATGATGTCATGCACCACCCGGGCTTCTTCTACGCCGATCAGACGCATGTTCAGACCCTGGTGCTTGACAGAAAACCGTTCCGGTTCGATGCCGAGCAAATGCAGCATTGTGGCGTGCAGGTCCCGTACATGCACAATGTCCTCAACTGAGCCGTAGCCCAGTTCGTCTGTGTTACCGTAGGACATTCCGCCTTTGATGCCACCACCGGCCAGCCACATGGAAAACCCCTTGATGTGGTGATCACGACCGGCTCCTCCTTTGCCCTGAAACATCGGAGTACGACCAAATTCGCCGCCCCAGATGATCAGTGTGTCATCCAGCATTCCGCGCTGCTTGAGATCCTGAATCAGCGCCCACGTTGGCTGATCGGTCAATCCACAGCACTTATTCATATAGCCGACCAATCCGCCGTGATGATCCCAGCCACGATGGTACAGATGAATGAAACGAACTCCGCGTTCCGCCAGCCGTCGGGCCAGCAGACAGTTCGAAGCGTACGAACCGTCGCCGGGAGTCGCTCCGTACATCTCCAGCACGTGCTGCGGCTCGTCTGCCATATCCACCAGTTCCGGCACTGACATCTGCATGCGAAATGCCATCTCGTAGGCGGCAATTCGCGTTTCCAGTTCTGTATTTTGCAGCCTCTGATTTCGGTGAGAATTCAGCGTGCGCACGGTGTTGATGAGGTGCCGCTGCTGCTCGAGAGAAACGCCGGAAGGAGTGTTTAGGTAATGGACGGGTGCTCCGCTGGCGTTGAACTCCACACCCTGATATCGGCTGGGCAAAAAACCTGCCGCCCACTGTCGCGATGCGATAGGCTGCGGATTGCGTCCCCCCACGCTGGTCATCACTACGAAACCAGGCAGATCCTGACATTCACTGCCAAGCCCGTACGTGACCCATGAACCCATGGATGGACGACCACTGATTGCAGTGCCCGTGTTCATAAACGTATGAGCAGGATCGTGATTGATTTGTTCGGTCACCATCGACTTGACGACGCAGATGTCATCCGCCATCTTCTGGTGCCACGGCATAAAGTCGCTGATAAGTGTGCCACTTTCACCACACGGACGAAAACCGATAAGCGGCCCCAGACACTTCAGTTGCTGTCCCCGCAGTTGCGCAATCGGCTGGCCAGCGGTATACGATTCCGGCATGGACTGCCCGTCCATCGCAGCCAGCTGAGGCTTGTAGTCAAACGTTTCCAGATGTGACGGCCCTCCGGCCATGCACAGGAAGATCACTCTCTGGACTCGTGCGGGAAACGGAGGAAAACCGGATCGGCCGGCATTTAGCGCGGTTGCCGAATCTGCAGTCGCCGAATCCGGTTCCATCAATGAAGACAACGCCGCGGCGCCCACGCCCACTCCTGTGCGGTGCAGGAAGGTTCGACGATGAAGGTCTGTTGTCAAGTCCGCATTCATGTTCAGCAAACCGTGAGTGACTCAGGAATATCGATCGTTCGTATTCTATCGACGACAGTTTGTCTAAACTGCGTCATAGAAGACGGGACGACTATCGGTAACTGATCGCACAGCCAAACTGTTTGGTTTTCGTGACTGCCACCGGGCGTTCGGCCAGCAGATCGCTGACAGCATTTACGACGAAATTGTGTTTCACCTGCGATTCACTGCGATTGTCGTCAAATGCGCCGCTGTAAGCAATGCGGCGGCTCTGATCCAGCACGAAAACATGTGGAGTCGACGTTGCACCAAAACCTCGACCGACCTGCTGGGATGTGTCGAACAGATAATGATAATTATATCGAGCGCTGGCAGCCCGTCGTCTCATTTCATTCATGTTCTCCAGCGGACCGATGGCGCTGTTGATACCGACGAAGGTCACACCCCGCGGAGCAAATTCTTCGACAAATCGTTTGAAGCGAGCTTCGTATCCTTTAACACATGGACATTTGTTACACAGAAAAGCCACGACGACGATCTTTGATCGGTCCAGGTCTTTACGACTATGAAGTAATCCGTCCGTTCCCTGCAGGAAACGCCATGCCGGAGCCTTGTCACCAACGTCAGGCGCCGCCTGACTTGAGTGGCCAGACATGTGAATCGCCGCCACAAGTGTATACAACAGCGCACGTTTCAGATTTGTCAATTCCATTTGAATGTCGTTGACCCTTCGAACTACAGGGAAAAAACAGAAAGCTGGCAAGCTCAGCACACAACGGGCAGAGACCATCCCAAATGTGGAGCCGCAAACACCTGGTTCGCGTTCACTGACCACTGCCTGTCTGAAAACTCTTACGCTCAATGAGTGCGCGAGAAAAACGGCTGGACTTCGAATTGCGCCGCTTTCGAGTCCCCCATGTGGCAATTCGTGTAATTGCTACACACAGATGGCATGCACCGAACGGATTTCGGTTACTGCAGCCTGACACGGCCAACATCATCGATATCGCTGGCAACTGGTGCAAGGGCAGATGGGCTCAGGGCATTTCGCCACGGTCGTGAATTTGTGATGCCATCTTGCCCGGCGGGAACGGGATTCGGTAACTCCACGGCCCCGGGGAGCTCCGGGACAATCGTCCGCTGATCGTCTGCTGGTTCCGGTATGACGGTCGCGGGCTCATCGGCAGGTGGCACAAGGTGTAGCCGAGGCCGTCCGTTCGGCTGGGGCACACCTTGTACCGGAGCAGGTGGTCCGGGAACGTTTCCTGTCGTGTTTTCTTCGAGTTCGCCCGGTATCCATGGTCGAGAGTCGGTCGCCAGCGACTCCCAGCTGCCCGGTGCCGGTTCCGCGACGAATTCGATCGGTTCAGTTTGCAGCTTGTGCTGATCCTTACCGTAGGTCCGGCTCATGGCTCGCTGCAGCGCAATCGGAGCCGACGCAGGATGCCACTGGCCTTCTGCCAGGTAGATCTCGTTGTCCACAAGGGTCGTTCCCTTGGCGAATTTTAGCGCATTCAGGCCCTTGTTGTATTCGACGATACTTCGCATGTAAGCCTGTTGAGCGTCACGCTGTTGTATTTTCGCCTGTAACAACAGGTTGAACAGGTCCGGACTGGTTTGAGCTGTTCCGAGCACGCGTTGTTCTGCTGCAATGACGTATTTTTCTGCGGAGTCGATACGACGAACTGTACTGTCCGCCAGTTCGTACCATCGTTGCATGCCCATCATGGCACCTGATAGTTCGAAAGCAATTTCGCGTTCCATCTCATTCAGCACTTCGCGGTTCTTGCGAAGACGAAGTTCATGATTTCTGACACGAATTCGAGCTGACCGCAGACCGACGGGCAGGACCATCTGAAGCCCAAGATTCCAACCGGGGTTGCCACCCCGAGCTACGTCGCCCAGAGCCGTATCCAGCGGGAAGTCGTGGTTCCCGAGCAGATTATCGCCAAGTCCGTTCAGTCGGTATTGAGATACAGCGTCCAGTCGGGGTCGAGTCAGGCTGCGGGCGGCTCTCAGTTGCAGTTCCAGACTCTTGACCTCCCACTTCTGCTGTCGCAATTCATGGCGATGACTGAACGCCTCCTGAAGAGATGCAGACCAATCAGGTTCAACCCTTGCTTCTGACGGCATGTCAACAGGATAAAGAAACGTGCCGTCATTCAGTGGTAAATGACAGAGTCGGCGCAGACGGCCTTCGGCCTCCAGCACGTCCGCCAGTGACCCGCGAATCCGAGCGTCGGCTTCAAAAATTCTCGCTTCGGCCTGCAGAATATAGTCAGCGCCTTCGCTGCGTCCTCGTAGTTTGTTGAAGTAGACTAACAGGTCTTTGAACGCGTCCATTTCAGACTGATACAATCGCAGCGCCAGGTTCAGGTCCCAGTACTGGTCCTCGATGTCCTTGACCAGAGTTTTCACACGCGACTCAAACTGCGCCAGTGCGATGTCATTGTTAATTCGTGAAATCAAAATGCCCTGCGAAAGCCCCGACACGCCTCGCAGACCCTGGCTTAGTGGTCCGGCGATGCGATTGAATTCAACACCGGCCCCTGCCCATAAAGGCTGTCGATACTCTGCCTGAAAGATATTGGTGAATGAAGACGGAAATGCCTGCACCGTTGTCGGACGATTGTTCAGTTCGTAGTTGATGTCACTCTGCAATGCCAGCGTCGCACCGTTGGCCAGTGGTTTTTCCAGCCGAGTCTGATACTGTGCCGTTTCCAGAACCTGCGGATCACCTGGATTTAGTCCCAGAGTTCCGGCATTCTGTGGCACGCGGTCACGGCCCCAGGTGATACTGGTCGTAGCCAGTGCGTCGAAGTCGGCCAAAGCAGCCTCAACACCGCGGTTGCCGAATAGAAACCCAGTCGCCTGAAGAGCCGGATCATAGATGGACGTCACTCCGCCGGGCTGAACCAGGATCTGACTCTGTCCGCCTCGTGCAATGGCGTTGTCCCGCAGGATGGTGGACTTTTCCAGAGCCATTCTCACGCATTCGGCCAGCGTGACTTCGCGGGACTCAACTTCATCCAGACTGCGAATATTTCGCGGAGCGGCAAATAGAGCCGGGTCAGCCGCTCGTGGTTCCGTTTCAGTGGGGTATTCGAGGCCTGAATTGGCGTCTTCGTAGTACGAAAGCCCTTCGTCCTGCTTCCAAAGATACTGCAGGCTCAGTGGTTCCATCGCGCAACCCTGAAGCAGAATTGAGGCCAGCATGATGGTGGCGGTCATTCTTGTCTGCAACGTATGCACTTCTGCCAGTCCCCCTGCGCCGCGTTTGCGACGTATTCCTCTCTGCAACGCAGATCCGAAGACTGTACGTTGCCATCAACAGTATCCAGCTACCAGCCGGGACTGACTCCCGGCTACGATGAGCCGTCACAATCGGTATCGTCAATTCATTCGTCAAACTTTGCCGGAACCGAAAAACAGGACTTGTCCACCTAATCGGCAAAGTTCAACACGCAGGAAATGCCAGTTGACGTGTCCGGAATCGAGCGAGCGGCCAAGATTCGGTGGAACGTGGCGCAGACAGGATGGCATGGATAATTCGGACTATTGCGTCTACACTCATTTATTGCATGCAGGAATCGCCACGCTTCTTCAACGACCGGAATCCCGGATTATCAAACAATGAACGACCAGGCGGATTCGTCAGGGCAGTCGGGTGCAGGTCCATACGTACCCCCCGAGACCACGCGGCAGGGTGTTCGTGGCGGGCGTCCGAAGAAAATGCTGATCGTTACTGCAGTCGTGGTTTCGCTGATTACCCTGTCGATCGCATTCATCAGCGACGTGGAAGACTTATTGAGTGTCGGACTGGACATCGTCATTGTGTCGTCCATTTTCGGCACTGCTGTACTGATCGTGTTATGGGGTGGCTGGTTTCTGATATTCAGCCGCTGGAAATGGCGCAGCCGAATTCTGGCCAGCATCACTGTTGTCGCCCTGCCGTTTGCTCTTGTTTCGATCTTTCGTCCGATACACGGCGGCGACGTCAGCATCATTCGCTTCGAACCGATCTGGACGTCAAGGCCGGAGCCCCCCTCCATATCGCTTGATGAAGCACCGAAAGAGGTGGATTTAAGTACGCAGACACCGCACGATTTTCCGATGTTCCTGGGCGGCCGCAGGGACGGGGCCATCGAGGCAGATTTCCGAATTGACGCTGAACAGTTTGCCACCGCAACACAGAATTGGAAACAGCCGATTGGCAGTGGCTGGTCAGGCTTTGCTGCCAGGAATGGATACGTCGTCACGATGGAGCAGCGGGGTGATCAGGAATGCATTACCTGCTACAACATTGAAACAGGCCAATTACAGTGGGTTCAGCAACACACTGCCCGACACCACGACAAAATGAATCTGGGCCACGTCGGTCCACGAGCCACGCCCACGATTTTCGACGGTCATGTGTACGCAGTTGGTGCTGTTGGGAGTCTTGTTTGCCTGGACGGCTCCGACGGGGCAGAGGTCTGGCGGATTGATCTGAACGAACTGTTGGGAATTGAACTTGCCAATGAAATAGATTCTGATGGTCTCGCATTTCAGTTCGAACAAAACACGGTGTTGTCATGGGGGCGTTCCGGTTCACCGCTGGTCACTGGTGATTTGGTCGTCGTGCCGGGAGGCGGCCCGTCCGGCAATATTTCGACACTGCTGGCGTTCGATCGCCTCACCGGCGAGTTGCGCTGGCGAGGCGGCCGCGAAATGATCGCTTATGGGTCACCCGTGCTGGCCACAGTCGCCGGCAGGCCACAAATCCTGCTGACGGCTGAAACAATGGTGATGGGCTTTGATCCCGGCACAGGGGAACCACTTTGGAATCTGTCTCGTCCGGGGGAATCCAACGGCGGGGCCAACACCTCACAGGTTTCTGTTGTGTCAGAATCGCACGTGTTGACGTCAAAGGGGTATCCTGACGGTGGCGGTCAGCTAATCAAGCTGACAAACGAAGGCGGAAAAATCATTCCATCGATCGTCTGGAAAAACAGTCGCGTGCTGAAAACGAAATTGACCAGTCCCGTGCTGCTGGACGGTCATTCGTACTGCCTGTCCAACGGATTTCTGGAATGTGCCCGGCTGTCGGATGGTGCGCGAATCTGGAAACGACGAGGGCGCTTCGGTCATGGCCAGCTGTTGCTGGTGAATGACCGGATTCTGCTGCACAGTGAAAGCGGGACGCTGTATCTCATCAATGCGACGCCGGACGGCTATGAGGAACTCGCCTCATTTCCCACGATCTCCGGTGTTTGCTGGAACACGCTGTGTCTTTACGGCGACCGAATCCTGGTCCGCAGCGAAATCGAAGCCGCCTGCTTTGAACTGCCGACTTTAAGCAGGTGACAACCGTCGAAACCCAATCAACACAGCACCGACTGCGCAGATGCTGCATAGCATGGCGAACCAGTCTCCGAATCTGACGTATAATGGGTTCCGCCCATCCAGCGGCACCTCACCGACCATCACTGCGGAACATTGTCGATACCACTGGCCGGTCATCGGGTCCGTCATTGACTCGGCCTTTTCGAATTCCGCCACAAGTCCGGCGGATTCCTGCTTCATGAGCAGAAAGTGCTCGGGCTGTCGAATCCGTCCGGCAGAATCAATGAATGCCGAAATGCCGGCGTTGACAGCGCGGATCATGGGGCGACGCGTCTCGATGCAACGGAACGTGGCAGCAATTAGATGTTGATCCAGTTCGCTGGAGCCACGAAACCAGCCGTCGTTGGTTATATTGACCAGAACATCCGGGGTCCCGCCCGACGCATCGCGAGTTCCCGCGACGTCACGTACCAGATGAGGAACTGTGTCCTCGAAACAGATAATCGGCGCAAAACGGGTGCCACCGTATTCAAACACTGCCGGCCTGGTCCCGGCATCAATACCGAAACCCGCGCTGAACGGCGTAAGTTTCGCCAGCCAGGGCAGAACTGATCGCAACGGAATGTACTCTCCAAAAAGGACTCGGTGCATCTTGTCATAGCGTCCGACGTAGCCGAGATCGGGGCGAATGAAGGCCGCCGAATTGAATCGTTCTCGTCCATTCTTCCTGGCGACTTCCGTCAGCAGACCAACCATCATCGCAGCACCTGATTCCTGGCTGCGATTCGCAAGCAGTTCCCGGGCACGACCACTGTGCCAGCGTTCAATCTCATTCTGAGCCAGTTCACTGTTTGTGGCGGTCCCGTGAAGCGGCAGCATCCTGATCAGGTCATCATCGTTCACGCCTTCAGAAATGATCTGATCCGGTACGGGAAACATGGTCTCCGGCCACACAATCAGATCGGGACGCAGCCCGGCAGCCTGGCGCGAAAGCAGGTCGTGTTCATGAACCATTCGCAGCCACTGATCGGGATCATGCTTCAGTTCCGGTGTGAAGTTCCCCTGAACGATGGCCACAATCGGCCGGGAGTTGTCGAACCTAGGAATCGTTTGCTGTTTCATCCCGTACAGGCAACTCAGAAGCACCAAGCCGAAGGCAAGTGAAACCCCGAAGCCCTGCTGCTTTGGCGCAGATGTCTGCAAATCCGTCGAGCATTCGGCAAGACCAGCTTTCACCAGCCAGGTCGCGGGGATGCACTGCGTCAATGCGCCGGAAGCCAGCGACACCAGAAATGTCACACCGTACGCGCCGGTGATATCGCAGACTTGAACCAATGACGTCCATTGATACTGAGAATGACCAAGATAGTACCACGAGAAACCGGTCATCAGGTGGGCGCGCAGATATTCCAGAGCCGTCCAGACGATCGGCACAGCCAGAAACAGTGGCACACCCGCCCGGACAACTTTTCGGCCAGCCCAGACAAACGCGGGGAAATAAAGCGAGACATAGAACGCCAGGGCGACCAGTGCACCGTACATGGTCCAGTGCCCCAGTCGCATCCACTGCAGTGTCGCGACGGCCCAGAAAAATCCGACGATGGCAATGACGCGATAGCTGAATCGAGGCAGATTTTGCAGCCGCAGCAGCAGACATAAGGGCACCAGCGCAACCCACGCGGCTGGCGCAAAGTCGACGGGCGTAAAGCAGACCCACAGCAACAGGCAACTAAACGCTGTCGACCAGAACACCGGTTTGACAGACATCTTCGATTCGGGGCTGACGGGGCCCCGACCTGATTCAATGATTCGATCAATTTCCGGGCGTAAAGCCGGTTGCGGTGGTGACGAAGCCACTGACTGTTCCTGAATAGCTGGTGCCAAGAATACGTTCCTGCGACAGTTGTTCCGTAGTGTGGTGAAGGTCCAGCTGTGCCGACGCAGCGTCTCAGACCGTATGTATGACGTTTGGATCAGAAAATACCGCTCTTTCGGTCGTTGAACCTGACGTCCCCGGCACCTCATTTCTGCCAGCGGCAGTCTATAGGTTCGGGGACCAGGCGGAAACCCGCATGTGGCTGGCGTCAGGCTGTCGCTTATCTTTGTCCGTCTTTTGTGGTATCAAATGAATGGAGTTTGGCGACTGTTCGCGACCACAAATCATCAGCGAGGCTTTGATGGCAGACGAGTTTTTAGAATCATTGCTGGCAACTCCCGGCACTTCAGGTTTCGAACAGAATATTCAGGAGGTTGTGCGCCATTTTGCCCGTGGCTTTTCAAATTCGGTCGATACGGATGTCCACGGCAACCTGATTGCCGCCGTCAATCCGAACGGTGGCCCGCGCATTCTGCTTGATGCGCATTGTGATCAGATCGGATTGATCGTACGACACATCGACGACAAGGGATTCATCCGTGTCAGCGCGGTCGGCGGCTGGGACATGCAGATCCTACTGGGCCAGAAAATGCTGGTGCACACGACCGGTGGTTCCATCCCGGGCGTAATCGCCCGGAAACCGATCCATCTGCTGAACGAAACCGAACGAAAAACGGTCCCAAAGATTCACGACCTGTGGATCGACATCGGTTCAGCCTCGGCGGAGGAGACCTCCGGAGTCGTGGCCATCGGCGATTCGGTCACGCCTCAGCCGTCGCTGACCAAACTGAGGAACGGAAGGATTTCCGGAGTGGCAATGGACGACCGCACTGGAATCTGGGTTATCATGACGGCACTGAAAATAATTTCTGAACAGAATCCGTCGGCCGCCGTGTTCGCTGTTTCTGCCGTACAGGAGGAGATCGGACTGCGTGGTGCTCAGACCAGTGCCTACAACGTGAACCCCGACGTGGCGATCGCTGTGGATGTAACTCATGCGACCGATTGCCCCGGGATTGATCAGAATCAGTTCGGCAACATCAAAATCGGAGCAGGCCCGGTGGTTGTGCGCGGTGCGAACGCCAATCCTCGCGTTGTTGACCTGCTGCTGACGACAGCCGCCGCCCATGACATTTCTGTGCAGATTAACGCACTCGGTCGTCCGGCCAGCAATGACGGCGCCGCAATTCAGGTGAGTCGTGGCGGCTGCGCTGCCGGTCTGGTCACACTTCCGAATCGATACATGCACAGCCCGGTCGAAGTTGTGGCCGAGTCCGATCTGGAGCAGTCAGCCCGACTGCTCGCGGAGTTCTGTCTGGCTGTTACCGATGACATGTCGTTCATACCATAAACTGGCAGCGGGAGAACCTGATGGATGATGAGTGCGACAATGTTCTGCCGGCACCGTCCAGCAAGGCATCCGTCACGCCTACGCGCCGTCAGGTGCTGGGAGTTCTTTCTGCAACCGGGATCGGTACAGCGGCCTTCCGACGTGCGGTCGCCCAGACAGTCCAGCAGGTCCCCGACATCGACGAAGAATCCATTCGCAGTGCCGAATGGGTGGCGGGCATTGAACTGACAGACGAAGAACGGGAAACTGCGGTCGCTTCCGTGCAGGGTGTGCTGCACAAATGCGAACAAATGCGAGCTGTGCCGGTCAGCTACGATACGATGCCGGCGATTCGCTTTGATCCGGAAATGTTTGATGCAGAAATTCGCATTCGTGCAAATGAATGCCCGGAGTGGCTGTCACCCGCCGATCCCGTGATTCCTGATCAGCCCGATCATGCTGACACCCTCTCGTTTCGGTCCATTCGCGAGCTGGGGACGGCCCTCAGATCCCGGAAAATTTCCTCAGTACAACTCACCAGACATTGTCTGGACGCTCTGACACAGTTCGCTCCTGTGCTGAAGTGCGTGGTCACTTTGACGGAAGATCTGGCGATGCACCAGGCCGAGCAGGCAGATCGGGAACTTGCGATGGGGCAGCACCGTGGTCCGTTGCACGGCATCCCCTGGGGCGCAAAAGACTTGATTGCCGTTGCTGACTACCCGACCACATGGGGTGCGCCGCAGTTCGAAACCCGAGTCATCGATCAGACCGCAACTGTCGCCCAAAAACTGCAGCAGGCGGGCGCAGTTCTGGTGGCGAAACTGTCGCTGGGGGCGCTGGCGATGGGAGACCGATGGTTTGGCGGTCAGACACGGAATCCGTGGAATCCGGAACAGGGATCCAGTGGCTCGTCGGCCGGATCCGCAGCAGCAGTCGCCGCCGGACTGGTGCCGTTTGCTCTGGGAAGCGAAACACTTGGCAGCATTGTTTCGCCGAGTCGCAGGTGCGGGACTGCCGCCCTGAGACCAACCTTTGGACGAGTCAGCCGACAGGGCTGTATGGCCTTGTCGTGGACGATGGACAAGATCGGCCCCATAGCCCGTCACATCGATGACTGCGGACTTGTCTTTGACGCAATTCACGGCGCTGACAATGGTGATCCCACGTCGGTACAGCGTTGGTTTCAATGGCCGATGCAGGCCGATCTTAGCAAATTGAAAATCGGACAGGTCGAAGCAGTGCCACTGGACGCTGCCGATCAGATGATTCTGTTACTCCTTGAAGAACTCGGCGCCAACATTGTCCCGGTTTCGCTGCCGGACGAGTTTCCGGAGTGGGCCATGAGTCTGATGCTGGACGCAGAGGCCGCTACGATCTTCCACGATCTTGTGGCGACGAAGAACACAGACGGTCTGAATCGGTGGCCGGAGATCTTTCGCAAGATGCACTTCATGCCAGCCATTGATTACCTGCATGCCGCCCGACTTCGTACAAGACTGATGCAGAAAATGGCGGACGTTTTTCGCACGGTTGACCTGTACATTGGTGGCGGTGATCTGGGAATCTGCAATTTGACGGGGCATCCCACTGTGGTGATTCCCGCAGTTATGGTCGGTGATGACGACACCAGACAACCGGCGTGTGGCACCCTGACCGGTCGACTGCACGACGAGGCCACGTTGCTGGCGGTCGCTCGACTTGTGGAATCGCGGATCAGCGTTCCCGGTCAGACGGTGCCAAAGATCTCACCCGCCGGAAGTCGCGACTCACCCACGAAATGAAACACGGCTGAAGGCGCAAACACTTTGCGCCCCGGGCCGGATGGCTGTGTCTGACACGAAAACAGGCCCGTGACAACGTTGCCGACGTCACGAGCACATAAACTCAACGAACCGCGCGGCAACTGACCGATCAGAGGCTGACATAACACGGGAACACTGAAACCGTCTGTTGATTGTCGGTGAGGCTGCCGTGCCTCGGATCACGTGTACGATTCAAGCGTTTGCTGAAGGCGCACGGCGCCATGCTTATAGACTTCCTTCAGTTTGTCCTGACTGAGTCGCAGCGCCTCAGTCGACAAACAGCGGTCGATCGTTTCAGATCGTTGACCGTCATCGCTGCTTTCCAGTCGCCACGCCAGCTGATTGGCGATATTCAGCCCGTGGCAAAGCGGATGGTCGAACATCCTTGGGCGGTGATGATGCTGAATACTCCTGACCAGATGTTCAGGCAGCTCCCACCTCAGCGCCACTACAGCACTGACTTCCGCATGATCAATACTCAATAGTGCTCGCTCCAGGTCTGAGGCACTGATGCCCAGGTCCGCCCGGTGCAGCAGAGAGTGGTGGTCCGGCGTGAGGTGGGCTGTGAGCACAATCTTTCCGAAATCATGCAGTATGGCCGCCACCGAAAAGTCGTTGCCAAATTCGGCCACTCCCTGAGCCGCAAGTTCCTCAGCAAAGCAAACCACGGTCAAACTATGCCTCCAATATGAAGCAGGCGTCATCCGGAAGGCCGAAAGATCCAGATCCACCTGTGGTCGCACGCACTGTGCCATCGCGACGGATTTGACAACTCCGCCACCAAGGCTGACCACTGCTGCTCTAATTGATCCCACTCCGCCTGGGCAGCGGCTCGCACTGTTGGCCAGATGCAGCAGCCTCCCGGTTAGTGCCGGATCAAGCTCAACCGATCGGATGACGTCCGTGATCTCGTAGTCCGGGTCAGAAAACAGCGCATTCAGCTGCACGACTGACGGCGGCAACGGTGGAATCGTGTGCACCGTTCTCATGACGTCTTCGTGGCTAAGATGACACGTGGGCTCTGTTCGGGCGGTGCTAATCATTGCTGCCGTATTTCCGAATCTGACTAAAGAATTCAGTGCCTACTGGCGACCTAATGTTGCGATCGACGGCGGCGGGGTGATCTTGCATTGGAATTGC
Source organism: Fuerstiella sp. (assembly GCA_014238335.1). Lineage (GTDB taxonomy): Bacteria > Planctomycetota > Planctomycetia > Planctomycetales > Planctomycetaceae > Fuerstiella. Next base: position 19,800 of record JABABI010000063.1, read on the forward strand.
AGAATTCACAGCATAACCTGAAATCGCTCAAGGCCACGTCCCCCAAATTTGCGTATGGGGATCTGCCTGCACGCGAGCGTGGGGATTCCCTCATGGCCAAACGTTCAGGTTTTTCATGTGTCACAGGCCGATCGACGCGGGCGTTTGGGGCAGTTCTCTCAAATGCTATGCCAGCAGCTGGAGATCTGCGGCAGTCGCGGCGTCATGCACTTGCAACTGCCCAGCACTGTCGAAGATGTCCGGATAGTGAAAACGGAATCCGGCCCACTTATCCGACGATTTCAGTGCCAACACCGGTGTCAGAGTAGATCTCCAGCAATACGGAATGTGGCATGGCGGCGTCGACGATGTGCACTTTGCGAACTCCGGCATCCAGAGCGTCCAGGGCGGCTTCTACTTTGGGAACCATGCCACCCGCAATCGTGCCACATCGGATCAATTCTCGCACCTTGACGGCATCGACGTGAGACAGCCGTGACGCAGGATCTTCAACGTCGGTCAGAATTCCAGGGATGTCACTCAGAAAGATCAGTTTCTCAACGTTCAATTCTCGAGCGACAGCAGCGGCAGCAGTGTCGGCATTGACGTTCAGTCGGTGACCGTTTTCGTCCAGTGCAATACAGGGAATGACGGGAATCGTGCCCGTGGAACACACCCGCGCCAGCAATTCACGGTCAATTCCAGTCACGTGCCCGACGTGCCCCAGATCGATGGCTGTCCCGTGTTCGTCCTTAAGTTTCAGTTTTTCTGCGATCAACGCATTCTCTGTCTCAAAGTGTAAAGCTATCGCTGTTGCTCCGTGACCCTGCAGAGATTCGACGATTCCGGGTGAGATCCGCGTCACCAAAACCTCCGACGCGATCTTCAATGTCTCAGGATCTGTGTAGCGGCGCCCTGCAACGAAACGTGGTTCAATCCCCGCTTCGGCCATGACTGCACTGATGGCCTTGCCGCCACCGTGCACGATCACCGGCCGCATGCCAACGGCCGACATGAAGACGACGTCAGTTAACAGACTGCTAACGGCGTCCGGCTGATCCAGAGTGCTGCCACCAAGCTTGATTACGACATATTTGCCCTTGAATCTCTGAATCCAGCTCAGGGCCTCGATCAGAACCCGGGCTTTTCGAATAGCTTCCTGCATGACCCGTCAGACTGGGTGAAGTATTGGTCTGCTGCTGGAAGACACCCCTCTGCAGCCCCCCAGCATTCTGAAGGGAACTCCATGAAGTCGAAACCCTCAGGGCAGGAGGAATCTAAATTCCCGCCATTCCGGCGAAATGACTCTTCCTTAATTCATACTGCTGGTGGAAGCCGGGCGGGGCAGCACGGTCGATCTCCCACGGGAAAGCTCACTTCCTGGCCACAGGCAGACGGCCCTTAGACATCTGTAGTCGACAGTATCACGTCACGTCCGTGGCGAAAACCGTCGTTTCAACGTTTCAGCACGTTGTCCGGACGTTTCGGACTTACGTTACGCATTTCAGTGGTGTCTCGGGGGCGTCCAGCGTCAACGCCTCACATCTGGTGGGTAAGTCACGCTCGAGAACTTCCTGTCGCACAATTCGAATGGAACGGGGCGCTTCAATCGACAGACGAACTCGCCCACCCTTGACCTCGGAAACCGTGACAAAAATGTCGTCGTCGATCTGGATCGACTCCCCCGTTTTACGACTTAATACCAGCATCCTGCGTCTCCTCGTCTGAGTCCTGTTTCCTTACGTGATTGAGACCGACAAAGGCCCCCAACCAGCATTTCAAAGAAACATTGCTGCAAAATCGCCCCAATAACCGGCAAAACCTGCAGGTCTACTACAGGTAGTACGCAACGGGCCGCGTTTTCCTTTCAATTTCGTCCCTGAAATTACTCAAATTATCCAAAAATCCCCGGTGCAGAATTATTTGCTCGCATGAGACTCTCCGAATCTGTGCCACTACGAATCACATATACGTCGTTTTGAGATGCCGGCTGCAACCCTGGCAGGTGATTGGAGAACCAGGATGGTTGCTGAGCCTCAGCGAGATGGCTGCTGAATTGGCGGAAGATGGAAGATGGGGGCGCGGGAAACTGGAGGACTGCGGGGCTTCAGTTGCCTTCGCCGTGCGTCGCAAGTTGGTGTGCGATTTCGTCGGCCATGCGCGAGAACCAGGGATGGCGGTTCCAACAACCGTGCTTCCCGTCCTTATAGGTCATGAGTGAAGTCAGGATCCCCAGCTGATTCAACTTCGCCCGAGACAACTCATTTCTGGCCGGATTGTCATGTTCGCCAGTCATGAAAAAGATGGGGCATGTGCTTTTGGAAATGTGTGCATGGGCGTCTGCAAGTTTGTAAAGTTTCGGTGCCTCGTCAATCGACTTTCCCAGCCACTGCGTCGCATTCGACGTCTGTCCTGTTCCAGATTTATTTGCAACATTGCCCGTTGCCGTTTGCATCGGGCCGGCCATGACAAAGGCCAGGTGCAGTCTTGAAGATTGATCGGTGTTGCCACCGTCGCCCTGGAGCTCCGGATCATCCCAGCCGCTCGCCATTAAGCCAACAAGATGACCGCCGGCCGAACCGCCGACAGCAGAAATTTGCTCCGGATCGACATTGTATTCCGATGCATGGGCACGCAGGAAACGCACGGCGGCGTTGCAGTCGTGAATCGCTGCCGGAAAGTGCGCTTCACCGCCAAGTCGATATTCAATGGCCGCAGTCACAAACCCGCGTCTTGCAAGATCGATGGCCAGAGCACGAAACTTTGTTCTGTCACCATTCAGCCAGCCACCGCCATGCACCACGACGATGGCGGGCACATTCGTTTTCTCCGTGCGCGGCACAAAGAGGTCTGTCAGAAGTTTGCGGTGTCCGTACTGTGCATACACAACGTTCAGGTACTGACGTACGTTTCGGGGAACGGCCGTCGATGGAACGTTCCGTCCTCCAGACAGAGTTGCTGCCGACGGAGGCTGGGAAGCGACTCCGGAGATTCTCATTCTCTGTCGATACACGCCACCGAAACCGGTGATGTACAGCGTCCGCATGTTTGAATCGCCGAACGTACAGTTAATGGGGCGCGTCGGACAGACAATTTGATCAAGCAGACTGCCGTCCGGTGCCCAGACCCAGACATCCGCTGCGCCCGCACAGTAAACATTGCCTGCGCGGTCAATACTCATGCCGTCAGCACCTCGAGCATCGCCATCGTCCATGACGGCAAATTCGGACGCAGTGCCGAGTTGTCCTGGCTTCATGATCGGAAAGGCAATGATCTTCTTCGGACGATAAGCGGCGACGTAGAGTGTACGGTTGTCGGGAGAAATGGTGATACCATTCGGCGTGACTGCGGCGTCCGTAACCACCGTCGATCCGCCTTCCCGAGAGATATAGACGACCTGGTTCTGGCCGGTGAGTGTCAGGTAGACACCGCCGTTTTGATCGACGACCAGATCGTTCGGACGTTTGCGGTTTTTTTCATTTTCATCGAGGACGGCGACGAATTTCGGCCCTGCCGCCATATTGTTTCGGGCAAAGGCTTCGATGCGTGCTGCGGAATTGTTGCAAACGAATAAACGCCCGTGGCTGAATATTGATGCGCTGTACCGATCGTCCCCTTTGTGGACGACGGTCCACTCGTTTTCTGTCGGACGAAAACGTTTGATGAGGGACCGCTTCACATCAGGTACATAAAGCGAGGAGACTCCGTCCCATGCCGGGCCATCTGCCAGGCCAAAATCATCGGACAGAAGTTCCAGCTTGTGACTGCGATCCACCGGCGATGCCGGCTGTTCGGCACGTACTGCCGAGGTCGCAGCAACGCAGCACATGAATGCCGGGATCGCCAGCAGCCAGCTGTTGAATGCGGACGTGATCCATCTCAAGGGGTGTGAAACAGGAGGTCGTGTCTTCTGAGGCAATGGCATTTATTACGCAGACTCTTGTTCTCTAAGTTCAGGGAGATAGCTTGTGGAGTACCGAGTACAGCGCGGCGTCCGGGATCGCTGCAACGGACGAAAATTTGCACGGGAACAATTTATGTATCATAGCGGTATCGGCGTACGCATCACCACACTGGACAATGTAAAAGCGGCGCCGCAGGCGGCTGATCTGTGACCGCTATTTTCTGTCCAGCGCGAACAGTCCGACGATCGAAAGCAAGATCCCGGCCACCATCGGCAGGGACAATGGTTCGGCAAACATCAGAACGGCACCAATGGCGCACATTGCATTCTGTGAAGCGTTAATCAGGTTCACCTGAGTAACATTTGCCAGCTTTAATGCGTGGCTGATGCTGAAGAAGGCGATGGAGTTGAATGTGCCAGCCGTCAGCATCATCTGCCATTCCGCCACCGTGATATCACGCAGACGTTCGGTTCCAAGCATTGAAGCGCCGAGTATTCCCAGCAGAACTGCCCCCGTCAAGCTGTAGATGATCAACATAGATTCGATTGGCAACTTCCCTCGTCCGGTGCTGCGAATCACAACTCCGTTAATTCCGTAGGATACGCCGGAGACAACGGCGATGAAGATCCCCAGCCAGATATTTCGCGTCTCCAGCGTCGTCGGGTTCTCTGTCGCAGACGGAGAATTGAGCGTCGCCGCCCAGGACAACAGGATGATAGCAACGGTCATGATGGCGATGGACAGATATGTTCGAGCGGAAACGTGATCGCCCAGAAACATTTGGCCCAATATGGCGCCGGCACAGATGATGAACGCGAAGACCAGCGGGACCGTGATGGCCAGGCCGATATGTCCGAGAGCCACCTGAAAACCCAGGTTGCCACCAAACTGCATTACCAGTGCAGCAATGAACAGCACGGGCAGGATTCTGGTGGACGGAAACAGAACCTGGCCCCGAGAGGCGCGACGGGCCAGCAGGAATGTTGCGACCGTGACAGTTGGCAGGGCCTTCATCGCTGAGACCCAGATTGACCAGCCGAGATCGTCATACCTTCCCGACAGGCCTCGCAGTGCAAGATTCGTTGCCGAATAGGCTACCGCGGAGGTAACTGCCAGCAGAATGCCACGCCGAAAGTTGTTGACCTTAGCGTGAGAGGCGGCACCTTCATCGTGTGGTTCTGTGGCGGACAATCAATCGGTGTTCCGAAAAATATGATCGCTCGCGAGGCCGTGCTGTGATTCGAAGCACGGCGACCGGCGAGCTGTGTCAACTGCGCCCAATGTGCGCCGCTACAGTAGCCCGTAGTTTTTAAGCGTGGCCTTCAATGACTGCAGTTCGTCTGCAGAAAGATCAGTCATGGGCAGACGCAGTGCTCCGCAATCAGCGCCGGTCAGTGACATGGCAACTTTAATGGGAATCGGATTTGTCGAAAGTCCCAGCATGTCACGACACAGCGGGAAAAGCTTGTGGTGCCATTCCTGTGCTTTGGCAATGTCACCACTGTTGAACGCATTCACCAACGCCTTCACATCCCTGGGGATGATGTTTCCTGCAACGGAAATCACACCACTGCCGCCGATGGACATCAGTGGCAGCGTCATGCTGTCATCTCCGGACAGGAGCGTCAGATCGGATGCCGCCAGAATCTGAGATGCCTGATCCATGGACCCCGTGGCATCCTTGACGGCGACAACGTTGGGGCACGCTGCTGAAATGCGGCAGATGGTGGCCGGCTCGATGTTTTTTGCAGACCGCCCAGGGATATTGTAAAGTACGTGCGGGATATCGACGGCGTCGGCGATAGCCTTATAGTGCTGGAAAAATCCTTCCTGAGTCGGTTTGTTGTAATACGGCGCGACCTGAAGCGAACCGGTCGCGCCCGCGTCTTTTGCGTGTTGCGTCATTCGAATGGCTTCGGACGTGCAGTTGGACCCGGTTCCGGCCATGACTTTGATCCGTCCGGCGGCATGTTCGCAGACGATATCGATCACGCGATCATGTTCCTCATGAGTCAGCGTCGGACTTTCGCCGGTTGTGCCCACGGGCACCACACAGTCCGTCCGGGATTCGACGTGGAAGTCAACAAGTTTGCGAAGTGTGCCTTCGTCCAGTGATCCGTCAGCTTTGAATGGAGTGACCAGAGCTACGGAGAGTCCGGCAAAAATTTCGCCTTTTCGAGTCATTTTACAGAGTTTCGGAGGTCAAAGGAGTGGAGATGGAGACATGTCGCCGTCAATCGGCGAAGGTTACCTTCTGCCGTGGCCACTGACAATCGGTGCACAAGTGCCCGGAAAACACGGCCGGAACTTGCTGATTGGGACACATGCCATTGACGCACGAAACGATTTCATCTGCTTTCCGCAGAGAATTCTGGACAAATTAGCCTGATTCAGTAATCCTTTCAGATGAAGTGTGGAGAATCAATGCCCGACGTTGTCGGACATCGTTGCCAACGACCAGTTCATCAGGGACCTCACCGTGCGGTACGTTCTGTTGAGTGCCATCGCTGTTGTGGCGGGAAACAGCCTTGCGGCTGCCGATCCCCCCCGCGAAACAGCGGCTGAAATTGATCGGCTGTTTCAGGCGGCGTGGGACAGAGAAGAAGTGACGCCAGCTGGCGCCGCCGGGGATGCCGAGTATTTTCGACGTCTGTACCTTGATCTGGCCGGACGAATCCCTGCGGTGTCAGAGGTTCGAGATTTCCTGGCCGATGAGTCAACCGACAAACGGTCCCGCGTAGTTGACCGGTTGATCGACAGCCCGGCCTTCGTGCGACATTTCACGACCGCACTGCGGAACGCTTTTATTCCTCAGGCCAACAGCCAGCCACAGTTTCGAGCTCTGATTCCCGGATTCGAAGCCTGGTTGTGGCAGCACATTTCAGAAGGACGACCGTACGATCAGATCGTTCGCGACATTATCACCACGGAACTGAATGCCAGTGCCGGCCCTGCCCTGTTGTCGACGACCAGTCCCGATGCCTTTTTTGTGGTACGCGAATTAAAACCGGAGAATCTGGCGTCCGGCACGGCGCGAGCGTTTCTGGGCGTCCGCCTGGACTGTGCTCAGTGTCACGATCATCCGTTTGACAGATGGAGCCAGGAGCAGTTCTGGAACATGGCCGCGTTTTATGCGGGTTTTACTCGGCCTGCCGACGAAGACGCGGACAATCCCGCCATGATGCAGAACCTGACGGAGAAAACCGACGTGCGGTCGATCAGCATACCTGGTACTCAGGACGTGGTACCAGCCGTTTTTCTGACCGGGCTGGAACCTGAGTGGAGCGATGATTCCAGAACACCGAGGCAAATGCTGGCGGACTGGGTGGTGGATCCCCGAAATCCCTACTTTGCGAAGATGGCGGTCAACCGACTGTGGGCTCAGTTCTTCGGGCAAGGCATTGTTGACCCGGTTGATGATTTTTCTGAGAACAATCCTGCGTCACACCCTCAGGTGCTGGGCCTGTTGGCTCAGGAATTCGTGTCGAGCGGTTTTGACGTGACGCACATCGTAAAAGTCATAACCGCGACTGACGTCTATCAGCTAAGCGGTCTGCAGACACATGTATCTCAGAAAGAATCATCGCACTTTGCTCGCGCCACACTACGCGGGCTGACGCCGGAACAATTTTTTGACAGCGTTGCTGAAGCGGTTGGCTATTATCAGCCCTACCGCAGTGACAACCCATTCGTCGTCGACATGAATTCACCGCGAGCGAGGTTTCTGGATCTGTTTCGCAACAATGTCGAGTCGCCACTGGAACGTGAAACCACGATTCTGCAGGCACTGGCCATGATGAACGGCAACTTTATCGATAACGCGACCAGTGTCGACGACAGTCAGACTCTGCGAGCAATTGCGGAATTCCCCGCGATGTCCAACGAACAGAAACTGGAAACGCTGTTTCTTTCGGCGCTTAGTCGGCGTCCCTCAGCTGATGAACAACGGCGATTCGGAGAATATCTTTCGTCCGGTGGTGCAGCCGCGAATGCGAATGCCGCTCTGGCGGACGTATTCTGGGCGCTGCTGAACAGCAGCGAATTCATGTTGAACCACTAGAAGCCGTTTCAAAATCCCTCTCCCACGACGTCCGGAAACCCCGAGGCGTGAGCGAGGGACTGTAAACGAAGCAGTCCCCAGAACATCCCTCGCTTACGCGTCGGGTTACCAACAGTTTTAAAACTACTTGTAGACGTTATTCATTTTGCATGTTTGTGAGTGGTCAGATGAAACGCCCAATAAACCGTCGTGATTTTGCAGGATACACCGGGCTGAGTCTGCTGGGAGCGTCCGCATCAGGTTGGTTACCTGATATTGCGGCGCAGGTGGACCAATCCGCCACGAAGAAACATCGTAACTGTATTTTGCTGTGGATGTCGGGTGGTCCCAGCCAGATGGAAACATTCGACCCCAAAGAAGGGCACGAGAATGGAGGCCCCACGAAGTCAATCGACACCAGTGTGCCTGGCTTGCGAATCAGCGAAAACCTGCCGCAGACAGCGCAGGTGATGGACCATCTTGCGGTCATTCGCTCCATGTCCACCAAAGAAGGTGACCATTCGCGCGCTACGTATTTCATGCACACCGGCTATTTGCCACAGGGGCCGATTCGCTACCCCACCGTTGGTTCTTTCTTAAGCAAGGAACTGCTGGACAAAGACTGCGATCTGCCAGCGTTTGTCAGTGTCAATCCATTTCAGGCGTTCAGTCCGGCTGCGTACGGACCAGGTTTCCTTGGGCCGGCATGGTCACCTCTGGTGGTTGCGTCACGGATGACGGGCGACGTTGCGGAGTCTCAGCAGGTGTCGTTCGAGGTCAGCAACTTAAAACGGTCCGAACGGGTGACGCCGGCTCAGTCGGATGCTCGCCTGCAACTGCTCACGTCTCTGGAACATAATTTTCTCAAGCACCGCCCCGGAGGACCAGGCCGTAGCCACGTACAGTCTTATCAGCAGGCCATTCGCATGATGGAGTCTGGCGCGGTTGACGCTTTCAACCTGGACGGCGAAGACGACATACTGCGCGACGCTTACGGACGGAATCCGTTCGGCCAGGGTTGTCTGCTGGCCCGACGATTGATCGAAACCGGCGTCTCGTTTGTGGAGGTAAATCTCAGCAATGCAGATGGCGCTGGCGGAGGCGCCGGCTGGGACACTCATCAGGACAACTTTGAAGCCGTAAGTTCTCTGTGTGGTGTCCTGGATCCCGCCTGGGCGACCCTGATCGACGACCTGCAGCAGCGCGGGTTGCTGGACGACACACTGGTGGTGTGGATGGGAGAGTTCGGCCGGACACCAAAGATTAATGACAACACAGGTCGCGACCACTGGCCGAAAAGCTGGAGCGCCGTCCTTGCCGGGGCGGGCATCAAAACGGGGCAGGCCCACGGCAGCACCTCGGACGATGGAATGGAAGTGACCAACGATCCCATGACGGTACAGAACCTGATGGCGACCGTTTGCAAGGCACTGAATGTGGACCACGAAGCGACAAATTACAGCAATGTCGGTCGACCGATTCCTCTGTCCGACCATGGTTCGGAACCCGCTCAGCCTCTGCTTTCCTGAGTTTCTGCACCCCGAATGTCAGGACGACGTTTTGCTTCTACGATCGTAATCGGTGTCTGTCACCCCCCAGGAGTTGCAACGGCTGACTGCGAAACGCGCTCGAAGTGCGTAATTCTCCATACGAATCCGCAGCGGTTCATGGGTTGGCACGTTCTATTTGGGGGAACCAGGCAAAGCAGTGACCATGATCTGTTCAAATTCTCCCGACGGGACTCGAAATTGACGGCAGGGAATACCGGTCGATATTGCTCTACCAATTATTCTTTGTCACACTCCGAATGCAGTGCTGCACGACGTAACGTTGTGTTTTCACGACACTTCCGTTGGATCGCAGGCTATTATTCGTCTGACCCAGGGAATCCGGCAGGCCGGAATATTTGCTGCTCTGGGGAGCACATTACAGTCTTTACCCAAAATTCGGCCTTCAGCCGTCGCTTCGGACCAGATATGACAGAACCAAACGCATCATCGGACGAGAATCTGAAGCGAGTGCGTGAGAAGGTGATGCACCTAGCCCGCGAGATCGAGCAGATGTCAGGCGAAGATATTCCGCCCGATATCTTCTTCCAGGAGTTTCTTAATCGCGTCGTCACCGCTATCGGGGCCAGGGGAGGTGCCGTGTGGATGCTTCAGGATGGAGGCCGACTGGATCTGGCGGCAGAAACCGATTTGGATCAGACCGGACTGAAACAGATTCCCGGAGCTATGCAGGTCAATGAAAAATTACTCATTGACGTCCTTCAAACCGGCGAAGCAAAAACGCTGATCCACGGCCAGGGAGTGGATTTGCCGACCGAGCACGTGATGGTTCTGTCGGCCGTGCACAAAGAGAAAGACTGCGTTGGAGTTGTACAGCTGTTTCAGAGAGCAGACGTGCCGGAGAAAGCTCGGTCCGGTTACATGCAGTTTCTGGAACAGATGTGTGGCTACGCCTCACGATACGTCGAAGGCAAACGTCGAAATTCGACGATGAGTGATGACCTCAAGAGCCAGTTCTGGACGGATTTTGAACAGTTCACTCTTCGAATTCAGCGTTCACTTGAAGAGCAGGAAGTTGCCGACGCTTCTGCCAGCGATGGCCGGCCACTGCTCAGCTGCGACCGGATGAGCGTCGTTACGCGGAAAGGAGGCAGCGTTAAGGTACGGGCAGTCAGTGGACAGTCCACTGTGAATGCTCGAGCCAACCTGGTCACGTCGATGAAGCGTCTCGCAAAGCGAGTGATCGACATGGGCGAAACGCTGACATACGCGGGCAAGATTGAAAATCTGCCGCCGCAGATCGAAAAGCCTCTGGCTAATTTCGTGCAGGAGAGCGGCTCGCGGATGATTATGATCGTTCCGATGTTCGAAAATGACGTGTTGGTCCGTGAACAGGGAGAAGAGGCAGAACAGAAACGCAGAAAGAAAAGAACGAAGGCCATTGGCTGTATTGTGGTGGAACAGGTGGCCGAATCTGAACCTGTGCCTCAATTGGAACAGCGAGCAGAACTGCTGGCCGATCATATTGGTGCGGCGCTCTGGAATTCGCGGCTGCACGGGCGGATTTGGGGACGATCTGTATTCAAGGTCATGGGCCGTGTGGCGGAATGGTTTCAGGGCCGCAAACTGGCGATTACGTCCCTGGTCCTGGCAGTGGTCGCGGGACTCGTGGCCGCCATGACATTGATCCGACTGCCCTATCCTGTGGATGCGGACGGAAAATTGATGCCCGTCGAACAGCATGCTGTCTTCGCGCTGTGGGATGGCGAAATTGACGATATTTATGTTGGCCCGAATGACGACGGAGAGCTGCGGGTGAATCAGCAGGAGGTCCTGATGATTCTCTACAACGATGAGATTGTGGAAGAGATCAGCAACGCGGAAACAGAAATCGCAAAGCAGGTCGAACTCGAAAAAATCGCCCGCAACGCACGAAAATCTGCTGAACAGTTAAGGAACAAGGAGGAAGTTCATCGTCTTCAGATTGAATTGGAGACCATTGCCGCCGACCAGATCATTGCTCAAAACAAGCTCGACACGCTGAACGCGCGACAGGACGCAAAGCTTAAGGTTCGCGCCCCTGCGACCGGTGTCATTCCGGATTTCAAGCGGATGGAAGTTCTGCAGGACCGACCAGTGCGCCAGGGTGATCATTTGTTTGACGTCATGAATGACGACGGTTCATGGCATCTGGAACTGCTGGTTGAAGAAAAACGAATGGGGCATCTGTTGGCGGCGATTAAGGAAAACAAGGACAACGGTGACGACGGGGAACTGGAGTGCGAGTTCACGATGGTCAGCCTCCCGGAATCGAAATTCAAATGTCGACTCACAACGATCGCGACACGTTCGACGACAGACTCCGAGATGGGGACCGCATTCGAATTGATTGCCGAGTTGGCCCCTGGCACACAGATTCCCACTCGGCAGATTGGATCTGAAGTTTCCGTCCGCATTTACTGCAGCGACTGTACTCTCGCGTTCTGGCTGTTTGGCGACGTTGTGGAATTCGTCCAGCGGAACATGTGGTGGTTCTGATTGATTGATATGTCAAAATTTGCCGTCATTCTTCCCGCAGCCGGCGAAAGTCGTCGATTCACCGGATTCCCGCGCAAAAAACCTTTTGTAGAACTGAAAGGGCGTGCTGTCTGGCTGCGGACCGCAGAACATTTTCTTAGCCGGGGTGATGTGTCAGAAGTCGTGCTGGTTCTCTCCCCGGACGACATCGACGAATTTAGGGAACGATTCCGCCCCAACCTGGCCTTCATGGACATCACGATCGTGAGCGGTGGTGCGTGTCGTGCGGAGAGTGTGCTGAACGGAATTAACGGTCTGACGCAGGATGCTGAATTCGTCGCGATTCATGATGCGGCTCGTCCATTCCTGACCGCGAAGTGGGTCACAGAACTGTTTGCCGCGGCGGTGTTCCACGACGCAGTCATCCCCGGTGTCCCCGTCAGCAGCACAGTGAAGGCGGTCGACGGAGGTATCATTCAGGAAACGGTTGACCGCAGCGGGCTCGTGTTGGCTCAAACACCGCAGGTTTTCCGGAAAAGTCTTCTGCAGCAGGCGTTTGAGGCGGCTGATGATCTGGCCTGCTTCACTGACGACGCATCCATTGTTGAAGCCTTTGGTCGACCGGTACACATCCATCCGGGCTGGACAATGAACATCAAGATTACGACCGGAGACGACTTTCAACTGGCAGAAGCCCTGCTGGATGCCATGTCCAGCGACAGTGTCGTCAAAGATCTGCATCCATTTTCAGATGAACGTTTCCGATAAGCATGTCGCACGCTAAAATTGATGAAGAGGCGTTCTGCCGATTTAGGCCATTAAAAGTGCTGGTGCGGCTGCAATGCCCCTCTCTGGTAGTGCCGTTTGTTGGCAGGTCGGGGATAGCCTGAGGGGCTTGGGTTGACGTACGAGGTCTTGCGACTGAGCCAGCCACAATTCGAATTTGAAAAAAACGTTTCTGCGTTCTGACACTCCAGGTGCTGCGATGCCTACGGTTACTATTTCCTGTCCGAAATGTTCAGCCGATCTCAAGTTACCTGACCGTAAGTTGCTTGGTCGCAAGGGCAAGTGCCCGCGCTGTGAGTACCGTTTTGTTTTGACGGAACCGGACGAAGTTGAATTAACCTTGCTTGAGGCCGAATCGCCGGACCCACCGGCTGCTCCCATGGTGGGTACTTCGGCCAAATGGGTACCGGATACACCACCGACGTCGGTGACCTCTTCGCTGGCATCAGAATCGGCTGATGCGGCTTCGCCGGACGCCTTTGATTTTCTGTCCCCCCCCCCCACCTCAGGTGTGTCCGCTGCGGTCAGCGGCAGTGAGGCTAATTCTGTCGCTCCGGCTCCTGACTCGGGCAATGCGGCGAGTCGGGTGCGGGACCGTCGGAAAAGCAAAAAACGTGGTGGCCCAGTCTTTGCGGTCCTTGGCACGCTGCTGTTCGCGGCTTCTATGGCCGGGCTGTGGTGGCAGATAAACTCGAACGCGAAGCTGGCTGCCGAGCAGGCCGCCGCAGACCAAAAGCCACAGGTGAATGAAGCATGGCAGGAAGAAAAACGCGTTCTCGCCGACGCCAACGAAGGTGCCAAAAAACTGAGCCCGACATCAGGGGCCGCCATCCCTCTGGATTATCTGCCATTTACACCGCACCTGATTTTTCATCTGCGGCCTTCAGAAATCTGGAGTACGGATCGGAAAAATCGTGAATTCATCGCCACGCTCGGGGACCTGGGTCAATGGCTGGAGCAGCAGATTCGTGACATCACACGGTTCGAACCTCAGGAGATCGAAGAGCTGACCTTTGCCGTAAACTTCGGGCCTCGCACTTCGCCACCTGAAGTGGCTGCCGTTGTGCGCCTTCGAAGTGAACAGACACTGTCCGACTTGCAGCTGAATCGATTCCAGGGAACGCGTCGGTCCGATCTGGAAGGTGAACTCTACGAGTCCGATCCGTTCAGCTACCTGCTGATCGATAAGAAGACGTTTGCGGTGGCCCCGATCACGATGTCTGATTCTCTGGCGGATGCCCGCAAGTACGCGCCCCAGGCCCCCGTGGACATCGAAATACTGTTGCGCGAGTCGGATCGCAGTCGCCAGATGACGTTGCTGTTTGACCTGCTGAATATCGACACTCATCGAGAATATGTTTTTCGCGAGCAGATGCAGATTTTTGCGGACAAGTTCGTCCTGTGGTTCGGCAAAGACGTACAGACCGTCGGCTGGAGCCTCCATCTTGGCTCTGAATTATTCATGGAGACACTGCTGCATCCGAATAACGAAAGTTCTGCGTTGCGGGCGCAGCGCCACGTCAAAGTACAGATGGAAAAGTTACCTGAGTTACTCCAGACGACAGCTCGCATCATGAGTCCACCAACAAAAGGCTATCGAAAAATGATTGGCCGCTTCCCCGCCATGATGCAGGCCATCGTGCTGGGCACATCAACTCACGTAGGACCATCGTATGTGCGGATGATCACGCTGTTGCCGGACAAAGCGGCAGCCAATCTTGCGGCGGCTTCGTTGTTTACCTGGAATCAATCCGTGATCACAGACTTCAGCGGCCCCGCGCCGACAGTAGCAGTTGCCAAAGCTCTGCCTGAAAAAATTGTGGATCGTCTGCAGATGATGATCGATGTTGATTTTCGCAACATGCCACTTCAGGAAGCTCTGGCCTTTATCTCAGACGAAATCAAGACGCCAATCGAAATCGATGGTGACGGTCTCAAGCAGGCAGCTCTCACACAGAACATGAAACAAAACTACGACTTTGGCGAAGTAACGGTGTTGAAAACGCTGGATGCCATCATTACGAATCCCGATTATCGGGACAAGATGGTCATGAGTATCGACGAGACTGCAAAGAAGATTATTGTGACCTCTCGCCCGCGTGCCACCGATACAGGGCTTCCGATCTTCGACACCAAACAGGGAAAGTGACGTTGCTGCATTATGACGCGGCAACTCCTGTGGACGCCACAGGTCCATGGACATGATTCTGCCCGGCTGGTTCGAAAGTGCTGCGTCTGTGTTTTCTGATTGGCGCACCTGCCTGACAACACTGTGTCTGCGTGCAGTTCTGCTGCGAACGAGGTAGTCATTACGATTAGTCCAGTAGAATCATACTGCCGGAAGTCGTTTCCCGGGAATTATACGGACAGTCGCGATTTCGCCAACTCGCGGCGATCTCTGCTCACCCTGCCTTGTGCACCAACTGCATTTGGTAAAGTGGCGGGGGTCAGCACCATCGCGAGTCGTGATTGAACAGCAGGGTCATTCGCAGCGCAGGAAACTGTAAAAACTTTTTCGTTACGAACATCGATCGGATTTTCAGAATGAGCAATTACATCTCCGCCTACGGAGACTTTCCTTCTGTTCGAATGCGGCGAAACCGCAGAACTGAGTGGATTCGTCGTCTGGTGCGCGAAAACGATCTTTCCGTCGACGACCTGATCCTGCCAGTGTTTGTGATGGAAGGCGTTGATGTCGTTGAAGCTGTCCCGTCTATGCCCGGTGTGAACCGTTACAGCATTGATCTGCTGGTGGACTTTGTGGGTGGGGCGGCTCGGCTGGGGATTCCAGCGGTTGCCATTTTTCCGGTTACGCCCGCGGAGAAGAAAACTCGGGACGGAGACGAAGCGTTTAACCCCGAGAATCTGATCTGTCGGTCCATCAGAGCGATCAAAGCAGCGGGACATGACGTGGGGCTGATCGCTGACGTAGCCCTCGATCCTTACACAATTCATGGGCAGGACGGAGTGGTGCGCGACGGCTACGTGGCGAACGATGAAAGCCTTGAAGTGCTGGTTAGGCAGTCTGTCGTTCAGGCCGATGCCGGGTGCGACATTATTGCACCTTCCGACATGATGGATGGCCGTGTCGGCGCCATTCGAAGTGCACTGGACGAAGCGGGGCACTCAAACGTGCAGGTTATGTCCTACGCCGCCAAGTACGCGTCCGCATTCTATGGACCGTTTCGCGACGCCGTTGGTTCGGCCGGCAGTCTGGGCGGCGGCGACAAGCGTACGTACCAGATGGACCCGGCCAACACGGACGAAGCACTTCGTGAAGTACGTCTGGATATTGCAGAAGGTGCGGACATGGTTATGGTGAAGCCCGGCATGCCCTATCTGGACGTCGTGCAACGAGTGAAAGCCACGTTTGCGATACCCACATTTGCGTATCAGGTAAGCGGCGAGTTCGCGATGCTGTCTGCCGCCATTCAGAATGGCTGGCTTGATCGCGAAAAATCCATACTCGAAAGCCTGCTGGCGTTTAAGCGGGCCGGAGCGGACGGGATCCTGACCTACTTTGCCGTAGAAGCAGCGGAGCTGTTGAATTCCATGGGGTCATCAACATGAATGTGGTTGTGCTGGGAGCCGGTACGGTCGGCCGCACAGTGGCCGAATTGCTCTGCAACAGCGGCGTCAATGTCTGCGTGATGGACGAACAGGCATCTGTCCTGCGCCGAGTGGAAGAACAACTGGACGTCCAGACGGTTTGCGGATCGGCCTTCGACGTCGCGAAGCTTTTTCAGGCCGGGATCCAGGTGGCTGACCTGTGTCTGGCTGTAACCAGTCGCGACGAAGTGAATCTGGTTAGCGCCAGCATCGCCCGGGAAATGGGGGCGTCCCGCAGCGTGGCGCGAGTCTTCAATCCAATCTTTCGTGACAACAGCACGTTCGACTATCAGCGACACTTCAACGTCGATCGTCTGATCAGCCTTGAGCATCTGACAGCACTGGAACTGGCCAGGCACATCCGCAGTTCATCTGAACTGGCTGTTGAAAATTTCATTCGCGGTGGGGTTGAGGTCCACGGTATTCACGTGGGACCGAAGGCTCGCGCGATCGGCATTCCATTGAGTCAGCTGAAACTGCCCATTACGGTGCGCATGGGGCTGATCAGCGGCAACGGACGGTCCATTATTCCCGGTGCGGATGATGCAGTGCAGGGGGGGGATCACGTCACGCTGATCGGTGCTCAGCGTGAACTGGAGAAGGTTGCTGGACAATTCGCTGACCGATCGGGCGAACGTCAACGGGTCGTGATCGCCGGTGGCGGCGAAATCGGTCTGAACCTTGCACGCCTGCTGGAACGTACTCGGTGTCGCGTCACTGTGTTGGAAAGTGACGTCGATCGATGTGACTTCATTGCCGAACGGTTGCCAAATTGTTCAGTGCTGCATGCTGACGTGAAGAGCAGAGCAGATCTGGAAGAAGCACGGGTTGGGAAAAGCGATGTTTTTGTGGCCTGCACCGGTCGCGATGAAGAGAATATTGTGTGTGGTGTGGAAGCCAAGGAACTTGGCTGTCGGCGTCTGCTGACCATCGTTCGCAGCCCCGACTACGCCAATGTTCTGGAACGTCTTGGTATTGATGTGGCAGTCAGTCCCCGAGAGGCGATGGCCAGACAGATTGTGGGGCTGGTCGCTAAAGGGCCGGTTCTGGAACGATCTCCCATTGCTGGTGGATTTGCCGAGGTCTGGGAAGTGGAAGTGCGAAAGGGCGTCCCGGCAACCAGGTCGACGTTACGCGAACTGCAGTTGCCAAACTGCCTGGTGGCGGCGATTGAGCGAAAAGAATACGTATCAGTCCCTCATGCCGATGACCAGCTGCAGACGGGGGATACCGTGGTACTGATGGTTCCCAGGAGCTCTGAACAGGAGGTCCAGCGGCTCTTTGCTGTCGATTGAGGCAGCCCGACGCTGGCGAACGTGGCGTGGCTGGTCTGTCGGGGGTCGAGCCCGGCAGTCCTTCGTACGGCACTGTACCTGCAACGATCGACGAACCTTTGCTTTTTGTTAGACTTTTTCCGTCTTACGGAAGGCCATCGCCGCAGTAAGATTCAGAGAAACGATTTCCTGCAGAAGCCGGGATCTTTGAAAATCGTGCAACGGCCGGGTTTCGGGAGCCCGTTCAATCAGCACGAACTGCTGTGAAGTACAGAGCTGTAGAAGGGTCAGGCGTCATGCCAAAAAAATGGTTCCATCGTCGCGACGATGCCGGCAGCATGCTGGCAACCGTCATTGTCGTTGGTCTGGGCGCCGGACTCACCTCTTTTCTGGTTCTGGCTGGTACGTCGAGTGACTACGACTGGATCGTGCTTGTCGTGTTTGTCATAGCGCTGGTGATGCTTGGCGCAGTAACATTGTATCGGTACTACCGAAACGAGGATCCGAGTCTGGGATTCTGGAACGCTGTGGCGCGCAATCACCGCGAGGAAGGCCTGGCCGCGCAGTATCATCCGCGAAAAGTTGAGAATGTTCCGGAAAAGCTGTCGGAGGATCCCAATAAACCCATTACAGCGGACGAAGTGCACGAAATCCACGTAACCAGTTCGAACACGTGGGTGCCATCCCGCGGAGGCAAGGGTTCGGATCCCTGACATCGCGATACTTCAACGCCAACCGTCCGCGGTGCCTTCGGGCGAAACTGCTGCCACTGACAGACAGCAGCCTTGCAACCGGTTGCGGCATCTTTGAAGATGCTGTCCGGCCTCACCGACTTCAATTACTCACCAGCGAAATCAAAAGCAAGAAATGTCAGACGACCGTCCGAATATCATCTTTATCATCACCGATCAGCAGCGTTTCGACACGATTCGCGAACTGGGTTTTGACTATATGGACACGCCCAGCCTGGATCGCCTTGTGCGCGAAGGGACGACGTTTACGAACTGCCATATTTCTGCTCCCAGTTGTGCGCCATCGCGAGCCAGTCTGTTCACCGGCTATTACCCGCACACCACAGGCATCCTGAAAAACGCCGACCCCTGGCGGCACGGCTGGATCGAATCTCTGGCTGACAGTGGTTATCGCTGTGTCAACATCGGCAAGATGCACACGTATCCCTACCACACGCCGATGGGGTTTCACGAACGGTACGTGGTGGAAAACAAGGACCGGTACCTGGAAGAACGTTACTACTTTGACGAATGGGACAAGGCGCTGCACGCTCGCGGACAGATCAAACAACAGCGCGAACTGTATCGGCGGCGTGAAGACTATAAAGACTGTCTGGGTGCGTTCCTTTGGGAACAGGACGCCGATATGCAGTCGGACAACTTTGTGGGAGACATGGCGACATGGTGGATTGACACAAAGCCCAAACCGGAACAGCCCCTGTTTCTGCAAATCGGGTTTCCGGGACCTCATCCGCCGTACGACCCCACGCCGGAAGAGGCAGAGAAGTACATGAGCAAAGATCTGCCGCTCATGGAAGTCACCGATGAGGAGAAAGAGAATCAGCCTCGAGCATTCAAGGTTCTCCGTCAACATAACTTCGACATCGACCACGACAGCGTCGTGCACAAGGATGAACCGACCCACGAAGAACGGCACCGGCAGCGAGCGTACTATCTGGCCAATGTGACGATGATCGATACCAAGGTCGGTGAAATTCTGGAGTCGCTCGAGAAGAAGGGCTACCTGGAAAACAGCGTCGTGATTTTCACCAGTGATCACGGAGACTGCCTGACCGATCACGGTCACAGTCAGAAGTGGACGATGTATGACATCATCACGAAGATGCCGTTAATTGTTTGGTCTCCGGGACGCTTCGAGGCGAACAAACGCATTGATGGTCTCTGCCAGCAGATGGACATTGGTCCCGCGATTCTGGATCTTGCCGAAGTGGAGGTACCTGAGACCATGGAGGCAAAGTCACTGCTGCCTGCTCTGGAAGGAAAAGACTGGGAGCCTCGTGACTACGTGTACGCAGAACACGGCAAGGACGGAATTCTGGATGGCACAGACTTTATGACAATGGTACGTGACAACGAATGGAAGCTGGTTCATTTCATTGATGAAGACGAAGGTCAGCTGTTCGATTTGGTCAATGACCCCGACGAAGTAAAAAACCTGTGGAGCAGTCCCGATCATGCCGACACGAAACAGGAAATGCTGACGGAGCTTCGCGAATGGCGCATGCGCAGCCTGGTGCACACAGCTCCCTGGGCCGGAAGCTTCCGCTAAATTGCCCTGACCGCTTCGGCCGACACATGCCTGATGTGAGGTTTCCTCGTACACATGACCTCTCTGATCGAACTGCGAAACCTGACTAAGGACTACGGATCCTTTCGGGCACTTGACCAAGTTAGTCTGGTCGTGAACAACGGAATCACCGGGCTGCTCGGTCCAAACGGTGCCGGGAAAAGCTCGCTGATCAAGGTGCTGCTGGGGCTTGTCAGAGTCACATCGGGGGAAGGTCAGGTCCTTGGGTACAACGTTAGGACCGAGTCGGCCGCCATTCGAGCCAAAGTCGGCTACATGCCGGAGGACGACTGTTACATGCATGGACTGTCCGGAATTGAATCCGTTCAGGTGGCGGCCCGTCTGTCCTGCCTGCCCAAAACCGAAGCATTGCGGCGAGGACATGAGATCCTGGACTTTTGCGGCATGGAACAGGAGCGGTATCGAAACGTCGAAACCTATTCGACAGGCATGCGACAAAAACTCCGTTTCGCGATGGCGATTGTACACGATCCGGAGCTGTTGATTCTGGATGAACCAACGTCCGGGCTGGATCCCGAAGAACGCGAAGCCATGCTGAACCGAATCAGCATTCTGTCAAAGAAATTCGACAAGTCCGTGATCCTGTGTACCCATATACTGCCTGATGTGAAGGTTGTGTGTGATGCGGTGACGATTCTTGCGGCTGGGCAGGTTCGACTTTCGGCTCCTTTGAATGAGCTGTTGCAGTCACCCAGGCCGGCGGTCAATGTTGAACTTACCGGCGATGCGCAGGCGTTGTTGGAAGCATTGCAATTGCGAGGATTGCGTGCTGACCTGCAGCTGGATGGCACTCTGCAGATTGCCGGTGAGGTCGCCGACGTGACCGAACATCTCTGGAAATCCGTCGACGACTGCGGAGTCGCTGTTCAGAACATGACCCCGTCTCAATCCTCGCTGGAGGAAGTCTTTCTGAGATCGGTACGGGAGAATCACGATGCCGATTCATAACCTGGGATATCGGGAATGGGAGGGCGTTCGCGAAACGGGCAGCAGTCGCTGGACTGTTGTGGCCGGCGTCGGCATTCGCCGGGCATGGCAGAGCGCCTGGCTTCGCAGAATCGCCTTTGTCGTCTGGGGACCTCCGTTAGCATACGGAGTGCTGATCTTTCTGTTTGAGCAGGTCCTGACCAATAACATTCAGGGAAGCGGAGACGGCATGCGCGGACTGCTGAGTTTGCTGCTTCCCGCAGAAATGCTGCCGGTCGTGCAGGTGACGCTCGACGGGCTTGATGGTGCCGATCGCACACAGATGCTGGCCGCAGCCCGTCCCCTGCTCTGGAAGTCGGTCATGCTGCAACTTCAGAGATCTCAGACGATTTGCATGGTTATCGTTGTCGGTCTGCTTGCGCCGTCTTTGATTTCACAGGACGTCCGGGCTCGGGCATTCTTATTGTATTTTTCCCGGC
>JABABI010000064.1 GCA_014238335.1 Fuerstiella sp.
TCCAGGAATGGCAGCAATTCAACAGCCCAGCTGCGGCCATTAATTCGTCCTGACGAAGCTGGATTCGCGGGGAAGTATCCGAGGGCTGGCAATCGACTCTTGTTCGACGTGGCAAAGTTCAATGCTGCCAGCGTGACGTTGCGGATGTTGTTCAGACACTGAGTTCGGCGGCCGGCTTCGCGGGCGTTTTGAATCGCCGGAAGAATCAGTGACATCAATACTGCAATGATGGAGATCACCACCAGCAGTTCGATTAATGTAAACCCTCTGCGTCCGCCAGCCGCTGCAACCTGATTGGTCTTTTTCAACATGTCTGTCTCCCAAACGTAAGGTGGATTCCGTGTTTGCTGGTGGCGGCCCTGAATTTCCTGTGATCGGGTCACGTAGTCGCCCCCGTGTCGGGAGTCACGCGAACCGCAGGTGGAACTGGTCAGTTAATGCGGATTGTTACCGATTGTGACGTGTTGCCGTGCAAAATCTGTAGTCAGAAGCACGAATTCAGTCGATTTTTGAAAAATACAGCCAGGAGGTGAATGAATGTTCACCGCATTATCCGCGGGGATGTCCGGCCGACCTGCACACCAGACGCGTGGCTTGTAGATGGTTACCGAGCTGTCCAGCCACCGTCGACAGTCACCATGCTGCCGTTCATAAAGCTGGCAGCGGGGCTGCTGAGCAGTATTGCGGCACCTTGAATTTCTTCCAATTCGCCCCAGCGTTCCTGAGCCACCGCACCAATGATGAACTTTTTGGCTTCTTCTGTACCGGCGATGGGCACGTTCATGGGCGTCAGAAATGGTCCCGGACAGATGGCGTTGCAGGCGATACCAAATGTTGCGAGTTCCAGTCCCAGAGCTCGCGTGAGCTGCACGACCGCACCTTTGCTGGCTGTGTATGGCGTGCGATTGGCCAGGCCGACCAGCCCCAAAGTACTGGCCATGTTGACGATGCGGCCGTATTGTGCCGTTTTCATGTGGGGAGTCACGGCTTTACAACACAGCCAGGTTCCATCTACATTCGTTCTCTGCACCTGCTGAAACTGCTCGTACGTGAGGTCTTCGATGCTGCCCCGAATGTTAATGCCGGCGCTGTTAATAAGCACGTCGATCCGGCCATGGTCAGCGACCACCTGAGACACCATCGCCTCGACTTCGGACTGTACGGTCACATCGCAGCCCATACCAACGGCCGTCACACCGAAGCCTTCAGCGATTTCAGCCGCGGCCGTTTGGGCCTCGTCGGCATTGCGACTTACCAGAACCACAGATGCGCCGGCGGACGCCAGTCCAGCCGCCATGGCTGCTCCCAGACCCTTGGAGCCGCCAGTCACGACAGCAACCTGGTCCTTCATGTTAAACAGATTAATGCCGGCCAGGGACTTAAGATCGGGAGTGGACATTTTGGTGTTTCAGTAGAGTTGCAGGAAGTCGAGATACGTTACTCAGGATTTTGTATTTCATTGTCCCGGAACGCAAGTGGTTAGCGTCCTGCATCCGGCACCTGCGGGTGCAGTCACGGATTGTGGCATTGGACGGGTGAAACCCCGAGGTTCCATCGCGATTTCACAGCCTTTCATGACTACACTCAGGGGGGACAACAGCGGTCTTATCTTGTCGACGATTCCACCAGCCGGGAAAGCCGATCGATCGGCACTGTGAGCACGGATTCTCGACCGCACCGAGCGATGTTGACGCCGACGCAGTTCCCCTGACTGTCAACCAACGGCCCGCCCATCTGCGATGCCGCCAAATCCACGTCGTGCTGAATGACGCCTGTGAATCCGGTACGGCGATGGCTCAACTCTCCCGCTCGACCGTCCAGGAAGTTTATCCGCTGCAGCAGGCTTTCCGCCGGAAACGTCAACTGGCCGCTGCGGTGCAGTGTCGTCTGATTTCGTTGAACCTCAAACGCTATGCGGTCGCCGGGCTGGAACTGTGCGAGTACACCAGCGACGTCATCGAGGCTCCGAACGTCTGTATCGGCCAGTTTTGTGAGTCGGTCACCTGGCACAAGTTCTGCCTCGCTCGCCGCGGTGACCGGGAGAGCCCGTTCGACGATGAGGCTCTCCTGTCGCAGTCGCAGGTCCAGGCCCAGTCGCGGCGAGATGGCGGTTTCTCGGTGATTTGATCTGGCGACAACACCGATGTCAGCGTTCACGCCGGCAAACACGACTTGTCCTGTGGCAAGGTTGTGCGATTTGGACACATCGGTCGGTAGCACCGGCGATGACACAGCAACGCCGGATGTCTCATGCAGCCTGACGAGCAGAACGTCCACCTGCCGGTCGAAAGCGACCCGTGCGAATCCGACCGCAGATTTGCGTGAACGACCGCACGTCAGTGCGACCTTGTCCGGCGGCAGTTCGCTGAGCTTCGTGGCCACCATGGACGGAGTGAGCAGAGTGCCCTGCACCACTGGCTGGTCTTCAGTTGATGAATAAAAATAGACGGTTCTTGCTCGCAGTTCGCGACGGACGCGGCCGGATGGGTGCGGGGCGAAGAGCACCGCCGGTACCGCATGTCCATCCAGGTCTGCCAGGTCCACATGTCCGCTGACGGCCGCGCGAATCACTGCGGTCGGAACATGCATGTTGACTTTACGTCCGAGGCCAATTCGGCGATGCAGTGCAATCAGCTGCCCGTCCACATTCACCAGAGGTCCCCCGGAATCACCTGCGGTCAGGACGCAGGACGTGCGAATGGAATTTTGATCCTGAGCTTCAATTCTGCCCATGCGGAATACGGGGGACAGTCCGGTGGTCTCGCGGGCGGGAAGTCCACAGGCAAATACGAACGGCTTCCTGTCGCTGTCGGAGGTTGGGGACTGATCGTTCTGCAGCGGGATCGGAGCTGGCAGATGGCTTTCCGCAGCATCGATGACCCGCAGCATAGCAACGTCCCGATCGGTATCACGGAAACTCACGGTTGCCTTGCAGGATCGTCCATCGTGTAAGTGGACCGTCACTGTTCGGTCTGTGGCGGTCAGTCCGTGGGCCACGGACAGAATCAGACCGTTCGACGACACGATTACACCGGACGAAACGTCCGTCGGAGTCTCAATTCTGACGGTCGCGGCGGACAACGTCTTTGCAAGTTGCCGGGCATCAGTGGCGGCGTCCTGAGATATGCAGGGTTGAAGTGGAACCAAAAACGAGAATGTGCAGGTCAGAGCCAGCCACGACTTCGCAAATGCTTCGATGCAGCATGTGATCAGCGGCTGCGAACTTCGTCGGAATGACGAGCGGCAGTGACGTGAGTGACGTAAAGAGGAAGCGAGTGTGGTCATCTTGTCATGATGTGTCTTTTTCTGGTGAAAGGGAAC
Organism: Fuerstiella sp.; assembly: GCA_014238335.1. Lineage (GTDB taxonomy): Bacteria > Planctomycetota > Planctomycetia > Planctomycetales > Planctomycetaceae > Fuerstiella. The sequence goes on from JABABI010000064.1 coordinate 3,322, forward strand.
GGTCGTCAGCAAAAAATGTGCTCCCGGGCGGGGTGAGTGGGTGTCCGGAACGACTTTGTGGGCCGGTAGGGCCAGGAATTGGCTGATTCGGATAAATCTCCGTCAGTCCGGGGTCGATCGTACCCCAGTCGCCTCGTACACTTTGTGCTACGCGGCGACGTGAGGCGGATCACTTGATGATGCCCGGTCCGGATGCCTTATCAAAGGTTATCTGAGGTGAAAAACTGACATTCACGAGGCACGTCGCAAACGCACAGGTCGATGCCACCTGGCTGTGCAGATGGCGTGCACAGCAACAGCGTCCGTTAAACTCGAACAGCGCTTCTAAGGTAATTCCATTGTCCACGACTGAACCTGAAACTGAAAACTCTGTCGAAACCATTACCGGGTCGGAAATCCTGGTGGAGATGCTCATTCGGCAGCAGGCAGAAGTTATTTTTGCCTATCCGGGCGGCTGTAGCATGCCGCTCCATCAGGCTCTGCGAGCACAGCGCGACAGAATTCGTACGATTCTGCCAAGGCATGAGCAGGGGGGGACCTTTGCGGCTCAGGGTGTGGCTCGTACCACGGGGCGTGCCGGCGTATGTATGGCGACCAGTGGTCCGGGGGCCACGAATCTGGTGACGGGCATTGCGGATGCCAAGCTGGACAGTATTCCGATGGTGGCCATCACCGGACAGGTTCCTCAAAAGTTCATCGGGACCGATGCGTTTCAGGAAACGCCGATGGTGGAGGTCTGTCGGGCGATCACCAAACATCACTACCTGATCACCGATATCAAAGACGTGGCACGGATCGTGAAAGAGGCTTTCTATATCGCGGAAACCGGGCGGCCGGGACCGGTATTGATCGACTTCCCCAAAGATGTTCAGCAGGCCACCCTGGCGCTGGACGAAGTTGATTTTGATCCTTCCTTTCGTCTGCCGGGATATCATCCCGAGATTCGCAAAGCGGCGCCCGAGCAAATCAGTCAGGTCGTGGCTGCCATCCGCCGCAGCAAACGGCCTGTGCTGTACGTTGGCGGTGGCTGCATTCTGAGTGATGCGTCCGAAGAACTGCGTGAGTTCGCTTTACGCACCGGCATTCCAGTGACCATGACGGTGATGGGACTGGGAGCCTTTCCTGGTGACCACGAACAGTCACTGCACATGCTGGGTATGCATGGTACGGCGTACGCTAATTATGCGGTTGACGAATCTGACTTGCTGCTGGCATTCGGCGTGCGTTTCGACGATCGCGTGACCGGCAAACTGGATGCGTTTGCCAGACACGGCAAGATTGTGCATGTCGATATTGACCCGTCTGAGATTCATAAGAACAAGGAGGCCCACATTCCGATCAATGCTGATTTGAAGGAGGCACTGACAGCGCTGAACGCGACTTTGACGGACGATGATATTCCGGAAATCTCGGCGTGGACGGCAAAAATCTCGGGCTGGAAGAAGAAGTACCCGCTGAGTTATCGCGATTCCGGAGACGAGATTCTACAGCAATGGGCGATCGAGGAACTCTATCGGCAGACCAAAGAACAGGATCCCTATATCTCTGTCGGGGTGGGACAGCATCAGATGTGGACGTCGCAGTTCTACAAGTTTAACAAACCTCGCCATTGGCTCAGCAGTTCGGGGCTGGGCACCATGGGCTTCGGCCTGCCGGCGGCTATGGGGATGCAGGCGGCAAATCCGGATGCATTGTGCATTGACATTGACGGGGATGGCTCGTTCCAGATGAACATTCAGGAACTGGCCACACTGTATTGTGAAAAACTGCCGGTCAAAGTCCTGTTGCTGAACAATCAGCACCTGGGCATGGTGACTCAGTGGGAAGATCGTTTCATGGAAGGCCGACGAGCCCACACCTATCTGGGGCCGGTCGATCACCCGGAAGCTCTGGGAGACGGAGACGGTGTGCAGCTGAAAGAGACATTCCCGAATTTTGTACAGATTTCAGAAGGCTATGGCGTCAAAGCCAGGCAGGTGCGCAGTAAGAAGGACTTGCCGGCAGCACTGGAAGAGATGCTTACTCATGACGGCCCTTACCTGCTGGACGTTATCTGCGCCTATCAGGAGCACGTGCTGCCCATGATTCCATCCGGCGGTACGGCACAGAACATGATTTTGGAATAACATGACGGATCCGCAAACGCTCTATCAGGAGCTTCTCGCCCGTGTCAGCAAAGCGGCTCTGTTGCAGTCCTGTGGTTCCGTTCTTAGTTGGGACCGCGAGACCTACATGCCGGTCCATGGCAACGAGCACCGCGCCAATCAGCTAAGTCTGCTGGCGGGAGTCGCTCATCAGTGGTCGACGGACCCGGGCATCGGCGAATTACTGGATCAACTGGCAGACAGTGAACTCGCAGACGCTCCCGATGCCGATTCGACAGTCAACATTCGGGAGATCGGTCGTACCTATAACCGGTCGCGTCAGTTGCCGCAGCGTCTGGTGGAAGAATTGTCGCGGGTCACCGCATTGGCGCAGCACCACTGGGCCGAGTCCCGCAGCACGGGCGACTTTGACGGCTTTGCGCCATGGCTGTCACAGATTATCAGTCTGAAACAGGAAGAAGCGGCCGCCATCGGGTTCAGCGATGATGGAGAGCCTTACGACGCACTGCTGGACGAATACGAACCCGGTGCCAGCAGTGCCGAGGTTGCCGTTGTCTTTGATGCCCTGCGGCAGGAACTTGTTCCACTGCTGGACGCCATTCGCGGTGCTGAACGACAGCCGGACACGTCGTTGCTGTCCCGGTGCTACCCCATTGCACAGCAGGAGAAACTGGGACGGAGCGCGGCAGAGGCGATCGGATTTGACTTTCAGAAGGGGCGACTGGACGTCACCACACATCCGTTTTGCAGTGGTTTCGGGCCAGGTGACTGTCGCCTGACAACTCGATATGACGAGTCCTTTTTTCCATCCTCCTTTTTCGGCACGCTGCACGAATCAGGGCACGGCATGTACGAACAGGGTCTGCCGGAAAAGGCATTTGGGACTCCCATGGGAAGTTCCGTTTCTCTGGGAATCCATGAATCGCAGTCGAGGCTGTGGGAGAACCTTGTCGGACGCAGCAGGTCGTTCTGGGAGCACTTCTATCCTCCGACACAACAGGCGTTTCCCGGGGCTTTGGGTGAGACCTCAATCGACGAATTTCATTTCGCGATCAACGCTGTGAATCCGTCATTTATTCGTGTTGAAGCGGATGAGGTGACGTACAACCTGCACATCATGCTGCGATTCGATCTTGAGCGGGATCTGATGTCCGGGGATTTGAAGCCAGTTGACGTTCCGGAGGCCTGGAACGCACGGTTCACGTCGGACTTTGGCATCACTCCGTCGACTCATTCCGAGGGATGTCTGCAGGACGTCCACTGGAGTGCAGGATTGTTGGGTTATTTTCCGACGTACGCACTGGGCAACATGTACGCGGCTCAGTTTTTTGCCGCCGCCCAGGAACAGGTCGGTGATCTGCAGAGTCTGTTTGCAGCGGGCGACTTTACACCCCTGCTGGCATGGCTGCGTCAGAACATTCACCAGCACGGACAGCGCTTTTCAGCAAATCGGCTGGTGGAAGTTGTGACCGGATCTGCGCTGGAGAATCGTCCGCTGATTGATCAGCTCAACAGTCGGTTCAGACCTCTGTACGGTGTCTAGAGCACCCGGTCGCCGCCCGAGTTACTTGCCGAACATGCCTCCGAGCATTCCCAGCAGTCCCGAGGTGGGCTCGCCAGGTTGAGTCCACATCCACATTGTTCGAACGAGCTCGATGCCAACAAAGGCGCTGAGTACTGAGAGCAGCGCCCCGATCGATACGCAGGTCGTCCACAGAGCACCCCACGGACGGTCCTGAGTCCATGTGCCAACTCCGGCGACTGCGGTTCCTGCGGTTCCTGCGGTTCCTGCCGCTTCATCAAAGACGTGGCTTTCGCCGGCTTCAAATCCCTCGTCGTCGTCATCTTCCTCGGCATCCCAGACGTCATCCATTTCGTCGTCTTCGAAGTCGTCGTCCAGGTCGTCGACGAGATCATCTTCGAACGCGTCATTGTCGGCAAAAGTGTCGTCTGTGTCTGTGTCGACTGAGGCCGTTGCCGGGGGATCGCCATCGTCGTCATCGAACATCAGCACGCTGGTGTCCGTTCCAAAGTCGTCTTCATCGTCGTCGTCCAGGCCGGCAAGTTCGAATTCGCTGTCCTGTCCGTCCTCATCCTGCGGCAGTTCCATGTGCAGGGTGTCTGTTCCGGAACCGGCGAGAGAGTTCATGACTCCGCCAGTGGCCGTCATGGGTTGTGTTGAACCCATGTCGTCCCCGCCTTCCAGGCTAATGCCGCTGTCATCATCGAACAGTGCAATACCGCTGTCCGCTACGTCCAGCGTGATACCGCTGTCCGCTGCGTCCAGCGTGATGCCGGAATCAAGTCCGTCCAGAACGATTTCTTCTTCGTTGCCCAGTGCGGTACTGCTGTCCATCATTTCCAGCGAAATTCCGGAGTCATCCGCCTCGAGACTGATTCCACTGTCGTCAATCTCCAGAGACACAGCACTTTCGTTAGCTTCCAGAGTGATGCCGCTTTCGTCGACAAGGGAAATCTCGCTTGAGTCGCTGGCGCTCGAGTCGATCAGTTTCAGATCGCTGTCCTCCGGCAGTGACATGGCCATCGTGGCGCCCTCGTCTAGTTCTCCTTCGTCAAGACGCACATCGCTGTCGTTTGGCAGCGTCATTGCGATAGTTGTATTTTTGTCAATAGCGTCGTCAAACGATTCATCGTCAAGGCGCACTCCACTGTCGGCCGCGTCCAGACTGGAGGAAATGACCACGTCGCTGTCGCTGTCGTCTTCTGTGAGTCCGGAGGCGTCAACCAGATGAACTTCACTATCCGAATCGACTTCCGGAAACAGATCGGAGTCCTGGTCTGTAACGGCGGAATCCGGCATCATGACCACGTCGCTGGCGGTGTCATTTGCTAATTTTGCGGGAAGAGTCGAACTGTCGTCCGATTCGTCGGCAAGCCTGACGTCGCTGTCAGAGTCAGAGAGGATTAATTCGCTGTCGGACGGAAGCTCCAGCACGGCCTCGTCATCGGCTGTTTCAGCGGATATCGATTCCAGTTCGGGTTGAGAATCACTTTCCGACGAAGCTACGGCGTTGTTCTTCCGGGCTTGCTCAGATGCATTGGCCAGTTGCACATCGCTGTCAGAGTCCGTGACCGTGGGATTCTGAGAGGTGCTGCTGGATGGTTCGTCAGTCAGCCGAATGTCGCTGTCTGAATCCACCAGCAGTACGTCACTGTCGGGACCGGAATCGCCTTCCTCCAACAGAGAAGACGACAGTTCGATATCGTCATCTGTCTCGGAACCAGTGAAAACTACTGAACTGTCGCCTGATAGATTCGTAGCTGAGTCAATCAGTTCGATGTCGGGATCTGTTCCGGCACCGACCATAGTGACATCGCTGTCGGAATCATCACTTATCAGGGAGACGTCGCTGTCGGAGTCGCCGTCGTCCGACGGGCCATCGAAGTCCAATATGCCGGCGGCGTCCGGTTCAACGGCTGAATCTTCCAGATCGGCTGCGGAATCATCAGCCAGCTGGACGTCACTGTTGACACCCGCCAGGTCCGGATCAGAGTCGAACAGCGAATCGTCGAATGCCAGACGCACGTCGCTGTCTGAAGCGGATAAATTGAGATCGGCTGCAGCCCTCGAAGCGTCTTCAACGATTGCCACATCGCTGTCGGAATCTTCAAGCTCAACGGGGCCATCGTCACTGGGCGCGAGCGTGTCTTCCTCGGGGCTCATCTGTACGTCAGGAGACGAATCGATTTCGCTTCGGCGAGCAAACTCCTCAATTTCTTCTTCGTTGAATTTCCAACTGCCTCGGTCTGCGAAGCCGCGGATGTCCCCTTGTTCTCGCAGTCGCATCAAATGGTCTGTCGAGAGACCAAGCCGCTCGGCTGCTTCTTCAAGGGTCAAGTACTTCTTCGCCATCGTTGCGTGAACTCCCGACAGAGACGCGATTGCAAAACTGAAATTCGCTCTCGTTGATTTAACAGTCCGTGCTGTAGAAAGTTACGTCACCCCAGATGCAACAGCCGACCCATTGGATCGGGCGCTGGGACACCGCAGATTATCCAGCTCTCGTAATTCTAAATGTCAGTAGGGTAGATGCAAGTTCTTTGTTCCCCAAGGGTAACGAGTTCCTTGGGTCACCTCGAGCAACGGCTTAGTCAGACCGATTATCTAGAAAATTCAATCCCCGGTTTAGACGTCATAAGTGGACTTACCCCTATACTCGCGCAGCGACGGTCCTTCGCCAGCCCACAGACAGTTCTCTCTCATTGTCGCTCGACACTTTGAAGACATGACCTCCATGAATTTCCCACTAAGCGGTGTTCTGCCCGAAATTCCGATTCTGTGGCACAGCCACCCCGGAAATCGTTGCCAGGTGCGAGTGTTTCCACCCCCAGGGTGAGTAGTCACCCAGTGACTCAACATTCCCTGACACTAACGGTATTCTGTCGTAGTCGGCAACGGCGCGTCCGACGACGCGTGTTTGTCGACAGGGATTTAGTCTCTATCCGGTTTTTCTGACGCACTCCGGCAGTGCCCCGTCCGCTCTCAGGCGACGAAAGCCATCGAATGAATTATATGATCCCCGGACTATGGTTGTTTGTGACGATCAATGCAGGTGCCGCGAGCGTCGCCGATGAAATTGATTTTGGCAGTGTCACTGAGCGACACCAGATGATCCCCATGCGAGATGGCAAACAACTTTCGGCGTATTTGTATACGCCGGGCGGTGCCGGCCCGTGGCCTGGTGTCTTTGAGCAGCGATATGGCAGTCTGAGGGGAACGTCAACTCGCCGGAATGCTGCGAAAATGGCAGAAGCCGGATTTGTCGTGGCTCTCGTGAATTTTCGGGGTACGCACCTGTCGGAAGGAAAATGGGTCGGCTATCGGGCGTTGCAATGGGGCGAACGGCAGGACGGTTATGACACGTGCGAGTGGCTGGCAACACAAACCTGGTCGACCGGGAGAATCGGAACGTTTGGCAGTTCGCAGGGCGGTTACGCGCAGAACTATCTCGCTGTGACCGAACCGCCACACCTGGTCTGTCAGTACATGATTGATACCGGTCTTAGTTTGTTTCAGGAAGGTTATCGCATCGGAGGGGGCACCCGTCCTGAACGATTCAAAGGAATGGATGGTGTTTGTGCCAATCCACAGGACAACCGCGATCTACTGGCCGAATGGTTCGCGCACCCTCACTATGACGATTATTGGAAGGCTGAGGACTGTACACTGCACTTTGACAGGATGAACGTGCCGTGTTTCACGATCGGCAGCTGGTACGACTTCATGAACCAGGGTTCGATTGCCAGTTTCGTTGGACGGCAACACAAAGGGGGCGGAAATTCGCGCGGTAAACAGCAACTGCTGATCGGCCCCTGGCTGCACGGCCGAACGAACAAAGGCAATCGGGTGGGTGACCTGGCATATCCACTGAATGCGACATGGCCCGTGATGGAACACATGGTGCAGTGGTTCAATTACCACCTCAAGGACCAGCCGACCGGAGTTGATCACGATGACACTGTGCGATACTACGTCATGGGAGCAGTCGGAGAAGCCGGTGCTCCTGGAAACGTCTGGCGTTCAGTCGACAACTTTCCTCCCAACGCCACCCAAACATCTCTGTTCCTGCAGGTGGGCGAAAAACTCAGCCGGAATCGGTCAAGCAGGGCGAGTGGGTCAACAAGCCTTGTCAGCGACCCACACGCTCCCATGCAAATCCCCGGCCGCTCCTTTCCGGGAGCGCGCGATGCAGGAGCATTTGAAACACAGAATGAGGTGTTGACGTTTACAACGGAGCGGCTTGTCAAACCCGTCGAATGGACGGGGCGCGTGCACGCCGAACTCTTCCTTTCATCCACGGCTCGCGATACAGACATCATTGTCCGTATCAGCGACGTTTATCCCGATGGGCGGTCGATCCTGATCGTCGACTATCCCTGGCGAGCTCGATACCGGGACGGCTTTGACCATGAGGTTCTGATGAACCCCGGCGAGGTGCACAAGGTCGCCTTTCCGGTTGGCTGGATGAGTCAAATATTTAACGCGGGTCACCGAATCCGAGTCACCGTCGCCAGTACAGGCGCACCGCTGTACGAACCCAACCCGCAAACCGGGAAACCGCTGACTCTGGAGTTTCCGGACGACGCTGTCAAAGCGATCAACACCCTTCACCACAACGCACAACACGCTTCCAGAATCATCGCACCAGTGATGTCCCCGGCCAATTAGAGCCAGTCATCAGCAGAAACGCCTGAACGGTGCCAGGATACAAGCCAAGCGCGACGCGCAAGCGTGTGTGTCTTGTACGATTATGAAACACACTTGCTTGCGCTGCGTGCTTGTACCAAAAACGGCTCGCCCCTTTGCCGTGCCTGGACAGGCGTTGGTCCCACGGCAAGAATGAAAGGTCTGAATTTCAATAAACCATGATTACGCCGGAGTCAGTATGCGTCGCGAGGCCTCGCTCAATTTCCTGGTTGCAGCGATCGTCTGCATGTTTTCCATCGTCACTGAGGCTGAAAACGCATACACCAGGTTCGTGTTCTTTCTGGTCGGTGATCCGGGCTGGTGCGACATGGGCTGCTTCGGCAGCCCATGTCAGGAGACTCCGTACATCGACGCTCCGGCCGCCGCGGGCATGAAATTCACAGCGAGCTACGCCGCCTGCCCGGGGTACTCACCAACGCGTCTGTGGTGCGTTTAGTCCGCACCTTTGCAGTCATGTCTCAACAGGATTCCACTATGATTTTTCGAACATCAATTGTCGCCCTCCTCGCTTTGATCTTTGGCGCTCAGGTCGCGGCTGACGAGCCGTCCACAACAGGCATTTACGCGGCGGACAATCTGGTCGCGTGGTGCATTGTTCCGTTTGACGCCAACAAACGCGGTCCCGCCGCGCGAGCTGAAATGCTGGTTCGACTGGGCCTCAAGCACGTTGCCTACGATTGGCGAGCAGAGCATGTGGCCACGTTTGAAGAGGAAATACTGCAATATAAAAAGCACGGCCTGAACTATTTTGCATTCTGGAGCTGGCACGAAGCGATGGAGCCGTTGATTAAGAAGTATGGCATCAAGCCTCAAATCTGGAGTACGGCGCCCAGCCCGAATGCCGACTCTCAGCAGAATCGCGTCAAAGCCGCTGTCGAAGCGGTTCTTCCCCTGGTCGAAAAAACACGGTCGCTGGGCTGTCGCTTCGGATTATACAACCACGGCGGCTGGGGTGGTTTGCCGGAGAATCTCGTGGCTGTCTGTCAATATCTGCGTGAACATCATCAGGCTGATCACGTCGGCATCGTTTACAACTTCCACCACGGGCACGAGCACATGGCCGACTTTGGCGATAAGCTGCCGGCAATGAAGCCCTATCTAATGTGCCTTAACATCAACGGCATGGATGACGCCGCGACAGTCGCCTCCGGCAGCAACAAGATCCTGCCCGTTGGCAGTGGCAAACATGAGTTAACAATGCTGAAAATTGTGAAGTCCAGCGGCTACACTGGCCCGATCGGAGTTCTCGATCACCGCAGCAATCTGGATACAGAAAAAAGCCTGCGCCAGAACCTCGACGGCCTGCGGAAACTCGTTTCTGAAGGACTGTAGAGAACAGACAGCCCTTGCTGTGGCAGAATTTCGCAGGATCTTTGTTCACACGTCGTGCCGCAGAATTCGAACGGCCCGTCATGAAGTGAATCATTGAGCATGTCTGATGACACGGCATCTCATTGCCGACCACGCCGAGTCGTTGAACGTCTTGCGGCGAGTTCCAGAGAAAACATCATGACAGATCCCGAGTCAACCACAAATTTGCCGACTACTCCGACTCGCCGAAAGTTCCTGTCCGCGACCGCTGCGACGGCATTTGGGTTCACCATCGTGCCTCGCCACGTGCTGGGGGGAAATGGATACATAGCGCCGAGTGATCAGGTCAACGTCGCCGCTATCGGCGCCGGAGGTATGGGTGGCGGCGATATCGCGACGGTCAGTAAGCTGGGAGCAAATATCGTCGCCCTGTGTGACGTCGATGATGTTCGGGCGGCCGGTTCCTTTAACGCTTTTCCGAAAGCGCGGCGGTATAAAGACTTTCGCAGCATGCTGGACAAAGAAGCGAAGCACATTGATGCCGTGACGGTGGGGACACCTGACCATGTTCACGCAGTCGCCGCTATGGCCGCCATTCGTGCGCGCAAGCACGTGTACGTGCAGAAACCGCTGACACACACTCTGCACGAATGCCGTGCGCTGTCGACTGCCGCAAAAGAGGCGGGGGTGATGACCTCCATGGGAAATCAGGGGCACGCCACCGAGGGAGCCCGGCTGACGAACGAATGGATTCAGGCCGGGGTCATTGGAGATGTACGTGAAGTGCACGTCTGGTCCGATCGTGCCGGCAAGCTCTGGAAACAGGGGATCGGTCGTCCCCTGGATTCTCCGCCCGTCCCTGCCACGCTGGATTGGGACCTGTGGCTGGGGCCTGTCCGGGAGCGCCCCTACAACCCCGCCTATGCTCCAGTCAGCTGGCGCGGATGGCGGGACTTCGGGACGGGGGCCCTCGGCGATATGGGATGCCACATTATAGATCATCCCGTCTGGGCGCTGAAACTGGGCGCCCCGACGACGGTCGAGTCGCGAACGACACTGGATGGCAGTGTGCTGCCAGGCGACAAACCAAACTTTGAAACGTTTCCGATTGCCGCCCTTATCTATTTCGACTTCCCGGCTCGAGACACTATGCCTCCGGTCAGAATGACATGGTATGACGGAGGAATCATGCCGCCAGCACCGTCTGACCTGCCTTCTGGTCAGCGATTACCTGACAATGGAGTGCTGTACATCGGCAGCAGAGGAAAGATGTACCACAGTTCTCACGGCGGAATGCCCACGCTGCTGCCAGGTTCGCTGCTGGAACAGGCAAGGACTGTTCCCCGGACAATGGAACGGTCCCCCGGACACTACGAGGAATGGGTGAACGCCTGTCGCGGCGGCAAACGACCGACGGCCAGCTTTGACTATTCCGGCCCCATGACGGAAACAGTGCTGCTGGGTGTCCTCTCGTTGCGAGCACCCGGCATGCGGCTGCAATGGGATGCTGAACAGCAGATGGTGAAGAACGCTCCTCAGTTGAATCAATTCATTCATACCGAATATCGAAAAGGCTGGACGTTATGAAACCATGCCAACTCAATATTGCCGGGCCGCTTGTAATTTGCGCTCTGATCGCGTCAACGGCACCTGCCGGTGAAAATTCACTGACCGCCACTGAGCGATCCGCAGGGTGGCTGCTGCTGTTCGACGGGAACACCACGAACGGCTGGATGACACGTACCAGTCAGCCACTGCCGGGCAGACATGTTCAGCACGGAAGTCTGAATCCCCATCCCTGCGATTACATCCTGCTGCATGAGAACATCGGGGGTGACTTTTAGCTCACCCGCGATTTTAAAATCAGTCCGAAGTGCAACAGCGGCATCTTCGTCCGCACGTTCCCGCTGAAACCGCGCCCTGGCAAAGACATCGGGTTTAACGGGATTGAAATTGCCGTGGACGACACAAAGTCGAATGGCCTTCATGACACAGGCGCAATTTATGATTTGGTGGCGCCATCGAAGAATACGATGAAACCGACGGGTGAATGGAATCACCTTGTGTTGACGTGCGATCGAAACAACATTTCCGTCAAGCTTAACGGCGAAGTTGTGACTCGAATGAATCTGGATGGTTGGTCCGAACGCAATAAACGCCCTGATGGCTCCCAACACAAGTTCGACATCGCCTACAAGATACATCCACGCCGGGGATATATCGGCCTGCAGGACCATGGCAGTGATTGCTGGTACCGAAATATCAAGTTACGTCCCCTGAAGTCGGACTAGAGCGTAGTACGCTGATTCATGGCGGTGAATAAAGTTTTCTGGCCTGGTATGTGTGCTTCTGTGGAGCCCAAACGAGCGACGTGTTTTCGAAAACTGCTCTAATCAAACAGGCAACGTAATTCGACACGCCAGCGGACGGAATGTGGAATTGCCATGGTCCCGAGCGTACCTTCCCACGAAGCGGCTATTGGATGTTGCCCGCCCCGCTGGACGTGTTTCCCACGAGCCAGTGTCTTCGAAAATGGCGTTAGACCGGCGGGCCGTTCCGACCACTGTTTTCCGCCGCAGCTTCATTGCCAACGTCGTTGGTGACCGCATCTGGCGTTCCGTTGCTGCTGTCCCCGTTGATTCGCAGCGACGTGTAGCCTCCCTGCGATCTGAAGTACAATACCAACAGCAGAAAGCCCACGAACATCGTCGCTGGTACGCCCGCTGTGAGGGTTAGCGCCATCTGTCCGCCAAATATGCGAGCATGTTCCACTCGACTTTTGTCAACTGCGGCATTCGCTTCTCCGGTCTCATCCCACCAATTCTTCAGGTGTTCGAGGTCAGGGGGCACCGCACCGGGTTCTGCAAAGATTGAGTAGTCGCTGTCGAGTGTCTTTGCATCGTCCAGCAGCACACCAACTTTTCGTGCATCCAGTCCACGAACTTTCGGAAACATCAGAAAGCTGTTTTCGTCCGCTGACACATATCGCTGGAAGGTATCCTGGGAAGACTGTCTGAGTTCGGCGGATGCATGATAATCCTGTTCATAACCAATGCCTGGACCTCCCAGGAAGCCGCCGGACAATGCACCGGCGGCTCCGACAGCTCCCATCGTAATCGCTCCGCCGCGAGGAAACCGTTCGCCCACGACTCCCAGCATCGTCGGCCACAGAAATGTCTTGCCCAATCCGTAGATTGTTACGGCCACCCAGATCATGCCGGCATTCGACGTGGAACCCAGCAGCAGCAGGCCCATTGTTCCCAGAATGGTGCTGGCACAGAGCAGGCCCAGTGGATTGATCTTTTCGACAATCGGACCGGCAAAGAACCGCAGCACGAACATGATGCCCGACGCATAGATAAACAGAAGCAGCCCCTGTCCGGTCAGTATCGATTCCGTGATGTTGGTGATCCAGCTGTCAGTGCCGAGTTCCACGTACCCGACGCAGGCCTGCAGCAGAAGCAGACAAAGCAGAATGGGAGAAGCAAATTCTTTCAGCATGTCGCCCAGACTGATCTCGGCCTGCGCGACGTCGGACTTCGGGAACCGCTCTTTCAATACGAGCATACCGTACCAGACAGTCGGCACGATATAGAGCGCGATAGGAATTTCCCAGCGTACGTTTCCGACCAGCAGCTTTGCCAGGAGCCCCCCGACGATCAGTCCGCCCGGCCAGCCGGCATGCAGAATATTGAGGTAGTGAGTCTTCTTTTCGGCATAAATATTGGCAATCAAAGGATTGATTGCCGTTTCGCAAAGCCCGTTGGCAACGGCGAAGCAGAACATTCCCCAGTACAGGCACTGAAATGTTGCTTCCTTTCCTGCAGCGGCATAGATCGGCGTCGCCGCCAGTGTAATTACAACGGACAGAATGTGCAGAACAACGGCGATTCCCAGAATTGTTCTGTAGCCCAGGCGATCCGTAATCAAACTCGCAACAAGAATCACGATGCCGAATCCCACCAGTCCGCCACCGGTGATTGTTCCGAGCTCTGACTGGGTAAAGCCGAATTGATTTCCCCATTCCACAAGGATTCCCGCTCGAACCGCAAATCCAATGCCAGCCGTGATGAGCGTCAGAAAACTCGCCCACATCAATTTTCCGCGGTTGTCCGACATGATGACTTTCAGATGAAACAACGTATGAAACAGTGGCGTCGTGTCGCCCCGCATGAGAGCAGTTTACTCCGTGGCCGATGGTGGCGCGCGGGAGGAGCGAAACTGCAGTTGAAAAACGTGTCGCGCCGCCGGAAGTCAACGTGAACTGCAATAGTCTACAGGATGCACGGATACAGGGAAGCTGTTGACATTTCGGTTGCCGAGTGTGGCTGGAAAGATTCTTGATTTGAAGACCGCAAACGCCGCATTTACGGAATCAACCGTTGTCGTTGTTTGTCTGAAAATACAGACCTGTTGTGGATCTCGTGGTTTGGCAATCTCGTCGTTCCGCATCCCATCCACGGCCTCGACGGATTGACATCGCATGGTGCTCAGCGACAATCAGATGTTGTCGAATTTCAGTCACACAACTACAGGAAGATGAACATGCCATTCACGCGACATCTGTCTCGCCGCCGATTCCTGCGGGATGTATCCACGACCGGACTCGCTGCGTCCATGTCCGGCACACAAGCTGCATCGGCAGCCACGAAGGTCACGGACTACAGTGGATTACAGACGGATCGTTACCTTGGCAAAGTCGAAAGTTTGGCCAAAGTGAAAGACGATGAAGTCTTCACGGAAGGCCCTGCAGTAGATGCAGCCGGTAACGTGCTGTTCACAAATGTGCCGGTCAGCAGGATTCACAAATGGAATCCTCGCACCAGAAAACTGTCGGTCTATCGTGACTCCACCAACGAAACGAATGGACTGTATTTTGCTCCTGACGGAAGCCTGCTGGCCTGTGAAGGCAGTGCCGCACGTGTGACTCGCACAAACGTCGGGACCGGAAAGATTGAGGTACTGGCAGAGGGATTCATGGGCAAGCCATTTGCGAAACCCAATGATCTGTGCATGGACGGCAAAGGCCGAATTTACTTTACCTCGCGGTCCTCCGTCGATGATCCTGCAGGAGAGAACGTGAAAGCCGTTTATCGTATTGACCCGGATGGTAGCGTCGATCAGATCCTGGCGTTCCCCGAGGTGCACATGCCCAACGGCATCGTGACTTCACCCGACAATAGTAAGCTGTACGTCATCGAAGCTCATCCTGATGCCGATCATCACCGAGACATTCGCGTCTACGACCTGAACGGAGATGGCAGCGTGTCAAACGGGCGAGTGCTGATTGATTTCTATCCGGGCCGCAGTGGCGATGGTATGTGCATTGATTCCATGGGCAATCTGTACGTTGCTGCGGGGCTGCACAAAACGCGAGAGACAAGCGAGACGCTGGATACGAAGCCGGGGATTCATGTGATTTCACCAGAGGGTAAGCTGCTGGCGTATCGCGAAACACCAGAAGACACTATTACGAACTGCACCTTCGGAGGAGCGGGGCTGAAATCGCTGTACGTCGCTTGCGGGACACTGTTGCTCAGAATCCCTGCTCGAATTCCCGGCAAGTCGACTTATCGGCCCGGCGTATAGAGCAGTTTCCGTATTGTCGCAGACGGTACTGGCTCGTGGGAGTAACAAAACTGCTGTAGCAAACGTGTTCTTCGCGGCCCCAAGTCAGCGTAAAACAATGGAGGCGATCGGGTGCCGGAGTTGCAGTGGGAATACGAATCGAATGCCGCGCTTTTCATCGGTCATACTCTAGGTTGTCAGTCTTAAGGCAGGATGGCAGAAAATGAAAAAGGCAGAAGTCATGGCCCTGCTGAAAGAGAATCGAAACGAACGGGGCGTCGCGAACTGGAAGAAAAAACCGTGTTCACTGAAGAGCTTTGGTATCGGACTGACGCAGCTGAGGAAGCTGGCTAAACAGGTTGGGCGGGATCACAAACTGGCCCTGCAGTTATGGGAAAGTGATATATATGACGCCCAGGTCATGGGGCTGTTGATCGACGATCCGAAACAGGTTTCACGGGAACAGGCCGAAGAGCAGGTGGAAGAATTGAATGCCGGCATGCTTTCGCACGTGTTCGCTTCGTGCGACGCGACGCTGGCCAAAGCACCGTTTGCTTTCGAACTTGCCTGCGACTGGATGGACAGCAAGGACCCGGTACGGCGCCGATGTGCGTACGGATTGGTCTATGAACTGTGTAAGAAGAACATCATCGCGATGGACGATGTCTGGTTCCTGAACTGTATCGATCACATTCGTCAGACGATCCACGGCGAGCAGATGTGGGTGCGAGAGTCCATGAACGGAGCGCTGATGGGTATCGGAAAACGCAACAGGAAACTAAACAAGGCGGCCATCGTCGCGGTAAAAGCGATTGGTCCGGTGGACGTCGATTATGGCGACGACAACAACTGCGAACCCGTGGACGTACTGAAACACCTGACCAGTGATTATCTGAAGAAAAAGTTCAGCGCGTAGCAATCGACGACAGAGATTTTCGCTGATCAAACGCGCATCCGCGGCCTGATTTATCAGTTGTCGGCGAGTGGTCAAACGACCACGATTACACGGTGACTACGAAATCGACTCCACTGCTCCAGACGCCTGGAACGTTGCCCGGCCCAATCGCACGAACCCATGCTCGATAGGTGCCGGCCGCCAGCTGTGTCGCCGGTGTGAAAGAGATGCCAGGCAATGCCGTTTCGTTGATGATTCTGTTAGTGCCGGTCGTGACATTGTTGACCCACAGTTCGTAGGCCACAGCGTTTTTGACGGATGTCCACGCAAAGATGAAATTGGCTGATGCGGTCGACGAGGCATCCAAAGGAGTCACTAACTGTGCATTTGTGGCCCTGTCGATGGTCATGCTGAAATTGTTGCTCCAGGCCGACGCCGCGCCGCTGAAGCTGATGCTGCGGACACGAATGGCGTACGTACCGGGAAGCAGCGGCGTCGCTGGTCGAAAGGCCGTCATGGAAATCCCCTGAGTGGCGATGAATGCAGGCTGATTGTTTGTGACGTCATCGATTTCAACATCGTAAGTCGCTGCATCCGTCACGGCTGTCCACGTGATTGTCGGCACGGAGTTCGTCGTGTTCGGAGTTGGTGCTGTGACGGAAGGAGGCGCTGTGGTTTCCGTGATCGTGAATCGGACACCGGCACTCCAGTTGCCCACCGGCACGCTGCGGTTAAACGCTCTCACCCAGACGTGGTAGTTGCCAGGCAGCATTGGCGAATCCGGAATCAGCTTAGTATCCCGAACGTTGTTTTCAAGGATTGTGGCGTTGATGTTTCGGGTCTTGTCGTTGACCCATACCAGGTACCGAGTCGCCGTCGGGATCGGTGTCCATGAGAAAACCGGGCGGGTTCTGTTGGTGCTGGCGTCAGGAGAAAACAGTTCGATTGGTCCGGTAGACAGTGTCACCGTAAACGTTCGTTGACTTGTTCCCAGCAGCGACGTGCCATTCATGGCACGAACCGTCGATTGATACGTGCCTGTTGGCAGCGAGTCTTCCAGCTGCAGGTAATTGGTTCCGATCAACTGCTGTGCATTTAGAAGCTGACCGGCCTGCGACACGTCCAGTTCGTAGCTTGTCGCGCCCAGAGTGGAACTCCACACAAATGTGGGGGCCGCATTCATCGTGCCGTTGACGGGGGCCCAGATGGTCGGAATCCCGAATCCGGCAGTCACGCGGAAATCACTGGCAGGACTCCACCCTGCCAGTAGCGTACTTCCGTTGAACGCCCGCACCCAGGCGCGGTACGTGGACGGGACGAGTGGGGTCTGCACGGCAAACGATGTTGTCGTGATTCCTGAACTGTGAACAACTCGTGAGACGGCATTCGTCACGTCGTTGACCCACAATTCATATCGTGTCGCACCGCTGACAGCTGTCCATCCGATGACCGGCAGCGGATTTTCGGAATTGCCGAATGGAACGGTGAATTGAGTTTGGGCAGCGCCGGCCAGTACTTGAAAATCAACAGGCAAACTCTGAGAAGTACCCTGGCCGGTGATCCACGACCGGTAGTTACCTGGTGCCAGCGCCTCGCTCGGGGTGAACGAGGTGCCTGTAAGATTCTGCTGCGATATCACGCTCGTGGCACCGGTGGTCAGGTTGTCCACTCGCAGCTGATAGCTCGGAACATTCATCGGCAGCCAGGCGAAAGTTGGCACCGTGTTTGTACGGCCGGCGACGGGATCGGTCAGTACGCTGGTCGTGCTGTTGGCGAGTGTGATTGAGTGAGGTTCGCTCCATAAGCCCGCGGCGTTTGCAAAGTAGGGCCTGACCTGCGCGGTGTATTCTCCCGCTGGCAGACCCGAAAGCGGAGTGAACGAAGTTAAGGTCAGGTCTGTCTGATGAATCACGCGATCATGATTCGTTCCGTTCACCCACAGCTCGTAGCGGTCGGCGCCTACGATGGGTGACCAGGCGATCGTCGGCAGACTGTCTACCGACGAGGCGACAGGATCGGTAATGATGGGTTGACCGGATTTTTCAAAGATCGCAAAGCTGACAAAAGCACTCCACGGCAGCGCCCCGGTGCTGTTGTACGGGCGATAACGCCAGTTGTACGTCGCCGCAGGCATTGCCTGATGTGGTCGGAAGGAAGTTGTCGTCAGTTGAAGCTGGTGGATTACCTGGGTCTCGCCTGTCGAGACGTTGTTCACTTCCAGTTCGTACCGCAGCGCTCCATTTGCGGCAGGCCAGTTGAACGATCGTAGGCTGTCGTAGGCCGTTTCCTCCGGCAGAATCGTGATCTGGTGGTCTTCGACTTCGCCGTCCGAAGCCGGACCGGTGGGACTGTCCAGGCTGACGTCCGTACTGAGTCGAAATCTACTGAAGGTTATGCCGGCGGTGTTCTGAGGGACTTCAGGAAAGGCCAATTGTACGGCTGCATTGTTGGTCTGCCCTTCGACGATAACCGTCGCCATTTCTGTCTGGTTCTCAAAAACGCCGTTCTGATTAAAGTCGATCCAGCCAAACAGGGTGCCTGTGCGACCCGTGGTGTTGGTCACATTGACCGACACCGTCGGCGTGACACCTTCGATCATCGTCAATGGCAGCGTCAGTCCGTCTTCGTCGCTGACGCCGAGGGCATCGTCTGCGGTGGCATCGCTGTTCTGAAGATTTCCATCGTCACTATCAACCGAATTTCCGATCCGCAGCCCGGTGACGATCTGGTGACTCGGTCCTGAGTCAGTAGTACGGGTGTTATAGTTTCCGGCAGCAACACCAGCCGAGGCGTCGGGGGCATCACCGTAGTCAAGGGGCTCAGATGCGGCGGTGACGTCCCAGCCCAGGTCATCCAGTCCGGCCCAATCAAGATTCGTGAAGACTTTGCGGGACCCGGTGGTGACCTGCGGATCCAGCGCTGCTTCCTGATTCGTGGTGGTTCCGGGCAGTGTGCTCATCGTATCGCTTGCCCAGTGGCCGTTATCCGGATTGCCAAAGGCGTCCGTGTTCATGAGCACCGGGCCGCCGTAGGCGGATACAGCTGCCGAACCAGTGAATTGATTGGAGGCATTGATCTGATTGCGGAATGAGTCCGCAGTTCCCAGTCCCAGGACGTGGCCCATTTCGTGCAGTGCGACTGAGAAGAAATCATTTTGTCCGACGGACGGTGGATTCAGGCTGAAATTCCACGTTACTTGGCTGTCGAACGCAATCGCGCCGCCCCACAGTGAAAAGTCGGTGTCGGTACTGCCGCTGACGTCCACGCCGGTTTCACCGCGTGTCTGCAGAATGGAATTAAATGCGGGCGTGCCGACTGACTGGAAGCCCCCGAAGCCGCCTTCAGCAATTCCGACGGACAGGTCTCGCGCACCTACGTAGACAACAATCGTGTCCGCTGCGATCGTCAGATTGTTCAGCGCGACAGACGTTCCCGTGGCCGGATTACTAAAGTCCGCTGTCCAGGTGTCCTGTGGGCCGGGTATGATTGCTGTCAGATCGTCGGTGATCCGCGACTCAAAGATGGTCGCCACTTCTTCCATGACGTCACGACGGGACTGATCGTTAAAGAAGGCACTGGCGTCCAGCGAGTAGTCGTAGGTTATGTTCAACGTCAGCAGCCGTCTGTTTTCCAGAGTCTGTACTTCAGATCCGCCGGTCCAGCTGCGATCACGAAGGCTCCGGCATCGCCGCTGTTGTTTTTTTTGAAATATCTTCGTCAGCCACTGCATTTTTTGCTGCCTTGTCGCGTTCGCCGGACGGTGTTCGTTATCTCGGAACAGAAGACGTCCCTGAGTCCGTTTCCATTATCGCTGAATTTGGCGGATCGGGAATATATGAGTTTTCGTCCGGAGTGCGGCCTTCCGTGGCCGGGAGTGCAGCGTCGGCGTTTCCGGTGGAAATTTTTCCCGGACACCAGCGCGTCCATACCATCAGGACGTTCTCAGCACCCAATTCCAACAGCTGACGGGTAGGGGGCGAGGGGTGGGGCCAGAGGTCTGCGAATGGGCGAAGTGTGGCGCCGTCAGTCCAGTGGCAGAAGCTGTACTGCGTCAATGATGACGTATCCGTCCGTATCGTCGTTTGCAACGGTGACGGAGATTTTCCCGGCACTCAACGTCAATTCCGCTACGGCAACAAACGGTGCCTGCGCTGGCGTGGTGCGCTGGTTGACGACAAACGTGGTGACGTCGCCGGAATGTGTCACCGTGATCGGCGTGTTTGTGCTGCGATTGCTAAACGGTGCATATGCCAGACGCACGGCGTACTTTCCGGGATCCGTAATCGTCGCCGCGAACACGGCCGTCTGACGTCCTTTGCCATCGTTTCCGTCGTGCCGGTAGCCAATCCCGATGAATGGTCCCGCCGACGTGCTGAACGAATCGAACCCGATGCGTTCTGCCTGTTCATCGTCGATGACAATTCCCGACAGAGACCTGGGGTCAATGCCGATGGCACTTGTTTTTTTAGGTCCGTTCCAGGCCAGAACCTGTGCGTCATCTTCAAGACGCTTACGCAAAACGTCG
The DNA here is from genome assembly GCA_014238335.1 of Fuerstiella sp. Taxonomy (GTDB): domain Bacteria; phylum Planctomycetota; class Planctomycetia; order Planctomycetales; family Planctomycetaceae; genus Fuerstiella. The sequence continues at coordinate 23,955 of JABABI010000064.1, forward strand.
TAGTTGACATCCTGCACGTCCACGTTCTGTCGAATGGACTGCATGGCGGCTGTGGCCGCCGACTGTCCGAGTACCATGAACACGGGTTCCATGCGGATAGAACCGAAAGCCATGTGAGTTGCGCTCAGACACACAGGAACCAAAAGATTCGAACACTCTGCTTTCTTCGGGACCAGCGAGCCATAGTCGATTGGGTAGGGCGAAAACCCGCCGACCTGTACATCACCCTCGTTGTGGACGAATCCGTCTTCACCGACGTGACGCTGGACGTTGTGGGAATCCATCGTGTAGGCGGCCAGGCCGACGGGCTGTGCGGAAACCTTACGTCCCTGACAATTATGCTGAGTCATCACGTAATGTCCGACCATTCGTCTTGCCTCACGGATATACAACTGCTGCTGCCAGCCGTCTTCCCGCTCAAACTCATCTTTACACGTTCCCCACCGCGAGATTTCCTGTCGGACCCACTTGGGCACGCGAGCATGATTGGCCAGCGTCCACATCAGTCCCTGCTGGTAGTTTAGATGGTCCGTCAAAATTCGTTCTCGTTCGTCGTAGCTGGCATCAGCGTAGGTGTAGTTTTTGCCGATGTGATCTGTGCTGAAACCTTTGTTATTGTTAACGTCTGTTTTGCGATTTGGCATTGCGGAATTGGACCATGGAATCATCTTTGCCCCTGCTTCGAAATTTCGAAACAGCAGCTCGAAGTCGAGTTCACGATAGTCGGCGGGCTTTAGAAACGGCAGGCGATTGTCCGGATGATCCGTCAGGCACATGCGAAAGCAATAAGCCTGAATACGATGGTCTTGCGTTCCCTCTGCACCGGGACCGGATGCATCGATTCCCGGCAGCAGGCCACTGGATGGATCACCGGGGGTGACATACGGATCGACTCTCTTCACGAACTGGTGATGAATGGCGCGGCGCGTCTGGACGCCGCTTAGCGTTTCTCCGTATTCGGCATTGGCTTCACGCCCCACCGTCCACGAAACTCCAGCGGCGGCCAGCAGGTCACCTTCGTAGGTTGCATCAATGAATGTTCGCCCGAAGCAAGGGCCACTGTCTGTCCAGATTTCCGTGATTCGTGCGCCGTCTTTTTCCGCCCTTGGCCCTCCTGTAATACGATTCAGTCTGGCTCGATAGACGACCTCAATTTTGTATTCGTCAACGAAGTCCTGCATGACCTGCAGTGCGACCGAAGGTTCGAAGGTCCACATTGTGTCCTCGCGAGACGCACTCCGCGACTGCCCGCCACTGCGGTACTCATCCTGTTTCTGCCACCGCCAGCTGGAATTCCGTTCGTAGTGTTTGCGAATACGCTGATAGAACTCGCGTGAGATGCCGCCGATGGCTGCCTTGTTGCCGATATCTGTCTGGCCCAGGCCTCCCGTCGTCAGGCCACCGATCCGAGACGTCGGCTCCAGAATAATCACGCTGCCGCCCATGCGTCTGACCTGAACCGCTGCGGCAATTCCCGCTGACGTACCTCCGTAAATAACAACGTCGTGTATGGTGTTCTGTGTCCCTGCGGAAGTACGAATTGAGAAGCCGACAACGATCAATGACGCAAGAAGAAATATGCGGATATCACGTTTCATGACTGACCTTTGATGTTGTTGATCCGATCGATTTCTGTGCGTCCCTGGTTGGCACCAATATCACTGTGGCAACGCCTGGTCACCCAGCAATCATAGAAAATATTCATGGGCGGTTCGCTGTACTTTCGCGTCAAACTTTGAAAGAAGTGTTGCGAGGCACGACGTGCTTGAGGAGCGTGGGTGATCTGCAATCGCGGATGCCGGGGCATTGTGGGTTGATTTACTCCCCCGTCCCCCAAGAAGCTTCCTGAATCAGTGTACTCATCAGGATGCTTCGAATTTCCTTGCACCTATTCATGCGCTTTGGTAGCATTTTGGAGCGCTGATACGTGATCTTCATGGCTGTCGGCCCCTTCCTCATCTGTCCCGCCAATTCCCATTCTGGCGTCATGTTAATGACCCGTCGAATCTGTTCCGTTCTGATTTACGTTGTTGCGCTGCGCAGTCCCGCCAGTCCCGCCGATGAAAATATTCTGTTGCCGGCGGACACATCGGTCCAGGACGCGATCGATCATTACGTGCAGAAGGCTATCGCAGAAAACGGTGTCCCTGCAGTTGGACAAGCGCCCGACGAAGCCGTTCTGAGGCGAACAACTCTGGATCTGTCCGGTCGCATTCCAACACAGCCGGAACGGGAATGGTATGAACAGATCCCACCGAGCGAACGTCGCGAACAATTGGTGGATCGTTTATTGAATCTGCCAGATACGGCGTTTCATCTCGCGAACGACTTGGATTCGCATCTGCTCAGGAACAGTCCCTACAACGGCGAATTTCGCGAATACCTGTTGTGGGCGACAAAGCAGAAACGGTCCTGGGATCAGATGTTCCGAGATATGCTGCTGGCGAAGCCGGCTGAAGGGCCGCTGCAGGGAGCGACTCAGTTCCTGCGTACACGAATTCGCGAAGTCGATGATCTGACCAACGACACGGCCATCCTGTTCCTGGGGATCAACGTCAGCTGCGCCAAATGCCACGATCACCCACTTGTCGAGGATTGGAAGCAGGATCACTTCTACGGCATGCAGACGTTTTTCAGTCGCACGTATCAGACGAAAAAGAACGTCGTGGCTGAGAAGTTCTTTGATGAAGTTAAATTCAAAACAACGGGCGGTGATGACAAACTTGCGTCCTTTATGTTTTTGACAGGTGACGTTGTGACGGATGCCACTCCCGATTTTTCAGATGAAGCGCGGAAAGAACTGGACGAGAAAATACGCAAGGCGGAACGGGATGATGACAGCGAGGCTCCGGTGCCGGAGTTCAGTCCCCGGCTGCAACTCGTTGACATCGCACTGCAGGATGACAGCGACGCGTTCTTCGCAAAGAACATCGTCAATCGAGTCTGGGCCAGAATGCTGGGCAGCGGCCTTGTCAACCCGCTTGACCAGATGCACAGCGGCAATCCGCCCAGTCACCCTGAATTGCTGGACTGGCTGGCCCGAGATTTGAAGCAGCACGGGTACGACCTGCACCGGTTGATTCGTGGCGTTGCTCTGTGCACAGCGTACGCTCGCGACAGCGAATGGTCATCAGCGGCCGAACCGCCAGGGGAAGGATATTTTGCGATCGCCCGCACCCGAGCACTCACTGCTCGTCAATTGGCGTTGTCACTGCAGATTGCCGCCACCAGCCCTGGCAAATGGCCTGACGTGGCTGCTTGTGATGAGTGGACAAAAATGCGGGAGTCGCTGGAGAAACAGGCCAACGGCTGGGTTCGCGAGTTCGAGCAGCCAAACGAAAACTTTCAGGTCGCCGTTGACGAGGCGCTGTTCTTCAGCAACAACGCGCGCGTATATGATGATGTGCTGCGTGATTCGGGGGATCGACTGATCGGCCACCTGAAGACAGTCGATGACGACGCACAGCTGGTGACTGATTTGTGGCGAGCTGTTCTGAGCCGCACTCCGGATGACGAAGAACGCAACGCGGCTGTGGCGTGGCTGCAGCGGGACAATGAAGACCCGGTCGAGAAGATTCGCCAGCTGTCTTGGACGTTGCTGGCCGGGCCGGAATTTCGATTTAATCACTGAATCCTGACAGGAAGTGGAGCATCGCATGAGCGATCCTGCTGAAGTTGAACATCGTCGACGGGCAAAACGGGATTTGTCTCGACGGGGGTTTCTCACGACAACTGCCGCCGGGACAACGGCGATGGCCGCGGATATGGGGCAGATCAATGCTCTGCAGTCCGAGGCTGTGACGAAGCAACTGAAACAGCAGGGGACTCGCGTCATTTTGTTGTGGCTGGCTGGCGGTGCCAGTCAGTTTGAAACATGGGACCCGAAGCCGGGTGCGAAGACCGGCGGCCCGTTCCAGGCCATCCCGACCAGCGCGAACGGAGTGCATATCAGTGAGCTGTTGCCGGAACTGGCCCAACGGATGCAGCACACTGCCATCATCCGTTCGCTGAATACGAAGATCGCGGACCACGGTGGAGGTGCATCGTTGATGGAAACCGGCCGGGTACGAGATCCGGGGCTGGATTTTCCAGATCTCGGTGCGGTTGTCGCCCGCGAACTCGGACGGCTGAACAGCAGCGTGCCCGACTATGTTTCGCTGTACACATCGACCGAAGGCCGCCGGAAGGGCACCAGCGGCGTGCTGGGAGCTCGCTACGCCCCGATGTTTCTGTCGGACAATATGATTCCCCTGAATCTGGCCCAGCTGGAAAGCGTTACAACCGTGGACCACAAAGACAGGGCTGCACTGCGGGATGTGTTCGCGAAAAAGTTCTCCAAGAATCGAAACAGTGCCGCCGTTGACAGTCACATGTCGGCCTACCAGAGAGTCCGTGGTCTGATGGCCAGCGAGCAGCTGTTTAACGTTGAGAACGAGCCGGCCGAAGTTCGCGCTCGTTACGGACCGACGCAGTTTGGAGAACAGTGCCTGATCGCAAGACGACTGGTCGAGGCCGGAGTGCCGTTTGTGAAGGTGGCGCGTGCATGGTGGGACAGCCACGGGCAGAACTTTGAAACTCATCAGGAATTGTGTGCCGATCTGGATCATTCGATGTCGGTCCTGCTGGATGATCTGAGTGAACGTGGATTGCTCGAAAACACACTTGTCTTGACGCTCGGGGAATTTGGACGTACTCCGCGCATCAACGCCAGCCTGGGACGAGACCACTTTGCCAATGCGTGGAGCTGCAGCCTGTCGGGTCATGGGATTCGCGGCGGCGTTGCCTACGGCAAGACGGATCCCGAGGGCAATACGGTGGTTGATGGCGAGGCTTCCTCTGCCGATCTGTTTGCGACCGTTCTGCAGGCTCTTGGCATTGATCATGAGCATGAATACATGGTGGGTTCACGCCCCATCCCCATGGCTGATTTCGGCGCGTCGCCGATTAGCGATGTTCTGGCTTAGTATACGGGAAGAGAATTGATGGACGAAACAGAAACACCGGCGGATGCACCAGCAGGGGAAGCTGCAGTTTCGTCCGTTAAGATCACCAAATCTTTTGCGCTGCCCGGTGCCGTGTTTTGCGTGGCGGGTGGCAAAGAGCCATCGCAGTTGTACTTCGGGTGTTCGGATTTCAGCATCTACCGAGTGGACAGCGATGCCGAAAAACCCGAACCGAAACCAGTGTCGGATGGTAAACACGCCAGTTACGTAACTGGCCTGGTGCGGAGCGGTGACACACTGGTGTCCGGCAGTTATGACGGCAGCCTGATTTGGTGGGATGCGGAAGCCGGCGACGTTCGTCATCGCGTCGATTCGGCACATGAGAAGTGGATTCGAAGGCTTGCCATTAGCCCTGACGGGAGTACCGTCGCCAGTGTGGGCGACGATATGAAGACTCGAGTGTGGAACGCACGGACCGCCGATTCCATAGCGACATGGGACGGGTATCAGCTCATGACCCCTCACGGCTATCCTTCGATGCTGTATGCCGTGACATTTTCACGGGACGGCAAATGGCTGGCCACTGGCAATCGCACGGGCAAGGTCATCATCAGGGATGCTGCGACGGGCCGTGTGGAAGCAACGTTGGAAACGCCCGTGATGTACACCTGGGATCCCAAAGCCCGGCGGCATTCCATTGGTGGAATTCGCAGTCTCGCTTTTTCTTCGGATTCAAAGCTGTTGGCGGTCGGTGGCATGGGACAGGTTGGAAATATCGATCACCTGGGCGGAGTCTCGCGGATTGAAGTCTTCGACTGGCAATCGGGTAAGCAGAAGTTTGAGATCGAAGACACAAAGTTCAAGGGCCTTGTTGAGCAGCTTCAGTTTGGGCCCGACGACGAATGGCTGGTGGCTGCCGGTGGTGATAACGGTGGCTTCATCAGCGTCTACGACGGCGCAGCGGGCACACTTCTGGCACAGGAAAAAGCACCGATGCACGTGTTCGACTTCCAGCTCAGTGAAGATGGCTCCAAGCTTCGGGCTGTGGGTTTTGAGCAGGCCAGTGTGGTGGACATCGCCTGAGTCCTTTGATATGGGTTGGCACTGCGGGGCCAGTCGGCGTAAGAGGAAGGCCGGGTTGAACGACCGCCAGAAGACTCAATCTGTAATCCACCATGCGTTCCAGGGGCCGCCCCGGAGTACGACTCCCAAAACAGGGATCAATCAAGAGGCCTGCCCCGTCCGTCGCTCTGCACCGCGTTCCGGACCGCGCGCGCACAGTTCGCGCCCGAACGAAATGGTCACGTTTCGGCTTAAGCGGGCCGCTGCAGTGCGGCCAGGATCGTTGGCCCAGGCACTCCGCGATCGTTACAGTCTGACGAAGCTGTGAACGAACATCGCATCCGTACAGAGGTAGGGGACAATGAACGTGTCTGTGGTTATTGCATCGTTTGTCTTTTTTTGCATTGTCGGCGGTGGCGTTGCGTCACACGCTAATGGGCAGGATCTCACGGATCAACTACTGGAAAAGGCTGAGGTACAACTGCGGTCGATATATGAAACAGGAAAGTTCGGGGGGGGCAATGCGAAATTCTTTCGCGGGACTTGGGATCCCGATGGAAACGGATACCTCACGTCTGAACTGGATCCGGTATTGGACAGGCAGGTGCGTGTGCATTATGACGCAGCCACAGGTAAACGCACGGTGGCGGCGGATGCGCGGCGGCCCGGGCGGAAGAATACGTCTCCGGATGGTCGCTTTGTCTTGAGTTTCAAGGGGGGAAACCTGCATGTCCGGACGGTGAAGGGTGGCCATACGATTCCATTGACGGAGAATGCGAATGGCGACTCGATTTCCAACGGCAGGGCTGTCTGGAGTCCGGATAGTAAATGGATTGCATTCATGGAGACGGACGCTTCGGCTGTTCCGTTTCGTGCCTCGCTGATACCGAATGATCCGACTTATCCGGAAGTCAAAAAAAACCGCTATGCACGTGTCGGCGGGCCCATCAATAAAATGCGGATCGGGATCGTTGATGCTGCGGGAAAAGCGATCCGCTGGCTTGCTATCTCGCAACCTGCCGAAGGTTGTTATCTGGGCGACGTTAGCTGGGCGGGGAATTCCGATGAAGTGTTTGTGGAAAAGCTGAGTCGCGGCCGGGATCAACGTGAGTACCTGATCGCCAATGTCGACACGGGTGCGATTGTATCCATCTACGAAGACACTGATCCCGCCTGGGTCGCCGGGGCGTACGAGACGAGTGCCGGGCCTGTGTGGATCCGTGGCCACACCGCATTCATCGTTATGAGTGACCGAGATGGTTGGCGGCGCGCCTATGTTTACGGTCGCGATCGAACGGCACAAGGAGTGCTTACGCCGCAAGGCGCTGACGTTGTGGAATTCGCCGCTCTGGATGAACCGGAAGGGTGGTACTACTACTACGCTTCACCGGACAACGGAACGCAACGATACCTTTACCGATCACAGCTTGACGCCAGTGGAAAAACGGAACGGGTAACGCCCGCGGATCAGCCTGGCACTCACTCCTACCACATATCGCCCAACAGGAAATGGGCTTTTCATACCCATTCCACAATTGACACGCCACCAGTGACTGACCTTGTGCGACTGTCGGATCATCGCGTGATGCGCGTACTCGAAGACAACCAGGCGTTGCGGGAAAATTTGAAGTCGTGGATCGTTCGTCCGACGGAATTCATGCAACTGGATATCGGCGATGATGTGGTGGTGGACGCTTACATGATCAAGCCACGCAACTTCGATCCGTCGCGGAAGTATCCCCTCTTTATTTATGTGTATAACGAACCGTACGCTCAGGAAGTGCTGGACAAGTGGCGTGGCCACCGTGACAACTTCCATCGCGTGATTTCCGATCTTGGTTATCTTGTAGCGTGCATCGACACCCGTGGGACACCAGCGCCAAAAGGAACGTGGTGGCGCAAAGCTGAGTTCCCGACCCTGGGGGTTCTTTCCACGGCGGAGCAGGCGAAAGGGGTTCAGGAATTGGGGCGCACCCACTCGTATGTTGATATGTCGCGCGTGGGCATTTGGGGCTGGAGCGGTGGCGGCTCGAACACGCTTAATGCGATGTTTCGCCATCCGGATGTATTTCACATGGGCATCGCGGTGGCACCCAAGCCGCAGCCGCATCTTTACAATGCCTGGTTTCAGGAAATTTTCATGAGGACGCTTGAGGAGAATGCGGACGGTTACCGGAAATCCGCACCGATCAACTTTGCCGAAGGCCTCGCGGGCGACCTGCTGATTATCCATGGCACCGGAGAGACGAATACTCATCTTGAGATCACCGAGGGATTGGTGGATCGCCTGATCGCGTTGGCCAAGCCGTTTGATTATTTTACGTATCCCAATCGCGACCACGGTATCCGGGAAGGCAGGGGGACAACGCTCCACTTGCGAATGCTCATGACGCGATATCTCCTTACACACCTGCCCCCCGGCCCCCTGTAACCACGGGTCACGTGGTACTGATCGCCACAGCCACGACTGTTCGTTTGGGAATCGTGGCAGATGCGGACACTCGTCAGCACGCACTCGACCCCGCACAACATTATTCCACACGGATTGAAATGCAGATGAACTGTCTCTTCAGGACGTTCTTCGCCGTTGCGCTCCTGTCCACCGTGTGGCTGACCGGTGATTTATCCATTCTTCATTGAGGAACATCAAAAGGGCCTGACCTGAAGGGCACTTTGGTACCGGAAGTCTTTTCAGGTGCAGTGTTCAGGAAGTTCTGTGCTGAGGATGTTTCCTGGGTTTTTGCATGACTGGGCAGCCGTGTCTTCGCAGTTTGGTAACTGTGGGTTCCAGTCTTCTCGATCTGTTCGCAACTTCACGGCTCGCAATCCGGAAATGCATCTGCAGGCAAGTCGTACAGGATGTCGTCGCCCTTGCCGCAGGACATCATCCTCCACGATCCTTAAACGTACTGGCAGACGCTCGTTAAAGTGATCCGCCGACGTCCTTTGTCGGAAAAAAAAACGGCTCCTGCAATCCTACAGGGGCGGACCACAAGCATGGCGCAAGAGCGACTCTCAGGCTGACTCTGTACGGCAGTCGATCCATCGAAGATCCCGGCTGGAATTTGAAAGAGCTGACGCCAATTGGAACGGTGAATTCGGCAGCAGGTGCTTCAGCCTGTACGACCGCTGCGTTACGGGCGGCGCGTGGCGAGACACGCGGAGAATTCTGCGGGATCATTTTGGGCGTTTCGACCGTCGACGGAATAGGAGGTGGAGAAAACTTAGCCTTTCAAGAGCCTGACGTGCAGATTGGCCTGTAGCTCGGAACCGAACAAAGGTCACTGCAGATGCGGCAGGGTTAGGGGGCGGGGACGATGTCCGGGAGTGTTGCCCAGTGGGGTATGTCTGACGGATTGTGTCCCTTGTCAACGCGAAGGGGTACTGGTGCCTCAACACGTCCATCAAACGGACGTGCCGCTGTAGAATTGATTCGCCGGCGAAAACTCTGACGAAACCGCTCTAATATTCGACTGAATAGTGAGTGCGCGTCAGATCGTTTTGGTCAGTTCAGGCCTCGCCGACCCACGCCACGGACCACCAGCGCCATCAGGCTGGCACAGGATTACCGTTCTACGGATTCGTCCAGCATGTGCGGATTTCGGCGAGTTTGCGTTCGACAGACCTGAGTCCAATTTGAAGAGAATCGGCAATTTCCTGGTTGGTGGCGCCGCTCGTCTTCATGATCGCTATTGCCTGCAGACTCTTGTCGGTGAGTGATTCGAGCATTGTAGTACAACGTTCAGTAATCATTAACTGAACATCGGGGGCCTTTGTCGATGAGGCGATTTGCTCGAACAGTGCAGTGCTGTGTTCACTGGACGATTCGAACGCTGATTCGTGGTAGACCCGACCCGACCCGCGTTTCTGCCGGTTTGCTCGATTGATTTCGTCGAGTACGTTCCGTGTGGAGACCGTCACGAGCAGACGCCAGAAGGATTCGCGACTGTCCAGAGATGGGTACTTGCCTTCCAACAGTCCGCGAAACATCTCCGCCAGAGACTCCAGCGCCATGTCTTCCTCGTCGGCAACGAGGTGCAATCGGTCGCGCAGTCGATCCTTCATCAGATACTTCAGTCTGACATAAAACCGTTCCCACAACAGCTCAGCACCGTCCCCGTCACCTTTTTGCATCCGACGGATAATTCGCGTGACGGACCCCTCATCGTCGTCATCATCCGCGTCTGGACTCGGATCTGCATTCGCCAATTCTGTCACGAATTTTCCTTCAGTTACGCACGCAAACGACCTGCGACATACGTTGCCCACGTGTATGTTCAGACTTATTCGTTCGCATATGCTAGCGTGGAAGAATCAGTTGCGAAAGGGATTCCATTACGCAGGGGGCAAGGAGCGGAGAGCGTGCAGTCGAGGACGCTGGAGGAGATGATCGTTCGCTGTCGTCACATGAGCCCGGCCGGAATTCTGCCAGCATTGTGGGAAATTGTTTGAAACGTCGGAGACGGCGAAAGTAATTTCGCGGAAACAGCCATACCTGGACATTCAGGTACGTGTTGCAATGGAGTTGGCTGGTCTCACAGGAATCGCTGCGACGTCGTAACTGCGTGTCGTCAGATTGATGTTGGATGTGATCCTGTCGACGCAGAAACGGAATTGTCAGTGCCTCCGCGATTGGACGTTTCGAGGCCTGATAGTCGTGCTTTCTTATCCAGTTTTACGTTTTCGCCCTGTATGCCCGCCGATTTGTGTGCTGCGTCACGACTGATGCTTTTCTGGCACGGGCTATGCATTCGTAGTTCCCGAGAACAACGCGCTGCGACGAAGATGTTGACGCCCGTGAATTACGCAAACCCTGATTGAGAAAGAACTGATATGAACAAGTCAGCCCTGGCCGTTGCGTTTGCTGTGTGTCAAGCCGGAGTCACTTTCGCGCAGTCCTGTGAGAACGGGGTTTGCCGACTGTACTCAACTTCTCCTCTCGGAATTGTCGGGCACGCAGCGTCACTGAAATATAGCGCGGACTCTGAAAATGAACGTCGGTGGTACCTGAACCCTTTGGTCGACACTATTGCAGCTGGCAGGGCTTCAGCATGTGCGGACGGAAGATTTCGAGGACTCAACTGCGACTGCCACGACCCGCTCCAGACGGACCAACGTGTTCGCGGCAGTCGATTTGAGGCACCAGTGCCACGAATCGTCAACGACTTAAGTACGATTCGTCGGCGAACCTGGCCGATTGCTGGTTTCGTGAATCCGCACCAGCCAACGTCCTTTCAGTGGCCAGCTGGAAATTCGTACCGTCCGGTTGCCTCTACACCAGTTGCAGTGAACTGGAACTGCAATCTTCGTGAAGCGGCAGCGATTGCAAAACAGAGTGGCCGGCCCATGTTGATCAAGGTCTCGGCCGAATGGTGCGGTTATTGCCGGCGAATGAAACGAGAGACGTTCGCGGATGCCAGGGTGGTGCGAGATATCAGCCAGAACTTTGTGGCCGTTGGACTGGATGCCGACACCAATGGAAGTATCGTCAAGCAGCTTCGCATCACTGCACTTCCAACGGTGCTTGTTGTTTCACCCGACCTGCGAATTCTTGCTCGAGAAGAAGGATTCCGCACTGCCGTTCAGATGGGGCAGCTTATGCACCGGCACATGCAGCGAGCACAACTGGAGACCGGAGTTCGGATCGCTTCGCGCCAGGCTAGGGGCCGTTTCGCGCTACAGGCACCCGACTCCGCGACGTCGGCATTTATCTCGCATGAAGTTCAGCACGTTCTGCAGAATGCCGCCGCAATTCGCAATTCTCAGGAAGCACGGTCATGAGGACTGTGCCCTTATGCGTCCACGTCGGAATTACTTTGTACATTTCGCGGTCGTTGGATCGATCAGCAGTTCCGGCGATGTCAGGTGGAACAGATGGCCGTGATCAGCGGTGACAATAAGGACTGATTCCCGCCAGTTGCTGTTTGTGTCGACCCAGTCGGTGATGACTTTCACGGCTGCGTCTCCGCTGTTTACGGCGCCGATGGAGTTGTCGAAGCTGTTATCGTGATTGGCCCAGTCGGCGTCGCCGGCTTCTACCAGAAGCCAGAATCCTGTCGGACGCGATGAAAGCACTGTCAGAGCAGCCTCGGTCATCTGAGCCAGGTTTGGATTCTCGTTGAGATCGGCCTCTGAGTATTTTTCCGGATTCTCGGCTCTGCCACGAACGGGCGAGTAATCCCCATCGGCAGTCTGAAAAGGCAGGTGGCCGTGGTATTCACCGACGCCAAAGAACCCCAGCAGTCGGCGCCCATCTGCGGCAGCCTGATGGGCCGCTTGTTTCAAAATACGTTCACCACATTTGCCGGACTCGCGCACGGCAGTGAGATACCTGCCGGCGTTCTGCACGGCTAGTCTTTTCAGGTCACTGTCCGCCAGGTACAGGTTGCCTTTTTCAAAGTTGTTGCCCTGCGTCGTCGCCTCGTCAGTCACCTCTCCGTAACCACCACCGATCACCACGTCCAGTCCCGGCAATGCGATATTGGGATGCGACACAGAGGGCAGGCCCAGCATGTCCCGGGCGATATCCTGATAGTCTTTTCGAGCGACATTGTGTGCGTATGCTGCAGCCGGGGTGGCGTGACTGATGGGAACTGACGACACCACTCCGACCGCAAAACCATCCTGCTGCAACTCGTGAGCGACCGACGATAATTGCTCTCCGCTCGGACCGACGCCGATGGCGTTATTGTACGTCTTGATCCCGGCACACATGCTGGTGGCTGACGATGCTGAATCTGTGTAGGCATGTAGCGGCTGACCGTCCGCAGGTTTTCCGAGCAGATAGGACGAATCTACCGGCGGTAGCCACGGCGCTGTTCCCCCGGAATTCGGATCATACCCGCCAGGCACCGTTCCGCCGGGGTTGTTCACGGTCTGAGTTGTGGAGTCTGTCTCAGTGCCTTCGTTGTGCGGGCTTGTGACCATCAATCCGAACTGAGTCGTACCGTCGGCGTTGTAATTCTGGAGATGCGTGCCGGTTCCCCGACCTTCACTGTACGTGACGGCTCCTTGGTTATGAATAGCCGCGAGTCGAGTGGTCGTCCAGTCCATGCCATCAAAGACGACGATGAAGATGTGTTTTCGCCCGGCAGCTGCGGCCGCCCGCTGAATGTCAGCGATGTTTGTCTGGTCCATCCAGTTCGCGTGCTTATGGACCGTTTTATCCGGCACACGACCGTAAATTCGACGGACACCTGACTTCGATCTGTAGACGCTGTTCGGGCCGATGTAGTCGTTGAGGTCAACGCCGGAACCGCCGCGCCTCGTGCCGAAGGTGTAGACCGGAATGAGGCGGTTCGAGTGGGAACTCCACATTGTGTAGTTGTCAGGGTCAGTACCCCAGTGGCCAAGGGCCGATTTGCCGTCGGTGATGGCCGCTGTCTGCAACTGACTGACATAGTCCTGTGCCTTACTGGAGCCTGAACACATCACGATGACGAGCAGGATATTCAAATTTGCACGTAAAAACGATTTTCTGGAATGCAAGCAGCAGCGGAACGACGCCCTTCGGCGGTCGAACGGATGCATCGCGGCTCTGCGAGTTCGGAAGAGGTGTCGCTGCATCAGAAAACAATTGAGCGTCGTCATAGGAGATGGATTGTTGCCGTGGAGAAATAGAATGCGGCCTGGCTGTGGAACGCTTTGTATACCGTGGCGAAGATCGTCCGTCGAGCTTCAATAATACGTGGATGACGAGATTCCTCCCACCGGCGATGACTTTGCAGAATCCTGAATTATGGGATCGTGCCTTGCCGGTCCGGATGCTGTTGCGAACGTTTGTTCAGGGCGATCAATGCTGCGAATTCCAAATCATGCATTGACCCACTATGGTATCGACGCCGGCCGAAGTGGCCGTACGTCAGTTGTGAAATTAACACATTTTCAGAGAGCCCGGAGTTTACCGGTATGCGATATCTCACTTTTATTGTTGTCCTGTCGGCGGCGTTCAAATTGACAGCTGCCGAACACCGTGTGTTTATTGGCACGTACACTCGGGGCGATAGCTCCAGCGATGGGATTTACACGTCCACTTTTGATGATGAATCCGGGCAGCTGAGTCCGCCGACTCTGGCAGCGAAAGCCGACAACCCTTCCTTCCTGGCGATTCATCCCCAAATGAATGTGGTGTTCGCGTGCAACGAAACGAATGACTTTGGCGGTGAACCCACTGGGGCGGTCAGTGCCTTTCGTGTCAAAAAATCTAACGGGACACTGACGCTCATTAATCAGCAGCCGACTGGGGGTGGTGCCCCTTGTCATTGCAACGTCGATGCGACAGGGCGTTTTCTGCTGGTGGCGAACTATGTCGGCGGAAATGTCGCGGTGTTCCCGATTGCCGACAACGGGTCGCTGGCTGCCCGGTCTTGCCTGATCAATCATGTCGGCAGTGGTCCCAACAGGCAGCGACAGGAGCAGCCTCACGCCCATTCAATAAACCTGTCGACTGACAATCGATTTGCCTATGCGGCGGATCTGGGAACGGACCGCGTTATGATCTATCGCTTCGATGATCAGGCTGGGCGACTTGTTCCGTCGGCTGCGGATTCCGTCGCGATTCCAGCCGGAGGTGGCCCTCGGCACTTCAGCATTCATCCTTCGGGCCGATTTGCATTTTCCAACAACGAGCTGACCTGCGAAGTGACAGCATTCTTGCGAAACTCTGCTACAGGGGCCCTGACCGCCATTCAGCAGATCTCAACGCTGCCGCCGGAGTTCGACGGTAGAAAGAGCACTGCGGAATGTCTTGTTCATCCTGCTGGACGGTTTCTTTACGTCAGCAATCGCGGTCACGACAGCATCGCCGTGTATGCGATCAATCAGAAAAACGGCAGATTGACAAATGTAGAGATCAAAAAAACGGGTGGCCAGGAACCACGTAATTTTGTTTTTGATCCGAGCGGTCGATGGCTGTTAGCCGAGAACCAGAATTCGGACACCGTGGTCGTGATGAAGGTAGACACCACGACAGGGGGCCTCACGCGAATGCAGAGCACCATCAGTGTTGGCAAGCCTGTCTGCATTCGCATTATCGCCGGCGGGGCATGACAGTGACCTTAATTCACTGATTGAGCGAGCATGAATTTTGCCTCGCTGAAATCCCCGGCTTTCTGTCCATACTGAGTGCGATGATGCAGACGTTGCCAGGGGATTACGGCCAACCGGGGACACGGCCCGAATGCGGTGACGAACGATTGTCGGGAGGCGAATTCAGTCACCGGGTGATTCGGCCTCGGCGTGCAGCATTGATTCAATCGTCTGCCGCCGGGAAATTTCAGCCTGACGACGAGTGCGAATGGGAGTATTCGGATGGGCACCAGCTGGACACGTTCCTGTCACCAGCTCCCCACTCAGACCTCAACGACGTGAGATTTGTGCAGACGGTTTCATCGGCAAGCTGAAACGTCGCCCGCAGTCGATGCATCGAAAGCGACGTCTCCGCAGAAGTCGGAACATGAAGCGTCGGATTCGAGACCGTGTCTCCATAAACGGTCCGTCTTCTCCACAATTTTTACACTTTTCGAATTCAGGCATGGCAACTGACCCGCAGTGAAGGCGTGACAACTGAAGGGCATTTCGATTCCAGTTGCCTGTAGTGGTCATTAGTACACCTGCTGGTCGGGGCAAAAGCAAGTAAATCACACTGTGGGATGGCTGTCCGGAGAGACAACCGAACAGCAACGATGTCGATTCTCCTGTTCCTGAATTGGCCGAAACAACAAATGTGGGACTGGCGTCCTGCCTGACTTCAGCCCCCGACTAACAACGGGCCGACCTGCCCGCACTGCGGCGGTCGCCTGTAGTTTGTGAGTTTCCACAGAATCCGCCCGCCACCGCGGAACAGGCGACCGCGATCACGGGTGGCCATCCCAATTCGTTTTGAATCACGTCAAAACTGACCCCGCTGCCGTTCCTCGCTGACCGAACGATTGGCCCGAATTGTTGGGCAATGGCCATGCTCTCCTGCCGTTTCCGATCACAAAAGAACGGGCAGGAACGCTCCACAGAGTCGAACGCCGCCCCGAACTTCCTGAACAAAAGACTAAAACTCACCCGCGTGCTTCGA
Organism: Fuerstiella sp.; assembly: GCA_014238335.1. Lineage (GTDB taxonomy): Bacteria > Planctomycetota > Planctomycetia > Planctomycetales > Planctomycetaceae > Fuerstiella. Next base: position 40,026 of record JABABI010000064.1, read on the forward strand.
GGAATCGTCGTTTGTCGCTGCGGTGTAACTTCAGTGGATTATCTGATTGGCGGAGACGGAAGCGACACTACCGACTTCCGAGCGAATGACTTTTGGGGTTATGGTGATGGGCCGTTGTGGATCGGAAACACGGTTGAGCGATCAGGCATTGAGGCACTGCTGCGGCAGGATGTCGAATTGGAAATTGGCTCGAC
>JABABI010000065.1 GCA_014238335.1 Fuerstiella sp.
CTGCAGGATCACACGCCGGTTCTGGGGATTTGCCTGGGCGCACAACTGTTGACCCGTGGCAGTGAGGAAGGCAGCTTGCCGGGGCTTGGATGGATTGACGCAGACACGCGGCGGTTTGATGCGACGCAACTGGACTCCAGTCTCCGGATTCCGCATATGGGATGGGCCGACACTGAATTCGATAAGACCAATCGATTATTCACGGGAGTACAGGATGTTCCACGGTATTACTACGTACATTCGTATCACATGATCTGCGACACGTCCGAAGATGAACTGTGCCATGCCTGGCACGGCTATCGATTCGTGTCAGGCGTCCAACGCAATCACGTTACCGGCGTTCAGTTCCATCCAGAGAAAAGCCACCGTTTCGGCATGCAGTTTCTCCGTAATTTTGCATCATCCGACAACTTACCATGAGGCGAATCCGTGTCATTCCCACGCTTCTGCTGGACTCGGACGGAGGTTTGGTGAAGACGGAACGATTTGGCAAACGCACGTACATCGGTGATCCGATTAATGCCGTCAAGATTTTCAACGACAAAGGTGCCGACGAACTTTTACTGATGGACATCGACTGCACGCGGGATCGTCGAGAACCGAATTATCCGGCCATTGAAGACATCGTCAGCGAAGCTTTCATGCCCGTGGCGTATGGTGGAGGAGTTCGTACCGTTGACCAGATGGCTGCCCTTTTTCGTTGCGGCCTCGAAAAGGTTGTGGTGTCCACAGCCGCTTACGAGTGTCCGGAGTTGATCAGGCAGGCGACCGAAAGATTCGGGGCTCAGAGTGTGGTTGCGTGTATGGACGTCAGGAAAGACTTTTTCGGCAGAACCAGAGTCTATGTTCGAAATGGGACATCCTCAACAAAGACCACACCAAAGGAATTTGCGCAGCGTGTTGCCCAGCATGGAGCGGGTGAGATCATCGTTTACAGTATTAATCGTGATGGATGTTATAGCGGTTATGACCTGCAGCTCCTGAAGCAAATATCGGCCGCAGTTCGCGTGCCCGTTGTCGCATGTGGGGGAGCTCGCTCTATCGACGACTTCCTGTTGGCGGCCAGCGAGGCTGACTGTGCGGCTGTCGCTGCTGGCAGTATGTTTCTTTTTCAGAGTCACAGCCGCGGCATTCTGATCAGCTATCCGTCCGAAGGTGAACTTCAGAGTAGGTTATTTGACGAATTATGAATACAACCGCTGTTTTACCTGGACCGACATCGTCGACCGATCCACAGTCGCCCGTTGACTACAGGATCTGTACGAAAACAGTAATGGATACTTCAGACCCACAGATTCGTTTCGATGAAAAAGGCGTCTGTAACCATTACCACGACTATTTTGCGCTTGAAGCCAAGTACGTGCTGCGCGGCAACGACGGGGCCAGTGCACTCCAAAGTGCGACCGCACAGATCAAAGCGGATGGAGCCAACCGAAAATATGACTGTATTCTGGGGCTGAGTGGTGGTGTAGACAGCACCTATTTGTGTCTGCTCGCCAAACAACGCGGGCTGCGTCCACTCGTTGTGCATTTTGACAACGGGTGGAATTCTGAGCTGGCTGTTAACAACATCGAAAACACCGTTCGAACGCTTGGGTTTGATCTGTACACCTATGTCGTCAACTGGCCCGAATTCCGCGAACTCCAGCGTTCATATTTTAAAGCCAATGTTGTTGATATTGAGGTGCTGACGGATCATGGATTCATGTCGGTCCTGTACCGTATGGCCCGCAAATACCGGATCCGTCATGTCCTGGGTGGCATGAACATGGTTACCGAAGCAATTCTTCCGAAGAACTGGATCTACAGTAAATCAGACACCACAAACATCAGGGCAATACAGGAGGCTCACGGCACCGCGCCTCTGAAGAGTTTGTCTACATTTCCGCTTATGTCGGGAATAGCTCGTCGCGCAACAGAACGGTTCCTCGGGCTCGAAGTAATCTCACCGCTGAACTGGATAGACTTTCAGTATGACACAGTCAAACAGGTGATCAAGGATGAACTCAAGTGGAGAGATTACGGAGGAAAACACTACGAGTCTGTCTTCACGCGGTTCTACCAAGGCTATATTCTTCCGAATAAGTTTCAGTTCGACAAACGACGAGCCCACCTATCTACGCTGGTCTGTTCCGGGCAGTTGACCAGAGAACAGGCTGTGTCTCAACTGGCTGAGTCGGGCTATGACCCGGAGCTGTGTGCTAAAGATCGAACGTTTGTGCTGAAGAAGCTAGGCTTCACAGAGGACGAATTTGACCAGTACATCAGTGCTCCCAGAGTGGAACACACTGCGTATCGCTTTGGCCAGAGCCTTTACGACGAGTATCCGCTGCTTAAGCCGTGGCGTGGACTCATCAACCGCTTACTGCCGGGGCGGAGCAACGCCGCATGATGTCGTTCAGCGGCGGCTGGTGCTGATTAAGTGGCCCGGTGTTCTTCGTGTGGAATGCGACCGTAAACAGACGGAATTGATTCGGTATGGAACAATCAGAAAGGCGCGCAGCGGGCATCTATATTGCTTCCGAGTTGCCTTCTATTCCTGTCAACAGTGGCGCTCGCCAGCACATTGAAATCGGTCTGCGTGAGTTGGGACGTCAGTTTTCCATGACACTGTTCCCGTCCGACAGCACTGACCATTCGGAATCCAGGGCGGTACAGGCAGACTCCAGTCAATCCGTGCTTCAAAGGCTTCAGCGTCGCGCGAAACGACTAAGCCACATGCTTCCGGGCTGGCTGTCAGGAACTGCAAAAGATTTCGTGACTGTATTGAAAGGGATTGCCGAGACGGGCCGCTACGTTAGGGCGATTCGGCGGCACGGCGCCATGTTTGTGTATGAAAGATCTGCGTACGGACATTTTGCCGGCCTGTTGGCGGCTCGTCTGATGCGGATACCGCATTTTTACGAAATCAACGGACTGCACGCAGAGGAACGCAGAAACGCGAATCATTCACTGGTCCTTGGTGCAATAGGTCAATTGCAGAAATGGGCGTATCGGTCATCGAATGCGTCTTTCTGCATCGGCGGCATGCATGTGGAACTTGGGATCCGCGGTGAATCAATTCATACAACGCAGAACGGCATTGAACACAAATTGCTGGAAGACTTCGCTCAACGCGAACCACGCCCGAGTCTACCACTTAAACTGATATTTCTCGGGCACATCATGCAGCACCATCGATTGGACATTCTGTTCGACGCTGTACAGCAATTGGGACCTGACGCTCAACTTGAGATTACGATTGCGGGACGTGAGAATCCAAACGTTTCCCTGGCGATTCCAACGAACGTTCCCGTTCACTTCACCGGGCCGTTCAGGCACGAGGATCTGCCTTCAATCCTTTCCCGTCACGACGTCGGGATCATTCCATTTGCGCTCGATTTCTACAGCAACATTAAGACGTTCGCGTACGCCGCTGCAAAACTGACGGTGGTACTTCCACGAACCAGAAACTTCGCTCAGATCTTCGACTCTGATTCGGCATTGTTCTTTGAAAATGAAGATCCGGACGATCTTGCTCGTGTACTGGAACAGATTCAGGACGCACCCGAGGTACTTGGTAAATGCGGTCAGAACGCGTACGAGACAGTGGCCCGGGATCATACCTGGGAACAGATTTTCGCTCGCAAGGTCCAGGTCATCATGCCACTGATTAATCAACGTGATACCAATCGCACGAACCATCAGTCAAATCTCAAACGCGCTGTGTCTGTCAATTGAATGCAGATACGGAGTCAAGGAACACGTGGTATGCTCAGACGAACCAAATCAGCAATTCGGAAATTAGAGATTGCGTCAGGGGTTGATCGCCTCGTTTTGAAGACGATGCCGCGAGGTCTCCGGAAAAAGCTGGTGCCATCCTATGCCTATTATCCGGACAGGACCTCCCGCTATGAGGTGGATGGTGTGCGCTGGCAAATCAACCCCAGTCTGCTGATTCAGCACATGATCCTGCAGGGAGAGTGCCTGCCGACGATTGACCTTGCAGTTCAGGCGGCTGCAGGAGCGCCCTCCACAATACTGGATGTCGGGGCGAACATCGGCCAGTTTGCACTTCCGCTCGCGCGACGGGTTTCTGCTGATACCGTGATTCATTCCTTTGAACCGAATCCGGACGTTTTTTCCGCATTACAGGCTCACATTGCAGACAATGACTTGCGCGAAAAAGTAGTTGCCTGGCAACTGGGACTCGGTTCCGAAGAGGTCGAGCTGTCACTCTCCGTTCCTGACAGAAACGTTGGAGCTGGATCACTGGTTCGATCCTATGACCATGAGTCCAGTCAAAGCTATTCCATCCGCGTCCGTCCACTCGACGACTTCATGTTAGAGAACTCTCTTCCGCCCGTTTCCTTCATCAAGGTTGATGTTGAAGAGTTCGAAAACGAGTTTATTCAAGGTGCGGCGGAGACTCTGGATAAGTATAAACCGACGTTGTTCATCGAGACGGCTGATTCAAATCTGGATTGTCTTGAACAGTTGTTGCGGCCGTTCGGGTATCAAAAAGTGAAACGGATCGGCATCGACGTTTTGTTTCAGGACAGACGTGCGGCCTGACGCCACGCTCCACATTTCAGTGTGCGATCGACGCGTCGTGGAGGACGCTCCTGTCGCGGTAGCGGTGACAGGTGCTGCATTGTGTTAATCGTTTTGGACATTAACATGGGCTGTCGCCGTCTTCACTGTCACGTCATCGAGGTTGGGCGAACGACTTCGGCGTTGATTACTTTGTATTCGACACAGAGCACCTAAGCCGATTCGGCATTATTGTTGGAATTCAGTTCGGGCAATTGTCCAGGGAAGGCCACTGCGGTGTCCAATCCAGTCGTTCAGCAGGAGACCCCCTCAATTAGTTCTGCCACCCAGTCAGCAGTTGTTCCGGTGGGGGTCGGATATCTGCCCGTACTCAACACGCTTCGAGCGCTTGCGGCGCTTGCCGTCGTGTTGTTTCACTTTCTGAGAACGCCCAATCTCATTGAGAATCAGACGATTTACGGGGTCGCTGGATTTGGCGCACTTGGTGTGCACGTGTTTTTCGTAATCTCCGGCATAGTGATTCCTTTGTCTTTGGTTAAGGGGCAGTATTCGTACCGCAAGTTTGGCCGCTTCATGTGGAAGCGAGCTCTGCGAATTGAGCCTCCATATCTTATTTCCATCGTGTTCTTCGCGTTGTATGGGATTGCGCGAACGTGGCTTGGCGAGATTTATCCGACGGTTGGCGCGGGCACCTACTCAATCCCTGACACGCCAACCATCCTCGCTCACATCGGGTATTTGGTTCCGTTCAACTGGGGGTTGCCATACTTCAGCGACGCCACCTGGCTGAACGGTGCGTACTGGACGCTCGCGGTCGAATTTCAATATTACTTGCTGGTGGCAATCAGCTTTCCACTTCTGTTCCATCGAAAGGCTATGGTACGCTTGTCCTGTCTGCTGCCCATGATCCTGAGCAGCACGGTCCTGTTCGAAACGATCAAAGGACCGGATTCCGGTCTGGTTTTCCGCTGGCTGCCGTATTTCGTCGTAGGTATCGAACTCGTGCAGTATCAGATGCGTCTGATTCGCAAAGGCGAATACGCCGTGATTAGTCTATTTGCATTGGCCGTGATTACCTGGAACGAAAGCGCCGCCCATGCTTTGGCGGCAAGTGGCGTTGTGTTGATCGTGTTTCTTGCCCCGGAGTTTCGAACGAAGTGGGGGGACTATTTCGGTGATATCTCATATTCGCTGTATCTGTTGCATGGTCTCCTGGGCTGGAGCATTTTGAATTATGTTGCAGGTCGGGATTTCTCAACATGGTCGCGCGGCCTGGCGGTTGTGGTAGCTCTCGCCGTCAGCGTTGTTTCGGCACACCTGATGTTCCGTTTTGTGGAGACACCGTCAAGAAAGGCGTCAAAGGCCGTTCAACTTGTCGACGACAATCCTTCTGCACCAACTGACGTCACGCGACTCGATCGGAACAAACGGTCTTCGAGGGCTGCATGAATTATTCAGCTTTGGCGTCGTGCAGGACACCGTGGAAGCTGAGTGAGTCTTTCACACAGGTTGTGTCGACAACGACCGCCACTGATTATACCTACCCCGACTTCCGCCCTGGCGGACGAGTCTGTAATTACGAGTTTAGCTGAATGCTGCCTGAAGAATCACAATGGCTGTCGACCGTTCTGGCATCCGTCCCGACCGAAGATTTAAGCCCTGTACTTAACCTGGGAAGTTCCACGGGAGAGTTTCGCACAGTTGTACAGCCGTTCATCCACGAAAACATTTTCAAACCGTTGGAAGACCGTAACTGCCAGGTGATCCATGTCGATGAAAAGGAAGCCGCCGGTGTGGACATCGCCGGCGATTTACTTGATGACTCGTTCTGGGAGAAGCTTGAGGGTGCAGCGGCTGGGTCTCTGATGTGCTGCAACATACTTGAACATCTGACGGATCCGTTGAGTCTGTGTGCAAGGATCGAATCGGTCATGCAAAGCGGATCTCATCTGTTCGTGACCGTTCCCAATCGATTCCCCTACCACAAAGATCCCATCGACACGATGTTTCGACCAACCTCAGAGCAGGTTGCTCGACTTTTTCCCAACTGCGAAGTTATTCAGTCGGAACTTATCGAAGAACGAAACAGTTGGTTCGACACGCTGCGCGTGCGGCCGAGGTATGCTGCGTTAATGACAGTGCGTTGCCTGTTGCCATTTTACAAATTTCAGGACTGGCTAAGGACGGTCTCTTATTTGCCCAGTGTCATGAAACCGTTCCTGGTTAGCTGTGTCTGGATGCGTCGTCGGTGAACGTTTTGCTTGTCCATAACAGCGTCGACGTCAAGGGTGGGGACGACGTCTACGTGAGGCAGCTTGCCGAATATGGTGGGCAGTATGGCATCCGTTTTTCTACGGTCTATGCTGTGGAGACGGGCGGTGGCATAGACTTTACGTTCGAGAACAAGACAATCGCCGTTCATGAAACTGAGGCTGCACAGTACGTTCGACATCTGACAGACCGTCTGTCATCAAACCTGATCAACATTCAGACGAATTACTCAGTCGACATTGCCAGTGCCTGCATCGACGTGTTGCCCAGTGTGAAAACAACTCATGCCACGGACCTCGTGTGCCCCGGACAGCTGAAATTCCTTCGCAAATCCGGCGTCCCCTGCGAGGTCAGTTACTCGTGGAAGTGCTATGTGTCGGGCTTACGACAAGGCTGTTGCACTCGACATCCTCTTCGCTTCGCAAAGATGTACCAAAACATCAAGGCAGAGAACGGGTATCTTGCGCAGAGCTACCGTGCTGTAGTGGTTATGTCCGATTACATTCGTGACCAATCCATTCAAGCGGGCACACCAACTGCCAGACTTAATGTTGTGCCGTACTTCACGCCGCTCGTTGACCATCTGCCGCCTGCCGGAGATGACAAGTACCACATTGTGTTCGCGGGCAGGCTGGCCGAAATCAAGGGTGCGCATGTCATGATTCGCGTTATGGCCCCTCTGCTTCGGCAAAAGAGTGAACTCGTACTCGACATTGTCGGTGACGGCCCTCAACGGAGCCAACTGAATGCGATTGTTCAGGACGAGGGTCTTGACGGTCGAGTCATTTTTCACGGCTGGCAGGATCGCGAGCAGACGCTGGCTAGCATTGAATCCGCTTATCTGGTCGTCTTTCCTTCCATCTACCCGGAAGCTTTCGGGATTGTTGGCATTGAGGCGATGATGAGAGGCAAGCCCGTTATTGGGTTCGATGTCGGCGGCGTACGAACGTGGCTGCGTTCGGGGGAAACGGGAATACTCCTGCAGAGTTCTGAACACGAAAAAATTCGCGAGTCTGTTCTACAGCTACTGGAGGATTCAGACCTCTACAGAAGACTCTCCACCAACGCCGCAAGAGTCGCGCGGCACGAATTCTCTCCCGACTCGCATTTCACTGGCCTCCGAAACGTGTACGAGAAATGCCTGGTGGCATCAGGTGCGTAGCAAGGTCTTTCATTTCTGTACGGGTCAAAACTGCCCTCCTGGTCTTCGATCATGACGTCGAAGACGATGACCAAATAATATGCGTGTAAGTTTACTGACGACTGGATTGCCTCCATACGTCATGGGCGGTATGCAGACGCATTCGCTCAATATGACACTTGAATTAGCCAGGCATGGCGTCGATCTGGACGTATACCATCCGGGGCCGGCGCAGATGTCCAGCACGAAGGACAAGCTGACACAGCGTTTGCCGTCGAACGTTTCGCTGCAACGCTTTGAGCCTCCACGACATCGACGTTTCCCCGGCCACTACATCGCGGAGGCAATGGAACTTTCCAGTGAATACTTGAAACACTACCTGCAAGGTCCGGCTGCAGACGTTATCTATGCAAAGGGCCTGATGGCAACAGCATTTCTGAAGGCGAGACTCAAGCAGAGTCTGTCGCTTCCACCGATCATTACCAACGTCCACGGCTACGAAAGTTTTCAGTCGGCGGCGACGATAAAAGAATGCCTCAATGGGTGTCTTCTCAGACCGTCATTCAGATTTGTGATTGATCATTCGGATTATGTTGTGTCGTACGGTGGTCGAATTACAGACCTGTTGCGCAACCGTCTTGGAGTATCCCCGGACAGGATCATTGAGATTCCGGGTGCTGTTGACAATCAATTCCTGGAGGCTCCGCTACCGGCAGAAGTCCATCGTCGGAGAACGTTCGCTTTTGTTGGGCGATATGAACGACGCAAAGGACTGGAAGAACTTGCTCAGGCGCTGCACCGGGGCGTGCCCGCAGAACATGACTTTCACGTAGTCGGCCCAATTCCGGACTCGGTGGCAAGGGGATTTCCGTCGACGGTGACGTTTCATGGCAAGGTTTCGGATCGTACGCGTCTGATAGAGTTGTTCGATTCCATCGATGTGCTGGTCTGCCCCAGTTGGAGCGAAGGCATGCCCAACGTGATCATGGAAGCGATGGCCCGGAAGACTGCTGTCATTGCCACAGATGTAGGCGCCACGTGTTTATTAGTAGATTACGACAACGGTCGCCTGATACAGCCACGGAAACGAATCGCTCTTACGAACGCGATCCGAGAACTTACGACGGTTTCAGGCGAAGAGTTGTCGGCGATGAAGTTTGAATCCCGACGTCGTATTGCGGATCGTTTTACGTGGGCCACGATCGGGCCGCAGTCGGTGCGACTTCTTTGTGCCGTCCTGGAACACGAGTGCAGTCGCTCTCAGACGACAGCCGCTTAACCGAGTCCAGCGTCGCTGGCAAATAATAACGAGGCTGACTATGGCTAAGATTGTCTTCCTTCACACTCGCGTGACCGGGTATTTCCTGTCATGCATCGAAGCACATGTGCGAAAGAATTCCGGCGATGAAATCCACGTCGTGCATTACGCTGCTGACAGGGAGTCTCCGTTTTCCACCCGTGAGCTACCCAGGACACACTTCTATTTGAAATCGGACTGCCGGGAAACGCATCTGATAGATCTGATCAAGAAAAGGATCGCGCCCGATGCAGTTATATGCGCAGGCTGGGCGGACAAGGAGTATCTCGCAGTGGCCACGGAAATGTCACTTGCGGCCGAGACCACATTGACCTGTGATAATTACTGGGAGGGCTCAACGAAACAGATGTTGGCGGCCGTTGTTGCACGCTTCTATCTGCCAGCCATATTTCACAAAATCTGGGTTCCGGGTGAGCATCACACTGTGTATGCCAAACGACTTGGCTTCAGCAGTCACCGAATCCTGACAGACCTGTACTCATGCGATGTTAATACGTTTGACGAGTGTTTTCGACGGACGCACGAAGCAAAGGCTGCTGAATTCCCGCACAGGTTTCTTTATGTTGGACGGTACCTTGAGTTGAAAGGTGTGCGCGACCTTTGGCAGGGGTTTCGATTGTACAAGGAAAGACATCCTGATTCGGATTGGGAACTATGGTGCGTGGGAAGCGGTGAACTGGAAGATGAGAAGCCTGTTGCGGACGACATTAAGCATCTGGGTTTTACGTCACCGGAAAATCTTCCCGGCATTGCCGCGCAGGCTGGCGTGTTCGTGATGCCGTCTCATTACGACCACTGGGGTGTTGCCGTGCATGAATTCGCCGTTTCCGGGTTTCCACTTGTATGTAGTGATCGCGTGGCATCAGCATGGCGGTTCCTGAAGGAAGGCTCCAACGGATATACCTTTCAGGCGCACAACGTCGAATCACTTGCGGCGGCGCTGGGGAAAGTCGCTGCTGTAACGGATCAACGGCTTTACGAAATGAGCCAGGAAAGTCACAGGTCGGGCGTTGAACTGACTGTTGACAGTTGGAGTGCTTCGCTGAAGCGTGCTGCGTAGTTAAGGCTTAAATGCTGTGAATACATCGAGTCAAGACAAGAGCGAGGAGAACTGAATGCCGCGTGTTATGGTTACGGGGGCCGCTGGTCAACTGGGGTCATCGCTGGTGCATGGATTGTTGAAGAGAGGTGAGTTGGAAGTCGTCGGCGTCGACAATCTGCTGACGGGGAGGAAGGAACTGGTTCCGGACAATTCGAAGAGCTTTCAATTCATTCAGGCCAACTGCAACAATCCGCTCGAGATCAGTCAGGTCATGCTGGGGCATCGATTTGATTATGTCTTTCACTATGCGGCTGTTGTTGGTGTCCAGCGCACATTAAGGGACCCCATCTCAGTTCTGGAAGACATAAGAGGATTCGAGAACATTCTCGCGCTCTGCAAAAACACGGGGGTGAGCAGAGTTTTCTTTTCGTCCTCGTCAGAGGTCTACGGCGAACCGGTCGAAATCCCGCAACGCGAGCATCAAACGCCGTTGAATTCCCGACTCCCGTACGCCGTCGTCAAGAATGTCGGTGAATGCTATCTGCGATCGTTCTACCAGGCATTCGGTCTGGAATACACAGTCTTTCGCTTCTTCAATACGTACGGGCCGAACCAGTCTTATGATTTTGTTGTTCCACGTTTCCTGATCAATGCCATCCACGGACGGGACTTAACGATTTACGGAGACGGAAGTCAGTCTCGGACTTTCTGCTACGTCGATGACAATGTCGACGCTTGTCTCAACTGCATGGCACAAGACCTGTTCGTGAATGACACCATCAATATCGGCAGCGAGCAGATGTTCACCGTTAAGGAACTCGCCGAAGTCGTAATTGCTGAGGTGAGTTCGACATCGAAGATCCAGTATGTGTCTGCCCTGGAAGAGGGCGACATGAGACGCCGTCAACCGGACTCGTCGAAAATGCAGACGGCACTGGGAAGAGATTTGCTACCACTACGAGGCGGTATTCAACGCATGCTCAACGACGAACGATTCATGAAGTATGCATCCGGTACGGCCGCAAGACTCGGGTGGGTTTAGTCAGTCCACGACTACACACGACGTGGACTCGGGCGGATCCCGATTCAGCAGCCGGTCTCTGCAATTCCAGATGAACTCGGCTTAACTATCGCCGTCGTGGGCTCACTCGGGCGTCGGGCACTGCAGCCAGGCAAATCAAGGTTTGTCGACGCACAAAACTGACATGAAACAACCAACCAAAGAATTCTTTCTTGCCGTCACCGTGTTTTCCAAAGAGCCCTTTGGGTTTTATTTTGGCGGAGCGTTAATTGATGTGTACCAGTTACTGATTGCCGCTGCCGGATTCATGCTGTTTATCAAACCGGAACGGCTGTCCGGTCTGGTGGCCGTCCTTATGGGGGTGATCGTCTCTTCGGTTGGGTTGTTCGTTCTGTATGGCTACCCCGTTTCAGATATGTTCGTACGACAGGTGCTGGCGGTCAGTTATGTCTATCTGGGCCTGGGTGCGTTCCTGCTGGCCTGTTCGGCCGAAAAGCTGGCGGCCGCCTACGTAAATGTCTGTTTTATCGCCGCGCTCTTCGGAATTGCCCAGTTCTGTCTGTCTGCTGTTGGAATCAACATTCTTCTTAAACTCCCACTTCGACTCGATTCGTTTGCCGGGGAGCCTTCGCATTACGCTGTGGCAACGGCCCCCTGTGTCTACTACTGCTTCCGATACTGCCGAAGCGGTCGGGCCAAACGTCGTGCGGCTGTCATACTCGGCAGCGTTGTGCTGACGATTTCCACCACCGCACTCGCTGTTGTCGCGGTCGCATTTTCGCTGGCATTCTACAGTCGTCGTGGAATCATTGTGGTATTGTTGCTGATTGTGTTATCGCCGTTTCTGATGATGATTCCGGTCGAAGTCCTGCCGGAGGTCATTTCGTCCCGACTGATTGATATGGAAACGCACATGGACAGTGACGCAGAACCATGGGAGACATCCAACCTGACTGTGCTGTCGTTTGCTACGAATTTCGAAGTCATGATTAGTAGTCTGTCGGAAGGACGGATCCTTGGAAATGGATTTTGTGGTCACGCGATCGCATATGACCGGCTCTACTGGAACACTGAATTCCAAAATCACAAGTGGTACGGAATTAATGCGCCACCCGCGCATTGTCTTTTGATTCGGATCATTTCCGAATTCGGCATACCTGGCGCGCTGGTGCTGGTGCTTACGATCTGGCACTTCGTGACCAATCGCCGGGCAGATCTGTGGTGCATGTTTTTCATTATGGCGATCGTCGGCCGGTCGTTAAAACTTGGAAGCTGGGTTGATTACGGACTCCCCTTGTTTGTACTCGGTGCAGTCTATCTGCAAAGTCAAAAAGCCGATTCCCCACGAGGAAATCGTCAATCGCGACCGAACGTTCGTTATCGTTCCCGTATGGCCAATCGACCGGTCAGGCAGCATGTACAAGCACGCTAAAGCCCATTATCTCCCGGTGGGGATCCCTCCGGCCTCCGGTAACCAAGTTATGCGGTCGAATGTCACTCGCCATGTCCGCCGGGCAGTCAGGTGTGTGCCGTTTCATGGCAGCAGGAATTGATGCGTCCAGGCACAGTAACATCATCGACACACCTGTCAGGTCTCGATTCACTCCGCTGGTACAGCGCTTTAGCTGTGATTATCACCCATGTGGAACTTCATAAGCGATACCACGGACTCGCCAATGTCTGGGACAGCGTCTGGGTCCAGAATCTCGGTCCCGCAGGCGTTTACTTTTTCTTTGCGCTCAGCGGATTTCTGATCACCTGGCTTCTGCAGAAGGAGCGAATGAAACCACTGAGTACCGTGTTGCCGAACTTCTACCGGCGACGAGGCTTTCGTATTCTTCCCTTATACTACTTGTTGGTCGTTTTGGGTTTTCTCGTCCTTCCCCGGTTCTCTCTCTTTGCCTACCCTGACGAAATGTCAACGGGCCCGCAGGTGCCTGAATTCTTCGCGTTCGTCTCAGCGCAACCTCATGTCGCTTCTTCCTTTCTTCAGCGAGTTCCCAATATCAGTCATCTCTGGAGCATTGGGGTTGAATTGACGTTCTACTGCTTCTGGCCGTTCGTAGTGCTGAGATCGCGGAATCTGAATCGTTCTATTGTCGCGTTCATCGCGGCGATCCTGACGGTCAAAGCATCATTGTTACTACTTGGTCCGATACTGTTTCACAATCCGCAACCTGTTTTTCATTTTGCTGCAACGATGAAGTTCGAATGCATGGCTGTCGGCGCTTGGTTCGCATTAGCGACAGGCAAGCGGATGGAATCGTTGCTGGCGCATCCTTGGACGGTGTGGCTCGCAGCAGCTGCTGTTCCGCCTGTCTTTCTCTTGTACGGCACCCGACTGGACAATGTAGTTCACCTGCCTTTGTCCGTACTGTTTGGGATTATCGTCAGCAGTACGGCGTTCAGCCCGGGATCACCGGTCCGCTTCCTTGATAACCGAATTTCGAATTATCTGGGACGGATATCGTACGGGATCTACTGCTATCACGTGCTGTGCATCAGCCTTGTGCTGAACGTGTTACCCGTAAAAGCTCTTGGCACGACATGGGGAAACATTCTGTTGTACTCCGGAGTGCTGCTGCTGACGACGGCTGTATCTGCAATCTCGTTCGAGTTCTTCGAATTGCCGATTTCACGACGAGGACGAAAAGTTATATCTGCGTCGCCGCAGGTAAAACAAAGCATTTCCTCTACGTCACATACATCATCCGCAGCCTGACACGAATCACTGTGGTCCGGTTGGTATTGACAGTTCAACATCCTTGTGACTGATCTCCAGAAGCAGAAACTATTAGTCGCTGTGGATTGGTTTGATCCGGCTGTGCGTGCAGGGGGACCGGTGCAGAGCTGTGTCAATCTGGTCAATCTTCTGCACACGGATGCGAATATCGCGGTGGTCACCGGAGATCGCGATCATGGGGATCACGATGGATTCTCGACGATAAAGGCAGATGACTGGCAGTGCTGGCGCGACAGAGCCAGTGTGCTTTATGCCACACCGCGCTATCGAAGAGGAGGAGCGTTCCGGGATGCGGTCGCTGGGTTTGAGCCGGATACGATCTACCTGAATGGGATCTTCAGTTCTGCGTTCGCCTTGCGACCGCTGCTCAGCCAACGCAGCTGGCGCAACAATCGGCGCATCGTCCTGGCTCCCCGCGGGATGTTGAAGCCATCTGCACTGAAGATGAAGTCATGGAAGAAGCAACCACTGTTGGCTCTGCTGCGGCTGGCACGCAGTATGCGAAATGTGGTCTTTCATGCGACAGCTGAAGAAGAGGTCGAAGAAATCCGCAACGTGTTTGGCAGCGGCGCCGAAATCTTCTGCGTTCCGAACATTCCGTGCTTGCCGCAGCTCAAGCTGACAGAACACGATAAAGAACCCGGCGCATGCCGCCTGTGTTTTGTCGGGCGCATTCACCCTGTCAAGAACCTATTGCTGCTGCTGCAGCAACTGCAGCAGGTTGCTGGGCAATGCCGATTGGATATTGTGGGGCCCGTGGAAGACGAATCGTATTATCAGAGGTGCAGGGCAATCGTGGGTACGCTTCCGGGCAACATCACAGTTCAGTTTCGAGGTCCCCTGCCACACCATGAAACTCAGGCGATTTGTGCCGAGTGTGATGCAACGGTGGCTCCCACACAGGGCGAAAATTTCGGGCACGCGATTTTTGAGTCGTTCGCGATGGGCGTGCCGGCCCTTATCAGTGACAAGACCATGTGGCGTAATCTGGAACAGCAGCAGGCCGGGTGGGATGTCCCGTTGAGTGTCCCCGGTCGCTTCGCGGAAAAAATCAACGAGTTGTGCCGGATGAACGTCTTTGAGCTGCAGTCGTGGCGTCGAGGCGCTTTGAATCTTGCCGCTGCGTTCTTCAGGACGCACGACCTGCCTGGTGATTATCACCAAATGCTGTTTGGTACGCCACTGCCGCATTCAGGTGTCGTTACGGATAAAACGCCCGACCGTACCGCTGCGTGACCACAGCCGCGAATTCCTGACACGCGGCTTCTCTGCCTGGCGTGAACTGTGGCTCGAACGAACTGGCAGTTTCTGCCGGTTTCTCCCGGCACTAAACCGTCAGGGGGCTGCGACGCCGTCTGGCCCCCAATCTGATCTTGCCGCTGTGCTCCCTGCGCGACTAAAAAATGTACGCAGGATCCGTCTTGTCGGCGAACTTTCACCTGAAAGGAGCCGCACTGGCAGGTTCTGCAGCAAATGTTCAAAGGACAGGTTTGGCATGTTGCTCGTTTGTGAAGCTCTGTCTGGCGGATTGCGGCCGGGCATTTGTCAGTGGGTATCTCGCCGTTCTGCAGGCGTTTGACTGACAGGGCGGGGCATGACGCAAACGACCATTACTTCTGGCGAAAGGAATCGCTCGTCGATGAACATCATTGGAATCAATGCCTATCACGGGGATGCATCTGCTGCTGTGGTCGTGGACGGTCAGCTGATTGCAGCGGTCGAAGAAGAACGGCTGAATCGCATCAAGCACTGGGCCGGGTTCCCGTCTCAGTCGATCCGGTATTGTCTGGATGCCGCAGGTATTGAAATCAGCGATGTGGATCACATCGCCGTATCCTTCAATCCGCGCGCGAATCTGATGAAACGCCTTGCGTTCGTTGCGACTCACCGTCCCGGTGTGCGAGCCATTATCGACCGCCTGAAACGACAGGGAAAAACTCTTGGTCTGGACCAGCAACTGGCTGAGGGTCTGGGTGTCGACCGCAGTGAAATTCGAGCTCAGATCCACCGCATTGAACACCATCAGACGCACGTCGCTGCCGGATTTCTACTGTCCCCTTTTGATGAAGCCGCCGTGTTGTCCGTCGACGGGATGGGAGACTTTACCAGCACGTTGACGGCTCATGGACACGGGACGAACTGGGACGAGTTTGATCGCGTCTATTATCCTCACTCCATCGGATTTCTCTACAGCGCCCTGACGATGTATCTCGGGTTTCCCTACTACGGCGACGAATACAAAGTGATGGGCCTGGCACCATACGGTGAACCGGAATTCGCTGACGTGATCCGTCGCATGATTCAGCCCCGTGGCGACACATTTGAACTGAATCTGGACTACTTCACTCACCACAAAAACGGAGTGAAGATGAAATGGAACGACGGGGCGCCAATTGTCGAACCGTTTCACAGCCAAAAACTGGTCGACGAACTTGGACCAATGCGGCGCAAGGACGAGGAGATGACTGCTCGCCATGACAACATCGCGAAAAGTCTGCAGGTCGTCACCGAAGAAATCATAATCCACCTGCTGAATCGTCTGCATGAGAAAACGAAGTCTGACAATCTTTGTATGACGGGTGGAGTGGCGATGAATTCTGTCGCCAACGGGAAAATTACTTCGCACACTCCGTTTAAAGAGGTCTACATTCCGGCTGGTGCTGCGGACAACGGAACATCCTTTGGTGCCGCCTTTTATGTCTGGAACCGAATTCTGGGGAAACCACGAAGCTTTGTGCAGGATCACGCGTACTGGGGGTTCGAAAGCCACGATGAAGATGCCGTGAATGCAGCAGACAAGGCGGGAGTACCGTTTGAGCGTCTGGATCCGTCGGAACTCGTTGACCGAACCTCCGACTTGTTGATCGATGGGAAGGTCGTCGGCTGGTTTCAGGGGAAAATGGAATTTGGCGCTCGTGCGCTCGGAAACCGTTCACTTCTGGCGGATCCGCGGCGCACTGACATGCGGGACATCATCAACCTGCGGATTAAGTACCGTGAGAAATTTCGTCCGTTCGCGCCCAGTATTCTGGAAGAGCACGTCAATGAGTGGTTCGAGGTCGCCGAGACAACACCATACATGGAAAAGGTGTTCCCGATTCGGCCCGAAAAACACTCCATCATTCCAGCCGTCACGCACGTGGATGGAACGGGACGACTACAGACCGTCTCCCGGCAGTCCAATCCTTTGTACCATTCTCTCATCAGCCGATTTCATGAGAAGACGGGTATTCCCATCGTGCTGAACACGTCACTAAACGAGAACGAACCGATCGTTCGCACGCCGGAGGAGGCCATAAGTTGCTTCCTGCGGACTGACATGGACGCGATTGTGATGGGAAATGTGCTCGTGAATCGACACCACACTGAATTTCCTGCGCGCTACAGAGAGCATCGGCGTGCGGCGTAAGCGGATTCTGTTTTTGCCATGCCGCACATTCAAATGTCTCAGGTCTTTGGGGGCAGCAATATTGTCAAGGTTTGAGTTCAGCCTCCGCACGGTTCAGTGAGGTTGAGTATGTCCGGAGCTGTTTGTCATAAAGCACTGGACGTCAGCAGACGCCTGAAAACAAGCGCCTGATCTGCGGCTTCTATAGTCCTAGCTGCAGAATTGGCTGATCGATCGCAGGATCTGCGCCTTACGCCAAAGACAATTCGGATCGACCGAAAAGAATCCACAATCCCGGGATTTCTGACCCGATCATTATGTGTAGGATAATAGGTGCAGGCGGATGGACCGTCCTGCTCGTGCATCTTCACTCAACGAAACGTTCCTGCTGCCCAAATTCTTTGAGGCTGCTTGCAGGGCCAGAAGTTAAGGATACGGAAATCATGCGTCTTCTCATTGTGATGGCAACCGTCTTCTCGATGACGGTACTCCCGACAGTACCTTCTGCTTTCGCGGGGCCTGCTCCCGTAAAGTCAAAGGTGTCCCTTCAGAATGTTGAGCTCAGTACTGCCGGCACGGTCGCCGGACATATTGTCGACGCCAAGGGTGCGCCGTTGAGCAACGCAAAGATGCAGATTCGCACCAAGGCCGGCGCACAGGACGCCACGACAGACGCCAGGGGCAGATTCAGCGTTGAAAGCAAAGTCGGTGGCAATTGTGCGATCGTAGTTGGCGACAAAGCCTATGCCTGCCGATTGTGGACGAACGGTACTGCGCCGCCGAAGTCGCTCACCAAGTTCGGTATTGTTCACACAAAGGAACCGATCGTTCGTGGTCAGTACGAGGAGTGTGCAGAAGGCTGCGATGACGATGGCTACGGTTGCCTTGGCGGAGTCACTAATGGCCAGTTGCTTGGCCTCGGACTGCTGGCTGGTGCGGTTGTCGCGATCGTACTTGCTGTAGAAAATAACGATGGGAGCTAATTATGCTCGCACGATTGATACTGCCCGGAAGATTCTTTCCGGGTAGACGTCAATCTTCAGCATAGTTTGCCCAACACTGGAAGAATTCTGAATAAGACGGCTGATTCCGTCCCCTGTCAATTGCCGAAGATACGCAATGAACGGAAATCCCTCCATTCGTTGATGTAAAGGCAATGGACATGCGAACAGTCGTCACCAGTGTTCTTCTCACCTCGCTGTTGGTTTCCCCAGCGGCCTCTTTCGCAGACGGATCACCCGTTCACGCTAACTCCGCCGAACGGGTGAAACTCAGGAATGTCGAACTCGCGACTGGCGAAGTCCTGAACGGACAGTTCGTCAATAATGCCGGGCAGCCGCTGATTGGTGCTGTAGTAACTATTCGGCTGGCAAAAGACATTCACAAGGTCACGACCGATAATGCGGGCCGTTTTTCTGTACGCGGCCTCCACGGTGGACAGTGCATTATCCTGATTGGCGACGAAACGTTCGCCTGTCGTCTGTGGGCCAACGGAACCGCACCTCCACGTTCGCTAAAATCGATTGCTCTTGTCACGTTGGACGGTGCAGACACGCTCGTTCGCGGGCAGGGGATTCAGGACCGCATTCGTTCGCTCACTCGAAGCCAGCAGATTGCTCTGGGGGCCCTTGTGATTGGTGGCACGGCACTGGGCATCGCTTTAGCTCAGGACGACGCGAGCTAACCAATTGAATTGTCAGCTGGTGAGACAAGAACCTGCTCCGCGGCGGAGTTGATTGAAATTACAAACAAAAGACGGAAAACGTTAGTTTACCGTCTTTTTTCGTGTCTGATTCAATCTTCTCGCGTGAGTGACTTGTGAGGGCTGTCTGCCCGGCTCCCACGGGCATCTGAGGCGGCATTCGGCCTGCCGCTTAGCTGACTCCATGGACGTTTGGGCAGCTGTCAGAAATGCCGTGTTACCTCAACGCCATGACTGCGTTGTCCCTGAACCCAACGGCAGTCTGAATTGAGTGACGTGAATACAAATCCATATGCGGCCCCGGCCGTGATCGCCGCCACGCCGGAAGACCCGAGGGCGGTCAGGTCTTGCGTTCCGCCGGTGTTCGTGAGCCTCGCCGTTGCCGCGTTTTGTGGCTTTACCGTTCTCCTGCTGGCGTCGTCGGGAACAGATCACAAGGGGGGCCTCCTGTTTCTGATCAGCGTTCCGGTGATGCTGATCTGGGGCGTATCGGTGTGGAGAACTGATCGCTATGGTGCGGCATTCGGCGTGGCTGCAGCAGGCACTCAGGGCCTGGTGACTCGACTCATGATCGTCCGCGGGATTGGTGATGACGAGATCGTTTATGCGATCAATGGAGGCATCATTCTTGTCCTGATTCTGCTGTCGGCGATGTGCTGAATATTTCGGCGGCGGCGCAGTGCGAAGATCAGCGCGTGATCCATCACCAAGGGCGCCGACACTGATCTGGCACGGACCAGGAGCTCCGCGGCAGTCGCGCCAATCCGGCTCTCCTTGTCTGCTCAGATGTTCTTCAGCGAACCCTCAGCAGAATCTTCGGAGACAATGAATGAGAAACGCCTGTCGGCAGCATGACAGAATACTTTCAGCCGCCAGGCATTCCGCCGAGGCCGTGCGAATGCGTATCCGCATTAGTGGAATTGGAATCGAGGCATTCTCAGATGAACAGCAGGAAGCAGATCTTGAGCCGTCTTTCGGCTGGAGGTCGTCACGTGATCGACACAGATCGAGCGGGTTGCATCCGTTGGTTGGTGGGTGTTGAACGGGAAGCTGACGGGTACTCCTTTGCCCCCTCTTGCCCGACGTGGAGATTGCAATATCTGAGACTGTTCCATCGAGGGAGAGGGTCGGGGTGAGGGGAAAGTGCAACGTTCGGGCCCTCACCCATCCTCTCCCTCGCGCAGACTGATTCGCAGGACAACGAACAACGCGAGGGAAAGGAGCAAACTCAGGGCGGCGTGGCTCCTCCCGCGATCGGATGCACCCGATCGAGCGTTGTCAGCACTTATTCAATTGACGACAGTGGAAGCGGTCGGCTAACCTAATGAATGTCGGCGGCATGCTGATGTCCCTCCAATTGTTTCCCTCCCCCATAACCTGTGCCCCTACCTTCGTCTGCCTGCTGCAGGTCCGAGGTGTTGTGCCTCAACAACAGCTGCCATGATTGTGCGTCTATTCGTTACTGTGTTGTCATTGTTGCCAGCCTCATTGCCGGCCACGGATGACGCGCCGCCACCGCTGACATTTGAGAAAGATGTTCGTCCTATCTTTCGTGCTCACTGCTACGACTGTCATGGCGCCACAGAGGACGTGAAGGGCGGCCTGGATCTGCGACTTGTTCGCTTCATGCAGAAGGGCGGCGAAAGTGGCGCGGTGATCGCTCCTGGCGTTCCTGGCGAAAGCTATTTACTGGACCGTCTGCAAAATGGCGAAATGCCTCCGGGAGAACATCGAGTCCCGGACGCTGAAATCGAAATCATTGAACGCTGGATTGCTGCCGGAGCAAAGACAGCTCGGCCGGAACCGGAAACGATTTCTCCTGGACTGGGGCTGACTCTGGAAGAACGCAGCTTCTGGTCCTTCCTCCCGATTCAGCGTCCGGAAGTGCCTGACACTGCAAGCTTTCCTCCGGACTCTCGAGTGCGCACACCGATTGACGCGCTGGTTCTGAAGTCCATGCCGCAGGATAGCGGGTTTTCCCCGGACGTTGGCCGCAGAACTTTAATCAAACGAGCGTACTTTGATCTGGTCGGATTACCGCCGTCGCCCGAAGAATTACAGATATGGGCCGAAGACACGGCTGACGACTGGTACGACCGATTGCTGACCGAACTGCTGGATTCACCGCACTACGGCGAACGCTGGGGCCGGCATTGGCTGGACGTCGCGGGGTACGCAGATTCCGAAGGTTACACCAACAGCGATGCGGAACGCTCATGGGCGTGGAAGTACCGTGACTGGGTGATCCGCGCATTGAATGAAGACAAACCCTTTGACGGCTTCATCACCGAACAGCTGGCTGGCGATGAGCTTGCCGGGCCTCAGGACGGTGATCTGACCAGCGACCAGACCGCATTGTTGACGGCAACTGGATTTCTTCGCATGGCAGCCGACGGAACGGGTAGTGGAGCCAACGATGCAGTGGCCCGCAACAAGGTGATGGCTGACACATTGCAGATTCTGGGCACGTCGCTGCTGGGGCTCAGTATTCAGTGTGCCCAATGTCACGATCATCGTTATGACCCGATTCCGCACACCGATTATTATGCGCTGCGGGCTGTGTTTGAACCGGCGCTGGACTGGCAGGCATGGAAGGTCCCGAATGCTCGACGAGTTTCTCTGTACACGAAGGCTGACCGTGAAAAGGCAGCAGCGGTGGAGGCGGAAACCAAAGTCGTTGCCGATGAACGGGCGACCAGACTTGCTGCGTACATGAAGCAGGCGGTGGACGCTGAGTTGATGAAGTTTCCCGAGCCGTTACGCGGGCAGTTGCGCGGAGCCTATGAAACAGCAGGTGACAAACGGACTGAGGAACAGAAGAAGCTGCTGGCACAAAATCCAAGCGTGAACATCAATTCCGGTAACCTTTATCAATACATCGCTGAATCGAAGCCGGAGCTCGCAAAATTTGATACGCGGATCAAGGACATCCGCGCGAAAAAACCAGTTGAGGAATTCCTGCGAGTTCTTAGCGAACCCTCGAATCACGTTCCCGAAACGAAATTGTTTTTTCGAGGAGACCACGAACAACCGAAGCAGACACTGTTGCCGGCATCACTGACCGTGACGGCTCCTGAAGGGCAGCGTCCCGAGTTTGCTGCGAATAGTGATGCCCTGCCATCCACCGGTCGGCGACTGGCCTTTGCACAATGGCTGACCAGTGGTCGACATCCGCTGGTTGCTCGTGTGATTGTCAATCGTGCGTGGCTGCACCATTTTGGCAAAGGACTTGTCGAAACACCGGCTGACTTCGGCAAGCTTGGTGTCCGGCCCTCTCACCCGGAGTTACTGGACTGGCTGGCCGATGAATTTATGCGGCAGGGGTGGAGTCTGAAAAAGCTGCACCGTCAAATCATGACATCGACCGTCTGGCGGCAAACCTCGGAAGATTCCGCACAGTCGGAGCGGTCGACGGGTGTGGTGCCGTTTACTCGAAGAATACTGACTCGGCTGGACGCAGAAACTATTCGCGATCGTATGCTGGCCGCTTCGGGGCAACTGGACCGCACACCATTTGGCGCACCTGTTGGGATTAAGGAAGACGACACGGGGCAGGTCATTGTGGACGGCAGTCAGACACGTCGCAGTCTGTATATCAAGGCCAGGCGAAGTCGACCTGTTGCCATGATGCAGGCGTTCGATGCTCCTGTGATGCAGACGAACTGCGAAATGCGACAGAATTCGACCGTTGCGACGCAGTCACTGATGCTGATGAACGGAGAGTTTACACTGGAACAAGCCGGCAAAATGGCAGAGCGTGTTGCAAAAGAAGCCGTCCCGCTGGACGCTGCCACAATGGCTTCACTGCCGAAGATTACATCTCCGGCAAGCGCTTGGCAGTACGGCTTCGGCGCCGTCGATGAAACCGCTGGACGCGTTATGAGTTTCACGCAGTTGACTCATTTCACAGGGTCTCAGTGGCAGGCCGGACCAGCGCTGCCTGATCCGCAGCTGGGCTACGTTCTGCTGCACGCGAACGGCGGGCACCCGGATATTACCGGCCGCGCGGTCATCCGTCGGTGGACTGCATCTTCCAATGGAACGGTGGCGATTTCCGGAAAGTTGAGTCACGGTTCTGCCAATGGAAATGGCGTACGCAGCCGGGTGATTTCCAGCAGGTCCGGGAAAGCGGGTGAGTGGCATGCGTTCAACGGTGCCGCCGACACGAACCTGACTGGCCTTGCCGTTCAGTCCGGTGATACGATCGACTTTGTCACGGACGCCAACGGCACTCACACCTCTGATTCGTTCAGCTGGCCGGTGTCGATCACAGTCAAGTCTGACGGCCAGCCCGATCAATCAATCGCGTCTGTCGCTGCATTCAGTGGCCCCGCCGAAATGCCAGCCGTAATCGCCGGACAGATTATTCGAGCATGGGAACTGGCTCTGTGTCGGACTCCGACGGATGATGAATTGCGACTGTCCATCGAATTTGCCGCGGCACAGATCGCAACTCTCAAACAGAATTCTGTGACTCTGCCCGCGGAACGGACGCCTGTTCGACAGGCGATCGTGAGTCTGTGTCAGTCGCTCTTCAGTTCAAATGAGTTTCTGTACGTCGAATAATGAGAATCATGATGCAACCCACCTTCGATGATCAGCATAACCGCCGTGCGTTTCTGCGACAGGGTTCGCTCGGCGTTGGCACGGTCGCGGCGGCCTGGTTGCTGAATCACGACGGTGCTCAGGCAAAGCCACCCGGTGTCGCGACCGCAGAACAGACATTTGACCTGCTGCCAAAGCAGGGGCATTTCGAGCCTCGAGCAAAGGCAATGATATCACTGTTTCAGCATGGTGGTCCGGCGCACATGGATTTGACTGATCCGAAGCCGGAGCTCACGAAATTTGATGGCACCGACTACAACGGCGATATTGCCTACAGTTTCGTTAATGCGGCCAGCAAGAAGCTGCTGGGAACCCAGTGGAGGTTTCGCAAACACGGGCAGTGCGGCATGGAGCTGTCGGAACTGTTGCCTCACACCGCCGAAATCGCCGACGACATGTGCCTGATTCGCAGCATGCACACGGGGGCCAACGGACACGAAGTTTCGATCCGTTATTTTCACGGTGGCATTCCGGGTGTCCTGGGTCGGCCACACTACGCTTCGTGGCTGCTATACGGCCTCGGTTCCGAAACCCAGGATCTGCCGTCCTACATGGTGCTGACAGATCCCGGAGGCCATCCTGTCGATAGCACGCACAACTGGTCCAGCGGATTCATGCCCCCGCTGTATCAGGGTACAGTACTGCGCCCCCAGGAACCACGAATTCTGAACCTTGATGCTCCGTCGTACCTGAAGGGAGAACCGCAGCGTCAAAACCTTGAATTTCTGCAGGTGTTAAACCGTCAGCACGCGGATCGATTTCGCGGAGAGCCGGATCTGAACGCCAGAATTGCCAGCTACGAACTGGCTGCGCGAATGCAGACGGCAGCGACTGAGGCACTTGACGTCTCAAAGGAAACGAAAGCCACACACACGCTCTACGGACTGGATAACGACGCTACTCGTGAATACGGCACACGCTGTCTGATCGCGCGGAGGCTGGTCGAACGAGGCGTGCGATTTGTGCAGTTGTTTCTGGCGGGGCAGCCATGGGACAATCACAGCAGCATCGTGACCTCTTTGCCTTCCATCTGCCGACGCACAGACCAGCCGTCGGCCGCTCTGGTGAAAGATCTGAAACAGCGAGGAATGCTGAACGAAACGATTGTGCACTGGGGAGGTGAAATTGGCCGGTTGCCGGTCACGCAGGATCAGGGTGATGCCAGCAAGCACGGTCGAGATCACAACGGCCAGGGATTCAGCATCTGGTTTGCCGGCGGAGGTTTCAAGCCGGGCACTGTGTACGGAGCAACCGACGAATTTGGACACCGCGCCGTCGAGAACGTCGTTACGCCGAACGACTATCAGGCGACGCTGTTCAAGCTCTTTGGTCTCGACTGGAACCAGCTGGTCTATCACCACAGTGGTCAACCGCAACTTGTCACGGCCGGGCGCAAGGCCGCCGTCATCGAAGATATTCTGGCCTGATGATTCTACGCTTGCTGATGCTTCTCGTTCGTTCGGAATGAGTCAGCAGACACTCGGTACAGGAGGCTTCTCGGCCACCACGTGACTCGTGAGTGCGGTATGTCACGACATCGGGTGAGTTCTGAACGCGGCTTCGCTGAGTCAGTTCAGAGACCATCACGGTTGTACAGTGACTGAAAACCCTACCTTGCAGGACCATGTGGGAACGCAGGTTTACCCACGTTTTACCGTCGTTTCGCATTCCGTCGTATCAACGGTCGTGTCGGAACAATCGGCAACGCTTGCCTGCGTCGCAGTACCGGACCAAATTTGTACGCACTTCTGAAGTTAGCGCGTACGTATACGATGGATCCGCCCGTTGGGTGTCGATCCTGAGAACGGACCTATATCAAACCACAGTCTACACACACAAAAAAAAATAGTACGAAAGGATCCAGATGCGAACTCACGCCACATGGATGCTGGCGCTGACGCTGGTGGCGTCGCCGACCCTGGGCTTCGGAGCAGACTCCGCAGTTACAGCATCCGCTCAAGAAGAACTGCACCTGCAAAACGTCGAGCTGACCGCTTCGGGAAGTCTCAAAGGACAACTCGTTACCAACGCTGGTCAAGCCCTGCCAAACGTGAAAATCACGATACGATCACAGTCCGAACTCCAGAAAGTCGGCCAGCAGATCACAACTGACAAAGACGGTCGATTTCAGGCAACGGGGCTAAAGACCGGTACACTTGTGCTGAAGGCAGACAAAGAAACATACGCCGTAAGAGTCTGGAATGCCGGTACTGCGCCGCCAAAGTCAATTTCTACCATTGCATTGGTACAGACTGATGGCCAGGAAGTTGTTCGCGGAAATCAATTCACGGACCGTATTCAGGGATTAAGTCGACGTCAGCAGGTCGGTCTTGGCCTGCTGGTTGCGGGTGCAATCATCATTCCCATCGCACTACAGGACGCAAGCTAACTTTGTTTCCGCAGTTTTTCCGTCATCACAGACAGAAATTCGGTGTGCCTGGACTGAGATCAGAACGACGGTTTGGATTTGACCGCGTACCAATACCCGACCCGGTTCACAGACGTAGACAGCGAGACGATACAGCCTGCCACGGATTTATTCTGTGGCAGGCATTTTTGTGCGCATCGTATTATCGAGTCAGACAGAGACTTTTCTGACGCGTTTCAACTTCGATTCTCGGGAAAACGATGTTCAATGTCGAAAGACCGCCACGCCGTCGGCACCTGTAAATCTTCGAGCCAAAGCAAAGAAATCTGCCGCGCTTCATTTGCAGTTTCAGTGACCCGGTGGCGGTAATCATCGTGACGGCAGAGATCTGGCCCTGTGGTGACACGATCTGTCCGTTGTCGCCGCTCAGTGGGGCTGTTCAAAACGCGGCTCGCTCTCCACTGAGTCCGCCCCTGCCGCATCCTGGGTTTCATGTCCCGGTTGGTAGTTCTGGCACCTGACTTCCCGTAGTCTGCTGCCTTGGCGAATATCAGTCGGGGCAAAACTTGAATGTGGTATGTGGCTGAGCCTCACCATTCGCAGTCGAGTCTCGATTTCGGCGGTCGATAAGCCTGGCGTATTAGAAAAGTGTTTTCATGATGACGCGTAGTGCAAAACCATGCGGGATATACACTGTGATTCAGGGGAAACCGTTCTTACAGCTTGTGTCCGCGGTAACAGTGTTTTGCCTGTCCACGGTCTGCGTGGTTGCTGACGCTAAACTGGATGTTGTGATTAAAGGTGGACGTGTCGTCGACGGAAGTGGGGCGCCATGGTATGTGGCGGATGTCGGAATCAATGACGGAAGAATCGTACAGATCGGTCGAATCGACGGCGATACAGCTGAGACAGTGATCGATGCCGGTGGTCTGATCGTGGCGCCGGGCTTCATTGACATGATGGGACAGACAGCGTCACCGATGGTTGACGATCCGAAGACTGCGATCAACCTGCTGACTCAGGGCATCACCACCATCAACGCCGGAGAAGGTGGCTCCGCGGCTCCACTAAGCGACGAGGAGGGTCGTCGTAAAGGCTGGATGACAATGGCCGAGTACTTCACCCTGGTTGAATCCAGGGGGCTTCCTGTCAATGTTGTGCAAACCATCGGACACACGCAGGTGCGTCGAATTGTTCTGGGTGATGTCGAACGCCGACCGACTACAGAAGAACTTCAACGGATGCAGCGTATGGTGCGTGAAGCGATGGAGGCTGGGGCCATCGGGGTGTCCACAGCTCTGATTTACCCTCCCGCCGTGTACGCTGAAACAGAAGAGATCGCTGCCCTGGCGACAGTCGCCGGTCAGTATGGTGGTCGCTATTACACACACATGCGGAACGAAGGTGACAAATTACTGGAAGCCATCGATGAGGCACTTGAGATCGGTCGTGAAGGTAAGACGCCCGTTCATATCTTTCACTTGAAGGCAGCTGGTCGGCAGAATTGGGGCAAGATGCAGCTGGCGATCGCAAAGATCAAGGCCGCACGAGCTGCCGGAGAACAGGTGACGGCTGATATTTATCCTTACGTCAACAACGGGCTGGGCATTGGTGCGTTGATTCACCCGCGGCACTTTACGGAAGGATACGACAAGCTCCGTGCCCGACTGGACGACGTAAAACTGCGTGCTGAAATCAGACGGGAAATGGAAACGACTGAAGGCTGGGAAAACTGGTTTCGTCACTCCAGTAAGGATTGGAACCGCGTCATCATCGGTCGCAGTAACAACGAGAAGTACGCGGGCCTTGACGGGCAGTCGGTGGCTGCGATAGCTGCTGCGAAGGGCGAGGATTCGTGGGATACGTTTTTCAATCTTGTCCGATCCTCAGCGTTCGCTCTGCCCGAGACAATGACC
The DNA here is from genome assembly GCA_014238335.1 of Fuerstiella sp. Classification (GTDB taxonomy): domain Bacteria; phylum Planctomycetota; class Planctomycetia; order Planctomycetales; family Planctomycetaceae; genus Fuerstiella. Next base: position 28,049 of record JABABI010000065.1, read on the forward strand.
GACGCCAACAAGATTCTGGCGATGCAGCAGGAGTTTGTTTCTTTCTGTACCGACGTAGGTCCGGCAGGCGGCAGTCGCTCTGCGTCTCACCCTCGAGCTTTTGGATCATTTCCTCGGATGCTGTCGCGTTATGTGCGTGAGCTGGGAGCGATCTCACTGGAGCGAGCGACCGCTCAGGCCAGTGCCGCGGCTGCGAACGATGTGCAGGCATACGATCGCGGGCGTATCGCTGTCGGCATGGCCGCAGACGTCATAGTGTTTGACTACGAGAACCTGACGGACCGCGCGGGCTTTGCTAATCCTCATGCCGTGTCTGAGGGAATGCAACATGTGATTGTCAACGGTCAGCATGTGCTGGAAAACAGCAAGTTTACAGGAGCACGACCCGGTCGTGTCTTGCGCGGGCCGGGGTATCGTGAAGAGACGGCTGCGTACAATGTTTCTTCTGGTAAGGAAGACGAACGATTTGCCAGCTACGACAAACTGATGCATGATTTCATGAAAGAACACAGGGTTCCCGGAGTATCCGTTGCTGTAACGCATCGCGGGCAGACTGTGTTTGCTCGCGGCTACGGATATGCAGACGTGGCCGCGCGCGAACTGGTGCAGCCAGGCAGTCTGTTCCGCATCGCCAGCCTTTCCAAACCGATCACGGCCGTTGCTATTCTGCAGCTGGTTGAGCGAGCCAAACTGAATCTTGACGCTAAAGCGTTTGACGTGTTGAACCACGAAGAAGACATCAAGTCGGCGGGCGATGAGTTTGATGAGCGTCTTCGCGACATCACGATTCGGCATTTGCTGGAACATCGCGGTGGCTGGGACCGCGACAAATCGTTTGATGCGATGTTTCAGTCCGTACGATTTGCGAAACAGGTCCACGTTCCTGCGCCGGCTGATCAGGCTGCCGTCATCAAGGCGATGTTTTCTCAGAAGCTCGACTTTAATCCAGGAGAGCGCTACGCCTATTCAAACTTTGGCTATTGCCTGCTGGGCCGAGTCATCGAAAAACTGTCCGGTCAAAGCTACGACGACTACGTAAAAGAAAAAGTGCTTGCCCCGATCGGTATCACGACAATGAAGATCGGTGCCAGCCGGCTGGAAGGCCGTTCGGAAAACGAGGTGCGGTACTATCACCCGGGCTCGGGAAAGTCCGTGTTTCAGGACGACCTGGATCAGGAAGTGCCGTGGCCGTATGGTGGCTGGAATCTGGAGGCCATGGATTCGCACGGTGCCTGGATCGCTTCTGCTGCTGATCTTGTGAAGTTTGCGGCAGCCTTTGATGATCCTGACAATTGTCCGCTGCTTGAACGTGCGAGCGTGGAACTGATGTATCGACGACCACTGGGGCTGGCCGGCCACGAAGAAGATGGATCCGACAGGGAAACGTTTTACTCTCTCGGCTGGATGAACCGAGTTGTCGATGGAGGAGAAGTCAACCACTGGCATACAGGTTCGCTGTCCGGAACGTCGGCGATCATGATTCGTCGGCACGACGGAAAGAACTTCGTGGCGCTGTTGAACTCGCGTGTCAGTCCTTCGGCGGCACATCTTGGACAAGCCATCGACCGTCTGCTGCATGAGGCGGCAGATCAGGTAACGGACTGGCCGTGACATCGCCATGGATCTTGTCGATACTGGTGACTGGCACTGTTGATCCTGATTCCCGGCACTGAGCTCTGTAGACGCGGCATGTCTGTGCTGCGTATTTGATAATTCGCGGAATTTGCAGGCATCAGTCGAACAGACCGCCGTTTATTTTGCTGTGAGTGGTGATATCATGTTTATCTTCCAGGCTTGGCAGGGCTGCATCTATTGCAGCCTGGGATAGTTGTGAAAACTATCTGTTGTCACACAACGTACCTTCTTGACTCATCAACTGCCCACCTCAAATCAGTTTCCTTCATGGAGTATTTCATGTTTCGTTATGCCACGTGCGCGATTCTTTCCGTCCTGCCCATCACGTCCGTCGTTGCCGACGGGCCACAGACCGCTCCGCCGGAATCCGGCATGACCAGCATCTTCAACGGTAAAGATCTGTCAGGCTGGGACGGCGACACTCGTCTCTGGAGCGTCAGGGATGGTGCTATTCACGGCGAAACGACGAAGGAAGTCCCGGCTAACGGCAACACTTTCCTGATCTGGAAGGGGGGAGAGACGAAAGACTTTGAGCTGCGTTTGTCATTCCGGTGCTCTGCCACCAACAACTCAGGAATTCAGTACCGTTCAAAGCACATCACCGGCGACAAAGTCCGGAATAAATGGATCGTGCGTGGATATCAGCATGAGATTCGCAACGAAGTCACGCTGCCGAGCGTTTCCGGATTCATCTACGACGAAGGTGGCACAACCGGTAATCGAGGACGCATCATCCTTGTTGGCCAGAAGGGCGTGTGGGAAGGCAAAGCACTGAAGAAGTCAGACGAGCCATTGATCACCGCCGACGAGTTTAAGAAACTGTTCAGGCTGGACGACTGGAACGAGGTTGTCATTGTCGCCAAAGGCAATCATATCCAGCACTATATGAACGGCCGACTGACCATGGACTTTACGGACAGTGATGATCGTGTTTTGAGGGCAGGTATTCTGGCACTGCAGTTGCACGCAGGCAGACCGATGTTTGCAGAGTACAAGGACATTCGAATCAAGCCTCTTAAGTAGTGCCTGTTCGAGGCTTGGTTCTGCAGGTCGAATTCCACAGTTGGGCAGAACACCTCAATTCGGCATCGTCGGCGACTGGAATTTCTCAGTCGCTGTGGGTTCGTCCGAATGCCTGCATCGTCTTGGATCATTCCCGTCTGGCTCATCCACAACCTTCTGAATGTCATGAGCGAGAAGTCTCGACAACTCGAATCGATTGTCTTTGGCGTCATTTGCGCAGTCATCACGTACTTGCCGGTCTGCGTTGCTGACGATGCAGAAGGAATTGCGTTCTTCGAAGCTCGAATCCGGCCGGTGCTGATCAAGCATTGCTACAGTTGTCATTCAGTGAAGGCCAGGGAAGTGAAGGGCAGCCTGCTGGTTGACAGTGCTGGTGGTCTCCTGAAAGGCGGTGATTCCGGAACAGCCCTTGTCGCCGGTAAACCAGAAGTGAGTCTGTTGGTTGAAGCGCTGCGTCACGAGAGTCTGGAAATGCCGCCGGCGGAGCGTCTGCCTGAGAAGGTCATCCGGGACTTCGAAAAATGGGTCGCCATGGGCGCTCCGGATCCCCGCACGGACGAAGTCACTCACAGTTCCGCCAGAACGATCGACATTGAAGCCGGGCGAAAATTCTGGGCGTTTCAGCCTGTGCTGGATCACGAGCCGCCATTGGAGGGAAGATCCCCGGCCACAGCGAAGTCGCCAATCGATGCCTTCGTCGACGATCGCCTGGTACAGGCCGGGCTGCAGCCTTTACCACCGGCTGGTGCAGAAACGATCATTCGTCGGATCTTCTTCGACCTGACCGGGCTTCCGCCTTTGGCCGACGACCTGCACGAGTTCGTGGGCGATGCGTCCCCGACGCTATACTCCGCCATGGTGGATCGGCTGCTGCAGTCTCCTCAGTTCGGTGTGCACTGGGGCCGCCACTGGCTGGATGTGGCTCGTTATGCGGACTCCAACGGTGGCGACTTTAACGCCACCTTTCACAACGCGTGGCGGTATCGCGACTATGTTGTTGCTGCGATGAACAACGACAAACCGTTTGACCATTTTGTTCGCGAACAGATTGCCGGCGACCTGCTGCCGTTTGTATCCGACGCACAGCGGACCGAACAGATGATCGCGACCGGCTTTCTGATGGTCGGCACCAAGATGCTGAGCGAACGTGACAAAGTTAAGCTGCAGATGGACGTTGTGGACGAGCAGATCAACACGGTGGGCGCCGCGTTTATGGGCATGACGCTCGGTTGTGCTCGCTGCCACGACCACAAGTTCGACCCGATACCGACGAACGACTACTACGCACTGGCCGGAATCTTTCGCAGCACGCGGACACTGGAAGGTGAAAGTCAGAAGTATGTGTCGACGTGGCTGCGTACGCCGTTGCCTGCTGACCCCGAGCATGCGGCTGTGTTGAAGGAACACGATTCTCGACAGAAGGAGCTTGAAGCCCGTCTGAAGAAACAGGACAAGCTGCTGGCGGATTTGAAGATGCAGTCGGCCGTCGACAGTCGCCTGATCGTTGACGATGCTGCCGCGAAGCTCATCGGTGACTGGAAGTCTTCAACACTGACGCCACGCTTTATCGGCAAGGGATATATTCACGACGACAGGAAAGGTAAGGGCGAAAAGTCTGTTGAGTTTTCATGGAAGGTGCCGAAGTCCGCCACTTATGAAGTTCGCCTTTCCTACACGTCCGGCAGCACTCGAGCCAGCAATGTACCTGTGACCGTCAGCTTTGACGGGGGCAAAGAAACTGTCAGGCTGGACCAGACAGAGTTTCCGCCCCTGGATGAAAAGTTCGCCGCCATCGGACGATTTGCGTTTGACACTGCTCAGGCCGCATCGGTGACCGTCTCGAACACCGGCACGGAAGGATTCGTCATCGTGGATGCTGTTCAGTTTGTCGAAGTTGACGGCGCGGGCAGCGTGGTCGCTCCTGACGAGGAAGTGCTCAGTCAGCGATCTGCTGCTGAACTCACGAAACAGAATGAAGCTGTCGAATTACTCAGGCAGAAGCTCAAACAGCTGAAGAAGAATGCACCGCCGGACCTGCCCAAAGCGATCGCCGCCGGAGAATTACTGACAGTTGGTGATTGCGAAATCTGTATTCGCGGTGAACACAGCAATCCGGGGGCGAAAATTCCTCGCGGATTCCTGCAGGTTGCGGTGAGAAATGCTGTACCGTCGATTACAGAGAATCAGAGCGGACGGAAGGAACTGGCGGACTGGATTACCGACGCTGAACATCCGCTGACGGCGCGAGTGATCGTGAATCGAGTGTGGTCTCACCTGTTGGGCGAAGGCATCGTTCGCAGCGTTGACAACTTCGGTGAACTTGGGGAGCGTCCGACTCACCCGCAGCTGCTCGATCATCTTGCGGCACGGTTCGTCACGCCGGCCGGTGAAACGACAAAGCAGGGGGCCGCCGGATTTGGCTGGTCGATCAAGTCACTGATTCGCGAAATTGTGCTCAGTCAGGTTTATCTGAGAAGCAGTCTGTATGACGAGGCATCGTGGCAACTGGATCCGGATAATCGCCTGCTGTGGAAAGCACAGCGGCGACGACTGACGGCAGAATCGCTGCGTGACGCCATGCTGAAGATCAGCGGTACGCTGGATCTGTCTTCCGGTGGTTCGCCGGTGCAGGGGGCCGGCACACTCGTCAGGTCGAACAGTGTCAATGATGAGGGCTACCAGAGCAGAGAAACCGTTCGACGCAGTGTCTATCTGCCGATCATTCGTAACGAGCTGCCGTCAATCCTGACGGCGTTTGATTTCGCGGACCCGGATCTTGTTGTCGGAAAACGTGCGGTGACGAACGTTCCCGCACAGGCGTTGCTGCTGATGAACAGCCCGTTCGTCATGGATCGTGCCCAACAGACCGCTGAGCGGCTGTGCACGGATCGGTCGCAGACAGTGCGCAACCTCATCGATCAGACTTACAGGATTGTGCTGTCGCGCACCGTTGCTCCGGAAGAACTTCAGCGAGCGTTAAGATTTTTGAGAATCAGCGATCCGGGAAAAACGATCGATGCCGCAGATAAAGCAGACGCCGCGACATCGTCTGAACTGATCAGCACACGTTTGTCGCGTTTTGTGCACGTGCTGTTTGCTTCGACCGAATTTCGCATGTTGAACTGAACGAAACTGGTTTCGGAATCAGGCCTATGTCCAGCCGCCATCAATTGTCCCGCCGCAACGCACTTCGGACGTCCGTTGCGTCGCTGGCTGGAATTGCCCTCGGTGGCATGGGCACAGCGAACGCTGCCCTGCCGGCAGTCGGTGTGCAGCAGTTGCCGGATCATACGCCGCGGGCCAAACGAGTCATCTTTCTGTTCATGCATGGCGGCCCCAGTCAGGTGGATACGTTTGATTACAAGCCGCAATTGGCCGTGGATGATGGCAGGGAACTGCCGTTCAAGGCTGCCAGTAATATCGATGCTGTGCCGAAGCTGCTGAAGTCGCCGTGGCGATTTCGTCGGCACGGAGCAAGCGGCGGCTGGGTGTCGGAACTGCTGCCGCACATGGCGAAACATATCGACGATTTGTGCGTCATTCGTTCGATGTACAGCCGAGGCCAGTCGCACGGTCAGGCGGTCAGTATGATGCACACCGGCAGCGACAGCCTTGTGCGCCCTTCCGTGGGAGCGTGGGTTTCCTACGGGCTCGGCACGGAGAATTCGGACCTGCCAGCGTTTATGTCCATCAGCCCGGCCAGCGGTCACGGCGGTCCCCGCAACTACGGCTGCGCCTTTCTGCCTGCCACTCATCAGGCCACGGCGATCGGCAACTCGGGGAAGCTTGGCGATGCGAAGATTCCGTTTCTGGGCAATGACCGTCTGGCGGCAGACGAGCAGTCAGAACAGCTGAAACTGCTGAACGCAATCAACCAGGATCATCTGGCGAAGGCTCAGCGAGACAGACAGATTCAGGGAGCGATTGAATCGTTCAACCTGGCCTTCCGCATGCAGTCTGCCGCTCCTGAGGTACTGGATCTGTCGCGTGAGCCCGGTCACCTTCAGCAGGCGTACGGTATTGGCACGCAGGAAACTGACAACTTCGGTCGGCAGTGTCTGCTGGCAAGACGTCTGGTGGAAGCCGGCGTCCGCTACGTTGAAGTGTCCACGGGTAACGTTTGGGATCAGCACAGCAATCTTTACAGCGGCCACGAAAAGAATTCGCTGGCGACCGATCAGCCGGTTGCGGCTCTCTTGGCCGATTTGAAGTCACGTGGCATGCTGGATGATACGCTGGTTGTTTGGGGCGGGGAATTCGGACGTACGCCAATCGTGCAGGGCAGCAACGGTCGGGACCACAATCCGCAGGGCTTTACGACCGTTCTTGCTGGTGGTGGCATCAAGGGAGGCATCGCTCACGGCAACACTGACGAATACGGCTATTACGCGGTGGAAGATCGAGTGCACGTTCATGATCTGCACGCCACGATGCTGCATCAACTGGGCATGGACCACACGAAACTCACCTATCGCTATTCCGGCCGCGATTTCAGGCTGACGGATGTCTATGGCAACGTGGTGCACGACATTTTGGCGTAGATCAGTCACTTGTTTGCGTGAAGAATACTGCCGTGTGGAATGTCACGACTGAGGCGTTGAGGGAAGTCGGACGATCACAGTAAGGCCGATGGAAGCAAGGAGAATGACCGTCAGTCTGATCGCGAGTGAAGACGGGGAAAAATAGATTGCTGCAGCAACCGCAAGGACCACGCAGACGATGGCCTGACTCTTGACGTCCTTGCGGACACCACGGTGTTCCTGCCAGTCGGTCAGGATAGGCCCGAAAAATCGTGAACGCAGAAGCGCGGCATTTACACGTGGCGATGATCGGGCCAGAAAAAAACTTGTCAGCAACAGAAAAGGTGTCGTCGGCAGTCCCGGTAGAATGGCTCCCAGGACTCCCAGCACAAAGAAGAATCCGGACAGAGCCAGAAACAACAACTTCTTCCAGCCAGTGACAACGGGGCGATCGGGCGACGGCGAGTGCATGCAGGGTAACTGTGCTGGATCCGCGGCGGAAAGTTCTACACAAGGTCCGGCATCAGGGAGCGGACGCTGTCACCGAATTCACAACGCACCGAAATCCGGTGTGAAAGGCTCCCGTGTCTTCTTCACCCTTCATGCGAGCGCTGATGCGGTAGCCGATACAGTATTGGTCGCTGCACATGAAACTTCCACCCCGCTGGACTCGCTTGATGACGCCCGGTTCCTGGGGATCGAAGCTGCTGTCGGGGCCGGCAGGATTGTGCACAGGGCTGACCGCGTAATACTCGGGCTGATAGTAATCGGCGCACCACTCCCAGACGTTGCCGCTCAGATCAAACAGGCCGTAGTCGTTGGCCGGGAACGATCCGACCGGGGCTGTGCGCGTGAAGCCGTCTTCGGACGTGTCTTCAATCGGGAAGGTTCCCTGCCAGATGTTGTGCAGCCACTTGCCGTCGGGATTTCGATTGTTGCCCCACGGATAGAACTCACCGTCGCGGCCGCCACGAATGGCGTACTCCCACTGAGCTTCCGTTGGTAATGTCTTGCCCGCCCAGTCGCAGTAAGCTTTGGCGTCCAGCCAGCTGACGTGGACCACCGGGTGATCAATGCGGTCTGCAATACTGCTATCCGGACCCTCAGGATGTTTCCAGTCGGCTCCCAGCGTGTATTGCCACCAGCTGTACGCTCCTTTTTCCGGATCGATGTCATCGCGGCTCTCCAGCTGCAGACTGCAGATCGAACCTGGCTTGTTGAATTCCTCCAGAATTGCAATGTCATCCAGCCCTGATCCTTTTTGAATGCTCCGCAGTTCCGGCTTGCGTTCCGGCAGAGTCACGTAGCCGGTGGCATTAACGAATTCCCTGAACTGACGGTTGGTGACTTCGGTCGCGTCCATCCAGAAGCCGTCAATAGCGATGGGATGCGGCGGCATTTCGTCAGGGGGGCCGGCGTCATTGCCCATCACGGCAACTCCGCCGGGGACCCACACCATTCCCTTTCGTCTCTCGGAATTTCTGTGAACATCGGCTGGCGCATCTGTTTGCAGTGCCTTGATGACCGCTGCAGGTACCTTCGTCTTGATCGCTGCCACAACGGCCGGGTTGTGCAGGTCGGACTTGTTGTTGACGGTGGGGCGGGGCAGTCCGAGTGCGTTGCAGGCCGTTGCTGGTTCGGTTGCTGTTTCAATGATTTCCGGAGCTTCGTCGATATCGGTGCCGGGCGTTTCGGTTGTTTCTGCCACTGCAATCGGCGGAGCAGGGCGGTCCTTGGAAGATTCGGAGGTCAGTACGGCGCCGACGAATCCCGCAACGGCGACGGCGAGAACGATCAGGGCGGGGAAGAGATTCTTCATGTCGACATCATCTTGAAGGCTAGAGCAGTTTACTTATTGTGGTGCACGATACTGGCTCGTGGGAGTATAGAAACTGCTATTGAACAACGTTCTTCGCGGCCACAAGTCAGCGTGAAACGCTGTCATGGTACCGCTGCTGCACCAGTCTGTAGGCAGCGTCCTGGATTCCGGAAGTGACTGACTTGCTGCCTGCACTTATCGTCTGCAGAACTGGTCGAATTATCAATCGCCGGTCTGAGGAATCAACGTTTTCAGATAAGAAACGCCGCGGCGGACGTCGTCGGCACGGGTTTCTCCTCCTGCCCGCTCTACGCAGATCCACCCATTATAGTCGGCTTCCGCCAGAGTTGGCAGCAATTCCATCCAATCAACTACTCCGTCTCCCACGCCAACCTCGACTCCGGCTCCGTCGACATCCCGCACAGCGTCTCGGGCTCGGATGTAACCGAAGTGCTGGTAAAGGTCGCGATAGGTACTCGTGACACTGGCGCCGGTCATGACGGCCGTGGCCGGATCAAGAACGATGTTCAGCGGCCCCGTATGAACTTCGGCCAGCAGACGTGTAATGAGCCGCAGGTCGTAGCTGGCCAGTAGCAGATTCAGCACACAGCCAACATGATTGCCGTGCCGGGCGAGGTCATTCAGGATCTCGCACAGCAGTGAAAACTCCGCTGCCGGCGACCCTGCGGCAGCGGCCGATTGTGTTGCCAGGGAAAACGGATTAGCCTGCTCATCGATGCCGACCGTGGCTGAACTCACAGCTTCAGATTCCACATCGGGATCAGGAATGCGGCCACAACGAATCAGTAATTCGCTGGTCGACAACTTGCGTGCCAGCGACATCGATTTACGAATGACTTCGATTCGTGGCTCAAGATACTCCGGATCGTGGAGAGCGTGCCGAGTCGGACAGGACAGGCCGGCGACTTGTAGTTGGCGTTCTTTGACGTACAGCAGCACCTGACGCAGCGAGCTTTCTGTGACTTCGGCGGCAGGAACTTCTGATCGAGTATTCAGCCTTACACCACCGACTTCGCAGGTGGCCGCCAGTCCAATGGCTTTCTTGAGCGATGAGGCAAAGTCTTCGGTTGCAACTGCCAGTCGAAGTGACATGATCCGTTGGGTTCTGGTGAAAGTTTGTGAACTGGATAGCCACATGATAACGCGGATCTGCTGATGTCGACAGTTTCAGAAGTGATTGCCTTCCTTGAGAAGTTTGCTCCGCCGGCACTGGCGGAAGACTGGGATAACGTGGGCCTGCTGGTCGGTCGGCAGGCGGCGGAAGTCGCGCGAATCATGACGTGTCTCACTCTTACACCAGACGTTGCGTCGGAAGCAGTGCAGCAGGACGTGCAGTTGGTAGTGTCACATCACCCTGTGCTGTTTCGGGGCACAAAGAAGATTACGGATGCCACAAGCGAAGGCCGCATGTTGCTCGACCTGATCGAAAACGGAGTCTCGGTATTTAGTCCTCACACGTGTTTTGACAGTGCGGAACGGGGAATCAATCACCAGCTGGCAGAATCATTCGGGCTTTCTGAGATTCAGCCGCTGAGGCCTCACGTAAGTGTCGAAGGTCTGGGCAGCGGCCGTGTGGGCAGCCTGTCTCGGATTACACCGTTGACCGATTTTCTCGGAATGGTCCGTTCCGAGGTGGACACCGAATACTTGGAATTTACTGGTTCCATGGACGCACCAGTTTCGCGAGTTGCCGTGGCCTGTGGCGCTGCTGCAGAGTTTCTCGCAGACGCAATTCAGTGCGGGTGTGACACTTTTGTGACCGGCGAGGCGCGGTTCCACTCAGCGTTGGAAGCTCGAACACAGGGCATAAACATGGTTCTGCTAGGCCACTATGCCAGCGAGCGTCCGGCCGTTGTGCAGCTGGCGAAGACCCTGGCAGCCGAGTTTACCGATGTCGAAGTCTGTTCCAGCGGTGCCGAATCTGATCCTCTGTCGGTGTTTCTACAATGAGTGAAGACATCGACGATATTAGCAACCTGACTTTTCCGCAGGCCGTCGGTCGAGGGGGGACTCTACGGTGTCCAGCGTGTGGTGGTGGAAAGCTGTTTCACGGACTGTTACGGATGAGCAAGGCGTGTTCGGCCTGCGAATTCAGGTTCGAGCGTCCCCCTGGATACTTCCTCGGCTCGACTTACATCAACTACGGTATTACAGCTGCGACGAGCACGGTCAGCTACGTGGTGCTGCATTTTGGTCTCGGATGCGCAAATGGGCAGTTGTTGCCTGGAATGGTGACATTTATCCTGATTTTCCCTCTCGTTTTCTTTCGGTTCGCCCGATCATTGTGGCTGTCACTCGATTGTTACTTCGATCGAGTGGGTGCATCTGAGGCGATGTCGGGATCTCGTCCGGCCGGGACCAGGGATCCGGACACGGTAGAACGGCGTTAGGGGTTACCGAGCCCTCCGTCATTCATGTCAATGTCTGGAAGTCGCAGATAACGGCGATTGAGCACTTGACATTGAAATCGACCTCGATAAACTTCCCCGCTCGCTCGATTTTGAGGGCGACGCTTCGTCTACTGAGGCCTAAGCGCTTCAGGCACGAAGCACAGATCTTTGACAATTTGATTGAGATTGTGAGTCTGTGAGTTTTGGCTAACGCAAGCTGGTTCGCCGCTCTTTGACCGGGGCGGCAAACAGGTATCACACTTTTCTTTTGTTTATAGCTGTCATTTCCTTTTCGGAGGGGATGGTAGTTAAAGCATATTTCTGAAGGGTTTGATCCTGGCTCAGAATGAACGTTGGCGGCGT
>JABABI010000066.1 GCA_014238335.1 Fuerstiella sp.
ACACCATCGAAGTTGCCAACAGTGACAAATCCACCTGTGGCGGATTCTGGTACGAACACTTCGGACGGCATCATTCGGACCGCTTTTGCTTTTTCGTCGCACCTGGTATCCAGGACTCCGGAGGCTCACGATTAAGATGGCAGAATAGTAAACGTTTCATCGCTGCCGCTGGAACTGCCAATATGTATTGCGCACAGTCCGTCGGCCATCGTGGCGTCTCATCTGTACGGGGTGTAAATGCAGAAGAGACCCGGTCTTCTGCAAAGACCGGGTCTCAGTGATATCAAACGCATCTTTGCTGACGCGGCTGGCTATTCCAGCTTTTCAAGCACAGTGTCTATCAGTTTGTATTCTTTGGCCTCTTCCGAGGTCATGAAGTTGTCGCGATCGGTGTCTTCTTCGATTTTTGTCAGTGTCTGGCCTGTATGTTTCAGCAGGATTTCGTTCATACGCTGCTTCACCCGCAGCACTTCCGTGGCATGAATCTCCAGTTCTGTGGCGGTACCTTCGTAGCCTGCCAGCGGCTGATGAATCATGATGCGTGCATTCGGCAATGCGTGTCTCTTGCCGACGGCACCGGCGGTCAGCAATATAGCTCCCATGCTGGCCGCCTGGCCGATGCAGTATGTTGCGACATCGCATGTGATGTACTGCATCGTGTCGTAGATGGCCATTCCGGCCGTGATGGAACCGCCAGGAGAGTTTATGTAGAAGTGAATATCTGCTTTCGGATCGTCGAACTGCAGAAACAGCAGCTGTGCGACAATGCTGTTGGAAGCATCGTCGTTGACGCCGCTCCCCAGAAGCACAATGCGGTCCTTCAGCAATCGGCTGTAAATATCCATGGCGCGTTCGTCGCGCCCATTTTTTTCCACAACGTACGGAACTAAAGTCGTCATGTCTGAATCCACCCAGCGTGTAAGATGATTGGAGATAGCGGTGTTGGCAGCTACTTCTTGTTTTTTTGGGTCTTGTCAAGAATCTCGTCTACCAGCCCGTAATCCTTCGACTGAACAGCCGTCAGATAATGATCTCGCTGAGTGTCAGCAGCAATCTTTTCGACGGGTTGTCCCGTGTGACCGGCCAGCATTTCGTTCAGCAGCTCGCGGGTCTCAATGATGTCCTTGGCCTGGATTTCGATGTCCGAAACCTGTCCACCAACCTGACCATGTGGTTGATGAATCATCATCTTGGAGTGTTTTAGGGCGAAGCGTTTTTTGGCCGTACCACCGGCGACAAGAATAGCTCCTCCGCTGGCCGCCAGTCCTACACAATACGTTGCGACATCACATTCAATGAACTGCATGATGTCATAGATTGCCAGAGTGGCTGTCACGGAGCCGCCAGGCGAATTTACGTACAGGTGAATATCCTGATGGCGATTCTCTGACTGCAGATACAGCATTTTCATCACGATGAGATTGGCACTGCCATCGTGAATTGGGCCATCCAGAAAGATGATACGATTATCAAGTAACAGGTCGCCCACCGTCATCTGACGCTGAGCCTGATAGTCACGAGCCGCCATTGGCGAGTACTCGGAACGCAGATCCTTCATTTTTTTTCCTGTTCTCAGGTGTCTTCCTGGCCCTCTCCTTTGTGGCGAACCAGGCGATTCAGTCTAGTCCTTCGGCCCATCGTCAATCAGGCTGGAAACCATATTGCCACAAATTGCGAAGGCCACTGACGCTACGTTATCTTCAATAGACGGCTTACGGTCAACATCTTCAAAGGAAGCATTTTCCAGAATAAAGTCGATCGCTTTCCGTTCACGCAATTGAGCTTCCATGTTGTCAATCATGCCGTTCTTGATCATCCGGGCACGAACACGCCGCAGTGGCTCACCACTCTGGAACGACATCATTAGCAGTTCCTGATCGATATCCGACTGCTCACACTCAATGTTTTCCTTGGTGGCGATTCGATCGAGGACGAAATGCTCCTTCAGGGCCTTGCGAGTGTTTTCGATAGCGTTCTGACGAATTTCGTTTTCGCGAGCAGAAATCTGTTCGCGCGTGAATCCCGCCTGAGTCATCTCAAGTATCTCGCGGCGCAACGCGTTTTCTGTTTGCTGTTCGACCAGCGATTCCGGCAGATCCCAGTCTGCTGATTCCGTGATCTTTTCCAGCACCTGTTCGCGAGCTGTTTGGCGCTGCTGATATTCTACCTGCCGGTCCAGAGAAGCCTTGATCTGTTCGTCCAGCTGTTCCTGAGACTCACAGTCGAACTGGTTCATAAACTCCTTGTCTATGGTGGGCTGGATATGTTCGCGGACTTCCTTTACGGTAAGCGTAACGCTGACCTTTTCGCCCCGCATTTCCACGACGGTGGACTGCAGAGAAATGGTGACTTCCGTCGTCTTTGAGTCACCAGCGGAAGCGCCGCTCATTAGTGATTCAAAGTCTTCAGCGACGGCATCCTGAAACCGCAGAGTCGGCCTCAGTCGCAGCGGCACTCCCTCGTTTTCCCGAATCTCTTTTCCATCGTGCGCAAACGTCAGGTCGCAAAGTAAAGAATCACCGCTCTGTGCGGGCCGATCAACTTGGCTGGGCTGGGAGTAGGATTCGATGAATTGCTGCTTAAACGCAGTGAATTCTTCGTCGGTCACTTCGCCGGACGGTCGATCGATCACAAACCCTGTGTAATCCGGCACGTCGAATTCCGGTCGCACCTCTACGTCAAATTCGTAACGAAAGTCCCCAGCATCGGGAATGTCCAGACTGTCGACATCAATGTCCGGTTGATTGATCGGATCAATGTCGCTGTCTTCCGACATCTGCTCCAGACTCTGCAGCAGCACTTTCTGCTTCACCTGGTCGGACAACTCGCTCTTGAAACGTTTCTGCAGCAGCGATCGGGGTACATGCCCCTGGCGAAAGCCGGGAACTTCAGCCTGTTCAGAAAACTCATCAAGACACTCGTCCCGCAGAGTTTCAATGTCAGCTTCCGCCACAGTCACAGCGACATGCTTGCGACAAGGCCCAACGGACTCAACTTCGACGGTTAGATTCAGTTTTTCCTGACCTGCGGTACCGTCTTCTTCTGGTGCATTTTCGACAGCAGTCGCTGCAGCATCAGATGTGTCAACATCTTCACCTTCAGCAGTCATTTCTTACCCTTTGGGGATTTTGACGACCTGCACCCACCGTATGTGGAGGTCAGGTTTGGCCAAAAAAAAAGAGCGGATGAAGGGAGTCGAACCCTCGACAGCCACGTTGGCAACGTGGTGCTCTACCACTGAGCTACATCCGCAAAAGCAACGTTTTGACCAGCAAAACGTGTTTCTGATTGTGAGTATCGGCCTGGCACTCACCGAAGACCGGGAATTATGGAGGATTCCGGGGCACCGTCAACCGAATCGATGACAAATCAAATCGGAATACCAACTACGAGTACCTGATGATTACCCGCACACAATGATACTTTTGAATATGGGCAAGGCGGTCGTCGGACTTGAAGCACGCGGATTTTGCGGACGACGCCGTCTCAGTGGAGGTGCGGAGACCGCCCATGTGAGCCCAACACGCCGCGAGACCATGTAAATGATGGCTGAGAATTTTTTGCGATTTCCATTTCCTTAATTGGTTTATCAGCTGGGATGGTGAGAGGCAGGGGGGTGCGGCTGTTTGCACCATGAGCACCATGGAATCCCCCGATGGTGTGTTGCAAGGTGCATCTGCTGAAGGGGTTACGTTAACGTGGGTGTTCCGGGGCTCGTTTTGCTGGTGTCGTGTCAATCAGACTCATCGGCGTTTGCCCACCAGGTAGCGTCACTGTCCCTGCTCCGCTGTCAGGCGGTGCAACAGGTCTTGTCGGGGCGTCATCACGATGTCCTGCATCATGCACGGCCAAGCGTCTCTGGTTCTCTCCATTACGGACACGTCTTCTCAATCAGGTCAAACTGCGATGAGTCACATTTCGTAGTTCTTGTGTCTGCCGTGACCGAGTCGATTTCTCACTTTTGCACCGTCTGTCGCTTCCTCCATCAGAAACGCCTCGGATTTTTGCGTCCGGCAAACTATCTTCCGGCTGTTTCGGGCCACGCAGAACCGACCGCCTCTGGAGAGATTCGTCTATCCGAGTCACATATGTTATACCGACACTCGATCAATCCGGAGCCGAGCGGCAGCTCGCGTTGCTGGGCAGTCGACTGCTGCAATCCGGGATTGAGGTCAACGTCATCGCGTTGAATCGCGGTGGTTTCTACGCACAGGCATTATCGCGTGCCGGGGTCCACGTCGATGTGCTGGGCAAACGGTTTCGCTTCGATCCGCTCACGTATTTCCGACTTCGTCAGCGTTTGCACCAACTCCAGCCGGACATCATTCAGTCGTTTCTGTTTTCGGCGAACAGCTACGTTCGTCTTCCCGGCATCGCTCCGAAATCGAGCAGGGTGATCGTGTCTGAACGGTGCGTCGATACGTGGAAAAGCGGCTGGCAGCTGAAGGCGGACCGCTGGCTATCCGGACGGATGAGTACCATGACCGCCAATTCCGAAAGTGTGGCCGAATTCTATGCTACAAGTGCAGGCGTGCCGCGCGATCTGATTACCGTAATTCCCAATGGGCAGCCAGCGCTCTCAGACGAGGGCCCGGCGCCGACTGGGCCGACTCTTCGCGAGGAAATCGGGCTCGCTGCCGACGCCAGAGTGGTCGGCTTTGTGGGACGTCTGGCTGCTCAGAAGTGTCTGGCAGATCTGGTCTGGGCGATTCAGCTGCTTTACCAGGTGATCGACAACGCCTATCTGGTTCTGGTTGGAGACGGCCCGGTCCGCGATCAACTGGCGGAGCTGGCTCAGAGCTTTGATTGTCGCGACAGAATTATCTTTCTGGGGCATCGAGCCGATGCGGTGACACTGACAAAACAGTTTGATGTGTTCTGTCTTGCGAGTTCGTTCGAAGGGATGTCGAACAGTCTGATGGAGGCAATGGCATCAAATGTTCCCGTTGTGGTCAGCGATATCCCGAGCAATCGAGAGCTTGTTCAACACGAGCAGACCGGCCTCCTGTTTCCTCACGGCGACGGTGCCGCCATGATGAAGGCATTGAAGCGAGTTCTGGAAGACGCCGAGCTGGCCGAAAGACTGAGACGGGCCGGCGTCCATCTGATCAAAGAACGTCACAGCGTTGAACACATGGTGCAGCAACATGTCGATCTGTATGAGAAACTATGTTTGTAATGCGGGACCGCCCGCAGGCCGATATGAGCGGTGCCACGGCCGCTGCCGCTCCGTTTCCACTGGCCACCCGAAAGAGAGGCGAGCGTCGAAATGTGTTGCTCAGAAAGACTCAAACTTATTGATCGGGATTCAGCGTAGTGTGTGGAATTGCAGGAGCAATCTGGTGGCGGTCAGAGAAGCGAGTTTCTCGTGATGTGCTGCGTCTGATGACGGACGCAATTCAGCATCGGGGCCCGGACGCTGAAGGTCATCTGCTGACTGATCAGACGTCCGACGACCGACCGGGCGTGGCACTGGGGCATCGGCGTCTGTCCATCATCGATGTCACCGGAAGTGCTCAGCCCCTTGGAAACGAAGATGGTTCAGTACAGATCGTTTTCAATGGCGAAATCTACAACTACCAGGAGCTGAGAGAGTCCCTGCTGGCCGCCGGGCATCAGTTTCGCACAGAAGGCGACACTGAAGTTATCGTGCACCTGTACGAACAGTACGGTCTGGACTTCGTTCAGCATCTGCGCGGCATGTTTGCGTTTGCCCTGTGGGATTCCAACCGGCAACAGCTGGTCGTTGTGCGAGATCGCATGGGGCAGAAGCCTTTTTTCTATCGTTTAGAAGACGGCCGCTTCGCATTTGCCAGTGAACTGAAGGCTCTGCTGCAGCTGCCGGGCGTTCCCCGACAGCTCGACAGGCAGTCAGTGCTCAGGTACCTGACACTGCAATACGTCCCTGCACCATATTCGATGTTGCAGGGATTTCGACGATTGCCTCCAGCATCCATGGCAATCCTCAAAGGTGGTGACTTTCGCATCGAACGCTATTGGTCTCCGCCCTATGACGAACCTGACCTCGCCAGGTCTGCCATGGATGACTGGCGCGAAGAGCTGCGTCATGAAATGACGGAAGCCGTGCGGCTTCGGTTGCGCAGCGACGTGCCTGTAGGCGCATTTCTGTCCGGAGGAATCGATTCCACGATCGTGACCGGGTTGATGCAGCAGCAGATGGATCAGCCAGTGCAGACGTTTTCGATCGGGTTTCCGGTGGCAGCCTTTGACGAACGAGCCTACGCGCGACAGGCTTCAGAAATGCTGGCAACTGAACATCACGAAGCTGTCGTGGAACCGGACGCCATCAGCATGCTGCCAAAGCTGATCTGGCATTATGACGAACCGTTCAGCGACAGTTCAGCAATTCCGACGATGTATTTGTCGGAAATGACTCGTGAGCATGTCACCGTGGCACTGACGGGTGACGCCGGCGATGAGCTGTTCTGCGGCTACGACCGTTATCGCGCCGTCAGGATCGCCGCGATGACGGATGTTGTTCCGCGCTGGTCCCGCCGCATGGCAGCGGCGTTTGCAGCATTGCTGCCCGGGGATCCCCGGCAGAAGTCGTTTCGTCGTCGAGCGAAACGACTGCTGGAAACACTTGGCCAGACGTCGGAAGAACGGTACCTTAACTGGATCAGCATTTTTAATCGCAGTCCGTTGCGGCAGGTGACCAGTGATGAGCTGTTTGCACATTCAAACGATGCTGATCCGGCAGCTGTGATTCTCGATGCGTACGGCATGTTTCCTGACCGTGACTTTGTGACTCGCACAACGGCGGTTGATCTGGAAACCTATCTGCCCGGCGATCTGCTTACTAAGGTCGACATCGCCAGTATGCATGTGGGACTTGAATGTCGCAGCCCGATGCTGGATCACAAGGTTGTGGAACTCGCGGCGCGGATGCCGATCGGAGTGAAGCAGAGCCTGAAGCAGGGCAAGCTGGTGCTGACCGAAACGTTTCGTGATCTGATTCCGCCGGATATTCAAACTCGGAAAAAAATGGGGTTTGGCGTTCCTATCGATCACTGGTTTCGCAACGAATTGAAGCCATTGCTGCACGATATACTGTTGTCGTCACGTTGTCGTGAGCGTGGCTTGCTGAATGCTGGCACCGTTCAACAGCTTGTGGATCAGCATACCTCCGGGCAGTTTGACCACGCCTACCGACTGTGGAATCTGCTGTGTCTTGAACTGTGGCAGCGGATGTATCTTGACAGTCCGCCGCCGGTCGTCGCGCCATCGACCATTTAAGTGACTTTATCCTGACGCCACAGGCCCAAGAAACGACTTGATGGCGGTCACCACTGCCGGTGCCGTTGCAGCCATGCCGAATTTTTTTTCGACCTGGTCAGCGATGTCGGTGGCAGGTTGTCGGCCAGCGGCCACGAGTGACCGTAATGCCAGTGAAAGTCCGGTGACGTCAGTGTGGTCGTACGTTTTTCCATGTTCCACGGAAGCGATCACTTCCGGAAAAGCGCCGTGCGCAGGAAGCAGCGACGGAACGCCGCAAAGGCCCGCTTCCAGAACATACAGGCCCTTGGGTTCGTCATAATCGGTCGGCACGCACAATACGTCAAAGCTGCGGATGACCCGGAACTTGTCTGACCGTTCGTCGGGGCTGCCAATCCAGTGTATTCGGTCCGGAAATCTGTTTTGTGCCGTCTGCAACAGGCGATGAAACCACTGCCTGTGCTGATTGGGCAGGTAACCGGCAACGGCAACTTCGGCGTGGGGGAAATTCGGAAGGACGTCTGTGGCTGCCGCCAACAGATTGTGTATGCCTTTCTCCGGACAGATTCTGGCGAAGTAGCCAATGCGAAATGGCCTGGCGGCATGTTCGTCAGTGGAACTGGCGGTGGCCTCAGCGTCCGGTTCCGCGTGAACTGACGCGTCGATGGTCAGCGGGATCCGCCGCACCTTGTGACCCGGCAACTGCAGGTAATCGATCATGAATTTACGGTAATAGTCACTGTGAGTCAGAAAGCCGTCGAAGGCGTTGCAGTTTTCCTGCAGCTGTGCAAACACCGGACCCTTCCAGCGGCCGCTCAATCCGTCCAGGAACACGTCATCGCCCTGCAGCAGGCAGACAATTTTTCCACTGAACCGAGGACGCAGTTCACTCAGGACTCCTGACAGCAGCGCGTTGCTGAACAGAATGACGTCCGGGTTCAGGTCGTTGCAGAGATAATCCACCAGTGCAATCACTTCTCGACGCTGTGGCCCCGTCTTACCGTTCAGCATGTCGAGTGTCAGTGAGCCCAGCTTCGACGCGTCCGTGCCACCACCAAACCGAGTGAGCGCACGAATCATCTGCGGCCGGTCCAGCCAACCGGTCACCCAGTGCGGCAGAAGTCGCCAGCCGGGTAGCTTTGAATTCAGGTAGACATTCACGCCTCCCATGAAAACGTGGTCAGCACTGACGTCATGTTCATCCACGCGGATTGGCGTGTAAGTCGGGACAAGAATCGTATCTTCCCCTGCCATTCTCAGAGTGCGGGCCAGCGTGTTATCCTGCATACAGGACCCGCAAAACATCCCGGCTCCACCTGCAGTGATGATGGCAATTTTCATCGAAAACTCACCCGGCAATGACCGGCAGGCTTACCGGATCACTGTCCGTTCGACGCGGTTTTGCAGGCAGCACGGCATGAGCGTACTCCCAGACCTGTTCCGGCGTTTCGAACAGCTGATCGTGAGCCGCGTCGTTGTCATATTCGCAATCGTCCGTCGTATACGTCCGACAGATCCCCGGCCTGGTATCGTATGCACTACACATGTTGTCCGGCTGCAGATGCTGGCAATCTGCGTGAACCATGATGTACCAGCAGCCATCGTCAACAAACACGCTGACGGAACCGTGCATCATATACCAGCGAATATGGTCATAGTCGTCCCAGTCTTGGGGCGTTTCCATGGGCAACGCGAAGTAGCGACAGCACTTACCGGTACAGTGCTGGCACAGGACTTCGTTGGGTTTCAAATCTTTTCGTTTCACCTGGGCTGGCATCGTTGCTCACATGACGGTGTTGGATTGTCAGGATTGATTCGGTCACGTTCTGTCGCCGAGTCAATTATTGTAGCTGTGAACGCCTCTGGTTTCGAGCATTTGAAATGATGTGCTTCAACAGTCCGTCGCCTGGGCGAATCTGCATCTTCTCATGAAGCCGGAACAAACGTACGCCTTGTGTTGTCTGAAGATTCTGACGTGATATCGTGTTGAGGACCGTTGTCGTCTTGACGATCGGTAACCCTGTCACTTTTCCCATCAGCGGAGCCTCACCTGATGCACTCGATTTCGCTCAATCTGCGGTCAATGGTCGCAATGCTGCTGCTTTTTCCTGCAATTGCCGCAGCCGATAAACCAAACGTTGTCATCGTGATAACGGACGACCAGGGTTACGGTGATCTTTCCTGCCACGGCAATCCGATCCTGAAGACGCCGCATATTGACAACCTGCACTCAGAATCCGTACGGCTGACGGATTACCACGTCGCTCCCACGTGTTCACCAACCCGCTGTGCGTTTCTGACAGGGCACTGGACGAACCGCACGGGTGTGTGGCACACGATCATGGGCAGGTCCATGCTGCGTGAGAACGAGATAACAATGGGGCAGGTCTTCAAGGACGCCGGCTACGCAACGGGCATGTTTGGCAAGTGGCATCTTGGAGATAACTATCCGTATCGGCCGGAAGACCGTGGCTATACGGAAGTGCTGCGACATGGCGGTGGCGGAGTTGGACAGACTCCCGATTACTGGGACAACGCCTACTTCGACGGCAGTTACTGGCACAACGGTATACCGGAACCGGTCAAGGGCTTTTGCACGGACGTGTTCTTCGACTACGCGAAGCGTTTTATCAAGGCTTCAAAGAGTGCGGATAAGCCATTTCTGGCTTACATCGCGACCAACGCGCCTCACGGCCCGATGCATGCGCCTGAAGAGTCGGCGGCACCTTATGCTGGTGTCAAGAGCATCAATCTGCAGAACTTCTACGGTATGATCGCCAACATAGACGACAACGTTGGCAAGATGCGAGCGTTCCTGGCGGACGAGGCACTGGCCGACAACACGATCTTTATTTTCACAACGGACAACGGATCTTCATCGGGCTGGCGTACCTTCAATGCCGGTATGCGAGCAGGCAAGGGCAGCGAATACGACGGTGGCCACCGAGTACCGTTCTTTGTCTATTGGCCCGACGGAAAGCTTACGGGTGGATATGACGTGAAACCTATCACGGCACACGTCGACGTGCTGCCGACACTGATCGATCTCTGCGACGTCGCACCGCCTGCAGGTGTCAGATTTGACGGCACCAGCATCGCTGACCTGATCGATCCCATGAAAGATGTCCACTGGCAGGATCGAATTCTGGTGACGGACTCACAGCGAGTGAAAGACCCGATCAAATGGAGAAAAAGTGCCGTCATGACGTCACAATGGCGCCTGATCAACGGGAAAGAACTCTATGACATCAAGACGGATGCCGGACAGGAGTCCGACGTGGCGTCCGGCCACCCTGATGTTGTGAAACGGCTCTCTGACTTCTACGAAGCATGGTGGGAAGAATTGCTGCCATCGTTTTCCAACGACACAGCAATCTACCTGGGACATCCGGCCGACAATCCCGCGCGCCTGACGTCCCATGACTGGATTACAACAGGTTCGACTCCCTGGAATCAAAGCCATATTCGCAAGGCGATGAATGGTGATGCCAACACAGGATTCTGGAACGTGCTGGTCCACTCAGATGGTGATTACGAAGTGCGACTGCGTCGCTGGCCGGAAACTGCAGATCTGAAGATCAACGCACCTCTGGCCCCTGGTGCTGACGTGCCCGGAACCAGGGCCTACCGCACTCAACCTGGAAAATCGATCAATCCAACCAAAGCGTCACTGCAAATTGGTGACATTTCCGCAGCCGCCGAGGTTAACCCCGGTGCGACCGAGGTTGTTTTCAACGTGACGTTGAAAAAGGGAAAGACACGAATGACCGGTTTGTTCACGACGGCCTCGGGCGCAAAATACGGAGCCTACTACGCTTACGTAAAGAAACTCTGAAAGCACTGTCGGTCGCAGTAATTTGCATTGCTCATTTGGCTTGACTCAATGCTGTGACGTTCTCACCATTAGGCCAGCACGTGAGGCTGTGCCTCAGGCCAGACAGGTTGATGAACGGAATGCATTTCCGCTCCCGTTGACTGCTGGACATGAATAAACGACAGGGTGTTTTCACGATTAAGCGCAGCAGATGAAACAACACGATGTTGTGGTACTTGGTGGCGGCCCGGCTGGCAGCACGGTGGCGACGTTAATGGCGGCGCAGGGGTTTGACGTCGTTGTGCTCGAAAAGGAGCACTTTCCCAGATTTCATATCGGAGAATCTCTGCTGCCTGCCACGGTCAGCATTTTCGATCGTCTTGGAGTGCACGAAGCGATACGCAGTGCCTATATTCTGAAACCCGGTGGCAAGTGGCTGTATGGTGAAAAAGAAGTTCCCGGTGACTTTGCCATGTACGACCGCAGGGCGTCGTTTAAAAAGCATCCCTACTCGTATCTCGTCGAACGTTCGACTTTCGACAAGATACTGATCGACCGGTCAGTCGAAGCGGGCGCTGATGTTCGTTTCGGCACCGAAGTAATCGACGTCATCTCGGAAAATGATCGCATTGTCGGAGTTCGGTGTTGCGACGAGGCGGGTGTTGAGTCCGATGTCCTCGGTCGCATTGTCATTGATGCATCGGGGCTGCGAGCCATCATTCCGTCGAAGTTGCGCATTCGTAAGCTTGCCAAACCGCATCGCATGGGCATCTATGCTCAGTATGCCGCAAGGCCAACTCGAGACGACGTCAAAGCCGGGTGGTTTATCGGGCAGATGTTCTACGACGGCTGGACCTGGCTGCTGCGGCTGCCCGATGATCGCTTTTCCGTCGGGACCGTTCTGACTGTTGAACGCTTCAGGAAATCCGGGATGACGCCGACCGAACTGCTGGAACGTCTGGTTGTCGAAAATCCATTACTGAATGAAGGGATGACATCCGACCGTCATCGTATTTCCGATGTCATTGTGACCGGAAACATGGGCAACTCGTCCGAGTCACTCGCGGGCGCAGGCTGGGTGGCCGTCGGCGACGCTGGGTACTTTATCGATCCGTGCTACTCCTCGGGCGTTCATCTTGCCATGAAGTCCGCCGAAATGGTGGCCGATCTCGTCATGTCGTGGCCGAAAGAAAATCCAGTGGAGCCCTCGTTGTTTGTTCAGTATCAGAAGGATATGCGGCAGCACGAATCAACCGTTCAGCGAATGGTGGACGCCTTCTATGTCGCCAGTCGAAACACCTCTGTTCAGAAGATGGTCACCACGTGCCATGGAGGATACTTCAGTCGCAGGTTCGTCACGTTTGTGGGCGGGGATTTCGAGGCGAACCGTCGTTACATCGCTCGAGTGCGAAATTATTGTCGCGTCGTTGGGGCGCTGTTCGGAAACGACCCCAGCAGGGCTCCGGAGAACCATCCTCACTATTTGCATGAACCCAGCAATGTGGCAAAGCGGCGGCCTGTCGTGGACAGTGGCAGTTCTCGCAATTGACTCTGCGAACACCATTGATACCCAGTGCCCTGTTTCAGGCGTCCGCTTTCATGGTCACATACAAGGCAAAGCAGTCGAATTCTATAGCGAGTCACGGCGTGCCTGATTTCGGTGATCGGCTCATACGATCCGACCACCGCCCCCGTTAGTTCGGTGACTCGCTGGCTGAGTGCTGGCGGCAGCTGCGACAATGACTCTGCACCACCGTCACCGAACAGGCTTTGTTGACCAGACAGAGTCGCGGTTGCCTTTGCTCGACGGCGTTCCGGCATTTGCACGTTTGCAACATCCGTATCACTTACTTCGAATCGTATAAAGTCCCACAGGCCCGCCCAGCGTTCGTTGTCAGCGTGTTGACGCAGCAGGAACCGGCCGCCTTTCCGCACTGCAATCGATACCTCGGTGATGTCCGTGATCTGAGGTTTCGGATTTTTCAGCGGAATCTCAGACTGTCGTCCCTCCTCGAAGGATTTGCACGAGGGCATCAGCGGACACGTGGAACATTTCGGGTCGACGGGGCGACACACCTGCGAACCAATGTCCATGACCGCCTGATTAAAATCCGCCGCCCGTTTGCGCGACACAATCCATCCTGCGAACTTCCACAACTTTTTCTGGCCCTCCGTGCCCCGAGGGTCAATGTCCAGCGCGATCAGTCGTGAATACAGCCGCAGCGTATTGGCTTCCAGAATCGCCGCCGGCTGATTGAAGGCAAATGACGAGATTGCTCCGGCAGTGTATGGTCCGATGCCTGGCAGCTGTTTAAGTTCGTCTGCCGGTTCCGGAAACCGGCCGTCCAAATCGCGGACGATAACACCCGCTGCTTTGTGCAGATTTCGAGCACGGCTGTAATATCCGAGTCCTTCCCACAACCGTAACACCTGGCCCTGTTCGGCCTCAGCCAGGCGACGCACGTCAGGGAAGCGTTCGATAAATCGTTCAAAATACGGCACGACCGCAGTGACAGTCGTCTGCTGCAGCATGATTTCGCTGACCCAGATGCGATACGGGTCTGCCGATTCTCTCCATGGCAGCTTACGACCGTTCTGATCGTACCACCTTAGCACACGAGACCGCAGACGACGTCTCCAGCCCTGATCCAGATCTTTCGGATATGCTGACATTTTCCTGGAAGAATCCATTCTGTGACGACGCGCTGACCCAGTTCACCGATCTGCCGCGCAAAAGCGAGCGACAGCGTAATAACCCGCCACAAAGTTGCAACCATGCAATTGCCACGAGCGTGGATTGCCGGTTGCGAATTTGTCCACAGTGCGATAGCCTCCCGCCCCGCGCTGCTGTGTGGTTGTGTTTCCGGCTGTTCAACAGCGAGCCCGACAGGCCGCATGTTAACACCGTTGCGCGAGTGGCATTGCCCGCGCAGTTCCGCGATTTTGTCCGGTTTTGTTGTTTCGAACATCATGGTCGATCTTTCCTCCCTCAACCCACCTCAGCGAGAAGCGGTCGAAACGCTTTCCGGGCCGATGCTGGTGCTGGCCGGGGCGGGGACCGGTAAGACGCGAGTCATCACGTATCGGATGGCCAACCTCATCCGACATGGCATTCGACCGGACCGCATTCTTTCGGTGACGTTCACGAACAAAGCGGCAAAGGAAATGCGGGAACGTGCTTTGTCGCTGCTGGGCTCGCGTCTGCAACAGAAGCCCGTCGTGTCGACATTTCACGCCTATTGTGTGCGCGTTCTGCGAGAAGACATCAACGCCCTCGGTTACCCGAAGGCTTTTGTGATCTACGATCGTGGTGATCAGGAATCTGCCGCTCGAACAGCGCTGCGTGAGATTCGCGTCGGTGACAAGGCCATGAAACCCGGTGACCTGCTGAATCGCATCAGCCGCTGGAAAATGTCCGGGATTACAGAGAATCAGGCCAGTGATCATGTCGAAGCAGATTTTGATTTTCTGGCCTCAATGGCGTATCGTCGCTATCAAAAACAACTGCGAGCATCCGGGGCGGTTGACTTTGATGACCTGCTGCTGCTGACCAGCCGGCTGTTCGAAGAATTCCCCGACGTCCTGCAGAAGCATCAATCGAAGTTCGACCACGTTCAGGTGGACGAGTATCAGGACACCAACGGTGTACAGTTTCAGCTGGTGGAAAATCTGGTGCGCGGCCATCAGAACATCTGTGTCGTCGGTGACGATGACCAGTCCATCTACGGCTGGCGCGGCGCCGAGGTGCAGCATATTTTGAACTTCGGCGGTTATTTTTCCGGTACACGAACGTTTCGCCTGGAGAACAACTACCGCTGCACGGACCTGATCGTCGATTACGCAAACCGGCTGGTGAAGCATAATCGTGATCGACACGACAAGAAGCTGATTGCACATAAACACGGTGGCTCGCCGATCCGGATTCTGGCTCACGAAGATGAAACTCTGGAATCGGAAAGTGTTGTTCAGGAGATTTCCTATCTGATCACGGAACTCGGTGTGCGACCTAAAGATATTGCCATTCTGTTTCGCACCAACGAACAGCCACGCCTGTTTGAAACAGAAATGCGGCGATTGAACGTGCCGTATGTTCTGTTGGGTGGGCAGTCATTTTTTGATCGTAAGGAAATCCGGGATGTACTGGCCTATCTGAAAACACTGTCAGCGCCGCGTGACGAGGTGTCTCTGCGTCGGATTATCAACACTCCGGCACGTGGTATTGGCGCAACGACCACGGAAAAATTGGTGCAACTGGCTGTGTCGCGGGGCAAAAGTCTGTGGGAAGTGGTGCCGGAAGCTATTGCTGCCGGGATAGTGTCGAAACAGGCTCAGGCGTCGCTTAGCGATTTCCGGAATCTGCTGATCCGGTTTCGTACGGAGATGCTGGACCATCCGGCACAGCTGGCGGACACAGTTCGGCGTTTGTTGAAGACAATCAACTACAACGGAGAAATTGATCGCCAGTACAAGGACGAGACTCAGGCGGAGCAGCGGAAGACTGTGTTGCAGGATCTTGTCAATTCAATCGGGCAGTACATTGAAAAGACGAACAAGCCATCGCTGCAGGGATTTCTGGAAACGACTGCGCTGATGGACCGCGACGATCAGAATGATAAGGATTCTGAACTGGCCGACAACGCCGTCCGCCTGATGACACTGCACTCGGCGAAGGGGCTTGAATTCCCCCGCGTTTATCTGGTTGGCATGGAAGAAGGGCTATTACCGCACAAGCGCAGTGTCGAAAGCGATCTGGAAAAGGATATCGCCGAAGAGCGGCGGCTGGCGTACGTGGGCGTGACACGGGCTATGGACCATCTCACGCTGACTCGAGCCAAGACTCGAATGAAATGGGGCCGGCGGAGAGAGTCCATCTGTTCCCGCTTTCTGTTCGAAATGCAGGACGAACCCGGTAACCAGCTGGTTGAGGAACACATCAGCGGCGATGAAGAAGACGACATAGTCGACGACCAGCGGGTTCGTCCAACACTGACCAGTCTGTTCCAAGATGACAAGCCGCCATTCTAGGCAGTGCAACCGCCGACGGATGGGAGGCGGCGTTCGTCGGCCACTCTCAAGCAATCGATCATCAGGTCAACGTGCTACAGAACGCCTGTGCACGTTCTGAATCAACCGATGGCTATCGTCCTGCGTCCAGAGCCTTCAGCGGAAAAATATCTGATGGCACGTGTTGCTCAGCCATCATGGATTCCAGTTTCGCAACGACATCCGGATGTTCTGCCGCGACGTCGTTTTTTTCACTGATGTCCGTTGCGATATTGTACAGCTCTGTCCTGATCCTGCCTTTTCCCAGATTCTGTCGCACCGCCTTCCAGTCGCCCATTCGAATGGTTTGCTGTCCGCCGTAGCCTGTGAACTCGCGATACAGGAAAGGGCGAGCGGTCTGATCCTGGCCAAGCAGCGTGGGCAGCAGACTGATGCCATCTGTATCTGCAGGAGCTTTCGTTTTTGCGTCGATCGCCTCCAGCACCGTCGGCATCCAGTCTTCGAACCCACTGACGCGATCGTGTTCAGACCCGGCTTTGACCCGGCCTGGCCAGCGGACGACGGTGGGGACTCGCACTCCACCTTCGTACAAAGAACCTTTCAGTCCTCGTAGCTCTCCCACGCTGTCGAAGAATTCGTAGTCAACTTCCTTGTCAAGATGAGTGGTTCCGTTGTCGGAACTGAAGACGACCAGCGTGTTGTCCCTGAGCCCCAGTTCGTCCAGCAGATTTAGTACGTTGCCGACGTAACGGTCCATGCGAGTAATCATGGCAGAATAGGCGGCTCGAGGAGTAAAGTGAGGCGTGTACCCGTATCCGCCGTCACGAGTAAACGGCGGATCCTTCCAGCCAAGTTCGAGGTACGGCTTGAGCTCTTCGTCCGGTACATGCAGCGCGACGTGAGGAATCACGGTAGGGTAGTAGCAGAAGAATGGCTGACCCTTGTTGGCTTTGATGAACTCAAGCACCTGTTCGTTAATGCGATCCGGAGCGTAGTCGGTTCCCTTAAACGGATCGTAACTTTTGGGATCGGATTTATTCGCCCCCTTCGCCAGACCGGCGTGCCCGGGAACCGGTGGATTGTTGTCCAGTTCGATCGTGCCCATGTTGCTGCGCAGATACGACGGGTAGTAACTGTGAGCATGACTTTGGCACAGATAGCCAAAGAAACGGTTGAAGCCCTGATTAAGCGGCTGGCCGCAGGAATCCGGTCCGCCCAGTCCCCATTTGCCAAATGCTCCGGTGACGTAGCCTTCCTGCTGCATCAACTCTCCCCAGGTTACTTCCTCATCCGGAATGGGCCACTGGCCTTCCGGCGGTGTGGCTTTGTTGCTGCGGATATATGCATGCCCTGGATGCTTAGCAGTCATCAAAACGCAGCGTGAAGGTGCGCACACGGCATTGCCGCAGTAGTGCTGAGTCAGTCTCATGCCCTGTTCTGCGAGTCGATCAAGATTCGGAGTCCTGATCAGTTTCTGGCCAAAGCTGCCAAGTTCGCGGTATCCCAGATCGTCGGCAAGGATGAATATAACGTTGGGTCGGTCGGCTGCGGAACAGTCGCGGTATGTGGGTAACGCAGCGGCCAACAGAAGGGCGGGCAGCAGGAATTGGCGAGCGTCAACAATCATGATGATCTCCGGACAGCAAACAGGGACGGGGCGGGAAGTCAGTCCCAGGACCAACTTCGTTCGATAATAGCGATGAAGTCGACGCGCTGGTATCCAGCCGCCGCAAATCTACCCGTTGCGATTGCTAATTCCGGACCGTAAACCGCCAACTCTGCTGGTGAACCCTCATGAGCGCTTCGCTGTTTTTATATTCAAGCACGCAACGCCAGCAAGTGAGTTCACAAACGCACTCGCTGGCGCTTATCGCTTGCATTGCGGCTCCTTCCAGGGACTTCTGCATACCACTGGGCGCGTCGGTGGTTCTGATTACCGACGCAGCCTTTGGCTCCCCAGGGAAAATAAGGGCTTAGTTGCGCGTAATCGTTTCGTCCAGGTTCAAAATTGCTCGCGCGACCGCCGTCCACGACGCAAGGTCCACAGGTGTGATTCCCTGAGACGGTGCGGAAAGTCCAACCGCAACTGCCTTCTCTGCTTCCGTCGGGTTCGTCCGGTAATAGCTGATGGAAGTCTCCAGAAGTTGCTGCAGAGCTGCGACTTCGTGCACGTCCGGAAGGCGAGACACAGCAAGCCGCATGGCGTAATTCAGCCGGGTTCTATCTGATTTATCCGGAGCTTCGTTGACGATTCTGGCGGCGAATGCGCGGGCTGCTTCCACGAATGTGGGATCGTTCAGCAATGTCAATGCTGCCAGCGGAGTGTTGCTGCGCGGACGCTGAGCGGTGCATTCTTCCCGGCTGGGAGCGTCGAAGGCCTTCAGCATTGGATGAAGAAACTGTCGCTGCCAGTGAACGTACAGTCCTCGCCGCCATTGTCGATCGTCCTCATGATGGGAGTACTTGCGAACAGGAAAGTTCAGGTGGCGGTAGTACCCAGCCGGCTGATAAGGCTTGACGCTGGGGCCGCCGATTTTGCGCACCAGCATTCCGGAAACTTCCAGTGCGTTGTCGCGGATCATCTCTGCGGGAAGGCGAAATGCCGACTGCCGGGCGTACAGTACGTTGTTCGGATCCAGTTCCCGCAATTCCTGATTCCACGTCGATGACTGCCGGTATGTGCGGCTCATTACGATCAGTTTCAGCATGTGGCGTATGTTCCACTTCTGCTGCACAAACTCCAAAGCCAGCTGGTCAAGCAGCTCCGGGTGCTCCGGCGCAAGTCCCTGACCACCAAAGTCATCCAGCACGGGAGCAATCCCGTTACCAAACAGCAGATACCAGAAGCGGTTGACGAACACTCGAGCCGTCAGCAATCCGGCGCCGTTTTCCGCGTCGCAGAACCAGTTGGCCAGATCAAGCCGTGTGGCCCGGTCACCCTCGGCCATTGGCGTGTCACCCATGAATTCCGGAATGGCGGGCTGAACGACCGGACCGCTGTCGTCCAGCCAGTTACCGCGAGGAAGGATCCGCATGACCCGTGGTTCCTTCGTGGCGCTGATCATGGTCAGTCGAGCAGCTGCTTCCAGATCGTCGATGGCGAAGGACAGTTGTCTCTTCTGGTCCGTAAGGTCTTTGTCGTGCGGAGCCGCCTGCAGCTGTTGTTCAACACGCGCCATCTGTTGCCTGAGATCCGCCAGCTGTTCGCGTTCCCGCCGTGTGTGTACCTTCAGTTCCGGAGCACGTTTCGTGGGAAGGCCGTTGCTGCCGTCCTTAAAGTGCTGAGCTTCGTCGAGGTCGGCAAAGAACGCAGCCAGCGAATAGAAGTCTTTCGAAGTATAAGGGTCGAATTTGTGATCATGACACTGAGCGCAACCGACGGTGGCCCCCATCCACACTGCGGAAACATTACGAACTCGGTCTGCTGCATAAATGGCCAGGTATTCCTTCGGCTGAACTCCACCTTCGTGTGATGTCTGCAGCAGGCGGTTGTAGCCGGACGCGATCTTCTGATCGACAGTGGAATCCGGCAGCAGATCCCCGGCCAGCTGTTCACGGGCAAACTGATCCAGTGGCATGTTTGTGGCAAAGGCATCAATCACCCAGTCGCGGTAGGGCGTGATGCGATGATCCTGATCGCCGTGATAACCGACGGTGTCAGCGTATCGCACGAGATCCAGCCAGTACATCGCAAGACGTTCGGCATGGGCATCGGATTCCAGCAGACGGTCGACAATCTGCTTATACTTTGCCTCAGACGGATCAGCAGCAAACTGAGCCACGTCTGCCGGTTTCGGCGGCAGTCCTGTCAGATCGAAGTACAGTCTGCGCAACAGAGTGACCGCATCGGCGTCGGCTGATGGAACCAGATTCTCGCGATCCAGGCGTGACAGGATAAACTGATCAATCCAGTTGGACGCCCATACAACCTGTATGGGATTCGGCGGCGGCTGATTTACCGGCGGAACGTACGCCCAGTGAGCCCTGACTTCGGCACCTCCGGCAATCCATCGGCGAAGAACGTCAACTTCTTCACCCGTCAGATCTTTTCCCAGATCCGGAGGAGGCATTTTCAGATCGGAATCACCCGTCGTGATTCGATTCATCAACTCACTGGCATCCGGATCTTCAGGAGTAACCACTTTATGACCGTCACGTTCCTGGGTCAGGCTGCGAAAATCGTCCAGCCGCAGATCGGCTTCACGGTGAACTGCGTCCGGTCCGTGACACGCAAAGCAGCGGTCGGAAAGAATCGGTCGCACATCACGATTGAAATTCGGAGCATCGGCACCGTTGGCAGGGTGGCCCAATACGACCACCAACAGGAGCCCGTGGAACCGTATAAGAGAACTGACGTGGTATCGCGCTGTAATCGCATCCGCTGGGCTGCCCGACATGATCTGAACTTTCAAAGTTGGCACCGCTTCTGTTGCGTGCTGCCGCTGTGGATTCCTTACCTGTTTCAGTATATTAACCATGTCGGCCAACGTCCGGAAATGAAAACTCGCATCTGCGGGTCGCGGCCTCTGATACGTTGGCGAAGGGTGTTCAGTGCACAGAACTTCGCAATCGGATCCATTGGAAAACCAGCAGGGTTTCAGGGCAGCCGGATCATGCAGTTTTCTATGTCGGCAGCAATTCTGTCGTCCCGTTCCCGGATCTACTCGTCTTCTTCGACGACCGCTTCCAGCACAGCGACCGCGGCCTTCGCCATTAGGTGGACAACGCGTTTTGGGAACTCTTCGAAATAGGCCTCCACGACCAGACGCAGCGCCTCTTCACAGTCGGCTTCAAGTTCGGCAACGTTTTCAGGATTCATAGTCAGTCTTTCGTCCGCGGATGGTTCTTGTCTGTTTCGTTCCCGTGCTGTTTGCCACTGATGATTTCGCGCGGTGTGTTTCCGGAAACGGTATGCCTGTCGCGGAATCAGCCGTTACCGGAGCATTCGCTGCGGATCAGTCCTGAACCGATTTCGATGCCATTTCTGAGTCGGTTGGTTCTTCCCGGCTCAGCATTTGTCGGACGGGCTGCAGGAGCTTGTTGATCGGTTCGCCCTGTATCAGGTGTTCGACGTTGTCATCTGTCGCCAGATGAGGGGCCGAACACCCAGACAAATAAAGGCTTCCTAAATCGGGAGGCCGCTCATGAATCTCCCTGCCAGGTTCCATTATATTCAATATCGAGCATTGTTACACCGGTTGTCAGCAGCGATATTTCCTGCGCATCCCCTGCTCCGGCTGCCAACCTGTATCCAGGAATCTGGGTTGCAGGTCACCGTTTTGAGCCGTTTAGGGAAATGCCGGCTGTCTTCATCTGCACAGAATAGGCCACGCCGTTCAGGATTTCCGTGTTGCCGAAATAGCGATGAAACCCCGAGTCCTGGTCTTCGACGGCGTGTACCCGCGTCGCACACTCAACACCCAGATACCATGTGCCAGGTTCAAGCCGGGCACGAATGGTCTGCGTGTTTCCGCCACCAGCTGCCCTGTGCAGTGCCGAACTATCGAACGCGAATTCGTCCTTTGCCAGGTAGATGTGCAGATCGGCGGCACTGGAATCTTCGGTCGTCGCCACATTCACCGTGACGTCGCAACCGTCGTCCGGAACGTTAAATCGAAAGTGATGATACTGGCCATCGCCGATCCGCGTGAGTTCAGGCAGTTCATCTTCGGTGGACCGCGACATCAGTCGTAATACCCCGTCCTTTAAGTTGCCTTTCAGTTGTGGCGTTCCTGTACCGTCCAGAGCGTACAGCAGACAGGATTCTGTGAGTGCCAGACGTTCGCCGGACTCCGCTCCTTCCGGATGGGAACCGATGTTCACAATTCGACCACATGACGCCTCCGACCGATACGCCCAGACCGCAGCGCCTTCATGAGTTTTGTGTCCGGAGTTGACATATGTCGCCAGAACTTCGATGTCGGCGGCGTGATTGCCTTCGTGTGTCGGCAGCCAGTTTCCGTTGTTGTGATAAATATCTTTCACCAACTGATCGTCGCCGAATCCACGATAGGTCAGCAGAGGAGAATCATCGGGAATAGCGTGACCAATACGAGCTTTTTTTAATCCTGTGTTCATCGTGTTAAAAGGAAAGATGTGCAGATAACCCAGGCGGGGAGTCGTCCTGCTGTCGACATTTCTGCCACTCAGAAAGGAGC
Source organism: Fuerstiella sp. (assembly GCA_014238335.1). Lineage (GTDB taxonomy): Bacteria > Planctomycetota > Planctomycetia > Planctomycetales > Planctomycetaceae > Fuerstiella. Next base: position 22,213 of record JABABI010000066.1, read on the forward strand.
CCGCGCAGGAACCGCAATAAGCGCCACCATTTCTGTTGAATCGCCGCAGCGTTTCCCGACCGGCGACTGTTAGTGATTTTCCGTGATTTGTTGCGCCTCCTCCGTTGACATAGATCATGCGAAATCGGGGCTGGCCATCGGGGTACAGCAGGATTCCGTTCCGATCATTCCTGCTGCCGATCAACAGATGGTTCTGCCGAACGGGATCTCGGCCAGCATAGTATTCGTATGACAGCCCCAGTGATTCTGCTGCATAAAGTGTCTTTCGGCTGGACAGGTTGACTCCACTGCTCATGAAGAGATCTTTGTAGAATCCCGGCGGTTTGGATTTCACGGCAGAAGACTCTGCTGTCTTTAAGTCAGTACATGCTGCGTTGACCAGTTCCCGAAAGGCCTTTCGTGGATTCGTGCTTTTTTGGGTTTGAGTCAGCACCATGCCGATGATCTCTCTCTTCGGGTCCACCCAGACCCAGGTTCCGTCCGATCCTGAGTGAGACCACGTTTCGCCCGGTTCGTTGACGGACCAGCCCAGTCCATATGCGGCAGCAGCTTCGATCTTTCCGGCCTGCGGATTGGTGGCTTCCGTAACCAGGTCCTGACGCAGAATTCGTTTTCCGTTGTATTCTCCGCCGTTCAGCAGCATCTGGCAGAAGATGGCGTAGTCTGCTGCAGAAGAAACCATTCCTCCTGAACCCCGCGGGAACGGCAGATCCGGTTCGTCCGTCGGGTTCCAGCGCACTGTCCACTGACCATCGTTCGCTCTGCGGAAGACGCTCGACATGCGAGAACGGTCGGCATCCGATTCGTGATTGCAACTGTCCTGCATGCTCAGTGGGTCATATATACGTTCTTTCAGGAATGTCTTGTAGGAGCCTGTAAGTTTTTCGACGACTCCCGCCAGCGTGTTGTAGCCGGCATTGTTGTAGGAATATGTTGTTCCAGGAGTGACCTCGGCGCCAATCGCTCCGAATCTTCCCACCTCAAGAAGCAGCGTGGGGGCCGCAGGATGTTTGTCCGTTGGCTTCATCAGCGGTTCCAGAAACAGACTGTCAATGCGCAGTCCGCTCGTATGTGTCAGCAACTGCCGAATCGTAATGTCCCGTGACTCTTCCGTTTCAAATTCTGAGAAGTAGCCGGCCACTGGATCATCCAGGTTCAGTTTTCCATCCTGAACCAGCAACAGAATGCCGGCGGCCGTGACGGCTTTGCTGTTGGACGCCATACGGAAAAGACCGTCTTTTTGCATCGCGATCTTCGATTCCGCATCGCTGAAGCCAAACGCCCTGTGCAGGACCGTCTTTCCACGTCGAGCCACCAGAACAACGGCGCCTCGCAGTTCATCATCCTCAACGGCCTGCTCAACAAGGCTGGTCGCGATCTCCAGTTTACCTTCGTCAAATCCCACCTCAGCCGGGCGACCATACGGCAGCCCTCCAACATCCGCAGACGCTGCCACAGGAGGCTCACTCAGACACAACACAACGACCAGCGACAGAACAATTCGCATAATTTAAGAGTCCGGCAAAAATGGTGACTCAGAACTTTTTCACAGGCAGGATTATCGCCGGAACGCTGTGTGTGTCCACGAATAGCTGCCAATAGTCCTGACTATGACAGTGAATGGCCCGATCCAGAACCACAGACAACGTTTCCGTCAGGTCAGACACCGCATCTGCATCATTGGCCGCAGAACGTTGATATTACGCAATGGGAATGCTGATGAATTCTGCGGTGCCCGGTCGCTTACGGACTCACGCCGGAAAAGTCCCAACATTTCTCCCGTCCACTCCTGTCAATAAATTGGATTGATTGCAGTTCGACCGGTGTCTTTTGAGCGGGTAGAAACAACCGGATGACGCTGACTTTGCCCTGCACGGGTAGTCGAACCAATATGTCCTGCCATTCCGTTCCGGCAGGCAGATCGTATGTGACGACCTGTGCAGATTGAGGAAACGTCTCCTGTCCTCCTGTCCTCCATTGAACCCGCCCTTTTCCACCAGCCGTGCTGCGTGTCCGAAGTTTCAGAGTCAGCGGGCCATTGAGTTTAACCTGGCCTGTTCCCAGAAAAGGCAGACGCCCTTCTGCCACGATGCGGACAGCTTTTTCCGTCTTGATGACTTTGCACATTCGGGCGACAAGGCCGGCAATTGGATCCGAATTGCTGTCATCAGGTTTATTCGGAGCCGCAGCGTTGAAGTCCGGATTGGGTTTGGGATACAGCGCCCCGGTGTCCTTTACGAACTGGTCGATCAATGCGTCCAGTTCTTTTACTTTGTCCGGCATCCCGCGCGCCAGATTGTTGGTTTCGCCGATGTCTTTTTTGAGGTTGTAGAGCTCGCGAACTTCCGGATATTTGGGATGCGGCTCAAACCGTCGAATCAACTTCAAATCACCTTGTCGAACCGACACGGCGGGATTCAAGTGTGGAAACCAGGTGAACCAGGCTTGACGTTTCATTACGCCGGTTTGTTTCAGGATCGGAATGATTGACTCACCATCCACGACGTGTCCTGCGGGCTTCTTCAGGCCGGCGGCTTCCAGAATAGTTGGATACAGGTCAATCGGACCAACAATGGAATCGCTGATGGAACCAGGTTCAATCAGCCCGGGCCACCGCACCATGAGCGGAACACGTTGTCCTCCTTCGTAGATCCTTCCCTTTCCTTCACGCAGCGGCGCGTTGTTCGTGGGCGCCTGATCACCCGCCCATTTTTTCCAGTCCTGCACGAAGTCCCATTTCGGGTGGCCTTGTTTGACGTCCATCCCTCGACCACCAGGCACATTGCTGTGCGTGTTGCCGCCATTATCCGAATAGAAGATGAACAGCGTGTTGTCGGTCAGCCCGAGTTCATCAAATCTGTCCATGACGCGGCCGAGACTCTCATCCACGCTCTTGAGCATTGAGGCCATAATCGGGTTTTTCTGCTGGCCCCGCGGATCTGATTTGTCGGCAAACTGCTTCGTTAGTTTTTCCTTGTGTCCCCACGGTCCGTGAACGGCGAAGTGCCAGAAGTTGAGATAGAACGGTTCGTCCTGATGTTCTTCCACAAACCGGAGGGCTTCATCGGTCAGACGGTCGGTGATGTATTCGCCGTCCGGACCGTCGGTGATCGTTCCGACCCATTGCTTACCGGGTTCACCACTGCTGTGGACGCCATAAGGCGAAAAATAACTCCTCGGGCCGGGACTTGGTTCGGCGTGGAAGGCGACTTCAAATCCATGCTTTTCAGGCCAGTGCTCCTGGCTTAGGCCCAGGTGCCATTTTCCGAAATGCCCTGTCCGATAGCCCGCCTCGCGCAACACTTCACAGAAGGTGACAAAACTGAGATCAAGATAGTTTTTGCTTCTGGCATAAATAAACTGTTCGTTGGCTTTAGCCTTTGCGGGATACGGGGAAGCATCGGCAGGGGACGCCGGCTGATGGCCGCTGGCAGAGGTCACACGATGACGAGACGAATACTGACCACTTAATATCGACGCGCGAGTTGGTGAACACAACGGCACGGCATACGCATCGGTGAATTTCATCGACTGGCGTTCCAGCCGTTTCATATTCGGAGTCTCGTAGTACTGCGAACCGTAAGGCGTGCTGTCCATCCAACCCATGTCGTCCACCAGAAAGAGGACAATATTGGGTGGGACGGCTGGCTGATGATCGGCGGCAATGACATTGTTCGCCGTTGTCAAAATCATTCCCGCCATCAGTACGAACAACCACGTGGCTGATACTCTTTGATTCTTCATTTGTGTTTCATTCATTCGACTTTGTTCTTGCAGGCCATGACCTGTCATGGCAAAACCGTTGCGTCAGGACAGGTCATGGCCTGTGACTGTTTGCAGCGCTGTCTCCTCCGACTTAGAACAACGGATCGCTCATTTCGCCGTTCATCTTCTCCCAGATGGCCACCAATTCGGCCAGACGCTCGGGGTTCGAAGTCGCCAGATTCGTTTCCTCGGACAGATCTTTTGCGAGGTCGTAGAGTTCCCAATCCGCTCTGCCGGGCGTCTTCCGGCCTCCCATGCGAACCGCTTTCCAATCGCCGTGACGCAGGCCGGACTTGCCACCCTGCCGCCAGAAGAGCGTTTCGTGCGGAGTGCCGGCGTTTTTGCCGGTGAGGAAAGGGATCAAATCGACACCCTCGACTTGCTTCGGTGCGGTGACACCTTCACCGTTCGCTGCCGCTGTTGCGTAGATGTCGAACGAACTCACCGGTTTGCGGTAGATCTGACCGGGCGGAATCGTTCCTTTCCACTGCATCATGAACGGGATACGCACGCCGCCCTCGTAAAGTGTACCTTTGCCTCCGCGAAGCGGCAGGTTGGAGGACGTGAGTTCGCGTGTCGGACCGCCGTTGTCGCTCAGGAAAAAGACAATCGTGTTCTCTTCCAGTCCCGAATTCTGCAATTGTTTCATGACTGTCCCGACACTGTCATCCAGGTTACTCAGCATGGCCGCAAAGATGCGGCGGTGGATGTCTTCGATGTGCGAAAACTTTTCCATGTAGGCATCCGCCCCCTGCAGCGGGCTGTGAACGGCGTTATAGGCCAGATACAGAAAAAAGGGCTTGTCGTCATGACGATCGATAAAGTCGACTGCTTCGCGGGTGAGTGCATCGGTCAGGTATTCTGTTTCAACGACCGGTTGACCGCCGCGAGTGATAGGATTGTCGGCATCGTAATCCGGTTCGTTGCCGCGCATGTGATCGGTATAGATCAATCCCTTGTTGCCGACCCAGCGGCCTGTGAATCCACTGGGGAGAGTTTTGCGACGCAGCATGGTGGTGACGCCATTGTAAGGTGGCGGCACGAAGTAGTGGCCTTCATGCAGGAAGCCGAAGAACTCATCAAAGCCATGCCGGAATGGGTGATAATCGGCCGTGCCACCCTGGTGCCATTTGCCGATCAGTCCTGTTGTGTAGCCGGAGTTCTGTAATGTTTCGGCCATCGTGATTTCCTTCACCGGCAGCCCGAAGCCCGGTTGTTCATTGAGCGGTCCGGTGGGATTGAATTCATAACCGAAGCGTGTCGGGATTCGTCCGGTCAGCAGCCCTGCGCGGGATGGACTGCAGTTGGGCCCAGCCACATAGCCGTCGGTAAAACGCACACCATTTTTCGCGATCGAGTCGATATGGGGCGTGGGAATCTCGGGATTGCCCTGGCAGCTGAGTTCTCCATAGCCGAGGTCATCCGCAAACAGCAGGATGATGTTGGGCTGTTCGGCTGCTGACGCAAACACAGCCGTCGTGGCTGTAAGCAGAAACGCAAACATTGGCGTCGATCGAGTAGATCTCATAGAGGTTTCCTGTCTTCAAATCGCAAGGACTCGGCGACTCCGCCGATCTGTTTTTGTTTTTTCAGGTCAGGATCTGTCTTGAAAAATAAACACCCAGGACGGGTTCTGGCCGGCATTGATTCTGCCATTTAATCCGGAATGGACTCGTTCGGATCGATGTCTTCCCCCTCCCAACTGGCGACTCCGTCTTGATAAATCAGTATTCTCCTGGCGCTGCCCGGAACCGGTTTTCGGTTGATCTTTGGCAGCTGTGTTTTCAGAGCCAGTTTCCTGGCGGAGTATCGGGAGTCTGAGGCGAGGTTGGTGAATTCGCCGGGATCTTTGACCATGTCGTACAGCTCTTCCGATCCATCAGCATACTGGATGTAACGCCACCTTTATGTACGCACACCGTGGTTGTCTGTGGTAATGGCGGGCCGGGTTCTTGGCGCTGTTGCGTCTTTTATTTGTGGAACAAGGCTCAGTCCTTCCAGGTGTCGGCCTGGCTCACCTTTACGGAACTCGAAACCGGCTCCCCTGGATTGTATTGCTGGTGCCCTTTGCAATCGGTTTCATCATGCTACATCCCGCACTTCGCGAAGTGCGGGATGTTTCCGAAGGATCCAGACGTACCGGGCGGAGATCATGATCCAGGCACGCGGCCGCGCTTCGATTCATGTCCCGCAGGTCAGGTCCTGGCCTGCGGCTGGATGCTTACTTCTTCTTCTTAGGACGGGCCCGCGGTTTACGGCCGGGCACTTTTTCAGCATTCGCCGGTATCGGTGCGTCGGTCAGTGACAGCACTCCACCCGCGGGCAGACGCTGCAGTTCGATATCCTTCACCTGAACCCGCATCGCAGGGCCACGATGTACCTGAAGTGCGACAATTCCCTTCATCAAGCGTCCGGCTTCGTGATGGTCGATGATCTCGGCGCAGACCTTGCCATTGAGTTTGTGGATCAGCCTGTTGCCCTTCGCGATGACTTCAAACGTATTCCATTCCTGCAGCTTGATTTCCTGTATGGGGCCGGTTGCTCCGGTGATCCACTTTTCGCCCGCGTGGTCCACGATCACTTTCTGACCGTGCTTCGCCACAATTCCGCGTCCGCGTTCGTGATACAGCATGCCGTTGTTCTCTGCCTTGGGATGGATATCGCACTGATATCCGCCGACGACATATTCTCCCGCGTCTTTTAAATGCTGTGAGCGATATTGAATGCCCGAGTTGCTGTTGCCGATCAGACGCACCTTCGCGCGGAGATGAAAGTTTTCGACCTCGCCGTCCCAGATCAGGAACTTGTTGTATGCCAGCGGTTCTTCGTCCGTCGTCACACCCGTGATCGCGTCGTCCTGCACGGACCACAGTTTGCTGTCGCCCGACCAGCCCTGCAAAGTCTCGCCGTCAAAGATGCGTTCAAAGCCCGGCTCCGCGGCGGCCAGTCCGCCGCCAGTCGAGGTCATCAATACACTCGCAATCACAATGAAATTTCGATGACGCATCATGGTTATCTCCGGTCAGTTAATATCGATGTTAGGGCGGTCCGTACCGGCCGATTCAATCACAGGCCCATGCGGCCGGTGGGAACCGGCCCTACTCACTGGCGCTGTCTTGAAAGTTTTTTAGCCGCTGCTATGTACCGCGACGTACCGGTGGTTAACACAATTCTGCTCGCCAACTCACGTATCAATGTCAATCGTCGTGTTTGTTATCATGTTTAGCTATCCTCAGATCTCAAGGACCCGGCGATTCTACCTATCCATTTTCCGTCTTTTCGTCCGTGAGCCGCGGCGTGAGTCACCGGGCAATGACTGCTGTCCGGCCGCTGACGTGTCACTTATCACAGTAACCGTCGGCCCACGACCTGTCCTGACGCGCCCATCGTTGTCAGGACAGGTCCCGACCGCCATAATCACTGAATCGACAATTGTTTTGTGTCCACTTTGGGAGAGCACACTATGACAGCCAGCAATCGACGTCATTTCCTGAAGGCGACGGCGGTCGCCGCCAGCACCGCGTTCGCGGCTCCCATGGTCGTACCGGCATCTGCTCTGGGACGCGGCGGCGCTGTTGCTCCCAGTGAACGAATTGTTCTGGGCGGACTGGGCATCGGACCTAGAGGCACCACCGACCTGAAATGCTTTCTGGCCAATGCCGATGTGCAGTTTGTTGCGATTGCTGATTTGCAGAAGTCGCGACGCGAAGCCGTCAAGACGCTGGTCGATGGCACGTATCACAATAAAGACTGCGTCCTGTATCAGGACATGTTTGACATTCTTGCCAGAGACGACATTGATTCGCTGCTGATCGCGACCGGTGATCGCTGGCACACCATGGCCTCTATTCTGGCTGCGAAAGCCGGCAAGGATGTCTACTGCGAAAAGCCCTGTTCGCTGACGATCGCTCAAAGCCGCGCCCTGGCCGATGCGTATCGCAAGTACAACCGCGTTTATCAGGCGGGGACTCAACGACGCACGATTGGTAACTTTGAATTTGCCAAAAACCTTGTACAGGAAGGCAGACTTGGCAAGCTGCATACCATTCACGCCAATACGCGGCCGCCAGGCACCAGTCATCATTGGCTGCCTGCCGAACCGGAACCCGCGAAGGACGTTTGCGACTGGGATCGCTGGCTCGGGGCCTGTCCGTGGCGGCCTTATAATTCTGCATACGTCCGTGGTCGCTGGCGCGGACACTTCGATTTTCATGGCGGCGGTATTCTGGAATGGGGTTCGCATACGGTCGACCTGTGTCAGTGGGCCGCTGGTCGGGACGACACCGCTCCGGTTGAATATGTTCCCAATGCCGATGGAGTGGAATGCTATTACGCTGATGGTCTGAAGCTGGTGATGCGCAGCGAAGGCTGGATGGGCATGGGCACGTGCAGCGTGCGGTATGAAGGCGATGATGGCTGGATTGAAACCGGGGATTCCGGGAACTTCATCCTGGAACCGGAATCGCTGCGGACTCAGCAATCGGTGTTCCACCGGGCGGGGACGGATCCGACGACCCATATCCGCAACTTCCTGGACTGCGTGAAGACACGAGCATTGACCAACGCGAATGCAGCGGTGGTGGCGCAGTCACACGTTGTGTGCCACGCCGCCTACATCGCATGGCAACTGGGGCGCAAACTGACATTCGATCCTGTGAAGGAAGAGTTTGCGAATGACGATGAAGCCAACCGCATGCGTTCTCGCGCGATGCGTGAGCCATGGCACGTTTGATCCGGGCTGGTCCTTGCGGCGCCGCGCCGCAGATTACACCTGAACTTATCCCCGCAGGAACGACAAGACTAATGATCAACCTTCGCTCTTCTTATCCCATCGCTGTACTCCTGTTGTTTCTGATGTTGCCGTCTGCGGCACCGGCCCAGCAGCCTCTGCCGGCCGAAGGTGACGAGTCGCAATTGCTGACCGTTCTGAATTCCGATGCGGAACTGTTTGATAAAGCCAAAGCCTGCCAGCGGCTGGCGATCATCGGCACATCAAAGTCAGTGCCTGTGGTTGCGAAGTTGCTGGCCGACCCGAATCTGTCGCACTACGCGCGTTTTGCACTGGAATCGAATCCCGGTTCCGAAGTCGATCAGGCGTTTCGGCAGGCACTGGGCGAAGTGAAAGGCCGGCAACTTGTGGGTGTGATCAATTCGGTGGCCGTCCGCAAAGATGAACAGGCTGTCGACGCGCTGGTTGGTCTGGCGAGCAGTGACGACGACGAAGTTGCGGCAGCTGCAGTTTCTGCATTAGGGATGCTGGCCACACCTGAATCCATCACCGCTGTCCAACAGGCATTAAGTGGCAGATCATCGCTGCGTATGACAGCAGCAGACGCCTGCCTGACGGCCGCGGACAGGTTGCTCACGGAAGGAAAGAATGCAGACGCCCTGAAAGTTCTGTCGTCCCTTCGATCGGCCGGCTTACCGAAATTTATCAACGTGGCGTCGCGGTTCGGCGAAATTCGTTCAGGTTCCCGCAACGTAAACGATCTCATGAATTCCTATTTGAACGATGACGATCCAGCATTGTTTCGTATCGGACTGGAGCTCGCGCACAATCTGACGGACTCAGATACCACCGGGCAACTGGTGGAACAACTCGATTCACTGTCGCCGGTCCGCCGCATCCTGGTGATGCATGTGCTTGGCAATCGTGGTGATGTATCGGCGTTGCCAACGGTGATCGAGGCGTCCAGCTCGGACGATGCCAACATGAAGATCGCCGCCGTCCGGGTTCTCGGTACGCTGGGCGATGGTTCCGTGGTGCCCATCCTGCTGCAGACAGCTGTCTCCGCCGACGAAGCTCTGGCGACAACCGCGCGCGAAAGTCTGGCGTTGCTTGGCGGTGATGATGTCGATGTCCAATTAGCTAAGCGGCTGGAAAACAGCGACGGACAGGAACGTCTGGTGCTGGTGGATGTCGCTGGTCGACGCGGGATCAGCAGTGTGATTCCGTTGCTGCTGAAATATGTTTCCGCCGACGATCCGGAACTGCGGAATTCAGCCATCGATGGCCTGGGCATGACCGTTGGACTCAAGGAATATCCACAGTTAGTCGACAGGATGCTGGCGATGGGATCCTCTGCGTCTGTCGGGCCCATGAAGGAAGCTTTGCGCAAAGCCAGTCAACGCATGGGCAACCGTGCTGCTGCATCCAAAGTTCTGCTGGATCGAACGGCCGGCGCATCGGCTGCTGCTCAAATTGAATTGATGGGTCTGTTGGTCTACGTGGGTGGCGAACAGGCACTGACTGGCGTGCGAGTCGCCGCGGAGGGCAACACGGATTCCGCTGCCGATGCCGCCACACAAGCACTCGGGAAATGGTTGACGCCGGCTGCCGCTCCGGTGCTGCTGGATCTGGCGAAGACGGGAAATCCCAAATACCGCGTGCGTTGTCTTCGTGGCTACATCCGTATCATTCGGCAGTTCGGTCTGAGGGCGGGTATGCGTCTGCAAATGAGCAAGCTGGCGTTCGCAGCCGCGACCCGGGACGAGGAACGAAAACTGGTGCTGGACACTCTCACGCGTTTTCCGTTGACTCAGGGGCTGAAGATGATCACGCCGCACTTGAAGAAGACGTCGCCTCTTCGTGAAGACGCCTGCACAGCGGCCGTGATGATCGGGGAACGGATCGTCGGTAGCGACGCGAAATCGGTGGCGGAAGCAATGGCGAAAGTCGTGGCCGTGACAAAGGACGTGGAAATTGCCAACCGTGCGCAAGTACTGATCGCGCGGTCGAAGTAGAAGTCGTCACCGTAAGGATCCCCGAGTCAAAGTGAGTTCTCGGCCTGCAATTTTCTGCTTTGATCAAGAAACTCAGGCGAGCATTCGCTGCGTGAGACGGACTGCCATGCTTGAGAGTCCACACGGACAGACCGACTGTGAATTCGGGAGAGGAACTGAAATGATTGAACTGTACAAACCATGAGTGCCCCATCACTATGAGCAGAAGCTCGTTACGGCCACAGGCGAATCAAACTTTCTGTTTCCAGGCGGCGCGACGCAGGTTCTTGTTCGTGAATGGATAAGAGCCCCTAATTGGCGATTTGTGGAAGAGTCATCGTAGAACGTCCTGATGACGACACAGGTCTTGACAACGACACATAAGACCGTCGGTTTTTAAAAACGCCTGATGTCAGCACTGAAGGGGACCAACGCCCCGCGTTTAGTCCGAGGCGTTTGATCGTCCGCCGTATATGGACAGACAGGGATGAGCCATAGAACGGCCCCTGATTTCCAGGTTCTATTTTCCTGGCGATGATCTTCGCCAGATTCCAGGAATCTGGTGCGGCGCAATGAAGGATGCGCCCAGACAAGGAATCGCAGAACGAAAACACGAAGCTGCCATCAAAGATCGCCGTAATGGGTCAGTGGTGCTATAATGTTCCGTTCTGCCACCCTACCCACAGCCCCACCTGCGACCGGGCATTGCGCCCACCGACCGAATCGCTGGCGTCCAGGGGACGATCTGAAAAATGGTTGCTCCATTCGACTGCACCGTTTAGTACAGTAAAAGAAAGGCGTTCGCACGTCGCGGAGCTGGCTAAGAATGAACCCTTGCCTAATGAATACTCTGAAAATCACGATCCTGCTGGTGCTGGTGCTGGTCAGCGCTTCCCCGATGCTGGCCGTCGGGGAAGACGCCAAGGCAACACCCCTGCAAGAAGTCAGAGAATTCGGTCGGAAGAAATCCAGATTCTTGCAAGAAACGATTGGGGACACATTAGCGATTCGTGCCATTCCCAAGGCGAATCTTTCTGACTTTCACAACTCTGTCGGTTCCCTCCTCGAGAAACACTGCGTCGCCTGTCATGGCCCACAGGAGACCAAGGCACAACTTCGCGTCGACAAATTAAATCCTGACCTGTTAACAGGCTCAGACATTGAGCGATGGCGTGAGGTTTATGGTGTTTTAAGCAACTCAGAGATGCCTCCCGAGGGCGAGCCAGATTATGAATTGGCCGACGCAGACCGCAGAAATGTCGTGGCCTGGCTCAGCGACGAATTGAATAAGGCGTCTCTCGTTCGCCGCAACACGTCAGAGCACTCGTCTTTTCGACGAATGACAAAATACGAATACAATTATGCGTTGCAGGATCTGCTTGGGTTGCCCTTTACCTTCGTCGATACATTGCCCCCGGAAACCGCATCTGAGGACGGCTTCAAGAACAGTTCTCGAATGCTGCAGATGTCGTCCATGCAGTTCGAAACTTACCGTGACATTGGGCTTGAAGCCCTGAAAAAAGCCACCGTACATGGCGAGCGTCCTGAGGCGGTCACATACATCATATCACCGCGCGAAGAGATGGAAAAAGCGTCGGAAAAGAAGAAGGCTGAATTCTTCGACCAGAACGATAAGAACTATGCCAGTAATAAGAACCGGCAACATTTATTCAATCAGCAAACGGGCAAAGGGCTGCGTTACTCAGGTGGAACCTGGACCCCTGTGGCCGATGCCGTCTCCGGTGAAACGCCTGCTGTTTCTCCTGTTGTTGTCGTCCTTCCCCGATCCCATGAGTTGAAATTGAACCTGGGGCGCTTCCTTCCTGACGAAGGCACCATGCGCGTTCGCATTCGTGCCGGGCGAACAACCATGGAAGCCGATGAATACGCAAGCCTGCGGTTGGTTTTCGGCGCCCACACCAGCAACAACGCCAATTTCTCTCAGGTGGTCAGTGAACGCGATATCCTCGTTACGGTACAAGGCGACACACCGCAGTTTATTCAGTTCAATATCCCTCTGAGTGAAATCCCCCGCAACCCATTCCGCAAGTTATCAACAACGTTCCCTAGACGGGATGAATTGCTCTCCATTCGGAATGTATCCAATGCACACAACAAAAAAGAACCTCTGTGTGTTCTTATCGATTACATCGAGATCACCGCGCCTTACTACGATCAATGGCCCCCAGACACGCACAATTCGGTCTTCGTTGGGAGCAGTCACAGGAGTGACGAGGAAAAATATGGTCGTGAAGTACTCACTGGATTCATGGAGCGCGCCTGGCGCCGCTCCGTCTCATCACAGGATGTGGATCCGTTGATGGCCCTGTTCGCCAAATACCGTTCGGAATTCACCAATTTCGAAGATGCGATGCTGGAAGTGATGGCCACGGTCCTGGCGGCTCCGGAATTCCTCTACGTGACTCAAAAAGTTTCTGCCAGTCACTCCCCAAATCCCCAAACGATTAGTGACACGGAATTGGCCAGCCGACTCTCGTTTTTCCTGTGGTGCAGTATTCCCGACGATGAACTGCTTCAACTCGCTCATCAAGGAACACTCACCGATCCCAGGGTCTTGAATGCTCAAGTCAAGCGTATGCTGGCAGACTCTCGCTCCCATCGATTCTCACAGACATTCGTTCAGCAATGGCTCGGCCTGGATGGCCTGAAAAGTGTGACTCACGTCACTGACAGTTCATTAAGAGAAGCCATGCAGGAAGAACCGGTTGCCTTTTTTAATGAAGTTCTGGAATGCAACAGCAGCGTCATGGATTTCATTCATTCCGATTATGTAATGGTCAACGAACGCCTGGCCGATCACTACAAGATCCCGAGTGTATTTGGCCCTCATTTTCGCAAAGTGAAGATTGGGTCTCAGGTGAATCGTGGCGGTATCTTAACCGGGGCTGCAGTACTGGCCATGAACTCAGACGGCACGGATTCGCATCCTCTAAAACGTGGCATCTGGCTGCTCGAACATGTGCTGCATGATCCACCACCGCCGCCACCGCCCAATGTCCCGGAAGTAGACTTGACTGATCCGGAGATATTGAAAATGACCCTCAAACAGCGGATCGCAGATCACCGGAGTAAACCGGCCTGCATCTCGTGTCATGCAAAAATTGATCCCTGGGGGATCGCTTTTGAAAACTACGATGCGCTGGGGGCCTACCGTACTCAGGTTGAAAATAAAGCAGTGGATGCAACTTCGTCACTATTCAATAAACAGGAGTTGGCGGGGATCGAAGGATTAAAGCGATACCTGCTCACAGATCGACAGGATCAATTTGCCAGATCCATGGTTCATAAAATGACTGCGTATGCTCTTGGCCGTCCATTGTCTTTCAGTGATCGTGCCGACATTGACGGTATGACCAGCCAGTTCAGAAAACGCGGTGATCGTCTGGGTGACCTGATCGACCTGATCATCAGCAGTGAAATTTTTCACGCGAAGTAGGAGTGAACACATCGTGAACAACAAAACAGTTTCATTGAATCGCAGGAATTTTCTCTACGGTGCCGGTGTCGCTCTGGCTCTGCCAAAGTTCGAAACTTTTGCTGCGAAGACTCCTGACCTGAAAAGTGCACCGAAGCGTTTCGTTAGTGTCTACCATCCGGATGGCGTCGGTTTGCCGCTCAAGACAGATCCAGCCTGGGAGGATTGGAGCTGGTTCCCTCGTGGCGGCGAGAGAGACTTTGAATTGACCAAAGTGCTGGATGTGCTCCAGCCTTTGCGGTCTGAAATCACCATTTATTCAGGGCTGTCTCACCCTGCCGCCAGAAAAATTCATGGCCACTCCAATGCTGACCAATACCTGACTGGTGCGGCAACGGGAGGTCACGGGGCGTATCAAAACTCGATTTCTCTTGATCAGGTCATTGCTGCACACGCCGGCGAATTCACTCGCCATTCTTCTCTGGTGATGTCCACCAATGGCGGCATCGGTGGTCCTCGCGGTGCGCAAACTCAATCCTTTAACCGTGAAGGGCGGCCGATTCCGGCGCAGAATAAACCGAAACAGATCTTCGATATGCTTTTTGTGACCAGCGGTAAAGATGCTCGGGCAAGACTGTCAAGAAGCAAAAGTGCCCTGGATTTCCTCATCGCCAATACCCGATCTTTGGGGCAGGAACTTTCCGGGCACGATCAACAGACGCTACAGCAGTATCTAGACGCTGTTCGTGACACAGAAATTAAGCTGGCGAAAGCTCAGCAATGGATTGACACACCCGTTCCGCAGGTGGATACCATGCATTTGAAATTGGATGCAGATCCCAAAGAGGCCCGGTTTTACTTCCAAACCATGTATGAGTTGATCTATCTTTCTTTCCTGAGTGATTCAACTCGTGTGGCAACGTTCCAGTTGGGCAGGGAAAACGGTGAAGGTCCACATGACCTTTTGTCAAAGGCCGTTGGCCTGGGCAATGCTCATGGCCTGACCCATGATGTGAAAAAGCCGGATGGCTGGAAAAACCTCGGCACGTATAATCGCTATCAAGCCGAAGAGTTCGGTCGTTTCGTGCAGAAATTAAAGGACACTTCTGAGCCAACAGGCCAGGGAAGTATGCTGGACAACACGTTCGCAATGCATGGTTCTGCTTCCAGCAGCTTTCACCTCTCTCGCAATTACCCGATTATTTCTGCCGGGGGGAAAAACCTCGGATTTAAAAATGGCCGCTTCCTCAAGTTCGGCACGGGGAACGAAGATAATCAGGCGGGCGCCGGCATTGTCAGCGATGCCGGGTGGAGAGGAAAAATCGAAGCTGAAGAACTTCCGCTGGCATGCCTCTTTGTCACGGTCCTGCAAAAACTGGGCCTCGACGTCCAGTCCTTCGGTGGAAGCACGGAAACGCTGAGTGGGGTTTAAGAGTTACGAATTCAGTGTCCCGTTTTCCCCAACGGCGGAACAGAAGAAGGTTGCGGTTCTGCACACCGCGTGTGGTCAAAATATTCAACCGGCATCGTGAGACTTGAAGACACGGCGTCGACTGGCGGTGAAAGGGGATGAATTCCGCCGCACAGCCGCGAGTATCTGTTACTGCCCAATTCCGTCCACTGTGCTTCGACTTGTCATGAACCATAGCATTCCGCCTGGAATGCCCCCGTTTTTGATCCAGGTGTTATGAGAGTACGGGTTGGGTAACAGGGGTAGTGTCGCTGTGTTGATGAAGCGGAGTTCGCGCAGCGATCGAAGCGGAATCAGCACACTGTTGCGCGAACGTGTTTGCGGGTAAGCCGCCAAGTGAACTGTGCGAGCGGTAACCGTTGTCGTCTTCTCGCCACGCCGAGCTACCGCACCTTCTCTTTAGTCTCAGCTGGCTGCTTAGCATTACTCCATCCAAGCAGGAAACATAGGGGAAATAAAACCGCTCCCGCCACTAATACGGTATCAAAGGACGGCAAGAAGAGTGCAATGCAGAGAAGTAAAATAATAAACAGTCCCGGCATGAAAAAGAGAAAGGAAAGAACTGCTGTGACACGCTTCGTCATTTGTCTGCTTTCTATCGACAACGTATTGGGGCATGACGCTTACGCCACTGAATGCCTGGTCGGTCCTATACACTGACAGGCTATTCTACACTGTACTGCTCAAAGAACTAAAACCTCAGTTCTTTTCATTCGTGACAAAGGCCGTCGATTTTTTAATATGCCACGCTCCATGCGAAGACGCAGATTCTCCTTCCGAAGACACCCCAGTCCCTCCTGTGCCGATTCCCTCAACGATCCCTCCAACTTTACCGTATGTCATTCGCCACGTACGCAGCAAGTTCTCGTGGATAACAAGTGCCTGAGCCTTCGTGTAACCCTGTTCTTCCACCAGCGCCACCGCGCTCAGCCGAAATTCCTGACCTAAATGACGACGTTCGTTGCGACTCGATTTTTCGACATGCTTAACACTCCTCGCGTGCAGTGTTTCCTCAGCGCGCACCTTCCTTAGGGAATTCCAGCCCCCAACGTTCCGGATCACATTAAATCAGAATTCCAACTCATTGAGGCTAACGACTCTGGAATGCCCCCGATTTTTGATCCAGGTGTTATGAGAGTACGGGTTGGGTAACAGGGGTAGTGTCGCT
>JABABI010000067.1 GCA_014238335.1 Fuerstiella sp.
TGCCAGTAATCGCCGAACCTCTCGCTCGTAATCATCTCGTGTATTGAGTCGGCCTTCGATTGCCGCTGCCTCCAGCGCGGTGTCCGGACTGCTGTCGGTCAAGGCATATGCGATCCCATAGCTTGCCTCACGGGGGGACATCATGCGTCGGCCGAATTTGTCAACCGGTCCCTGTCCAAACTCATTGCGATAGACGAATTCTGTACTCAGGATCAGAGTCTGGATTAGTTTCTCGATGGTCTTCTGTCGGCCAAGACTATTGATGTAGGACTGAGCGAGCCACAAGTATTTTTTTGCTTCCTGTAATGTGGGTGGGCGTTCGAGAATCATGTCAAACAACTGCTCGACAAGATCAACCACCACCTCATCCTCGGGCGGGCCATCGTCAATCCGCGCCTGCTCAAATTCTGCCTTCCACTGGGCTATGCATTTTTCAATGACCGTGTTGAAGCGGTCGCCATGCCTGCGATGCTTGAGAATCGCCTGAGAGATGGCCTGCATCTCGTCATCCGCAAGCGGACGGTACTCGATGACTCTGTTCTTCTGATCGTAGCGATGCTGTTTGATCTGCTGGCGCCATTCTTCCATATAGTTGTTCAGGAAGGTGATGCGGGCCTGAATCTTCCGTTCGTTGTGCCCCAGGTAAAACCACTCTCTCTCGCAGTTTTCCATGAGTTGAGTATCGCTCTGGCCATTCACATGGTGGCGACGCATCGAACGGAAGATCAGAACCAGTTCCTGCGCACCGGGGTTCGCGGCATGAAACGGAGCCTTCTTCGTCTCGCTGTCCGCAGCGATGGGCTCCGGGACACTAACGCGTACAAATTTCGGCAGCAGCGCCTCGTGGCTGTCCTGATAGACGTCTTCGAAAACACGACCGATATGGTTATTAAGGAAGTTCTCTCGCAAGGCAAGCGTAGCGTTGTGCTGATCTTCCAGTGCCATCATGGCGTTGATCGCTGGGAGGTAGCGGTTGTCCCGCCCGGCCAGGTACAGCATGTAAGTGGCAGACTCTTTAGCGTTGGTCAGCATCGTCAGCAGGTGCCCGCCGTTGAGCATTTCATTAGCGTAGTATCGCACGCCGGCATTGCTCGGGAGCAGGAACGGATTGGTGAGATTGACGCGACGGTTGTTGGAGCCAATAACGGATTGCCGCTTGCCGTCGATGTTGAGAGTGGGCTTGTGATTCAGAATGCGATTGAATTTTGCGTTGAAGATAAACTCGCTGATCAACCATCGGCGGTCATAGGTGAAGCCTCTGGGGTGCGTGATCCTGCCCGAGAAAAGCTCATCGTGATCGACATAGTTGCCATATTCAGGCCGACGGAGCTTTTCCTCCAGCTTCGACGCCCCAAACCGCTTTAATTCACTGGCAAGCATCTCCGCCAATGCCTGATGGTCCGAATCAGTCGGCTGCTCAGCGTCATCTGGTGGCATCCGACGGAAGAAGAGTTGCTCCTGGGCTTTGTTCAACAACTCCAGTCGTTCGTCATGGTCGAGCCTGGACAAAGCGTCAAGTTGCACATTGCCTTCGGCCGAACCACCGCCGTGGCATTCGGCACAGTACCGCTCAATGACAGTTTTTACGTTCCCGGAAATATCAAAGTCGTCAGCCTGCGACGTTGCGCAGGCTGATGCCGTAATGACCGACATTAACAATCGACGGATGAACATGCTGCCACTTCTCACTTGCTGTCCGCTGTTACCAGTCGGGCCATCGCCTCACCCATCGCTTCGCCAACGTTCATATAAGTCTTCGCGTTACCGCCGTAGTGAGCGTTAGAACTGGACCCCATGCTCAGCGGATTGGTGTAGACCGTGGCGACGTCGCCCTCGAGTGCGGGATACTTATTCGCGTCACTGATGGCGAACATGGCGTCGAGGATCCGCTTCTCGTTGTCGTTGGTGTTTTCCTTGTTCGTTTGGCCAAGGGTTGCACAGACAAACCTGGCTTTCGGGGCGTTGAAGTCCTTACGCAGCGCCGCAATCAGATTGATCAGGTTTTTCTCGTACTTACTGGCGTGACCCGCGTTGTAGCGATCCTTGTCGCCCTGCCACCAGAGGAAGCCAGCGACCTCGTACTCGGTCGCACCGGGGTAGAATTCACCCAAACTCTTAAGCACGTCCTTCGCACGAGCGACGTCGCCGTCGTACTGAACGCCCGCCTTCCAGGCGATGGGCTTGGGCTCCGTGCCCTTCTCCCAGCTAAGTGGGCTCTGGCCGTAGCCGGCGTAGACCATGGTCTTACCGCTTTTTGCATCACTGAATTCGTATGAGGGGCTGCCTGGAGGAAGCAAGTCCCAACCAAGGCTTCGGTTACCGATCGCACTCTTGAGAATCAGCACGGGTTCGTCCAGGGCGTTGCCGAGCCAATGTCCGATGCCGGTCTCGATACCGATTTTGCCGCCAGAGACGGTCAGCCAGTCGTTGCGTTTGACACTGGATTTGCCAGGACCGCCGCTACCCATCACATGCAGGTTGCGGACATCTTTGCGGACGGTCCAGTTGCCCGCGTCATCGACCATGAACGGGTAGAGCTTTTCGGTCTTAACCGCGTATTCGAGCGAGCCTTCCTTGTCGCCCTTGACTTTGCCCATCTCAAGCGTGTTGGACTGCCCCATGATGATGAAAACTTTCACCTTCTTGCTCATGTCCGCCGGATTGCCGTCCGGGTCAGGCAGCTGGTCCGCAGCTATTGCCGGCAACGCAATCGTTGTCACCGCAACAAGGAAGCAAGCTTGTCTTAATGGGTTTGCTTTTCCCACGTTTCGTTTCTCCAGATTCTTAGTTTCAAATATCTGACATTCATTCACCCACCGGGCAGGCGGGTGTTCAATCGAATATATGTCGATGGTGTATTATGACAGATTAAATGTCTGTAGTTGAGAATATTAAGACTGTTTTTAGGAACACCAAAATTCATCGCAAGCCGTGGCGCGTCGCTCTAATGCTGTATCTTGAATGGCAATCGCAGGGTCAAAAAAATTCGACGACAAGAAAGGCTCTTTAACAATCGGGTGTTAGCGAAAGAAACCGACTACCGTTTCGGCCGACCGTCGATCAGGAATGACGGCCACAGGCGGTGAAAAAAATCTGTCTGGGACACGGGCGTATCTTCCTCTCGGCGGGCCAGATTTTGTGCAGCTTCAGAGTCGTTTATGCCGCCCGTCGGTGGTAGAACTTGAGCATCCCACGGAGCCACTCTCTGCATTCGATGTAGGCGGCAACGGCACGAGTATCGTCGCTGGGGGGTAATCAACTCATTGCCCAGTCCCTGATGGTTTCGCTCCCCGTGGTAATGCACGACGTACTCGCGGACGGCATTCTCGAGTGACCTGTGTCCGAAGTAGATCATGCGGTCGAGGCACTCGGCCTTCAGGCTGCGAAACCAGCGTTCCATGTAAGCGTTCAGGTGCGGGCTCTTCGGCGGCAGCAGAACGACCTCGGTGTCCGCGTTCTGCTCCAGGAATACACGCATGGCGATAAAGCTGGTGTCTCGAACCACGATGAGATGGCTGGCGTCTTTGAGGAAGCCGTCTTCGCAGTCGGTCAGGTTTCTGCAAACCTGTTTCATCCACGTGGCTTGGGACTCGGCGTGATCCCCGAAATGTGGACACGGCGTGTCTTCAGGTGCATCACAGCGAGCACATAGAACGTGACAAGCCCGCTCCGCGTCCAGACTTCGACGGTGGTGAAGTCTGTGGCAAAGAGGGAGTCCCAGTAAGCCTTGAAAAATGTGCTCCATGACTGTGTGCCCTAACGATCAGGTGCAGGCTCGATGCCGTGATCTTGCAGCACGTTGGCCACAGTCGAATCGACGATGTGGTAACCAAACGTTGGCCAGTGCTCCCTGGATTCGATCGAATCCTCAGGTCGGAGTCACTCGGGAGAACCGTAGAATCGAAGCCACGATGACCTGACGGATGCGTGGTCTGCCAACAGCCTTCCGTTTAGCGCTGTGGTCCCATTTCTTCGCCACGACCTCACGATGCCAGCGGAGAATCGTGTCGGAAGTCACAATGGTGACCAGCTCCAGCAGTGCTTTCCAGCCGAGGGCATGGCCTTTCACTGCCAGGACGAAATCAACCGGCTGAGATGGGAGAATCCGGCGTACCTTAAGTCGTGTGAAATGCAGCACTTTGAGTTCGGCTGAGATTTTTTAACCGTACGGCCATCGGCAGTTGCTCCCATTAAAACCGGCAGGTACTGGTATTTTTCGTCCTTCGTGCGTCCTTCGTGCGTCCTTCGTTGTCGTTGAAACGAACGTTGTGGTGAATGCCGTCAGCCACATATAGACGTACCGCGTTGTGAGGGACGGTACAGAGTGTCTGTGTTTTTTTGACGCGTCAGACAGTATCCAGCGTGCCGGTGCTGTCGGCAAATCGGTCAGTTTCAACGCCAAGACGCTGCAGCATGGTGACATAGAGATTCGATAGCGGAATATCCTCGTGGGTCACCTTCTTTTGCCATGGTTCCTGGCCTCCACTCCATGCGCCGCCGGCTGGACTATCGGCACCATGATTGAGGTACCTCCCGTGCCGGAACCCCATGCTGCTGCCACCGGTGAGTATCAACGGATAATTACGTGACAGGTGGAAAGCGCTGGATGCGGAGCCAAACAGCAGCAGCGTGTTGTCCAGCATGGTTCCTTCGGCCGCCGGTTCCGCGGTTTCCTTAAGCTTCATTGCAAATCGGCCGTATTCTTCGTTTAGGAATTGACAGTAAATTCCGAAGTTCTTCCAGCCGTCCGGGTCTTTCGTTTCGTGTGACAACTGGTGGGACAGGTTGAATCCCACGGCTCGGGCCAGATGGTCACTTTTCCCGACACCGTTTTCTCGACCAATCTGGTAGGTGGCCACGCGAGTGGAATCGGTTTTGAACGCCAGATAGATTAACTCGAACATCGTCTGAAGGTAAAGACGGGGTTCATCAGGCGTAAGGTTAAGATTGAGATGATCAGCGTCCACTGTGGGAAGTGGGGTATTGATCCAATGCTTCGCCTTCTCCACTTTGACCTCTGCCTCGCGTACAGAGTCCAGGTATTCATCCAGACTTTTCTGATCCTGTGACGTGAGTGTCTTTCGCAAAGACCGCGCATCTGTCAACAGATCATCCAGTGCGTTCCTGCTAAGCGCCAGACGGCGGGCTGCATCTCCGTCACTCTTGACGAACAGCATGTCAAAGACCTGTTTAGGGCGGTGTTCGGCGGGAATCGCCCGACCGCTTCGGTTGAATGACAGCGTATGAGCCCCGCGCGGCGTCCCTGTCCCTCCATCGGTGGACATGACCAGAGACGAAAACCGCGTCTGTTCCCCAACGTGTGCCGCATACTCCTGGTCCAGTGAAATCGTATTCCGGTAGGGGCCATCAGAACCCGTCGCGGCTGCAGTCAGAAACTGGTCCGAATTCGAATGCCCGTGAATTCTGCGCGCCGCTGGATGGGAAAGACCGGACAATACGGTCAGGTCATTCCGCAGCGGCTCCAGCGGTGCAAGGCACTTCGTGAACGTGAACTCCCTGTCGTTTCCATGCGGGAACCATGACCAGTCTTTATGCGCCGGATCTTCGCGCAGCGGCATGGGGACACCATCCGGGAAATAGAAGCAGCCCAGACGTTTGGGATTGGCAGAATCGACGGCACCCCATGCCGATGACCCTGTCAGCGTTTCGAACAAGGGCAGGGCCAGCGCCACGCCTGTGCCGCGAAGAAATCGACGGCGATCAAGTGCATTCAGGTTCAACGTCATGTCAGTGCTTTTCTGTCTGTTTGTCGTTTTACCGGATTGTCCAGTTAATCATTTTACCGCGCACATCACCCATGGAAATCCCGGTTTAACCGGACTGAAACAATTCACTCGTGGCGATCAGCAGCATCATTGTTGCCAACCCGTCCCCCTGCTGGCGCACATCGGCGGTGAGTTTGTCAATACTTGAACGATCGGCGAATGTGAGTGGTCGTCCCAGAGCGTAAGTCGTCATTTTATGGACCATGGCGCGGACAAACTGGTCCTGTCGATTTTTCAGCAGGAACCGTTTCAGGCCGTCCATTCCATCCAGCTTCTGGTTGTTGAACAGCAGGCTGGCGGAATCAACAGGTTGTCCTTTGATCTGGTTACGCCAACGTCCCACTGCATCGTAATTTTCGAAAGCGATTCCCCAGGGATCGATTTTGGCGTGGCAGGACATGCATGCGGCATGGTTGCGGTGGTCTTCGATCCGCTGCTTGAGGGTGAGTTTGGCGATTTCCGGATCCGCGAGATCGATTTCCGGCACAGCCGGCGGCGGAGCTGGCGGCGGATCGTTGAGCAGACTTTCCAGCAACCAGATCCCCCGTTTCAGCGGGTGCGAGTCTGTTCCGTCGGAATTCATCGCCAGGAGTCCTGCCTGAGTCAGTAATCCTCCTCGCCTCAGATTCACATCCAGTTGGACACGTCGAAAATGATTCCCGTACACGTCAGGCAAACCGTAATGCCGGGCAAGACGTTCGTTCGCCATCGTGTAATCGGCGTGTATGAAATTCAGCACACTCTCGTCGTTCTGTAACATCTCATGAAAAAACGCGATGGGTTCCTGCTGCATGGCCTCTTTCAGCAACGGATCAAAACTCGGGGTATGCTGCTTGATGTCCAGAAAGTCCAGCAGCTTCATGTCCAGCCACTGGTGCACGAAACGTTCTGAAAATCTTCGGCAGCGCGGATCCGCCAGCATCCGCCGGACCTGCTGCGCCAGGAGCTCTGAATCTTTCAGTTGGCCACCGGCTGCCAATTGCAACAACTCTGCACCGGGCACACTGCACCACAGAAACATTGACAGGCGTGTTGCGAGTTCATCTGCTGAAAGGCGTTGCGGGCCGGACCGTCCTTCTGACTTCTCAGCGCCCCGGTCTCGGACCAGGTAGAGGACATTGGGGGAAGAAAGAACGGTTGCCAGAACTTCGATCATGGCTTCTTCAAAACTGTCGCACTCATGGCGCATCGCATTGTAGAGTCTAAATTTCTGCTCGACTTCTGCGCTCGTCACACGTCGTCGCCAGGCGCGCGACATGAAAGCCGTTAAGACCTCTCGCGCATAAACCGCTTCGTTCTGCCTGTGCTCACTGTGGACAAAAATCCGGTTGTAGGATTGCGGTGGCCATTGGTCATAAACGGGAGCGGCGACTTCGACGTAGTCAATCTGGATATCACCCTGCGAAATTGAACTGTTGACCAGCCGGATGTACTCTGACGGACTGGGCATGGCCCCCATTTTCGATGTCTTGCGCACCGAGTTGCGGGGGTAGATTTCTCCCAGCGGAACGTCCCACTCGTAAACTTCAGCGGCATCCTGACTGGCTTTGACTGGCATATCTTCGGGACTCACACGGATAACCGAGCGACCTTCGTTACTGGCCTGCCAGCCGAATTCAAGCTGCATACTTGGGATTCGCGTATCGTCTCCGGATGTTCGTGACGCCCGCACACGGACTCGCATGATTCCAGCATCCGGAACCTGGTTGCCCAGCTCAATGGTCAGCTTTTGATTTCTTCCCCTGGGAATGATCGCCACATGATCGAACGATGCAGGCATCATCGGGCGAGCATTAGTGGGACTGAATGCATGCTTCGCGCCATAGTATGCCCACGTGGCACGTGCTGTTCGGCCCGTCAGTTTTTCCTTAAAATACGTATTGGGGTGAGGGTTGTTAAAGCGAGCGGTTAGCTTATCCAGCTCCTGTTTCTGTTTGGCTGGATCGTCTTTGAATCGTTCTTTGATCTTTTCAAGCTCTTCCGGTTGTTTAGGCCATTCGATTCTGGCGGCATCTTCCATGGTGACGCCCCAGTAAAGAACGGGGGGCCGTGTGCCGATCACGGTCGCTCGCTGCAGTGCCCGGCGGGCCAGTCGACGGTAAGTTTCAAGCTGTCCGACGGACATATGCAGCATTTCAGAGCTGTTTTGAAATCCATCTTCCGAATTTCCTTCCGGCGGAAGGTCTTTGGCAAAGTCCCAGGGCAATCCCAGAATGTCCTGCAGCGCGTAGTTATATTCGTAGCGAGTCATGCGACGAAACGACGAGTACCCTCCCGTTGCCCGACGCACCGTTGATGCAACCTGGATTTCGCCGGACAACCATTCGACCAGTTTCGCACGCTCCTCGTCAGCGAATTCGGCTTCGTCCGGAGGAGGCATTTCGCCATTGCTAAGCACCGCCAAAACCTCGAGCCACCAGTCTACATCACCGCCGTGCAGGAGATCCGGATTCAGCGTGTCGATTCGAAGATTACCCTCCTGCGTCTCCGGTCCATGACATTGAACACAGGCTTTCTCAAGCACCGGACGTATGTCGTTATGAAAGGCTGCGAGTCGCGGCGCTGGCGTCTCTGTTCCGACGGAACGCTGCTGATGTCTTTGATAACTTGATCGGAGTGCTCCGAGTGTTTTCAAATCGTGGAACGTCGGATTCTCCGCACCAAGTCCGTCGACTTCCCCTGCCTCTGGCGAACCCTCTTCGTTCGCTCCACGCTGGTCCTGAGCGTTTACCGCACCACCGATCGCACACAGCCATGCCATGAAACCGGGAAGCAATCGACTGTTACGTATTTTGGTCATTTAAAGTTGAATTTCCGGAGATTGATGAACGTTTTAAGTATAGCACAGAACTAATCATCGTTCTCGGGAGTATGTCTGCCATTCTCCCCGAAATACTCCAGGCCTGAAAATTCGAACTGACAATTCCGCACAGACACGACCAGTAATTTCAATGTGTGCGTATTGACACGAGAATTACTTTTCTGCGTTTTGCAAGTCACCGGCGCACGGTGATGCCGGCGTCTTCAGAGCTGAACGTATCTCGCTTCAACATGGAGCACAGTGCATCGGACCCACATGTGCCGATCGTTAAAGCTCAGCGACGCGGGCAAAGCGTCACGCCAAGTGACAAATCCATCAAACAAATTAAATTGTTCGCCACCGCATATCAGAAACTGTCGTCTCCCGTCGTACGTTTTAAGAGCATGAGTCTGATGCGTTGTTAAACTATCTTAACGCGTTGGAAACAAATCTGCAGAATCAATAATGAATTTCATGCTACTATAAACGTTGCTGATCGCCGGGGCACAGGCCGATCCTGCGGCACCTTTGACTCTGGCGCAAATTTCAAAGTTACAGCAGGTTGTCTGCCATGCGCAGGAACAGAAAAACCCGATCACGGGGGACCTGGAAGACCGACAGTAGAAATTAACGGAGGCCTATTCGCAGTTTACACTGAATGAAAAACTCATTGCCCGGCGGCACAGGAAAATTGTCGATTGGCAAGGTCAGTTCCTGGACCATTACCGTAGTCTGCAGGTTCAACTGCGCGGCATGGTAGAGAAGCCTGGTTTCCTGCGTCTGAAGCGACGGGACGATTTAATTTTGAAAGCTAAGAAGAAAGTCCAGACAACAATGGAATCCGCTTCAACGAATCGGTCAACCAGGCAACGTGCAATCAACTCGGGAACGTTCCCGCCTCATTAACTTTCATTTTCCAGATACGTTTTCAGCACCAGGCACCAGCATAAGAGAGTCCCTTGATGTCAACTTACATTCGATTCGTACTCGTCGTCCTGTTGTTATCCGGCCAGGCCGCGATGTTCGGCGACGAACCAGTATTTTCCGGCCCGCAACTCGGCGAAAAGCTACCGCCATTCAACGCTAAAGGCGTTTTTGGTGACCTGGCAGATAAGGACATCGAGTTGGTTGGGCGGTCTGCGGAGAATCCCGTATTGCTCATTTTCTTCCATGAACGAACCCGTCCGGCGTTCGGCCTGACGAACATGGCGATGAAGTACGCGGTCAGCAGGAAGAAGGATGGACTGCAGAGCAGCGTGATCTATCTGACCGACGATGCCACGGAAACCCGTGACTGGCTGGGCCGAGTCAAACAGAACCTGAATCAGAATGTTACGCATGTCATCTCTTCCGGTGGACTGGAGGGTCCCGGTTCGTATGGCCTGAACCGCAATGTAACGTTGACCGTTCTGGTCGCCAAAGATGGGAAGGTGACGGCGAACTTCGCGCTCGTCCAGCCAAGCGTACAAGCGGACGGGCCCATGATCCTCAAGGCGATTGTTGATGTCACAGGTGGAGGAAAAGTTCCGACGATCGCTGAATTAGCTGGTGAACGATACAGTGGCCAGGCACGCATGAAAGGCAATAGCGGCAGCAGTGACGCCAAATTAACATCCCTGCTGCGTGCCGTCATTAACAAACAGGCCGGCGAAGCAGACGTCAGAAAAGCAGCGGCAGCGGTCGAAGAGTACGTATCAAAAAACAGGAATGCACACCGCGAAATCGCAAGAATTTCCAATACGATTGTCAACAGTGGCAAGCTCTCCAATTACGGTACGGAAACCGCTCAGAACGTTCTCAAACGCTGGGCGAAGAAATACGGTGCAGCACCAAAAAGCAGCGATCGATCGACCGAAAAACAGAGCACGACCGCGCCGGAAGAATAGACCGGCCGGTCCGTGACGGAACGTTTTCATATTCCAGTGCGTCCTGATTGCGTGCAGCAGGTGGCACAAATGGAGCTATTCATGTCGGCATTTGTTCTTCTTATGGCTCTGCTCTCTCCCGGGGACGAAGCAGCGAATGTCAAAACGAACAGCGTCGATTTCGACAACAGTGTGATTCCCATCCTCACCAAAGCAGGCTGCAACACCGGAGCCTGCCACGGCGCAGCTGTCGGACGGGGAGGGTTCAGGCTGTCGCTTTACGGGGGCGACCCGGATTTCGATTATCGTTCGATCGTTCTTGAGCTCGAAGGTCGCCGCGTAAATCTGTCACGACCGGACAAAAGCCTGTTGGTCCTTAAGCCAACAGAATCAATTGAGCACGGCGGCGGAACTCGCCTGGAGTACGAAGGCACTGATGCAGTTCTGCTCACAAAGTGGATTGCACAGGGCACGCCCCGCGTTCAGAGCGAACGACTCGACCAATTCCACGTCTCGCCCGAAGTTCACGTCGCTGGTCGCGTCGGCGCAGAATTGCAACTGGAGGCGACCGCCCATTTTACCGGAGGAACGGAGGTTAATGTAACACAATGGACAGTCTTTACCCCCGAGGACGCAGCGGCTCTCACCATCGACCCACAGACTGCGACGGCAAGATTGCTGCGTCGAGGCCGTCACATTGTCGTCGCACGCTATCTTGACCGAGTCGTTCCTATTGAAATCATCGTCCCCCTTTCTGACACAGCGGTTGAAATGGCTGGCGCACCGCGACACAACTTTATCGACGACGAAGTTCTGCAGCTGCTGTCCACACTGCGAATCCCTGTATCGCAACAGGCAGACTCTCTCACGTTTTTGCGAAGGGCCACTCTGGATTTGACCGGCCGCCTGCCAACGATCGACGGCATCGGCGAGTTTCTGAACGCTTCAGGCCCGCAGCAGCGGAAACAGTTGATCGACGGGTTACTGAATTCGGCCGAGTTCAACGAATACTGGACGTTGCAGATGGCCAAACTGTTGCGAATTCGTTCACAGGCAAAAGACTCCCAGGGAGCATCAACCTATCACAAGTGGCTGAAGAATCAGATCGCCAACGGGACACCGTATGACGAGATGACCCGCGAGATACTGACGGCGACCGGGGATACACATGAGGTTGGTCCAGCCAACTTCTATCGCACGGTTGGCGGCGCGCGTGAGCAGGCAGAATTCGCGAGTGAGTTGTTCATGGGCAATCGCCTAAGATGTGCCAACTGCCACAACCATCCACTCGATCGCTGGACGCAGGATGATTATCACGGGCTTGCTGCCATTTTCGCAAAGCTGGACACTGGTCGGGTCATCAAGGTCAACGGTCGAGGCGAAGTCACCCATCCGCGGACGGGTGCCGCTGCGATGGCACGGATTCCCGGTGAGAGATTCCTTGAAGATGACTGCGACGGGCGTGAGGCGTTCGCAGCCTGGTTGACCAATCAACAGAACCCGTACTTTGCCAAGGCCTTCGTGAATCGACTGTGGAAGTCCATGATGGGACGCGGGCTGGTCGAACCGACCGACGATCTTCGAGCGACGAATCCGGCAACCCATCCGGCACTCCTGACTCAACTTGCAGATGACTTCGTCCGACACAACTATGATCTGCGACACACTCTGCGAAGAATCGCCTTAAGTGCCGCCTATAGCCGCAGTCCGCAGACGCTTCCGGGAAATCGTGCTGATAATCGATTCTACTCGCACGCGCTCAGTCGGCCGCTGCAGCCTGAAGTACTGGCCGACGCCCTTTCTGACATTACAGGCATCGCTGCCCAGTACGGCGACGCACCTTCGGGCACACGAGCCGTCGCACTCTTTGACCCCAATATCAAATCTGATGCTCTCGACATTCTTGGCCGCTGCAGGCGGACCGATTCGTGTGAGGCCGACGACCAGGCGGGGGGCGGATTATCTCGCAAGCTGCACCTGTTTAACGGAGAACTCATCAATCGCAGAAATTCTGATCCGGACAGCCGGTTGGCGAAACTCATCGCTGCCGGCCGAAAGCCGGAAAAAATCGTCGAACAGTTCTATCAGCTGGCGCTGAGCCGAAATCCTGATGAGAGAGAAAGAACATACTGGACCAAACAGGTTGCCGCTGCGATCGACGCAGAGCAGCGCCAGGAAATCATGGAAGACTTTATCTGGAGTCTGCTGACATGTCGCGAGTTTGTGACGAATCACTGATGGGCATAGCCAACGACCAACAACGAATGATCGTAATAATGGAGACGGTGGAATGAAGTGGAATAATGTTCCTGGGCGAAGATGCGACGGCGTCATGCGGAGAGATCTGCTGCGTATCGGAGGATTAACGGCCTTCGGTCTGGGGCTGGGCGACCTTTTCCGAATGCAACGTGCGGCCGGGATGGAGCACCAGCCGAACGGCAGGAAACAGAAGGCAAAATCGTGCATTCTGATTTGGCTGGACGGTGGGCCCAGCCACCTGGAGACGTTTGACCTCAAGCCCGACGCGCCAGCGGAGGTGCGAGGGCCTCTGAATTCGATCGCCACCAGCATTCCAGGTGTACGTATCAGCGAGTGTCTGCCCCGAACGGCCGCGATGCTCGACAGAATGGCGATCATTCGCTCCATGACGTCGCCTCTGGGTGAGCACAATTTCGGAACTCACTACCTGATGACCGGATATAAACCAACGCCAGTACTGGAGTATCCGTCCTTCGGTGCGGTTCTGGCTCAGGTTCGTACGCAGTCGAACGTCCTGCCACCCAACATTGCACTACCCGAGTTTCGCGTCGGAGGCGGCAATCTCACGGGCGGAGGTTACCTGCCGAGTTCGACACGCCCTTTTTCAGTCGGCAGTGACCCTGCAAAATCCGACTTCAAGGTTCGTGACCTGAACTTCTACAAGGGCCTGGATCTGACACGACTTGATCGCCGGCGCCAGTTCGTCAACGCGCTCGACAACTTCGGCAGCCCGGACGAAAAGTCAGGCAACGGCACGGGGGATCCGGATCTTGAACGCGCCTATCGTCTGCTCACGTCACCTGACGCAAAGAACGCCTTCAAGTTGTCAGACGAACCTCAAAGCGTACGCAGGCGTTACGGCCACAAATCAATCGGGCAATGCTGCCTCCTGGCACGACGTCTGGTGGAACGCGGCGTTTCCTTTGTGACCGTCAACAACCGTGGCTGGGACACGCACAACAATATGTATACGCGTCTGAAGGAAGGTTTCACGGGGGCCAAAGTTTCCATTGGACTGATCCCCTCACTGGACCTCGCCCTGTCCGGACTGATCCAGGACCTCAGCGATCGCCGAATGCTGGACGAGACGCTAATTGTGGTAATGGGTGAATTCGGCCGTACGCCGAAACTGAATACCGCAGGTGGGCGAGATCACTGGCCACGCGTCTTCAGTGCTCTGCTGGCGGGTGGTGGAGTGCAAAGCGGCCAGGTCATTGGCAGCAGCGATTCAGTTGGTGAAGGCCCGAAAGACCGTCCTGTCACGCCGACCGATCTGGCGGCCACAATTTATACGTTATTGGGAGTTGACCCGAAGCATGAGCTCCATACAAAGGACGGCCGTCCGATTCGAGTCGCTCCGTATGAGGCGGAAGTCGTCTCTGAAATAATTGCCTAGTCTTGCTAACCAGCTGAAATTATCTCATGCGTCTTCTTCAAAGAATATCGTGCAACAACAGACAGTGGAAAGCCGTGTCGTCCGGCTTGGGCATTCGCGCATGCCTTGCCTTGCTGCCTGCGATCGCAGCGGCAGCAGATCCGCCGGTAACCGCGATTGCGTTCGCGCCGGACGGTGAATCTGTGGTTCTTGCATCACAGGCCGGTCTGTCCGTTCGTGACTGGCCCGATTTAAATCCGGTAAGAAAGCTCAGCACGACTCTCGTGAATATTCACGACATGGCGTTCTCACCGGACGGCAGGTCACTCGCTGTCGCCGGAGGAACTCCCTCAGAAGCTGGCCTGGCACAAATCCTTGCGTGGCCTGGTGGTGTGTCATCATGCGAATTGCACGGCCACGACGATTCCGTGCTGGCGGTCGCATGGATGAACGACTCAGCGATAGCGACCGCTAGTCTCGACCACAAAATCGTTGTGTGGGACGTGATAACGCGGCAGCCGATCGAACGACTCAAAGGGCATTCGCGTGGCGTGTCGAATCTGTGTTTTTTGCGCGACAAAGATGTCCTGATCAGCAGCGGACTGGACCAGAATCTTCGTGTCTGGAATTCTAAATCGGGGAAGATGGTTCGAACACTGAATAATCACACAAAGGAGGTTCACGAACTCGCGTTACGGCCGGCCACCGAGGGGCTGCCCATGATCGCCTCGGTCAGTAATGATCACACGGTTCGGCTCTGGCAGCCAACCATTGGTCGCATGGTTCGGTTCGCTCAGCTGAGTGCCACTCCTCTGGCCGTCGAGTGGCTTGCGGACGGCTCCCAGGTCGCTGTCGCCGCAACTGACGGGTACGTCCGGCTGATCGATCCTGATACGGTTGAAGTTTTGCAAACGATTCCGGCCGTCAGGGGGTGGGCCTATTCTCTTGCCGTTCATCGCAGCGACGGAAGCCTGTTGGTGGGCGGGCAAAACGGACAACTCAAACGAATCACTCCCGACTCCTCAAGGCCATAGGTGTCTCATGCGTATCAACCTTGCCATCGCAGTGCTTATTCTTAGAGCTTGTGCAACGGCGGCTTGGGGTTCAGATGAACCAGACGCGGTGTTCTCAGGTCCGCAGCCCGGAGAAAAGCTAACGGCCCTGAAGGTAACGCTGGCCTATGGAAAAGAAGTGAATAAGACGATCGACCTGGTGGAGCGGGCAGCCGGAAAGCCCAGTTTGCTGGTGATCGTCAATGGCTCGAATCGCCCTGCCGCCCGATTGACTCGCACCCTGATGAAATTTGCGGAAATGCACAAGGAGAACCTATTCGCCGGCGTCGTCTATCTCGACAATGATCAGACAGCCGCAATAGAGCAATTGCAACAAGCTGTAAGCTGGTGGAAAGTCGAGCCGCCAGTCGGCATCTCGGTCGATGGGGCGGAGGGCCCGGGCAGTTACGGACTGAACAGAAATATCAACATTACAGTTTTGGTCGCCAGCAAAGGAATCGTCACCAGCAACTTTGCGCTGGTACAGCCTACGGACACAGACGCGATCAACATTCTTAAAGACGTTGTAACTCTCACCGGTGGTCGAACACCCGATGAATTCGAAGTACTGTTCCTGAGCGCTCCAATACACAAGCCAGCGACGGCCGGGTGGCACGTCGCTCCGCAGGACGTCGAGCTGCGGCGTCTGATCTGTGCGGCGCTGACCGCTAAAGATGCACAGTCGGCGTCTTCCGCCGCGGACGCTGTCGAAAAGTACGTCGGTGACGCCCAGAAACGCCAGGTAGCACTTGCCAACGTTACCGCGATTCTACTCGAGGGACGCACCCGAGCCCGCAGTCATCCGATCACCAAACACCTGCGACAATGGAAGATGAAGTACGACGCCCAGGACCAGTCTCGTTAGAACGACCAAACTGCAACAGGATGTTGCGTACCTGCACGTCACTGCGGGTGCGCACGCGCCGAACCCCCGGAAAAGTGCAGCCTTACCGGTGGCCCCAACTCGCTGACTGCTGGTCATCAGGAGTCGTGTTTCCCGAGATCGGCAGCCGCCTTTCGAATAGCAACCGCTCGGGGCACTCCTTTCTTCGCCGGATGTCGCAGTGCGTGTCGCACGATCCAGCGGCGATTTTTCGTTCGCATCGGGTCATCCGAATTCCTGACCTCTTTCAGCCATTTCCGGCAGACGTCGAAGGCAAATCCCGGAAGGTCCTTGGCAATATCGCCCAGATGATTCGCAACAGATCGGCGAACATACAATTCAGGATCGTCCTTTAATTCTTCAAGCAGTGGCAATGAAAGATTCGGATTCTTCTGGAACTCCCGAAGCCGTATGGCCCAGGGAAGACGCGGCCGAGTGCCTTCACTGACAAGCCGCCGAACGTGTGGACTGGAATCTCTTGTCCAGCGACTCAGCGTCTTTAGACATTTTTCGCGGTGCTCGACCAGAAACGGTCGAATGCTGTACTCGGCTGTGAAACGCTGAGTCAATTCGTAGTTTGCCAGCATGCCATGGTCAAAAGACGAAACGCCGTAGTTACCAATCAACTGGGCATGTGGAAGGTAGAAAAACGGCGCCAGGCCGTTGTCTCCTGTCGCCTGCAGGGGCGGACCAAACGCCCGAATAAGAAGTGGTGCAACGTCGGCGAAGTCCGACGGAAGTTGATCGGCCATGGCATTGGCAATATTCAGCGCCCTGTCTTTCAGTTCGAGATTTTTCAGGCCGCGTGATGCGCGTAACTTGAATCGTTTTTCATCAAATTGCGGCACAACATCAGACAACGACTCGCTGATCAGTCGGACCAGCCGCCGATCCATCAGCTCCTTTAACGGAACTCCACTCTGAATCGCTGATGGTGCCGTGAAACGTTGTGCCGGATGCAGCTTCATGCTGCCCATGTTAACCAGTCATCGCGGAAAGTAATCCGTTTCAGCCAAATGCGACTGGGAAACCACTCATGCGGCCTCTGGCAGGGACGATTTGCTTACTTCACCGCCGTGCTATAACCGCTTCTCCTGTGGTCGCCAGCTGAGTAACCAGCAATTTCAGCGATGGTGAGGGACAATCCTACCAAATCGTTGAAGCAATCAGGCCCAACCTATTCGACGCTCGTCCGCACCACGCCCGCCAGCACGCCGCGAATCTCGACCTTGGCGACGGGATATGTCCTGGCCTTCATTTTTCGGTTGGCCGGACTCAGGACCACCAGTCGGTCTTTTCTGACGTACCTTTTCAGAGTTGCCTCACCGCCGTCAACGACGGCAACAACGGTCTGTCCGTTCTTTGCCCTGGCCCCGTGCTTGACAATGGCCATATCTCCATCGTTGATTCCATCCAGAATCATCGAATCGCCCCGAATCTTCAGCATGTAATGGTCACGCGGATCGAATACCAGCGACAGGTCGAAGGTCTCCACGTTCTCAATCGCTTCGATCGGTGTCCCGGCGGCGATGTTGCCCAGCACACGATACGGCAAGGTCCGATGACCAGCTTCCCCCAGCGTCAAATCGACATCGGCTCCGAGTGCTTCAGCGATCTTTTTCAGAGTCGCTTCTCCGCACCGCTCTTTGCCGTTTTCGATGTTTGAAATCGACGAAAAATGAATGCCGACTTCTTCCGCCAGTGCACGCAAGGTAATACCCCGCGCTTTCCGCAGCTCTCGCAGCATTTGCCCAACCTCGCCCATTACACAACTCCCATCGCTTCCATGGTTTGCCTGATGATCTTCTCTGAGTCCGGAGCAATTTCGCCGCGTCGTATGTGTTCCGAACGTGGAGCTTCAATGCCGATCTGACAACCTCCCGGCCCGGTTTTCAGTATTCGAATGATCGTGTGCTCATTAATGACGATGCATTCTCCTGCCCGTCTTTTCAGGTTCAGCATATCAACCTCCTTTGCTGCTGAGTGACACAATTTGTTGTGTTGTGAACATACACAACATTAACAATATATCAGATCCTCCCTGATTGCCAAGAGAAGAATCGAGAAATGAGAATAACGCGTTCGCTCAGGACCGGAAAACGCTGAGATTCTCACCGTGAAATCGCAGCGGCAAACGTTCACAGATGACATAGCCAACCTCATTGCCAGGAGATTTTTGTGGATCCCGATTTTCGGCAAGATGACAGAAAACAGACCGAAATCATGTAACAAGCGGTAACTGACGGGAATAGTCCGAACCAACGTTCGTAATGACAACGTGAAATACCTGTTTCGTATAGTTCTGTTCATCATCGCCCGTGGGGGGCTGTCTCTGGCTGTCGTGGCCTGGGGTATCAGTGAGTGGGTCAGAATTATGACATCAGCTACGGTCGAGACCTGTTCCGCAAAGATCGACATATGCAGTAGAGGCGTGGCCGCCGCTTCGTTTGGCGAAAGCGGGACGTACCTGGTTCTTCCGCCGGTAGACGTCGCAGAGGCAATCCAGGTCTTCGAGCCTCGCGATCAGGACCTCGAACGGTTTGACTACACTCACCCGGTGCCGGGAGTCAACGACCTGACGGATGGTTCCGTAATTCTTATTAGTATCCGTCACTGGTTCGTCATCGCCGCTTTCGCCCTCTTCTACGCTACGCTCAAGCTCATCTTCCGCCAGCGTCGGCAGCCCTGCGAATTCTGAATCACTGACATTGATGTATTAATAGTATTCCCGGCGTGCATGCTGACACACACGTTGAATGCTTGCTGTCCAGGGGAACCTCACAGGGCGAACTTATCGACAGTCGGGACGAACCATTCTACCTTAATCGTACCGTAAACGGCCGGTCTGCCGGCATAAAGCATCTACGTCAGTATGTCGGAGATCACTTTGCCTCGATCGATGTCCAGACGCTTGCGACCAGGGACTTCCAGTTTGGTGTTGTCCAGTCCCAACAAATGCAGCACAGTGGCGTGCAGATCAGTGACGTAGTGGCCGTCTCCGAGTGCGTGATAGCCGAGTTCGTCGGTGGCTCCGTGAACGTAGCCTCGTTTGATTCCCGCTCCGGCCAGCCACACCGTGAAACCATTGGGGTGGTGATCGCGACCGGTAGCGCCCCCGGAACGCTCCTCGAGTCCCGGTGTCCGTCCGAATTCTGTACAGAACACCACGGCCACGTCTTCCATCAGCCCTCGCTGTTTCAGATCCTTCAGCAGGCCGGCGATCGGTTTGTCCACTGAAACGCACATCTTTGCATGATTCTCTTTCAGCTTCTGGTGCGAATCCCACGTGCCATACGCTGACGGAAACACCTGTACAAATCGAACGCCGCGTTCCACCATGCGCCGCGCAGCCAGAAGTCGTTGTCCTGCCACCTTGCTGTGAGCTTCATTGATTCCGTACAGGTCTGACGTTTGTGAGGTCTCAGCAGACAAATCAATGGCTTCCGGTACTGCCGACTGCATGCGAAACGCCAACTCATACGACTTGATTCGGGCCTGAAGTTTTTCGTCGTTTGGAAACTCTTCCGACGTAAGTCGATTGAGCTCATTGACGAATTGAAATTCGTCTGTCTGCTGTTTCGCGGGATGTCCGGATTGACGAGAACCAAATATCAGCGGGTTTTGGGGATCCAGTTTGAGCGGCACGCCGGCATGTTGCGGACCCAGATAGCACGCATCAATGGATGCTCGCGTGTCTGTGCGGGTGGGCCCTCCCAACACGACAAACCGCGGCAGGTTTTCATTCACTGAACCAAGACCGTAGTGAGCCCATGCTCCGATACTTGGCTGAATTTCATCCAGGCGGTGACGGCCCGTGTGAATCTGATTCTCTGCCGCATGGTCATTATCAGTCGTCCACATGTTCCGAACAAAGCTGATGTCGTCGACGCAGTCAGCAAGGTGAGGCCACCAGTCTGTGATGGCAACTCCGCATCCGCCGCGCTGCCGAAACCCAATCTGCATGGGGAAGATCTTCGGATACACGTCGCGAACGTTGATTTCCTCCGCCGGAACGCTGCGGAACCGTTTTCGGTGCAGAGGTGAATCGACGGGATTCGGGTAGGGAGTGTCGGCATACGACTTGCCGGCATATTTGTTCAACGCTGGCTTGGGATCAAAGGTTTCCATGTGGCTGTAGCCACCGGACAGAAAAACCCAGATCACCGACTTCGCTCGCGGCACGAAATGGTGCTGCCCGCTAGGAACCTCGCCACGTACCACTCCGTCTGCGGCCAGCATGCCGCCCGCGGCGAGACCTGAGAAACCCATTCCTGAGTCAGCCATGAATTTGCGACGGTGCATCATTTCCAATCCCTATCGAATAGTCACGAATTCGTTGTGATTGAACAGGACTCGGACCAGACTTTCACGACCAGACTCAGCCGAATACTCTGACTGACGCTGTCGTTGCAGGAACCGGATTGCCGCGGCATGTTCACGCTGATTCGGCATCCGGGAAAGAACACGCGGAAAGGCTTGATTTACGAATTCGTCATCGTCGTCTGCCGCGGTTTCTGCAATTTTCTGTGCAGTTTTCTTTGCCGAAGAGTGAATCATTTCGCTGTTGCTGAGAGCCAGTGCCTGTTGCGGCATCACGGTGCTGGTCCTGCGGAAACATTCGCCCGGATCGGGGGCATCAAAGACATCTGCTAACGGGTTGTTACCTCCGTTTTCCGGGTAGACTTCGTAGTACAGGCTGCGTCGAAACGTGGTCAGGGCTTCTGTGTTCGGACGAACTTCACCACCGATTGCTGAATCGAGGACCCCTGCCACGGCCAGCACACTGTCGCGAACAACTTCAGCTTCCATCCGACCGGAATTCATACGCCACAGATTCTGATTCTCACTATCGACCGCCATGTTTGCTTCAAGACCTCGGCTTGAGGAACTCATCCGGTACGTGCGACTGGTGACGATCAGGCGATGAATGTGCTTCATGCTCCAGTCGTTTTCCATCAGCTCGACCGCCAGCCAATCCAATAGTTCCGGATGGGTGGGCGACTTTCCGTTGCGACCGAAGTCATAGACACTTTCCACCAGCGGCGCATGAAAATGACGCAGCCAGATGTGGTTGATAGCAACGCGCGGCGTGAGCGGGTTATGTGGATGAGTAATCCACGCGGCCAGGGCACTACGGCGTCCCGTACTTTGCTGCGACGTCGTGGGACTCAGACGCTTGTATTCCGCTGACTCCGGTGTCTTGCCAGCTTGTTGCAGCACGGACGTCAGTTCTGCACGGGAAGCGGCGAGTCTTTTTTCCAGCTCCTGAATCAACGGTTTCTGCTGTTTGTCCTCATCGGGCAGTGACCGCTTCAGACCAAGCAGACGTTCGGACTCCAGAATGCGCCAGCGAGACTCTGTTTCACGGGCTGCCAGCTGAGCAGAGTACGCTTGCCGTGAAAGTCGCTCGATGACGTCAGAATCGGCCCCGTCGCGAACGGCGTTGTCTGCGGCCACGGTGGCTCGAGTGGCCGCAGCATTCACTTTCGCTGCTTCAAGTCCAAGAGTAGCTGCCTGAACGTGAGTGGTGGCCGCAGCCAATGCGGCTTTGGCCACCTGAAGTCGTTCGTGTTCAGCGTGAGCGGACCGGCAACCGGCAATGGCAGAAATGTTTGAAGTCGCGTTCCCGGTAGACTGTTGATGCACAGTCCAGCCATGAACACCGGCAATGCCCTGACCATCGACGAACTGTGCTGGTTCAAAGTCCCAGTTCCAGATTTGATCCCCCGCCGTGACATTCACATCATCGATCAGCACCTCTGTTTCGCGACGGCAATCCAGGGTGAACGGCTGGTGAGGGTTCTTGGACGGGTTCCAGCCATTCAACGCAATCTTTGCACCGGAAATCAGAGATTCCCGGGCATCACCGGTTACGGCGTCAAGCTGAAGTGTCGCGATGTCTGCCGCAGGACTGAGTACAAGAGAAACGTGAAGTGTTCGTGGCGCTTCGCCGAAGGGATATTGGCCGACGACAAATTCCGTAAAACTGCCAGGCCGATAAGCCGTAACCTTCCCAGCAGTGAATCCAAGATACAGTGCCGTCAGCCCCTTGGATGTATCCCGAGCCAGTTGGAAGTTGAAATGATTGTCTACAAGAATGCTGACCTTAAAGCGAATTGTGGTTCCTTCGGGGAGACCTTTCAGTTCCGGCAGCTCATGCTGAACAATGCGCCGGCCATTCCGCGCGTTAATGATCAAAGATTGTTTTCCCGCCAGAGCTCCCTGTTCACCAGCTTCGATCGCCGCCAGTAATGCGGTGTCCAGCGCGGCCTGGGAAGTCTGCACTTCGGTGACAAACGGCGCGGTCTCAGTATCGTCCTGGAGTGCGTCGGCCAAAGCATTTTCCGCAGCCCTGGTTTCAGCCGCATGTTCATCGATCAATGCCTGCTGGAGATCGCTGCGTGACCCCGGGTACCAGGCAGACATGGGCAGTTCAATCGGCGCGATATCGTCGAACGGAAGATTCAGAAACGAGGGCACTCCGGGGGCCATGCTGCCGCGATCTCTTAACTTGTTACGCTCGTCACCACCGGTGTACAACCATGTCGCAGCGTCAGGCTTTTCATCAAAGATCCGTACCATGCCGGTGCGAACCACTTTGCGTGACCCGGAGTATTTGTAGGGTTCAAACGGAGGTGGCTCAGCTTCGCCAACAACGCGATCCTGGCGTATTCCCATGGGCTCGAAGAACGCTCGCATGCGAAAATAATCGTCATGAGTAATCGGGTCGTACTTGTGATCATGACAATGAGCACAGTTGAACGTCAGGCCCAAAAATGCCTTGCCGGTGTACTCGACGTTGTGCCGCATCCATTCGTTCGGATTCAATGAGTAATAACTGCGTATCAGATATCCCGTTGCCGCCCAGGTGGCGTCGTCGTCGGCTGCTATTTCATCGGCCGCCAGCATTTCCTGGATCATGCGGGCATAGCTTTTGTCCTGATTTAGCGAATTCACGATCCAGTCGCGCCACCGCCATATTTGTGGAGCACTGTTGCGAACATCGTTCTGCTGACGACGGCCATACCAGTCCGAATACCTCCAGACATCCATCCAGTGCCGCCCCCAGCGCTCCCCATAATGCGGCGACGCAAATAAGTCATCGACAACACGTTCGTAATTTTTCACCGACGGGTCACCGACAAATTCCCGAACCTGTTCGGGGGTGGGTGGGATGCCGATCAGGTCCAGCGTGACTCGCCGCAGCAAATGTTCCGCAGACGCGTCGGCAGCTCGCTGGAGGCCAACCGAATCGTGTCGCTGCTGCACAAGCTGATCGATGGCGTTTTGCGCCCAGTCACTGTCGGCGATCACGGGAAGCGATGGTCGCACAGGACGACGAAATGCCCAGTGTTCAGACAGCGCGGGTTCGGGAGTTTCGTCGACTGGAGAAACCGCTCCCGCCACCAGCCATTCTTGAAAGTGCTGCACCTCTTCGTCAGTCAGAGGTTCGCCATCGGGTGGCATGCGGTAATCGTCATCGCCCGAAGACAGACGGTTTAACAACAGGGCCCCCTCAACAGCCGCGATATCGATGACTGAGCCGTTCTCGCTCCCTTTTCTGAGCAGGGCCCCGGTGTCCAGTCGCAGCCCCGCTTCCTGCTTTAACGCTCCATGACACGCATAGCAGCGCTCCTGCAACAGGGGTCTAATGCGAGTGGCGTAATACGATTCGTCAGCCTGACCGGAGGTAACTGCCAAAGCAGTCAGGCAGGAAACAACAGACGTTATGAAGAGCCTTCGGTACATGCCTCCTATTCTAGGACGCAGCCCGCTGCATAGTCGAGCCTCTCTTCAGAGAAGCCGTCGGGAGACACCTTCTTTCCCTGTTGGACCGGCCCTGCTGATTGTGGCCAGATCGACAGTCAACGCAGAATGACGGGCAGCAGAATGTGCGAAGCGCGCTCGGCTCCATAGAAAACGATCTGCGTCGCGGGCTGCAGTTTTGTACCCGCGCCGAAGGCGCAGACCGGTATTCGGGTTCCTCTCAAAGCGTAGAAACTGATTGCTGGAAATTTCAACGCGGATACGGTGCCCGGGTTTGAACACGTTACTGGTCACCCACAAGTCGATTTCAGCGCGATAAGATTCTCATGCCGTGATCAGTTCTGCCTGCTACGAGAGTTTCGCCATTGAGCAAGAATGACGCCATCGCACAGGGCAAAGAGCGGCAGCAGTTACCGTGGCGGGGCACCGTTCATTGCGGAGACGAAAGCCGCAACGACGAATGCCGCAACGACGAATGCCAATCCGGGAATACATCATGAACAGAATCATAACAGAGCCCGGAGAGGCCGTCGTCAGTTGGTCGTGGCTGATTAGGCCATGTCTTTGAGTGCTTTGAGTGGCAGCACCTTCACCACGTTGCGTGCCGGCTTGGCTTTGAAGATAGTTTCCTCTTTCGTGAAAGGGTTGATTCCTTTGCGGGCTTTGGTAGCCGGCTTGCGAACAACTTTCACTTTCATCAGGGAGGGGATGTTGAAAACACCTGGACCCCGCTTACCGATGTTTTTTCCGATCAGTGTGCCAAGCTCATCAAACACGCTGACGATCTCTTTTTTGCTGAGGCCAGTACCCTCTGCCAAAGCCGCAACGATTTCAGTCTTGGTCATGGGCTTTGCTGGTGCAGCCGCTTTTTTCTTTGCCATGGGGATTCCTTTCAGTGTGAATCGCGTTGAATCGAAGGCGGGAAACTATTGATCAGACTGATGAATGTCAATGCGCAACCACGATAAAGCTGCAGCAAGCGTCCGGTTCGGTACCCACAACGAATTCCGCACCCATCCGGGGGCTGTGATGGTGTGCTCGATCTCGATAGGGGACGTTCCTGATGCTCTGCGGCCTGTTCTGACCGGACAGAATGGGGGCCTCACTTTGATCCACCGCCCCGGCGGTGTAAGCTCGCACACTGCAATTGGTCACCTTGAATGCCAGAACAGACAGAATGTTTACTCTCTGTCCGGTAGACAGCGGAGCTTTTCAGGAGAATGGTTCAAATGCGACTTCTCGTTTTCATTGCGGCCGTGACCGTGGCAAATGTCGCAACTCCTGCTGACGTTAAGTTGAATGGACACAAGTTCACAATCCCCACGGGATTTCAAATCGAGCACGTCGCCGGACAGCCTCTGGTTGATCGGCCGGTCAGTGCTGACTTTGACGAACAGGGTCGACTGTATGTCACGGACTCCAGCGGTTCCAACGAACCGGTCGCTGTGCAGCAGGAAAAACGTCCACATCGCATTATGCGTCTGGAGGACGTCGACGGGGATGGTACATTCGACAACAGCACGGTGTATGCGGACAAGCTGATGTTTCCAGAAGGATCTCTGTGGTTTGACGGTTCGCTGTACGTGGCAGCGCCGCCGGAAATCTGGAAGTTCACAGATGCCGATGACGACGGTGTTGCGGAGAAACGCGAAGTCTGGTTTGACGGAAAAACGGTGACCCATTGTGCGAACGATCTACACGGTCCCTACCTTGGTCCGGACGGCTGGATGTACTGGTGCAAAGGCGCCTTTGCAGAGCAGACCTACAATCGGCCTGGCAAATCACAGCTGGAAACAAAAGCGGCTCACATCTTTCGCCGGCGGCCTGAAGGCGGTCCGATCGAGGCGGTGATGACCGGCGGCATGGACAATCCTGTCGAAGTCGTCTTCACGCCCGGCGGTGAGCGAATTTTCACGACCACCTTTTTGGTGCACCCCAACCAGGGGCTCCGCGATGGTCTGATCCATGCCGTCTACGGTGGCGTCTATGGCAAAGATCATGCGGCACTGGGCACTCATCCGCGAACTGGTGAGCTAATGCCCGTGCTGTCCCACCTTGGTGCGGCAGCTCCCTGCGGTCTTGCAAGACTGCAATCGGACGGTCTGGGCACCGACTTTCAAAACAACCTGCTGGCCTGTTCGTTCAACATGCGCAGGATTACGCGACATGTACTGACAAAGCAGGGCGCCACGTTTTCCTCATTAACGAGCAACCTGCTGGTCAGCGACAACCTGGACTTTCATCCGACGGATGTACTGGAGGACGCAGACGGCAGTATCATCGTTGTGGATACGGGCGGCTGGTTTCGACTGTGCTGCCCGACGTCGCAACTGGAAAAGCCCGACGTGCTGGGCGGAATCTACCGCATTCGTCGATCCGACAAAAAAAACGCTGCGGACGCGCGAGGACGCCAAATCAACTGGCAGAGTCTCGGCGATGCGGAATTATCAAAACTGCTCAGCGACTCCCGATTTGCAGTTCGAAACCAGGCGCGACAGAAAATCGGCAAACGCGGCTCAAACGCTGTCAGCTCACTGAAAAAGATTCTGGCCAGTTCACAGAGCGCAGACCATCGCCTGCAGGCTGTGTGGGCACTGACCTGGATCGATGGCGCTGAGCCCCGTGCGGCCATTCGGTCTGCGCTGGTGGATGACGATGATACCGTGCGGCAGGCGGCGCTGCATTCGATCAGCGTTCACCACGATAATCGAGCGACTGACGCCCTGCTGGCAATCATCAAACGCGGCTCACCGCACAATCGTCGAGCGGCGGCCGAGGCCCTTGGAAAAGTTGGCGTGTCTCAGGACATTCCCACTCTGCTTTCCGCCGTATCCACCGCACTGTTATCTGACGATGATGGCGCCGTAAAGACGGATCGGTTTCTGGAACATTCCCTGATTTTCGCCACGATGGAAATCGATTCTCCTGAGGAAATTCGGAACTTGATTGCATCTGAACAGCCTCGAGTGCAGCGAGCCGCATTGATTGCTCTGGACCAGCTGGAAGGTGGCGACCACCTCGTTGCTGCAGACGTTCAATCGTTGCTTGTTTCGGAAGACCCACTTCTGAACGAAACCGCGTGGTGGATTGCCGAGCAGCACCCGGATTGGGGCGACTCCGTCGTCGCCGCATTCCGCCAAGAGCTGCTCCAACCGCCGTCGGACAAAGAACTGCTGCAGCGTCTTACAGATCGGCTGGCGCGTTTCTCTGCATCAGAGGCCGTGCAGCAGGTGATGGCGGAGCTTCTGCAGCGTGACGATGCCGATGAGTCCGTGCGACTGGCCGTCCTGCGTGCCATGGCAGACAGCCGACAAAAACCGTTTCCAGTTGTGTGGACCGGGCCCTTGCGCGACCACCTGTCGCGTTCCAGTGTGCTCGTCAACGCAGCACT
This sequence comes from Fuerstiella sp., assembly GCA_014238335.1. Classification (GTDB taxonomy): domain Bacteria; phylum Planctomycetota; class Planctomycetia; order Planctomycetales; family Planctomycetaceae; genus Fuerstiella. Next base: position 27,179 of record JABABI010000067.1, read on the forward strand.
GGCGGCCCTGAGTCAGCTGAAGAACGGACAGATGGATGATGTCCGGACCATCCAGCGCCTCAGCGGTATTGCCAATGACCCGGGGCAGAACTCCGAATGTCGTTTGCGGTCACTGAACCTCGTGCCTTTGGGCTCCAGAGACTTGTCCGAGACCGCACTTTCTTTTGTGTGCTCGCAGTTGGCCGTCGAATCGGCCATTGCAAATCGCGCGCTGGCTGTTGATGTGCTGACGTCATCACCCCTCAATGCACAACAACTTCAGCAGGTGGCACGTCAACTACCTCGAGCTGGATCGATGGAACTGCAGCCACTGATGACGGTTTTCGCCAAATCAACCGACGAACAGGTTGGAACAGCTTTGGTGTCAGCGCTGCTGCAGTCTCCGGCCGCTACGTCGCTGTTTCCTGACCGCCTGAAAAAAGTCGTATCCGGTTTCGGAGCGTCGGTCGCAGCCAGTGCTGGTCCTCTGCTGGCAAGGATTGAAGCAGAGAACCAAAGCAAGGTGGAACGCGTGGAACAGATTCTGGCATTGTTGCCACAAGCGGATATCCGCCGCGGACTGCGGGTTTTTCAGGGTACCAGAGCATCGTGCATCGCCTGTCACCGACGTGGCTATCTGGGTGGAGCCATCGGTCCCGACCTGAATCGTATTGGCAGCGTGCGTTCCGAGCGAGACTTGCTGGAATCGATTCTGTTTCCCAGTCTGAGTTTCGTGCGCAGCTACGAACCGATCTCGATCGTCACAGATGACGGGCTGGTCTTCAACGGATTGCTGCGAGGCGAATCGGATACCGAAATGACGCTTCAACTGGACGCGCAGAAGTCCGTACTGATTCTGAAGTCGAGCATTGAAGAAAGTCACATGGGTAAGGTTTCCATCATGCCGGCAGGCCTGGAAAAACAGCTTACGCCTCAGGATCTGGCAGATTTGGTGAAGTATCTGAAGGAAGGCTGACGGCTGCTGTGTTGCTGCTCGCGGTCAGAGTAAACTGTTACAAGTGGTTTCAATACCAGTACGCTGCGCCACTGAGTGAATGTTTTGCTACTCTGGTTTTCTCGCGAGTTGAATTCTTTCGGTCGCACTTCGTTCTTGTATTCTGTGGTTTTGAAATCGCTTCCGGACCCGAAACATTTGCAGGGCTGGCTATGAAAATCAAACTTCTCATTACGCTTGTTGCCGTCTGTGTCTCTGCCGGCCACTCCTTTGCAGCGGACGACACGTCGTTACGCGTCTCTACATTTCAGGCAGATGTTACGCCACCACTGGGATCGCCACTGTGTAACGGAAACGTCAAACCTGTGATGGAAATTGTGACGCCGCTGACGGCACGCGGGATCGTCCTGCTGGGCGCCGATGATCCAATTGTGCTGTGTGCCTTTGACTGGGTCGGTATCGGAAACGAGAGCTACGACGGGTTCCGCGCGGCACTTGCCAAAGCCGTCGGGACCACTGCGGATCGCGTGGCCCTGCAGACACTGCATCAGCACGACGCTCCGGGCAGCGACTTCGCGACCGAACGACTGCTGGCCGAACACGGCTTGGCGCGCCAATATTCGAACCCCGATTTTGACGTGGAAGTGATGGAACGGGTTGCCGCCTCTGCGCATCAATCCCTCACGAAGGTACACCGAGTGACGCACATCGGACTCGGCGCGGGCACCGTCGACAAGGTCGCGTCAAATCGAAGAATTCTGGGGCCCGATGGACGGGTTGTTCTTCAACGCCAAAGTTCCGGCGGAAGAAAATTGGCCGCCCGCGAGGCACCCGAAGGCACGATCGATCCGCTCGTAAGAACGGTCGCGTTCTGGAACAACGACAGTCCGGTTGCCGTGCTGAGCTACTATGCGACACATCCGCAGAGCTACTATGGCCAGGGTTCAGTGAACTGGGATTTCGTCGGGATCGCTCGCGATATACGTGAGACAGCATTACCCGGCGTACCACACATTCATTTTGATGGAGCAGGCGGCAACGTTGCGGCCGGGAAATATAACGACGGCACAATAGACAAACGGCCGCTACTTGCTCAGCGACTTGCGGCCGGCATGAAGCTGGCGTGGGATTCTCAGCAGAAGACGTCGGTGACGGCCGGCGATATAGACTGGACGGTTATGTCGGTGTCGCTGCCAGTGCGTGATTCACTGGTCGATTCCCAACTGCTTGGAAAGCTGAAAGACGAATCGGAAACCGTGAAGACGCGGCTCCGGGCGGCTCGAGACCTGACGTTCGTCCGCCGTATGAACCGTGGACATAAAATACCCATCTCCTGTCTGAAACTGGGCTCCGCCCGCGTGCTGCACATGCCGGGCGAATTGTTCGTCGAATATCAACTTGCGGCTCAGCAGATGCGGCCGAACAACTTCGTTGCCATGGCAGCGTACGGTGATTACGGGCCAGGCTACGTCGGCACAAAGATCGCCTATGGTCAGGGCGGCTACGAAACGGGCCCGGTTTCGCGGGTCGCTCCGGACGTGGAGACGGTACTGATGGGTGCAATGAAGGAACTGCTGAGCGGGCGTGAGTAGCGGCGGGCTGAAATCACCATTCGGTCGCCCCCCCCGCGCGAACTCTCGCTATCGATCCGGTGAAAAACCTGACATGAATGAATCAACCAGAAACGTCTTTCTCACGTTCTTATTCTTCGTGGCTGTGGTGACTTGCTGCAGCCCGTGCTTCGCGCAGGGATTATCACCGGAAGAGTCTGTTGGAAAAATGAACGTGCCCGATGGCTTTGAGGCGAAACTCATAGCCGCCGAACCGCTGGTCAGGCAGCCTGTGGCGATCGAGTTTGACGATCGCGGTCGGCTGTGGGTGATTCAGTACCTACAGTACCCAAATCCGGCCGGCCTGAAACGCGTGCAGGTCGATCGCTATTCGCGCACGAGATACGATCGCGTTCCCAAACCTCCACCGCACGGACCTCGAGGGGACGACCGAATTACGATTCTGGAGGATGCCGACGGCGATGGCCGGATGGACCGCGGCAAGGATTTCGTTTCAGGACTGAATTTGACCACGGGGATCGCCTTCGGGCATGGCGGCGTTTTTGTGCTGAACGTACCCTATCTTCTGTTCTACCCGGATAAGAATCGTGACGACGTTCCCGATAGTAACCCTGACGTTCTGCTGACCGGATTTGGAATGGAAGATGCCCACAGCGTTGCCAATTCGCTGACGTGGGGACCGGACGGTTGGCTGTACGGCTGTCAGGGAAGTACTGTGACGGCAAACATCCGGGGACATGAGTTTCAACAGGGCGTGTGGCGCTATCACCCGGTAACTGATCTGTTCGAACTGTTCTGCGAAGGAGGCGGCAATTCGTGGGGACTGGACTTCAATCGTACCGGTAATCTGTTGTACAGCACCAACTACGGAAACTACGTGCTGCTGCACGGCGTGCAGGGCGGTTACTACGTAAAGTCTTTCGCCAAACATGGAGAACTTCACAACCCGCATGCTTACGGCTATTTCAATCACGCACGGCACCAGAACTTCCGCGGTGGCCACGTCACCGTGGGAGGCATCATCTACCAGGGCGATTCGTTCCCGGAGACGTTTCGAGGAAAATACATCGCCGGCGATCTGCTGGGCCACGGTGTCTACTGGCATGATTTGAAACCGCATGGTTCGACCATTGACACCGTACACGGAGGAGAACTGGTGCAGTCCGACGATCCGTGGTTCGCTCCCACCGATGTAACAATGGGCCCCGACGGTGCCGTCTATGTCACAGACTGGCACGACCCGCGTACGGCACATCCCGATCCCGATGCGGACTGGGACCGCTCAAACGGGCGCATCGTGCGCATCGCGGCGAAGGGAACTCGACGGCCCGACCCTGTCGATTTCGCGACCCTGAGCACAGAAGACTTAATCAAACTACATCGTCATTCAAGTCAGTGGTTTGTGCGCAGGGCGCGGATGGAACTGGCGTATCGCAGCCAAAACACGACGGACTCTCAAATCATCGTCTCAGCCCTGCGTCAACAACTGCGTCAACAAAGCGTCGCTTCTGAGGACGAAGTCACTGCACTCGAAGCTTTGTGGTCTCTTGCCGCAGTCGCCGGCTTCAACGAGTCCATTGCGGAACAGTTGTTAACGAGTCCCCATTCGGCCGTGCGTGCCTGGACGATACGACTGCTGGGTGACGCCGGAGCCGTTTCTGAAACGATGGCTCATCGACTGCATGACTTTGCGGAACAGGAACCGGACGTGCATGTACGTCAGCAATTGGCGTGTACGGCCAGGCGACTGCCAGCGCATCAGGCCGTTCCGATCATTAACGCGAATATCAACCGCGACATCGACAACGATGATCCGTACCTGCCTCTGTTGTGGTGGTGGGCCGTTGAACAGCACAGTATCGACGGACGTGATGAAGTGCTGCATGGCTTTGTTCGGCCCACATTGTGGAAGTCACAACTGGGACGTGACTTTCTCCTGCCCCGATTGACTCGGCGGTATGCGGCGGACACCACGTCCGCAAGCCTGAATTCCGTGGCAAGGCTGCTGCAGGCGGCTCCGGATGATGCCGCTCGTCGCCCTTTATGGTCAGCCGTTCTTCAGGGTTGGAAAGAACAACCGGCGGCCACAGCAGCAAACTTCACATCAACGGCTCAAACGCATGAGTTTTGCCAGATGGTATCGGACGCATGGAGTGCCGCTCCCGGTGATCTCGTGCTGACGGCGCTTGCTGTCAGCCTGCGGCATCGACCAGCACTCGAAGCGGCGACCAGCGACGCGTTTCGTACTTCAACAGACGCAAATCGGCGAGTCGCACTGCTGGAACTGCTGGCACAGACGAACGATCGAGCGCTGGTGCGGCCCGCTCAGCGGCTCGTGCAGTCGCAGCAGGCCGTAGCAGTGCGCCAGGCCGCGTTAAGGATTCTGGCCCGTTTTGAAGAACCACACGTCACGAAAAGCCTGATCAACCTGCTGGCATCGACTTCAGGTACAGCGTCCACACTCCATTCCCAGGTCCGCAGCATTCTGCTTTCTCGTCCGTCTTCGGCACACGATTTCGTGGCCGCTGTCGATCGCGGTCACGTCAAAGCCGAATCGGTACCGCTGGAACAAATTCGCCAGGTGGCTTTATTGAACGACACCGAATTGAATGCGACCGTCGCGAAACACTGGGGACGCCTGACTTCGGCCACTCCGGGTGAAAAGCTGGCTGAGGTCCGTCGACTGAACAATGATCTGAATGCACGAGCCGGCGACCTTAATGCGGGAAAGTTGCTGTTCAGCAAGCACTGCGCCGCCTGTCACACTTTGTTTGGAGAAGGCACAAAACTGGGCCCTGATTTAACAACGGCCAATCGGAATGACAGAAACTATCTCCTCGTCAGCCTCGTTGACCCGGACAGCGTCATTCGAAAGGAATATGTCAGCGTGATCGTGCAAACAACCGACGGACGTGTGCTGACAGGCCTGCCAGTCGGTCGCGATGATTCGGCCGTAACTCTATCGGATGGAAAGAACAAGCAGCACATCACCATCTCCACGTCCGACATCGAACAAATCCACGAGTCTCCGATTTCACTGATGCCTGGCAACCTCTACCGGCAACTCAATCCGCAGCAACTGCGTGATCTGTTTTGCTATCTTCAATCCAGTGCCGGAAAGTAACTGTTCTGCAATTTGTCGCACAGGATGCCAAGTCATGACACGTCACACCCTGCTTACGTCTGTGTTTCTCTTCTGCTCGGTCGCGTCTGCCGCCGAACGTCCAAATATCATTCTCGTCATGGTCGATGACATGGGCTGGTCTGACCTCGGCTGTTATGGCGGTGAGATCGAAACACCGCATATTGATTCGCTGGCGACCGATGGATTGCGGTTCACTCAGTTTTACAACAACTCCGTTTGCGGTGCGACCCGGGCATCGCTGCTGACCGGGCTGTACTCCCAGCAAACAGGACATCGAGGCGATCGCTGGAACGAACCCAAAGATTTTCAAAAGTGCGTGTTGATCCCGGAACTCCTGCAGACGAACGGCTATCACACAGCGATGGTGGGCAAATGGCAGGGGCGGGACCTGGCCGTGCAGCGTGGCTTCGATCGCTTCTTCGGGCCAAACTGTCGAGCAAAGATCAGCTATTGGAATGCCGTCCGGGGCAATGATTTCTATCTCGACGATCAAACGTGGAATTTTCCGGCCAGCGGCTTCTTCATGACGGATGCCTTCAACGACTACGCAGTCAGTTTTCTTTCGGAAGCCGTCACCGATGACAACCCGTTTTTTCTGTACGTTGCGTATATTGCACCACACTGGCCCCTGCACGCACGTGAAACAGATATAGCGACTTACAGAGATCGATACAGTAAACAGGGCTGGGACGAATGGCGGCAGACTCGATTCAAACGGCAGCAGAAAACGGGACTGCTGCCGACCGGAAGTGAACTCGCCCGCAAAGCCACTTCCATCCATGAATGGAAAGACGATAAAGATCAGAACTGGCAAGCCGAACGGATGGCAGCCTATGCCGCTCAGATCACAAATGTCGACCGTGGCGTCGGCAGAATACTGGATGTACTGAGGGCTTCCGGCAAGGAACGCGACACACTGATTCTGTTCCTGTCAGACAACGGCGCGGCGCCCGACGGCGGTGTGCGTCCTTCGGCAAGCGGTTTTGGTTTCGGTTCAAAGTCCACCGCGGACTGGCGGAAAGACGGTGTGGCGATGAACGGCGGCAGCGGTCCGAATTTGCTGCCGGGACCGCACAACACGTTTGCCGCGTATGGTCTGGCATGGGCGACCACCAGCAATACACCTCTGCGCGACACCAAACAGTCTGCGTACGAAGGCGGCATCAGAACACCTCTGATTGCGCGATGGCCAGCAGTTATCCAAAAAGGTGGTAACCTGACACGTCAACCCGGGCACGTGATCGACATCATGGCGACATGTCTGGATGCAGCGGGCGCCGAATATCCCGCCGCCTTCAAAGGGCGCCAACCGACACCGATGGAAGGAAAGTCTCTGATACCCATCCTGCACGGTGAACAACGAAAAGGGCACGACATTCTGGCATGGAAGTGCAGTCGCGGTCGTGCGATTCGCAGTGAACAATGGAAACTGGTTCGGCCCCGCGACGACAGTGACTGGGAGCTGTACGACATGTCCATCGATGCCGGTGAAACAAAGAACCTTGCCCAACAGTTTCCCAATCGGGTGATCAGGATGTCCGAACAATACCGAACATGGCGTGAACGGGTGGGTGCAAAATGATACATGTCCCGTCGGCGTCAGCCGCAACTGTGCCGGACCGTTGGAATTCTTAGCAAGACTCCTGTACGTTGACACCAAGAGGTCAGCTTTGACAGCTGGCCAGTGCAATGATTCACCAGCCGGTTCACCTGAACCGGCTTTGCTCAGGACCCGCAACATGCCCATTGACAGAATTTTAATTGTCGCGACCATTTTGGCCCTCGTGAGTCCAGGCACTCTTCACGCAGATGACCTCACACCCCCGGAAGGCTTTCGCGCCATCTTCAACGGGAAGAACCTTGACGGCTGGCACGGACTGAATCCGCACCAGTCTGCCAAACTCTCGGGAGAAAAGAAGGACGCCAACCTCAAGCAACAGCGAGAAGAATTCGCGAAACACTGGACGGTGGAGGACGGAGAACTCGTGAACGACGGCCATGGTTCGTACGCAAACACCGACGAAGAATATGGAGACGTGGAATTCCTGATCGAATACAAAACGGTGGCCAAAGCCGACAGCGGGATTTACCTGCGCGGCACACCGCAGGTGCAGATCTGGGACAGCGGCCAGGTCTTCGATCCGAAAAGACCCACACGAAAGCCGCACCTGGGATCCGGCGGACTGTTCAACAATACGCCCGGAGCGTCCGGCCGCGATCCGCTGGTTAAGGCTGACAGGCCATTTGGTTGCTGGAATCAGTTTCGTATCCGTCAGATCGGTGGCCGCACATGGGTGTGGCTCAACCAGCAGCTCGTCGTTGACGGTGCGGTCATGGAAAACTTCTGGGAGCGCACACAGCCGCTTCCCGAAAAAGGCCCGATTATGCTGCAGACGCACGGCGGTGAAATTCGCTGGAAGAACCTGTTCGTGCGGGACATTGAGCGTTTCGAGGCACAGCAGATTGTCGAGGCTGCCAACGAACAAACAGGCAGTCTTCTTAATGCGCTGAGTCTGCATGCTTCGTTCGACAAAGAACTGGACGCTGACTTTTCGCGCGGTGACAGAACCAGTTATGTCCGCAAGGGCAAGACTCTGCTGCATGCTGCGACGACGGACGACGTTCATGTCACACCGGAAGCAGGTCGTTTTGGGAGCGGAGTGCATTTCACAAAGAAAAACAGTTATCGGCCTACGTTCAGGAATTCAGGCGTGCTGGGCTATAACGGCCAAAGCTGGAACACAACAGTTTCCGTATGGCTGCGTCTGAATCCCAACGAAGACCTGGAACCCGGCTACTGCGACCCGGTGCAGATCATTGGCGATGATGGGAAGAAGGGATTCATCTTTCTGGAATGGTCAAAGGACGAGAGACCTCGGTACTTCCGCTATGCGGTCCGCCCACTGTTCGATATCTGGAATCCGAACAAGGTTTCCTGGGCCGACATTCCGTTCGACAAACGCCCAATGGTTCAGGTGGAACGAGCACCGTTCTCAAGGGAGGCGTGGACACACGTGGTCTTCACGCTTGAAAATGTCAACGAAAAGACTGCACCTTCAGTCGGGCGCCTGTATCTAAATGGTAAGTTGCAGGGATCCATCGAAGACTGGGATCTGACGTTAGGCTGGGATCCCTCACAGGTCCTGCTGGTCCTGGGCGCTTCGTATGTTGGACACATGGATGATCTGGCCGTATTCAATCGAGTGCTCAGTGCTGCCGAAGTACAGCAGATTTACGGCCTGAAAAACGGCGTCCGCGAACTCTATTGATCAACGTGAGACCCACAGCAGGTGTCAGAAGCAGAGCCTGCACCCAGGCAGACCCCGTGAAACGCAGCGTCGATGAAACATGTCCGACACTGCGGGGCCTCTGAAGTCACAGTGCCGCATTGAAATGGCGATTCAATTTGTGCCATTGAGTCGGACGAGAAGCGTCACTGTCCGTTGAATAATAATCAAACGATTGGGGGAAACTGAAATGCTTCTTCCAGATTGCTCGGCAGGCAATAGCGATCGAGGTAATATCAACCAGCAATTTCACACCTGTCATCCGATCAAACTCCTCCGGACATCGACTGTAATCGAAGAAACACTATGAATAATTCTGTACTGCGAACGGGCGTTCTGTGTTGCGTACTGACTGGCGGTATTCTGCATGCCGACGAACGGGATCCACAGGTGAAGACGCTGCAGCCGGGCGTGCAGCTGTCGCTGGTGGCTGAGCATCCAGGACTGGCAACGCCGACCGGCATTGATGTTGACGATCAGGGACGAATCTGGGTGGTGGCCACTCATACGCATTTCCGACCGGACGATTACGTGGGACCGGAACACGACGAGATTCTGATCTTCACAGACAAGGATGCGGACGGACGGACCGAACACCGGCAGGTGTTCTACAACGCCACCGATGCCACGATGGATTTGGAACTTGGGCCGGACGGCTGGGTGTACCTGGCAGAACGCGATCGGATCATGCGGATTAGAGATTCGAACGGCGACGAGAAAGCTGACGTCGACGAAAACATCATCACGCTCGAAACTGAGGCTGATTATCCACACAACGGACTCGAAGGACTGGCGTGGCATCCATCCGGAGATCTGGTCTTTGGGCTCGGCGAAAACTTCGCAAAGCCGTGGACACTGACGGGAACCGACGGCGCGGCAGTCAGCGGTACGGGCGAAGGCGGCATCTTCCGCTGCTCGGCAGACGGCACGGGCCTGACACGGATTGCTCGAGGGTTCTGGAATCCCTTCGGTATCTGCGTTCGCGCGGATGGAGAAATATTTGCTGCAGAAAATGATCCCGGCGAACGGCCACCCTGTCGTCTGCTGCACGTCGTCGAGAACGGAGACTATGGATACCAGAGATCGTATGGTCCCGGAGCGCATCACCCGTTTGTCGGGTGGAATGGAGAACTCCGCGGTACTTTGCCCATGATCCATCCGGCGGGCGAAGCTCCCTGTGGTGTGTTGCCGTTAGGGCGCGGGCTGCTGGTTTCGTCGTGGAGCGATCATCGGATCGATTTTTTTCTGTTGCGTCGCCAGGGGGCCAGCTTTGCGGCAGATCGGATGGCGCTGGTTCAGGGAGGTCGTTACTTCCGACCCGGCTGTATTGCCAGTGTCGCTGGTGCTCAGGGTGGCAGCGGACGGAAACGAGCATGGTATCTGACCGACTGGGTCGATGGTCGATATCAGGCTCATGGATTCGGACGATTATGGAAGCTTGAAATTGACCTGGACAAGGCGGACTGGGTGGGAACACTCAAGCCCGAGCCGCTCACGGATCAGGCCAGACTGGCCGAAGATCTACGCAGCGGAAAGACGACGCGCGGCCGCACGGCCTTGCTGCAGTTGGCCAACGACGAAGACCCGTTTCTGGCACGTGCTGCGTTGCTGGCGTTGTCGCGGACAGCATCAACGTGGACGACAGAAGGCGTTGCTGCCTGGACTGCTGCTAATCGAGTTCAGGCCGTGTTGGCGCTAAAGTTGGCAGACGCGTCACCGGACGTCTGGGTTCGCTCGTTCCTTGCGGACGAGAATCCCGAAGTTCAGTTCGAGACTCTGCGCTGGATCGCTGATGGGCGGCTGCAGGTGTTTCAGTCGGACGTCCAGCAGATGCTGAACCGCAGCGATCTGGACTACCGCCGCTTTGAAGCGGCGATTGCTACGTGGAATACGTTGCAGGGAAAACCGGAAGCCGGCATCCGCGATCCTGAGACGTTGCTGGCGCGGGTGCAGGACAGCGAAAGTGCACCACGACTGCGTGCCTATGCTCTGCGTCTGCTGCCGACTAAGCCACGCGCCGCCTCCACAGACGGCATCTCGCCGGTGCAGAAGTTTCCCAGGGGGCTATCGTTGAAGGTGCTAAGGGAATTGCTGTCCGTGAACGACGCAACGTTGTCGCGGGAAGTTGTCCGGACGCTGGCCGGAAATCCTCTGGTTTCTCAGGCCGTGCTTGCCAGGATTGCGGCCAACCCCCAACGCAGTGCTTCGCTGCGGGCCGATGCGGTCGCGGGATTGGCCGCCGTGGCGGAACAGCACGTTGATTTGTTGCTGCAGCTCGGCGGCGACGACCTGCGTGTGGTACGGGAAGAAGCTTTGCGCAGT
>JABABI010000068.1 GCA_014238335.1 Fuerstiella sp.
CAACACCGCAGCCATTTACGGACAGACACAAGCTGCCGAACTGTTAATCAGCAACGGTGCGGACGTTACCCTCGCCAGTAGCGACGGCAACACGGCGTTGCACATCGCATCGTTCTTTGCTCACACGGAAATTGTGGAACTGCTGCTGGACAACGGCGCATCGGTGACAGCCAAATGCAAACGCGGCGAAACTCCGATCGACGTGGTGTCTGCGGACTGGAACAATCAACTTGAACAGACCTACACGACCATCGGCAACCTTGTTGGAGTGAAACTCAACTTCGACAGGATCAAAGCAACTCGCCCGAAGATCGCCGAGCGACTCCGGCGGCAGTAATGACTGCCGGATGTGAGCATCCGAAGTCAGTCTCAATCAGATTGGCTGGTCAGGATCATCTGCGGACTCGACCTGCTATGCTGTGTCGTAAAGAACCGTGCCAGAAGCCAGTAACGAGGATTAAGCAATGAACTTCCATCAACTGATATGCCAAATGATTGCGGGTGCCATGTTTGCCGGCTTACTTTCCGCCCCACGTGAGGCATCTGCCGACGTCTATGAACTTCGAACTTACACGACCAAGGAAGGCAAGCTGGATAACCTGAACGCACGGTTCCGCGATCACACCGTGCAACTGTTTACAAAGCACGACATGGAATCGATCGGTTACTGGGTTCCCACTGACGGCCCGAAATCGAAGAATACACTAATCTACGTGTTGAAGCACAAGGACCGCAGTGCTGCGAAGGCGTCCTGGCAGGCTTTCCTGGCAGACCCTGACTGGACAACGGTCGCCAGAGAATCACAGAAGGACGGAAGAATCCTGGCCAAAGCACCGGATTCTGTATACATGGACGCCACAGACTACACGCCTGAATTTGGGAACAAGGGAAAGGCCGGCGCTGCCGTGTTTTAGTTGCGTGTTTATCGCTGCAATGAAGACAAGCTAAGCAATCTGGACGCCCGTTTTCGGGACCACACGATTCGTATTTTTAATCGCCACGGACTGAAATCAGTTGCTTACTGGCACCCGACTGACGAGCCCAGCTCGAAGGACACACTGATCTACATCCTGCGACACGAAGGTCGCGACGCTGCCGGAACGTCATGGAAGGCGTTCGGCAGTGACGAGGAGTGGAGAAAAGTTGCGCAGGAATCACAAAAGGATGGCCGATTCCTGCGGGAAAGACCTGAATCGATTTACATGAAGGCGACGGATTACTCAGCCATCCAATAGCTGGGCGAACGTGACCAACGTCATTTTCAGCACTTGCACCAATCTCTCGCTCACAAATTACCAGATCAGAAAGTTCCGACATGCGGCGTCCTGTCCTTCTGACCACGACCGCTCTGATTTTTCTTTCAAGCACGGACATTTGGCAGACTGCGGCCGCTGCAGACACCGACTGGCCGGGCTGGCTGGGCCCTGACCGTAATGGCTGGGTCTACAACTTCCAGCCTCCCACACAATGGCCGGCAAAGTTAACGAAAGGCTGGCAGGCCGAGGTGGGCACGGGCTATGGCTCGCCGCTCGTTGCCAATGGGTGCGTCTACCAACACGCTCGACAGGGTGAGGATGAGGTCGTCTGGTGCTTTGACCTGAACACGGGCAATGTGAAGTGGCACCAAAAGTACGTCGTGCCGTTCAGGGCAGCAGGTGGCGGCGAGTGGCACGGCACGGGCCCAAAATCGTCGCCTGTGCTGGCCGATGGCAGAATTTTCACGATGAGCATCACGGGAGATTTGTCTGCCTGGACTGCAGACTCCGGCGAACTGCTGTGGCGGAGTAACTACGGTTCCAGATTTGACCAGAACCGACCGAACTGGGGCGTTTCGACTTCACCAATCGTTGATGGCGATCGCATCGTTGCTCACTTCGGTAACGACGAAGAAGGAACTCTGGTGGCCCTTGATGTGGCAACCGGGATGGAAGTCTGGAGTCAGGGCAGTGATGGGCCGTCGTACTCGTCACCGCTGCTGGTTGAGATTCACGGAGTGCGTCAGATTGTCGAATGGAACCACGAAGCCCTTGTGGGTGTGGACAGCAAATCAGGTCGTCTGTTGTGGAAGTATCCTTTCCCTCATTTGACTCACAACCAGAACATGCCGACACCGGCATTCCATAGCGGACGCATACTGCTGGGTGGCGAAAACCGAGGCGTGCATTGCCTGGAGCCAAACTTCAACAACGGCATCTGGGCAGTGAAGAAACTCTGGAGCCAGGAAAAGGTGGCGCTCGACATGAGTTCCGCGGTCGTCAATGACAACCTGCTGTATGGTTTCTCTCATTACAGCAAGGGACAGTTTTTCTGTCTCGACACAGACAGCGGAGAAATCCTGTGGCGTGGGCCTGGCAGAACGGGACAGAACGTGATGTTTCTGTCGATCCCGGGTTACGTCGTTGCGTTAGTCGACAGCGGTGAACTGCAAATTATCGCAGCGACCGGGGACGGCTACAAAAAAGTCGCGGCGTGGAAGGTTGCGGACAGCCCCACATGGGCACCGCCAGTCCTGCTGCAGAATGGAATCCTGATCAAGGACGAGCAAGCACTCGTCTTTTGGTCACTGGCCGAGTAAGCAACTGCCGAATCCTCATCGCAGCCCCACCGATCTCAGAAGTCACGCCCAACAGACGCGGCAGCCGGGGACTTTCTACGTAGCAACTGAATACTGCGTGGTCACTCAGTGATATTCAGTGACGAGTAATGGTGCTAATCGTCGTCACTGCGGAACATCGTGCGTCGCTATTGACCTTGTATCACGAGTCCGTCGGGCGACATCAATGGTCAGAATGTTGATCGGAACCGTATGCTGAATACGGAGACAGAGTCGTTGCTCGGATCCAGGGCCGGATTAATGACCTCGCGGTAGCTGAGAGTCATGTCTGTCAATGGAAACAACGGAAAACAGTAAAACACTTCGATGTTCGATTTGTCACGCGCCCCAGGGAGCAGAGGGCTGAATCCAGTTGTATGCGGCGCCAATGACATCCCTGGGGGCGTATTCGCCGGAACCAAACGGATCGAAAAGCAGAAGATGCGCCCCGGTGAGTTCATCGTAAAGCGCCGAATGATTTTAAATTTTGCCCCACCTGCCAATGGCAACAGCCCGTCCGTCGCAACTCAGCCCCCTGCTCGTGCTTGAAAAAATCCGCCAGCCTTCCATGCCAGAATTTTCATTCAGCGCTTTTCTGTCCTGAGTGCAGTCGTTGTGCCACACAGTGACTTTTGAGTAGCCAGCATTCGCCGTGAGCGAAGAGACCTTGCCCTGCAGTTCGGCCGCGCTAAAGAGCTTTCCATGGCCGACGTCACCGAACCGGAAGCGGTTCACATCCGCATCGGAAACGAGTGCTGCCAGATTGACGCGATCGTTAACAAAGATCTCGGCCGCCAGGCCCAACCCTGAATCAGGCGGTCCCAACGAAAAGCCACCCGTGACTGCGATTGGGAGATATGTGGCGTTGGGGTTGATATGGACCGATGTATTCAGGAACTGATCTGGAGTGTTATGACCGACGCGGTACATTCACCCTGCATCACCACTGAATTACCGTGGAAAGTTGTGTTTGCTGAGAGGTTGAAAGAGGCGGCGTATTTCGAGGTGAATTGAACAATGACCAAAGATCACAAGTCATTTTGAAAGGGACGCAACCAGTGATTAAGAGTATCGATTCCGTCATCGAAGGCACACCGGCAGTACCGAATTCCGTTGACTTTACAGCACGTGACGCATTGACCGAGATCCTTCGACCGGGTGCTCAAGAAAATGCTGAGAGCAGCATGTGTCGGATCACGTGAGTGACCGAACCGACATCGTCGACGAGAAGCGGCGCCGGCGTGTCGTTCGCAACGGATCGCTGCCGGCACGAAAGATCCTGACTGGTGCCGGTCCGGTCACCGTCAGTCAATCTCCCGTCCGTGACAGGAGACCGGTCGAACTGCGAGAAATGTTTACTTTCGGCATTCTTCCCAGATACCTTCGCAAGACCAAATCCATCGAAGAACTGATTCCCTGGCTGTACCTAAAAGATATCAGCAACAATGACTCCATCGAGACTCTCCAGTCGCCTTGGGAGAGCTGATGCAAAAGGACTGTCGGCCTCAACAGTGACTCGGCTGAAGGCCGTCTGGGAAGATGAATACACCGGACGGCCGAAACGTTCTCTCGCCGGAAACAGGTATGTCCACATGTGGACTGACGGCATCCACTGCAATGTTCGTTTCAACGACCACGAAGGTCACACGAAAGACGAAGCGGAAAATGCGATCGGTCGGTTCGAGAAAACGTTCTATGGCAAGTACGAAAGTGAAGTGCCTGATGAAAGAGCGGGATGTTCCGCTAACGTTTTGCGATTTTGCGGCGTAGAACTGGTGTCCCATTCGCACTACAAACCCTATCGAAAGCACATTCGCCACGATCCGTCTGAGACATCGAAAAACGAAAGGTTGCGGCAGTGCCAAAGCCAGCCTGGCCATGATGTTCAAGCTGGCCCAGAGTGCCTCAAAGGGATGGAGGAAACTTCGCGGACATCATACGGGAAGTCGAATTCATCGAGTGAGTCAATGAGCATCAACTCAGTGAGGAAGCCACGAAACCTTCACAGATCCGAAAAATTCAAAACAAAATCGGCGCCTGAACAAATTTCTCTAAACACAACATTTGACAGTAACCCGTTTCTGGACGGTCCACCGTCGTTACTGTGTCGCCGCGGAGTTAGAAATCGTCGAACGCGACACAGCTGAATCCCCCTCCGCGTGACGCACGTTTGCCAACGCGTCGGATGTACCCGGAAGACGGTCGGTAGCGACGAATTTTATGGTGACGATCGCCTAAGACACTTCAGGAATTACGGATATTGCTACGCGTAGTTAATCCGTGCTTATGAACAGGCCTGGTCGCTGGCTGTCGACGTAATTAATGCTGAACTGACACAGCCGTGATTGGCCTGAGCTGATGTGGCGCAAAAATCCGCCAGGTAGCCTCGACGGGGATCTCGCGGTTGCCACTGGGGCAGAGCGGCCTTGCGTGACGCAAGCTCTTCATCGGAAAGTTTAACTTCAATCGTCCCGTTGATCAGGTCAAACCGGACCGCATCGCCGTCGTGGACACAGGCAATGGGCCCACCAACCGCAGCTTCCGGAGCGCAGTGAACACCGATCGCACCATGCGATACGCCCGAGACCCGCGTATCCGAAATGAACGCTACTTTTCCGTCCAGTTCCGGCACGGCGAGGGCCGCCGTTGCGACCAGAACTTCAGGCATGCCGGACGCGACCGGTCCCCAGTACCGCAGCACGATAACGCTGCCGGGCTTGATCCGGCGTTCTTCGACCGCCTTCACAATGTCACGTGGATCGTCGAAGCAGATGGCCGTGCCTTCGAAGACCGGATCCTCCATACTGGAGACCTTAAATACAATACCGTCGGGGGCCAGATTTCCGAAACAGATCTGCATGTCCGCATACGGCTTGTAGCAGTTGTCCGGATCGACAATCAGATCCTGTCCGACCGGCGGAGCAGGGATGTTTGCCAGGTTTTCTGCCATGGTCTGACCCGTTGCCGTCAGACACGATCCGTCCAGCAGACCGCAGTCCAGCAGGTGCTTCAGCAGCACGGGCGTGCCACCAATCTTGTGCAGATCGACCATCGTCCTGGGACCTCGTGGAGCAAAACTGCACAACACGGGCGTCTCACGAAAAATCGGCTGCAGGTCCTTCAGACTGAAGTCGACCTCTGCCTCACGAGCCAGTGCCAGCAGGTGCAGAACCCCGTTTGTGGAACCTCCAGCAGCAGCAATCGATACCGCCGCATTCCGGAACGCGGCTGTGGTCAGAATGTCTCGGGGACGAATATCGTTTTGCAGCAGGTTCTTCAACGCTCCGCCGACACGGCGGCATTCGGCTCGCTTTTCAGTGTCAACAGCCGGGATCGAACTGCTGGCCGGCAGCATCAGGCCAATGGCTTCCATGGCGATGCCCCAGGTGTTAAACGAAGCCGCAATTCCACAACCGCCGGGACCGGGACAGGCGTTGCGCAGAATTTCGTCACTCTCAGCCTCCGACATTTCACCAACCGCCACCGCTGCCTGAGAATCGTAGACGTCCAGAATGGTGATATCCTTGCCGTTGTGACAGCCGGGAAGAATACTTCCGCCACTAACAACAAGACCCGGATAGTTCGTGCGGGCTAGCGCCATCGCGAATCCGGGGCCGTTCTTGTCGCAGTGATGCGTTCCGATCAGTGCGTCATAGCAATGAGCCGTCACAACACATTCGGCACTGTTGGCAATCAGGTTGCGCGAAGGCAGACTGGCGTTGCCGCCCTCAAGCCCCTGACTCAGATTGTCACTGACTCCAGGCGTACCGAAAGGAAAGCCCAGCAAACCGGCTTCCTCACATCCTTTTTTCAGCTCGGTTGCCAACTCGTAAGCGTGGACATTACACGTGTTGCCTTCCAGCAGCGGCACGCCGATCCCGATCTGAGCCTTGCCAAAATCTGCATCCGTCATGCCCAGAGCATAGTAGAAAGCGGTGACGCCTTTTTGCCAGCCTGCGGTGAGTTGTGTACTGTTCCAGTTGACGGCAGCTTGAGACATCGGCGAAAGAACCCGGTTGTGTAAATGAATGAATAGAACGATTGATTTCGTCTGCACTCGATGCGGACAACAACCAGCATCCACAAATTGTGCGGCAGGGGGCGCCAGCTACAGATTGATAGTTGCAGAATTTACTTCTTCAGCGGCTTGATGCGAATATTGCGATACCATGCTTCGCCGGGCGCCCCGCCGTGAATCTGCACAGCAATTTTTCCGACCAGCGGGATCCCCTGATCTTCTTCGGTGTAGTCGACAGTTTGCAGCCCGTTGACCCACAACTGAATTCTGCGGCCTTCACAAAGAATTCGGTAGTCATTCCAATCCCCGCGTTTCAGCACCTTGTCCAGTTCCTTTGCGTCGGGCTTCGCCAGAATTGTTCTCCGACGTGATTCGTCATACAGGCAGCCCCAATACTGCTGACCCAGATCCGCCTGATAACCAACCATCTCATGATGGTCAGGAATTCGTTTGCTGCGAATCTGGATGCCCGCATTGGTGTTCTCGCCCAGTAATCGAAATTGCAGGCGCAGATCGAAATCACCAAAGGCCCGCTTGTGTGACAGGAAATAATTGTGCGGAATTCGCTCCTTCAGCTGCCCGCCAACGATGCAGTCTGATTCGACTCGAAAAACAGAACGGTCACCGCTCCAGTCATCAGTCGTTGTACCATCAAACAGAACCTCAAAGCCTTCCTCGCTTTTGCTTCCGCTGTCTTGAACGTCCGCTCCGGACAGCAAGGATGCTGAAAGGCAACTGCCGAGAACAAGAGGAAGTGAAAGAAATGGGTAGATTGAATTAACCATGATGAATACTACTTCGTTGTACGAAGCTGATTTCGTTGGGTGAAGATTAGTGACCAGCTGCAGCAACGTTTTCTTCCGTGGCCTCAGATGTTGGCTCAAACGCTGTTCGTGCCCGCCAAATGTGAATGCGACGTGATCATTCTGACACTTCGCACACGTCGGCGAAAGTGATCAGGCGCGCCGACTCGTCAGGGAACACTCCAATGAAAAGAAATTCCGTGCCAACTAACGCATCGCTGCCCGGGAAAGTCGCCTCAATCCCGTTCCTGATACTCCACGGTTTTCGCTTCGCCGCGATCATATACGGCGGGCACGGTAGTGCTGCTACGTGGCTTGCTGCTGTTAGCTTCCAAAGCTGCACCAGAAATTCAGAGGCAGTGCGCTAACAGGCGGCCAACATTAGTGCTGCAGCCACCGCGCCTGACTCTGTGTCCAGCCACGGCAAGTTGCCTGGGTCCATACACGCCGCGCGCAAAACACCGTGACCAGCCTGCAAAGATAAAATCTGAACGCCGCACGAATGTCGCGACCGCGCCAGCAACGACTTGAATCGAGTTAACCAGCGTTACGCCAGGACTGCGAGTTCTTCTTCTTTTTCCATTGCCGCGAAGTTAATCGGCTCCATCTGCACTCCACCATCCGGTCCCTGGATTTCCAGCACAGCCGCTTCGTCTTCAATTTCCAGCAAAGTCACGCTGTAGTCTCCCAACAAAACAGACTCACCGGGTTGCAGATCGAAAAGATGGTTTTGCATGAGCCATACCGTTTTCAAAAAAATCGCTCGACGACAACGAATGCTGAAGTCTGAGTGGCGGGGATGAAGGAAGGTGGAAAAAACAGTCTGTTGAAACGGCATCGGAATGCAGCACAGAACGTGCTATCCGTGCAACCAAACATCCACCAGCCTTGGTGATAGGTGGCAATTTATAATCACTGATGAATTAACCGACAACGGCGAAACATCGTGATGTTACAACTTCGTGAGACCTTTTTTTGATTTCGTTTTTTTGTCTCGATTGACTTGCAACCACAAGTCATAACATGTTCCGCAAATTTAGAAACACATAATCACGATGTCGACCTCGAAGAGGTCAGCTGTAGGGTGTACAAAACGGCAGTGCACCGCAGTACAACAACGCACGGTGCAATTGTGTTACTGTGTGTGCAGAACGCACGAATCTCGTGTTGCCAGCAAATAGACAGAGAGTTCATGACAAACGAAAACCCTTTGGTACGTCGCACCGGGCTGCCAGCATTCGACGCAATAAGGCCAGAACATGTGCAACCTGCTGTCACTTCAATTCTACAGCAGGCTGAGACATACCTTGCTCAGGCTGAAGCTGCGCCGCCGTCTGACTGGGATGCACTGATGTCGCCGCTCGGAAAAATCGACGTGCTGTTTGAATACGGTTGGTCGCCCGTGAGCCATTTGCTTGGTGTCGCCAACAACGACGAACTTCGTGAAGCTCACGAAGCCATGCTGCCTGCTGTTGTGGAGTTCAGCCTGAAGAGTAAACAAAGCAGGCCGCTGTACGATAGATTCTGCGCTATCCGTGATTGCGAAAACTGGAACGATCTTGAAAACGCTCAGCGACGGATCATCACGCAGGCGATTCTGAGCGCGGAACAGGCGGGTATTGGTCTGGATGGTAAAGTTCGCGAACGATTCAATGAAATCGCTCAGGAGCTGTCGCAGTTGGGCAGCGACTTCTCAAACAACGTGCTGGATGCAACAAAGGCCTGGCATTTGGACATATTATCGGTCGAAGACGTGAAGGGCCTGCCGGAAAGTTTCCGCAGAATGGCCGCGGCAGCATGGTCCGGCGCTGAGGAGAACAAAGACGGGAACGAAGCCACTGCAGAGGCAGGTCCGTGGCGTATACAACTGGATGCGCCAAGCTTCGGGCCGTTCATGGAGCACTGCCGCAGTCGTAAGTTACGCGAGCAGGTTTACCGGGCGTACGTATCACGTGCTTCAGACGGCGAAACTGACAACACCTCGCTGATCACGAAACTGCTGCAACTGCGCCTCGAGAAGTGCACCCTGCTTGGTTATGACAATTTCGCAGCGTTAAGCCTTTCTCGAAAGATGGCCGCCGATGTCGGTGCGGTGCAGAAAATGTTTGATAACCTGCTGGCGGCGTCGTTGAAGGCAGGACAGGCCGAGCTGGACGAGATTACAAAGCTGGCCCACGAAAACGGTCACGACGGTGATCTGGCTCACTGGGACGTTGGCTTCTGGGCAGAACGCCTGCGGGAAGCACGGTATGCCTTTACCGATGAAGAGTTGCGGCCGTACTTTTCACTGGAACGAGTGATGGACGGACTCTTCGAACTGTGCCACAGACTGTTTGGCATTTCCGTACGCACTGCAGATGGGAAGGGCCCCGTGTGGAATGAGGACGTACGTTATTTTGAAATCCTCAACGAACAGGATCAGCATATTGCCGGGTTCTACCTTGACCCGTACTCACGTCCGGAAAACAAGCGCGGCGGCGCATGGATGGACGACTGTATCGCTCGTTCCGTAACCGACGACGAGACTCGCCTGCCTGTCGCGCACCTTGTCTGCAATGGCACACCGCCAATTGGCCAGACACCATCATTGATGACGTTTCGTGAAGTAGAAACTCTGTTTCATGAATTTGGGCACGGACTGCAGCACATGCTTACAGCTGTCAATTTCAGAGACGTGTCCGGCATCAACGGCGTCGAATGGGATGCCGTTGAACTGCCCAGCCAGTTTATGGAAAACTGGTGCTATCATCGCCCAACGCTGCTGGACATGGCGATTCATCACGAAACGGGCGAAGTGCTTCCTGATGAACTATTCGAAAAAATCTGCAAGGCTCGCACGTACCGAGCCGCATCAGCCATGCTGCGTCAGGTGCAGTTTGGCATGACGGACATCGAACTGCACACAACGTTTAATCCCGACGGAAGCGAATCCGTGTTCGATGTGCACCGGCGGATCGCAGAAAAGACATCCCCCCTGCCACCACTTTCCGAGAATCGATTTTTGTGCGCGTTCTCGCATGTCTTTGCCGGCGGCTACGCTGCTGGGTACTACAGCTACAAATGGGCGGAGGTACTGAGCGCCGATGCGTTCTCTGCCTTCGAAGAAGCTGGCCTTGACGACGAGTCCGCTGTCTCGGCCACAGGTCGCAGGTTTCGGGATACTGTGCTGTCCGAAGGCGGCAGTCGCCACCCCATGGATATTTACCGGGACTTTCGTGGTCGCGAACCTAACACAGATGCACTGCTGCGGCACTGTGGCCTGACAGGTATCACGTCATGAGCGCTGAGAAGAAGGCACACTCCACGCCCGCGGCGGATGCCCAGTTCGACGTCATCGTGATCGGCACTGGCCCCGGTGGTGAAGGGGCGGCGATGGAAGCCACAAAGCAGGGCAAGTCTGTTGCGGTTGTTGAAAAACAGGCGCGTATCGGCGGCAACTGTACACACCTGGGTACGATTCCCAGCAAGTCGCTGCGAGCTGCTATTTATCGCATGATGGAGGTCAACTCAAATTCCAACTTTCGCCAGTTGGGCATTCATATCGACATCGGTTTCCGCGACCTGCGACGCAGCGCTCAATCGGTAATTGAGCTGCAGGTGAAAATGCGACGGAGATTTTACGAACGCAACGACGTCCGCGTATATCACGGCGTCGCATCATTTCTCGATGATCAAACCGTACAGGTTGAGAATAACGACGGCAGTTTACTCGCTCTGGCGGCAAATGCATTCGTGGTTGCCACCGGCTCGCGACCCTATCGTCCCCGGGAAATCGATTTCAGCCATCCACGAGTCTACGACAGTGACACAATTCTGGATCTGCCGGAAACGCCCGGCAGCATGACAATTTATGGGGCCGGCGTAATCGGCTGCGAATACGCATCCATGTTTCGCAGCCTTTCCGTAAAACTGAATCTGGTCAACACACGCAGCAATCTGCTGGAGTTCCTGGACGATGAAATCTGTGACGCGCTCAGTTACCACCTGCGTGACACAGGAGTGCGCATTCGGCACAACGAAGTCTTCGATCGAATCGAAACATTTGCTGATCACGTCGTTGTCCACCTGAAGTCCGGCAAGCAATTAAAGAGCGACGTCCTGTTGTGGGCCAATGGTCGCTCAGGGAACACCGAGGAGCTGAATCTCAGCAGCGTTGGAATTACTCCCAACCACCGTGGTCAGATTGAGGTCAATGAAAACTTCCAGTCCGTCAAGCCACACATCTACGCCGTCGGCGACGTCATCGGTCCGCCCGCCCTAGCCAGCGCCGCGTACGCGCAGGGACGAATCGCCACTCGGCATCTGGGCAACGGTCATTGCAAAGAACTTCGCATGGAAGACGTTCCCACCGGCATCTACACCAGCCCCGAGATAAGTTCGCTGGGCAGGACGGAACGACAGTTGACTGAAGAATGTGTGCCGTATGAAGTGGGTCATTCCATGTTCAAGAGTCTGGCACGTGCTCAGATCATGGGGCAACCGGTCGGCATGCTGAAACTTCTGTTTCATCGGGAGACGCTCGAAATTCTCGGCATCCACTGTTTTGGTGTAAATGCATCCGAGATCATTCACATCGGCCAGGCCATTATGGCTCAACCGGGTGAAGGCAATACGCTGCACTACTTCATGAACAGAACATTCAACTATCCGACAATGGCCGAGGCCTACCGCGTCGCTGCGTTAAACGGATACAACCGGCTGTTCTGATGCATCTGGCGGATTGCACGAAGTGTCGCACGCTGTCAGTGGAGCGGTCTGCGACAACCTGAGAAGACTGACTGCAGATCGGGCCGCCATAAGACAAACAGGCTCGCAGCGAAAGACCGCGAGCCTGTCATAGGTGTCGACAGCCCGGGGCAGGGAATCGGCATTCGTCCTGTTCGAATTTGCACTTACGTTATGAGCTCACCGTGCCAAAGTGAATAACCGTGTGCGCCCCAGCCTGTCCCGGTGCAACCGTAATGCCATCGCGCCCGGCTCCGCCAGCATACTGTGTATAAGTTGACGGTCCGTAGAACAACACGAGGGAAACCGAAACGTATTGGCCTGTGTTGCAGTTGTAAACGGTCTCTGTAACGACGATTCCCCATTCCGAAGTAAACACGTCGCGTTGATCTTTCAGGCCCCCATTGTGAATGCCCTGAATAAAGTTATTGAATCCTTCGATCTATTTCCACATGCCGTCATCCACCCGCCCAAGCTTGCCACAGTCGAGCGCACCCTCAACTAACCGTCAAGCACCATCAGGTTGCCCGGATGCGGGTCTAATGATAAAATCCGTCTCGAAAGACCATCTGCAGAAAGATTTCTGCACCGCGTCGGACAAACTCGGACAGGTCGAATCCAACCGCAACCTGGCCTCGCGATTGGAAAAGCTCAAACCCTGAAGCCGGTCCGTCGTCAGCACACGGCGAGAAGACTGATCCGGGTACACGGCGGGAATGCACACTCCCGGGGCGTCCGCAAAATTACCAGCAAATCGAATAAGGTCGCGCCATTCCAGGGAGAAGTCGAGGATGTTCTCCAGCGTTTTCCTGAATTCGTTGGCGATGGCCACGGGGCGATACTGCTTCAGCGGTGGCTCATCAGGATATTCAGTGTGCTGCGTCCTTCTGGCATTTCCGAGTCCCTTTCAACATATTTTTGAGAGATCGATTGGTCGGTTCTGACGAGGAACGAATCGGCGTTCCAACGTACTGCACAACCGCGTAATCACTACAGCCATCGTAGAATTGTCTCGCACTTCTTCGAAAGATTCGAGTGCCGGAGTTCTTCGAATGGCCAGTCGACACAAAATTCCTGTTCGGCCCACTTCGATTGAAGACTCTGCTGTTTCGCCGGCGATACGCATCCACTCAGTGCTGCAAATTACGACGACCCGTTAGCTTTTCGACAGGTGGATCAGCAATCGACGCATGACGACCCCAATTTGCAGAATTCCTTCCGGCTGCTCAATGCAAACAAAACAGGCGTCACGACGAGACGCGTCATAAGAGCCTCCAAGTATGAATTACCAGTGTATCTGCGTTTTCGGCAATGCAGCCTGCAGTTCTTTGACACCTGCCTGGGTGACTCGAGTCGCATTCAGATTCACCTGCGTCAGACTGCGCAGCTGAGCGACGTACTTCAGACTGGCATCAGTCACGGGCGTCCCGGAGAGGCTCAGCATTCTGAGATCCTTCAATCCAGCCAGCGATTGTACGCCGACATCCGTAATCCGAGTCAAACCTAATGTCAATGACTGTAGACGTGAGCACTGCTGAAGATGTGCGAGGCCGGAATCCGTCACCCGAGTATTGTCGACGACCAGGGCAGTCAATCGATCGTCTGCCGCCAGCATTTTCAACCCTTCGTTGGTGAGCCGCGTGTCGGCCAGGATGACAGAGTGCAGCTGCATTAAGTTTCCGAGCTCACCAAACCCTGTGCCGGTCACGCGTGTGCCTCGCAGATCAATTTGCTCCAGCTGGGGAATTTTCTCAAGGTGGCTTAGTCCGGCATCCGTGACGCGGCTTCCGCTGAGATCAATTCGTTTCAGAGCCGCCAGGGAACCAAGTTCCTGCAATGTGCGGTCAGACGACTGTGAACCACTCAGCCCCAGAATCTGCAGCTCGGGCAGTTGCGACAGGTGGCGCAGGCCTTCGCCATTTACGAAAGTAGTACTGAGATCGAGCGCGACAAGTTTGCGGAACGAACTGAGTGCGTTCAACGAAGCATCACGAGTGGAAGTGTCACTAAGATTCAGTACTCGCAGGTTGTTCAGCGGTGCCAGCTGCCCTAGTTCCTGGTCAGTGATCTTCGTTGACGCCAGCGAAACCTGCACAACTTCATTAGTCTGAGAATCGACGGTCGCAGTGCCCCCCCAGCTCTCTATCTTCGCGACAAGAATGGCGTGCAGGCCTTCCGTCTTTGACTGACCAGACTGTCCCTGGACGAACGGGCGGCCGATCAGCAGGACTATGACCACGAAAAGGCCTGGTAGCAGCGAGACCCGAATTTTCATGGCACCTGCCCGGCAAGAACAGCCTGACGGTTTTTACGAGCGGCAGCATGGGAAGGCTCCAGACGCAGTGCTTCGTTCAGGTGAGAAATTGATTCACGGCGATAACCAAGCCGTGCCAGAGCGACGCCCAGCTGGTTGTGTCCGTCGGCAAACTCCGGCGCAATCTGAATCGCAGCCTGAAGGTGCTGCGCGGCCTGTTCAGTACGCTTCTGGCTTAAATACAGGACTCCCAGATTGAAGTGTGGCTGCAGCAGCTGAGCGTTCAACCGCAGGGCCAGCTGATAATGCTGCTCTGCCTGGCCCGTCAGGCCCAGACGATTATAGGCGTTGCCCATGTTTGTCTGCGCTTCTACCCAGTCCGGCTGAATTCGGACCGCCTCACCCAGGTACCTGACCGCCGCCTGAAATTGCTCCTGCTGAAGACGGGCCTCGCCAGCTTCGAAGAACAGAGTCGCCAAACGCGAACGTTGTTCCCTGGCTGCACCGCGACGCGACATCAGGTCTGCGGCAAGTCCACCAAGGCGTAGTGCGTCTTCCTTCAGCCCCCGGCTCTGCAACTCATTCACGAGTTCCAGCAGCACGGCGTCGGTGAGGACCGTTTCGTTGAACCAGCGGCCGGCGAAGGGCAGTCCGTCCAGCTCAACGTCGTCGTCCAGTTCGTCGTCCAGACTGGCAACATCAGCCCGCAACTGTTCCACGGTGACCGGGCCGTTATATATCACAGCCAGTCGGCCGAACTGATCGATGAGAAAACTGGAAGGGAGCTGAAGGGACTCTTCCCGCAGCGAAATGAACAATTTTTGCAGGACATTCAGTTTCTCAAGCAGTCGGGAACTGGCCATACCGGACTGAAATGGAAACTGAATCTTCTCGCGAAGAAACGATTTCGCCCTTTCCTGCGCTGCCACAGGATCTTCGTCTGTGATCTCGACGTTGAGCGCGACGATATCGAAATCATCCGTACGGAACTCCGATTCCGCCTGGGCGAACTCTTTAAGTTCCGCCAGGCACGGTGCACACCAGGTTGCCCACAGATTAATCAGCACAGGCCGCTGAAAATCTTCGGGAACGGATACCGGGTCGTCACCAAAGGCGGTGAAATTCAGTGAGGGCACGGGCACACGATCTCGCAACACGATTCGCCGCGCGCGTCCCGATTTCGCAGTCTCCAGTCGCGAGGGAGTAAGGGCGACTGAACGTTCCGGCGGCAACCACTCCGCAGCGACCCCCGAACCCTGCAGCAAGCGAAATCGACTGTCAGCTTCGCAATTCGAAAACTGCTCAACTTCGCCGCCCGGCCATTTTACGGTCACTTGCTCAATTTTCGTTTCGTCACCCAGGCCAATGTGGATCCATTTGCTGGCCTGTGCCAGATAGCTGTCTCCCGCATGCAGCGTCCGGACGAGTTTTCCTGCACCAGTGGTCACTTCCACCCGTGCGCCAATGGCGTCTCGATTGCAGGATTCGCCAACCAGACTGAGCGCCAGGAAATGATGTGAGGCAGCTCCTTCGTTGCGTACGAGTCGCAGAGTCGGGCCGGTCCGGTTGGAGAACCACAGGTCAAGATCGCCATCCAGGTCCCAGTCGACCGGCGCCACGCAACGAGCGTCATCGAGAAAATCGAGCCCTGAGACAGCGGACACATCCGCAAACCGTGTTTTTCCGGTGTTCAAAAAACAGCAGTTGCGTTCATGCCCACTCCACGATCCTCCATTGCGAATCAGATCAAGAATCTGCCGCCAGCCATCACGGTATGCATCCACCGTCGCCTTGTCTTCACTGGATGTGGGTGAATGCGACAGGACCTGCCGCCAAAAGAAGCTTCACAAGTCTTTAGACTGATGGCCCGTCACAAACCCGTTTGCAACGACGACATCTTCCCATCCGTCATTGTTAATATCGACAAACTTCGCCCCCCAGGCCCAGCGCCCGATCGTCACTCCGGCATCGACGCTAACGTCTGCAAAGGTTCCATTGCCCAGGTTACGAAAAAGCGAATTGCCTCGTGCGTGTCGCTGAAACTCGTTTCGCACGCGTGTATTTGCACGCTGTTGAAAAGCATCCTGGTTCGCGATGCGCAGCCCAGCGGACGAAAACATGTTGCCCACATAAAGATCCATCCAGCCGTCGCGATCATGGTCAGCCCAGGACGCCGACATCCCCGCCGCGATGTCCTCGACGCCCGCAGTTGCAGCGATGTCAACAAAATGCCCATCATCATTGCGATACAGGTTGTTACGCCCGAAGTCGTTTGCCACGTACAGATCCATGTCGCCGTCGTTGTCGAAATCCTCCCAGCTTACAGCCAGACTCCAGCGGGTGTTGTTCATGTCCAGGCCGGACTCAACGGTAACATCGGTGAAAACCCAATCACCATCGTTCCGCAACAATGCATTCGGGCCGCCATTGTTGGCATCATGGTACGGTTCCGGCCCGGCGCTTTCGGAAGTTGAGAGAAAACGGTCTCCGTAGTTCGCAATGAACACATCAAGGTCACCGTCCAGATCATAGTCGGCGGCTGCCAGTGACCCAGGTTCCACAGTCTGCACAACGGCACGCTCCGTGAACTGCGCGTGCCCGTCATTCGCAAGAAAAATCACCACATCGCTCAGCACAACAACAAGGTCCTGATCTCCATCGTTGTCAATATCCAGCAGAAGTGCACCGCGTGAACGGTCCAGCCAATCGACCGCGGCTGCGGCCGCGATGTCCCGCACTGTGCCGTCGGTATTCTGAACATACAGTCGATTCGGAAGACCGGACGGCTGACAGGCGTACAAATCGTCCAGCCCGTCACCGTTTACGTCTCCGACCGCGATTCCATGGTGCCCGTATGGATAGACGCCGTGCTGAGCCTGAATCGCGCTGCGCCAAAAATCGATGCCGGGCAACAGCTGTTCAGTAAACGATCGTTCGTTACGAAAAACTGATTCCGTGCAATCAGCAAATATCTGACCAGACGACGTGTGCCCCGTGACCTCTTCGTAGCGGGCCAGCGTGACCTGTTCCAACAGAGGAGCCTCACCGCCTTGGTCCTGCCACACACAGTTCCACACTGCGTTTTGCTGGTGCGACGAAGTGGACTTCACTCCACTAATCTGAAAAACAACGTCCGTCGTCACCCGTGATTCCGGAAGCATTTCAACACTGATGATCTTGAACTTGAAGTGCAATTGATCGGCACCGATCAACGGCTCCGACAACTCGACAAGCCGGTCCCACAAGCCGCCACGGCCCTCAATCCATTCGTGGGTATGATCGTCAGCGGCTCGGCGAACCGTAACTGAAGTCGAATCGAATGCAGTCGTCAGCTGCTGTGGACGAAGTGCAGAACACTTGACGTGGGGCACGCCGATGTCGGCCAACATTTCTGTTGCCGTATCCGTCTCCTGCCCAAATAATTCCATCATCCGATCGAGTTGACTCTGAGCCTTTTCTGCAAACTGCTCAGTTTTCGAAACGGCATCGGCTCTCGCCTGAGATTCCGACTCAGAACCATCCACGAATTTGTCGGGGACAGCGTCAGACTGTTCCACGACGGGCCTCGCATCATCATTGGCCCGCCAAATCAGCATCGCAGCGGGAATTACCAAACCGACTATGCAGAGCAGCCCGATCACTGCACGGCTGCGGGATTCGGGACGAGTCGGCTGAGGTGCGGTGTCAGTCATGTCCACCATGTCTCCGCCAGCACGTGCATATGCCGGCGATAATCTGCTTTAAAGTGGTGTAAATTGCACATCGGTTTGCCCTTCCGTCAGCACAATTTCACAATCAACATCCAGATCCGTAAACGTCTGCTCCTGTCCGGTGGGCCAGCGAACGGTTAACTGTTCGATCCGCTCGGATGTCCCCACGCCAATGAGCATTTCCGCCGGGGCCTGTCCCAGAAACCCGTTGGGGGCGAACAGATCGCGAACAATCTGTCGACCGCCGCATTCCAAAATAACGCGAGATCCAATAGCTGTCCGATTACTGATTTTTCCTACAAGTCGCAGACGGACACGACGTGTCTGCCAGGGAAAACTATTGCGAAACATCCGCAGCGGTCCGCCGCCATCAGAGCCAACCAGCAGGTCACAATAACCGTCTTTGTCGAAATCAGATGCGATGACAGAACGCGAATCAGAATCAATATCGGCCTGCGACGCGAACGATGCATCAAGAAATGCGCCACCCGGCATGTTGAGGAACATCCGGTTTTTTTCGTAGGCGCTGATATTCTTACCAAGTTGTGGCAACAGAAAAGGATTTTCAACCCAGAACTCACCGTGCTCGTCATCCATTTCACCCAGTTGTGGAAGCATGCAGCTGCGGTCCATCGGCTGTGTCACGACAGCCCTCCAAAGACAAGTTCAACCGTCGGGTTCCCGACGCTGAAAGCTGCGGTAGCCGGCTGTTCCGTATAAGTCGAGCCAACCATCACCGTTGAAATCCGCCATCGCAGTCGCAAACGCCCAGCCGACGCTATTCACTTCGAGCGTATGACTCGTCTCCTGAAACGAGTCAGACAGCGAAGCTCTCTGGTAGAGTGTGTTACCGGCACAGGAACCCTGAATCTGCTCAAAGACACCAGGCGGATAGTCGTCGGCAGAGACGCCGGCAATAATCCGGCGTCCCATCTTCGAATACATGTTCGCAACATAGATTTCCGCCAGCCCGTCGTTGTCAAGGTCGCCACTGCTGACGCCCATACTTGTCGCGAAGTCACTGCAGACGGCCTGTTCACTGACGTCCTCAAACGTCCCGTTGCCACGATTTCGGAGCAATACGTTAGGGCCAAAATCATTGGCAATATACAAATCAGGAAAATGATCGCCGTCGTAGAAAAGGGCCGTAACGGCCAGACTTTCCCGCCCCCCACCAGATGCGTGGGCCTTGCCGGTTATGTTCCGGAATCGGCCATTTCCTTCGTTATGCCACAGCTGGTTGAAGGCCCCGGATTCGTCATCTCCCACCCACGGAACGGTCCCCTCGGGGGGCGCCGGAGTGACCTGATAGACGATGTACAGGTCCAGCAACCCGTCGACGTCGAAGTCCGCTACCGAACAGCCCATCGGATTAAAACCTGGCGCGAACGCCGATGCCTCCGTCACGTCAGTAAACGACTGCCCGCGCTCGTTGTGATACAGGCGGTCACCAAGCAAGAGATCCGGAAAGCCATCATTATCGTAGTCGATCCAGCTGACCAGAAAGGATGGTCCGGACCAGGGCGTCAGTCCCGATCCCGGAGTGACATCATGAAAACGACGCCCTTGTTCAGACTTCAGGAGGATTGGCTTCAGCCCTGCAGAACCGGAAGCGACCACAATGTCCAGGAACCCGTCACGATCGTAGTCCGCTACCGCCATCTGAAAGTTGTAAAGATTCTGCTTCTCAACAGGCAGGTTCCAATTATCCGGCAACGCCACCTTGTCGAGCTCGACTTCGCTGGTCACTTCAGTCATGAGTTGCTGCTGCGACATACGCATGGTGTGAGAATCAACCTGCCAGCGTATGACGGTCGCTGCCTGCGTCAGTTCAATATGATCGACGTATCGGACCGTCGCACGGTGGTGCGAATCCACTGCCGCGGACTGACCGTCAGACGTTTTTCCGTGGGCCGTCCACAACAGCTCGACATCCCATTCGTGTTTGCGATCCTGCACTGCCTCTATTTGAAGGACGCGTAGTCTGCCACCGTCAATATCACCGATTGGCTCAAGAGCAGCGATCAGCCAGGCAGCGAGCTCACTTCGATCAACAGAGAGGCCTGGTTCAGCTTCGACATCGGTCCGCCGTTCCGTAAGCGGCCCCAGCGTCCGCAAACGGGAAGAACCTGTGTCCGGGACATTCGCTCGCAGGTCGTCAGCAAAGATTCCGATCAGCTGATCAATGGAACGGTCGGTTACAGCCTGCACAAACCTCTGCCCGAGATGAGTCTCAATCTCGAACGTCGCATGTTCACTGTCCCAAATAGCCTGCTGCTTCTCGGCATCAAGGACGGACTCAGCCGGCTCGAACTGAGCCGGGGCATGAAGACGCTCATCACTGTCCGCAGAACCCGAACCACGCTCACCGCTGCGTAACTGCCACGCAGCGATACCGGCGATTGCTCCCAAAACAATCAAACAATAAAGGGTCAAGCGACTCATAAGTGCAGTTCGAAAACAATTGGGCAGGCCTGGCGCTACACATTTTAACAGATACTTCAGCACAATCCATACTCAGTTTCGGCGTGCCGCACGGATTCGTTTCGCCTGTGCAGCGTGATATTTGGATTTTTCGGTATCGCCCTGCGAAAGATACGCGGCGTTCAGCCAGTCGTGAACGGTAGACTCTCCGGGATTGAGTTCGATACTACGGTGAGCGTCAGCAATGGCGGCGTCCAGCCGGCCCAGTTCGCCAAGCAGCCGGGCTCTCTGACCGAACAGGTCAGAATCCCACGCGTTGATCTGAATCAGCCGATCCACGTATTCGACAGCAGCGCTGTTTTTTTTTGTTCGAATCGCGATTACACCGAGACCCCGAAGTGCCGCTTCGTGTTCAGGCTGAATAGCAAGCACCCTTTCCCAGCACGCCATAGCGTAACCGTAGTCGCCTGCAACCAAACAGGCACTCGCTGTCGAGTCCAGAACCGAGAGATCATTCTCATGACCTCTCGGCAGCTGAACCAGCAATGCCAGGGCTTCGCTGGCAAGCACAGGACTGCCACTGCCGTCTGCCTGCCGGGCCCGCATGATTCCGGACGCCCGCAGCAACTCCGTCTCAGGTACGTCACCTTCCTCGGGATCGAACACAGTCACAGACGAAGATTTTGCGAGGGGGGGCAGAGGCTTTGTGACGGGCTGGCGTAACACGCGATGATCAGTATTCGCCGTGTGCGGCACGTTGCTTGGAAACCGTGGCATGTGACAGTCGATACAGGAATCCTCTACGGTCACCTGCAGGCGTGCCGGCTGGGGAAGTGAACATTCCGGCTGGGGGGCTGTATGGCAGTTCATGCAGACCGTGCGATAGAACTCGATGCGGTTCTCACCCGGACTGGAGTGCGGGTCGTGACACGACGTACAGCCAAGTTGCCCCTCAGAACCGATGTAACATCTGCTGCTCCTCATTTGCTCTACCTGGCTCAGAATCTCCGCAGTTGCCCCGTCGTCTCGAGTGCCGGTCACAAAAGTAGTCCAGATTTCGTTGATGTGCATACCCGGTCGAAAGTCGAACGGTCTGCGATTGGCGCGCAACACACGTCCAGCGCCCTGAATGTGGCACTGATTGCATACCGACTCCCGGAGCGCCGTCGGCAGGGATCCGGGGTTGACGATCGGGTCCGTTGACGCCCCATGGCCAGCGACATCTGAGGAATGAAATGCGATGTGCTGTCGGCCTGGTCCGTGACACCGCTCGCAACCAATAGCATGCTCAATAAATGGGGGGGCCTGAAAGCGGTGCTGCCGGTCGACCACAGGATTCACACGTCCAACGTGGCACGCGATACAGTCGTCCGACAGGCGTCGCCCGAAACGCGGGTGCTTTTCAGGTCGATAGCCTGGTGAAAGGTCCCAGCGGTGTTTTGCCGTATACCACGTCACAGGGGACATGAAGAGCAGGCCACTTTTTTCGTGGATATACGATCGACCATGCACTCCCGAACCAAACGCGTACTGCATCTCGACCGACTGGTCATAAACAACGCCACCATTTGAGTCAAACAGCTTCTCATGATGCCGTACATGGTCACCGTCTCTGGAAACCCCGTACTCGAGCCCCGCGGTTGAGGTGAAGGCGACCCTGGTCTCATAGTCCTCAATTCTCGGCAATGCTGCGGCGACCGGAGCAGCCGAAATCGACATCGCGTGTGTGCGATACGTATCGCTGATGTCCTGATGACACTTTGCACATGCCTGAGTGCCAACGAAATCGTCCGCGTCGAGGGGTGCCGTCCATGTCACAACCGCCTCTGCTTTCGGCGGCCGCCCAGCGGATGAGTCGCGTGGCGTTTTCTCCTGCGGCTCGTTCTCCAATGAACAGCCGGCGACGAAAGGCAGAAGCAAGGCCAGCCCCAACATCCGCAAATGCGATTTTGGCTTCCTCATGACAATCCTCGACTCATCCTCATTGTACTGACGCAGGATCCGTGAATGCCCGCCGTTCCTCAACGATGATCAATGACTGATCTGGTCGAATATCTCTGAGAACCTGCTCCGCTCCACCTGTCCACTTAATAGTCACTGTACCTGATAGCTGCGCATCCGGAAGGCCGACAATCAAGACAGGCTGGTGGGTCGATGCGAAGCTCGTCCCACCTGTCAGTTGAACCGATTGCGTTGTTTCACCGAAAGCCAGAGTCAATCGAGCGCCAATGCCGCGGCGTTCACTGGCGACGCCCACCAGACGCAGCTTTAACCAGTGACCGCGTTCCGATTCGTTCACAAGCAGAGCAACAGGCGCGTTCTGGTTTCCCGTCAGAACATCCCAATCGCCATCCTGGTCGAAGTCCGCTGTTGCGACACCACGTGCCACACGCCGCTCAGCGAAATAGGCACCTGCCGTTTCGGTCACATCAAACCACGCCTCATTCTGAACTGTCAGTAACTGGGAGGGCTGTTCAAAGCCATCACCGTCCGCATTGTTGTGATCAATGTGCCCGTTCGCCGTGAAAATATCCTGCTGGCCGTCACAGTTGAAATCACGCATAACGACACCAAACCCCAGACGTGGCATTGTCAGTGCTTGCAGTCCGACGGAACCAGTAACATCACGAAAACCGCCCACGCCAATGTTTCGATACAACGTGTTGGATTCATTGGTAAAGTGAGTCAAATACAGATCGATTCGCCCGTCTCCATCATAGTCACCAGCAGCGACTCCCATGCTTGCCTCGGCATCTCCACTGGTATTCAGCGCGACTCCCAGGTCCAGTGCCGCTTCTCGAAATCCGTCACCTGTATTTAAGAACAGAAAGTTGGCTGTCGTATCGTTGCAGACGTAGATGTCCGGCAAATCATCGTCATTGAAGTGCCCGATCGCGACGGCCAGCCCTTTGTTGCCCGGCCCGGACGTACCCAGCCGCTGAGCGGCTGCGTCAAACGTTCCATCCCCATTGTTCAGAAACAACTCATCGGGCCAGGCGTCAATCTGGCGTGGATGGCAAAGCGCTGGTAGACCGTCTTTCTCGCAGGGAAATGGATCGTACGGGTCGTACTCAAGATAGTTGCAGACGTACAGTTCCGGAAAAGCATCACCGTTCAGGTCGGCCCAGGCAGCTGAGGAACTCCAGTGTGAATCCTGTACCCCGGCCGATTGAGTCATCTCGCTAAACGTCCCATCACCGTTGTTGCGGTACAACGTGTTGGCACCGACGTTTGTGACATACACGTCGTCGAAGCCGTCGCCATCACAGTCACCGACCGCGACCCCCTGACCGTAGCCCCGCTCGTCCAGCCCCGCCAATTCCGTGACATTGAAAAAACGCCCACCGACATTGCGAAACAGACGATCGGTCGGGCGACTGTCCGTGGTTCCGTCCGGACGGCCCCCCTGGACGCCATACACGTCGGGAAATCCGTCCGCGTCCATGTCCAGCCAGCCCACACCGCCTCCAATGGATTCGACCATCAGCAGCTGGCCAGTCGCTCCATTCTGGTAGGTATGAACTAAACCCCGCTCAGCAGCCGACTCATCGAATCGTGGCCCCTGTCCCTGAAACGTACGCTGAGGCTTCGCTTCAGGAATCGGGTCGAAGCGAAACGCAGGGCGATTCTCTGGTGGCGATGGTGTGCTCGGCTGGGTGACGGCAGACGCAGTTTTCTCACTGTTCGGCGAGATGTCCGGAACGGAATCAGCACACCCCGGAATACTGCCGGCAACAAGGACAGTCCACAGCGGAAGGTGTCGTCGTCTGAACAATGGTGTGCTTCCGCTCAGAGAAGGGATAAAGCGAGCGATTCAGGAGCCGCCTGCGGTCATCGCATGCCGGAACGTCCACACCACGCGGGCCCGCAAAAAACGGACGGCGTAAAGCCCCCGAAGAAACTGAAGATGCATGTATATCAAAACAAAACACGTCCCCGGCAAACAGCTTGCCGGGGACGTGTTCATGTTCACACGGTACACACGGGTATCAGCTTAAAACTCGCCAATAGCCAAGTTGTCGTTACGTACGGCGAGCTTGTATTTTACACCATGGTCGATGTTTTCCGTCAGGAAGCGGACAGAACCGTCTCCCATCAGAACCTGAACACCCCCAACGTGACGACTACTCGGCGACTCACATCTCAAGTCTCCACGGCCTTGCTGGTACCTACGATCATTGATCGGGTTACGCAGGTTGTGATTCGCACCCAAAGTCGTCATCCATGACGCATAGTGGCTGCGGCGGAAATCGAACACGGCCTGATTTCCACCCATGTAGTGCATATTTTCAAACACGGCCACGGTGTTGCTTGTGCCGTCAACGATGTCTCTAATCGCTTTTGAGCCACCGTAGTTAAATACACCATTCATCCTGGTCCACTCATTCGCCCATTCTCCGTTCACCCACGGCGTTCCTGGACTCGAACCTTTGCGTCCAAGATCTGTTCCTGGAAGGGCATCGTTCACCAAAGCGTCGGGTACTGCGTTGCAATCCTTCCAGCCGCCCCAAATATGGCCCAAGCTGCCGACGTAATCGGTAGTCCCACCTCGGCGGTTGTTATTTCCGGCGTCACTACGCCACCGATACCCACCAGAGGTCTGCCACGGGTCTTCCTGAATGGAAGGATTGTCATTTGACGGACAGTGCAGCATTGACAAACCACCTCGGAACGCTGCCAAGTTCCCGGGGTAATCACTGATCCCACTGTCCTTGTTCGAATTGAACGTGATCGTGTTGTAGAGCGGAGCTTGGTCAAGATACGGAAGTGAGTACACGAGCCAGGAAAACCCGCCTGTACGATCGCCAGGGACATTCGCCTGGTCGTTCAGATAACGATTGTGATTGTGTGGAAACAGCCCATGCACGTCATGATAGTTATGCATAGCCAAGCCCAGCTGTTTCAGATTGTTTTTGCACTGGGTACGACGTGCCGCTTCCCGAGCCTGCTGCACAGCCGGCAGCAGTAGGGCAATCAGGATTGCAATAATTGCAATGACCACCAAGAGTTCAATGAGTGTAAATCCGCCGAAAAATCGTCGGGGCAAGTGCTTTTGCCTGCGTAACATGCGAACGACT
Organism: Fuerstiella sp.; assembly: GCA_014238335.1. Lineage (GTDB taxonomy): Bacteria > Planctomycetota > Planctomycetia > Planctomycetales > Planctomycetaceae > Fuerstiella. The sequence continues at coordinate 25,606 of JABABI010000068.1, forward strand.
CCAAATAAAGAAAGGGAAGAGAACATCTTTACACAATAACTGGCGTTGGCTAATTGTCGGCCATACAGCACATCTCTGTCAACTCTCTGTCGAAAAATTAACGAATAATGCCCCCTACCGACGTCACAGGTCTCGAACCTTGGGCAAGGGTGTCATGTGCCGCAAAAAGCTGCGTTGTCCCCCGAGTTTACCGCATATCGGACAGTGATTCATTTTTTTTCCAGAAAATAAAAGTGGAGATCTTTGTGCCGCTGACGGAAAACAGGGCCAATGCGGCGCAAATCCATTCGCTCGCCCACATGGCAAGTGCTTCCCCAAAACCACTGAATACAAGCACGAAGCGGAAGCGAGTGACTCAAAATCGCGACAAAACCATGAGGGCAACCCACTTGCTGGCACTGCGTGCTGGTATTGATTACCACCTCTATGGCTCGCGAAGACCCATTCCTGAACGCCGGTGAACCATTGTCGTACAAGCCGCGAAGCTTGAAGACCTAAAATGTCATCCACTACGGCTGCGGTTTGGAATTCTGATGATGCTTCCGCTGAAATCGCCAGGAGCCCTTCTGTTAAGAACTGACACCCTGAAATCACTGAAAGAACTGGACTCGAATCGCGTCGGCGATGGGGCGGTCTCCGCACCGTCGGGCATAGAGTTCGATTCGCTGCATTAATTCAGGCGGCACTTCCAGTGCGTTGGGAAGCTGGGTGAGTTCTTTCCGAAGATCTTTCCCCATCAATCCCACGGCCCGCAGATCACGCGCCTCGTCGGCATTCCCGAGTTGGCGTTCGACGTCGGATAACTCGAACCGAGCTCTCCAGTCAAACGCGTGCAGTTCCAGGGAAGTCCGATAGGCTTCTGCCGCCTGCTCAAGCTGACCCTGTTGACTCAGATACCATCCGCGAAACCGCCAAAACAGACTGTCGCTGGCGGATTCTTCCGGCAGCATGGCCAGTATTCGTCCGGCCTCTTCCGTTTGACCGTGCTGCACGTACCGATTCAGGAAATACCTCAATAACGGAGGGTTCTGTGGAAACTGCGACAAGAGCCCTTCAATTAATTTGCGGCGTGCATCTCTGGCAGACTGGGGTTCTGCATCCTGACTTTCAGCATGATCCAGAGTCTCGTTCAGGTGAATTGAACGTGCCACAGAAAACAGATCGACGTCGGGCTGCGCGGCACCCCAGCGCGACGTAAGTTCAACGCCGTTGGTGAACATCAGATGGTCGGCGAGAACCAGATACACATAGGCTTCCGGAGGCGTTCCGTGAGCCCGAATGGCATTGTCAATTTCCGTCAGCATTTCTGTACGTTGCAACGTAATGGCGTAGAAGAAGATCAGCCGGCGCCATGCATCCACACTCGTCGGCTCGATGTCTACAACACGCCTGCAAATCTCGACTCCCTTGAGCGGTTGACCTGCAGGCCCAAACAGAATGTGGCTGGCCTCCAGATAGGCAGCCGCGGCCTTGCGACTTTCTTCAGGCACGCTGAGCAGGGCGTCAACCGCTCCGGCGTAGTCAGCCCGTTGCTGCAGAGCATCGCCGAGCAGCAGCCAGCCATCGCTTGTGTTGGCATGCCATGCCGTCCACTCGCGCGCGATCGACTCGACCTTGTCCCAGTCATTCTTGTTATGCGCGGCAAGGCAATCGACCCGATAGAGTGCTTCCTTCTTTCGAAATTTCGCTGCCTGCTGTGCCTTCCAGGACTCATACAGCGGCCTTGTGGCAAACGCGGCAAGGAGCGCCACGGCGCCTATACTGAACAGAATAACGTTCTTCCGGAGACCACCGCCGTGACTGCCCAACGTAGGCTCAGCGGCGGATGTGGTGCCGGCACCAGAGTTAGTATTAGGTTCAGGCGATGCCATATTACTCCCTGCCATTCTCAAATTATCCCGATTCGGCACACGTGGTTGGATTGTCTTTTCGAACTGAAGCTGGTGAAATGGATCCGTTGGTCGGTTGGCCCTGGGCAGATGCCTGGGCAGATGCCTGGGCGGTTCCGGTCAGAAAACTCTGTTTGACCTGTAAGATTTGGAGAAGTACCAAGATGGCCCGCACCCTGACCTCCCTGATGGGATTGTTCCTATTGACATTTGTAGCGATTGGCTGCCAGCAACCCAGTGACGGTTCACACCAGGCTTCGGATCCAGCACCTGCTGAGGGCTCGGCTCTGGATTTATCTGACCCGTCCAACATGCCGGATATGGACGCTCCACAGGCCAAAGAGAAAGAGAAAGAGGCCAAAGGCGAAGCGGAGTAATTGACGTTCCGAACGGACCTGCAATGTCCAGACCAGGAGCGCGTTTCCGCGACGCATGATTCCTGTGGTTCATTGCTCCTGAACCGTTTGCAATTGATTGCTTTTGATCGGTCCGTCGATTGAGGTCGTTTGTCCGCCAGGCCAGACGACCTCGATCCGGTCGACTGTGTCGGCCGTGCCAAGGCCGAAATACAGAGGCAGCATACTCTGAGACAGGTATCCGGATTTCCCGTCGTGATACCGTGTCTGCGTCATCTCCCCCGTCACGACGCTCACGGTAGCTCCCAGAGCGTCCCGATTTGAGCGACTGCTAACCAGCTTGATCTTAATATAATGGAGTGGCTTCGCCCTGGCAGACAAATCACTGGCCAGTACCAGCGGCTCGGAATTGAAGTCATTGGTGATAATGTCCAGGTCACCATCGTCATCGAAGTCGAACAGGACAGAAGACCGCGATCCCAGTGCAGACCAGACGACGATCGTGCCTTCACGCCCCGCAGAAATGGGATGTTCACGGTCTATGCCCGAAGCATCGAGCGAAAACCAGGGCTTAGTCAGTCGCCCGCCCGGACGCGGCTCGACGCCTAGAATAAATTCCGCGGCGCGAAACCGTTGACCACGGTCATTCAGCAACACCGAGTTCACGGCATAGCGATATGGAAAGCACATGCTGGACGTAACAAACGCATCCTGGAATCCGTCGGCATTTAAATCGCCGATACTCAGCCCCCACGGCCAGTAGTTCTCCGCACGCAGTTCGTCAGAGTCTTCTGAAAAAATGCCTGCGTCGTCGCTTCGGAACAGTGCATTCCCGAAAATGCCTGCATTGTCGCTTTGCAGAAAGCTTTCGGGCCACTGCATGTCAGACTTCTGTTTTTCCAGTGCGGGGCCAACGTCCTTGCTCATGTCTGAATGCATGTCCGTGACCATCAGGTCGACGTCACCATCGTTTTCAAAATCGAACGCTTTGACTCCCATCGCCCCCCAGGGCGTGCGTGGAAACACTTCGCGACTTTTCCGCACAAAGGACTTACCGCCCTGACTCTCATAGTACTGGTCGTTCCCCTGCATGTTCAGCACGTAAAGATCCAGCCACCCATCGCCGTTCACGTCCACGGGTGTGGCATCACCGCTCCAGCCTTCGTCAACCAATCCGACTGCTTCAGACACGTCCTGAAACTTCAGATCACCTTCGTTGTGAAACAGAAGACTGCGTTCGGTCAGACCGTCCTTCAGGTGACCGGCAAAAGCGTCCTTCGTCCCTACGTAGTAACTCAGTTTCGTCCCTTTGGCCAGTGAACTGGTACGATCGACGCGCAGGGGCGCAAATTCATCCGTGGTATACTGACCGACATTGCACAGGAACATGTCAAGCAGACCGTCACGGTCGTAATCAAAGAAGACCGAGGCGGAAGAGTGGCCCACAAAACCGAGTCCGGAAGCTTCAGTTTGATCCGTGAATCGCCCCGACCCATCGTTCACGAACAGAATGTTTCCACCACGAACGGTAGTAACGTACAGATCGGCGTCACCGTCATTGTCGATATCCGCAAAACTCGCGGTCACACCAATCCGCTCAGACACGCCCACTCCGGACTGCTCCGTAATGTCCTCAAAGCGACCTTCACCCAAATTCCGCCAGAGCGAGTTAGCGCCTGCCTGGCTGACAAAGTAGATATCGTAACGCCCGTCACCGTCGACATCTGCGACACATACGCCATTGCCATGATCGTAGTGATTGACCTGTAGACGCCACCTCTGTTCGTCGACAATCTGCGGCTGAAAATCGATCCCGCTGGCTGCCCGACGGTCTTGAAACTGAAAGTCGCAGAAAACTGAAAACTGGTCGCGTGTCGCCAACTGCGTCTGCTTCGTCCGCTGCAGCCACTCGGTGTCCGCAACCTCCGGCGGCTGGATCAGATGAGTGATCTGCTGAACTCCTGTTTCAGCGGCTGTCGAAAATTCGTCGCTCCACTCTGCGGGAGGAGCAATCTCACCGACGATGAACTGAAGTGTCTTCCGCAGTTCGACAATCGCTTCGGGCGACTGCGAGTTGAACACGCCACGCACCTGACCCAGTCGATCAACGACGATAAACCGCGGGTCGTGCAGGATGGGCATCTGAGCGTTCTGAGCGTCGTCTCGAACGGGCAACCCAAAGCCGTCAGCCGACAACTGCCAGATCGCTTCGCGCGTACCCGTCAGAAACTTCCAGTGCTCGGGATCAGCTTGATATCCCGCCGCGTACTGCTGCAGCACTTCAGCGGAATCAAATTCCGGGTCGACCGTAATGCTCACAAACCTAACCCCATCCCAAACGGGATCAGTTCTCAAAGTGGCCTGCGCTTCCGCCAATCGCGCGGTCTGCAACGGGCAGGTGCTTGTGCAGCGCGTAAACATGAAGTTCACGATCCAGACTTTGCCCTGCAACTGTGCGCTGCCGTAAGCGGCGCCGCCCTGGTCGGTCAATTCGAACTCGGGTGCGCGTTTGAGTACGGGAACACGGCTGCCATTTGCGGAGGTGGCAGATGGTTCAACACTCGACGGGGCCTGAGCCGGCCTTTCCGGTTCATCCTGATCAAAGGCAGGCCAGAGCAGGAAGCCCAGGACGACGAGTGCAATCACGGTAAACAAAATAAATGCCGGAGATTTCATAAGATCGTCCGAAGAATCTAGAGATCATCTTGAGTCGCGGAGTTGGCGTCAGTAACTGAACGATAGCCCACATCCACATAAATTGCTGACCTGGGCTGAAAGTCTTCATCGAAATTGGGATCAGGAGCATCCAGTGTATTGCGTGAGGCATCCAGAGTTCCACGCAAATCGGGCGTATTGCCGCCCAACAGGCATCCACTCACACCCGTGGCGTCCAGAATGTCAATTTCGTATGGAACGCCAGGGCGTGATCCGTCGCCAGCCGTGTTATGCCAGAAAATGCTGTTCTCATAAAGATTGCCCGCGCCACGGTCGTCCACGGCATTCCAGTTTCCAGTAAATGTACAGCGACGGACTTCGACTCTTGACCCTGGAAACACCGTCAACGCACCACAGCCGTGTTCGCCGTTGTAACGGAGTCCGAATTCGTCCGCGATCCGGTCCATGCCGGTGTTCGCGACGTTTCCGACAAACAGGCAGTTTTCAATGATCGCGCCACTGCGTTCCAGTACATCAATGGCGGCTCCCGTGCCGGGACAGCGGTTGTTGATAAAAACGCAGTTTCGAATCGTGGCGTAACCCTGTTGAAGGCCACGATGTTCAATGGAAATGCCTCCCCCGCACAGACAAGTCGAGTTGTCAATAATTCGGTTATTCTCGATTGTCGGGCACGAACGCCCAAAGACTTTGATTGCACCGCCGTCGGCGTAAAAGAACAATGCCGGCTTCAGTCGTGGATCACGAGCTACCGGCTCGAGCGGCGTCACCCCTTCCGATTGTGTAAGGAAGCTGTTGGCCCCGGTAATGATGAAGCCTTGAATTGATGTCAGCTGCGTGATTCCATCTCCAAAATAGACAACATGATTGACGATTGCGGGATACGATTCTGCGTTCGCATCCGCGATGTTCGCGTTGGCAGCCGTTAAAACCACTTCACCAACGGCTTGCAGAATCACCCCGTCATGCTGAGCATTAAACTGCAGAAACGCCTGCCCGGCGCGCTGCGGCGCATAGGTGCCTTCGTGTACGCGAACCACTGCGCCCGACCCCACCTTCGCCGCACGGTCCAGCGCCGCCTGGATATCCTGTCCCTCGAAAACATCCAGAAACTGCGGTTCCACGAACTCGCTGTTCGCGACTGCCTCAGCCGGGTCGTCGCCGGACTGACAGCCGACGTTAAGCAAGCTGACCAGACACAGGATTCCGACACTGGTCGAATAATACAACAACCATCGCTCATGCCCGAATTGGCGGAAGGTCAGCCGCCAGCCGCCATTCGTTCTGCGGCCTGCAGGACAATCGGTATGCTCATTCCTTCGCTGCAACACGATCTCCTTCGTGGACTTCTCCTGGCCGTAACGCTGGATCGATCGATATCGTCCCCATGATGTCATCATGATAGGGTCTGTAGCCGCACAGCGGATCGGCTTCGAGTGTAAAGGAACCAGCGTGGGGTGTCTGGAAGTATACAGCGCTCTCAAGTTCCTGAATCGCGATGCCTTTCAGACCCGCCAACGAAAACGTGTAAATGTAATCATCACTGCGAAGAATGAAATCTACCGGTGTGTGTGGTGGCAACACCAGTTGACGATTCCAGAACAAATCATCTTTCGTATCATAAATCCGATCCGCACCAGCACTCAGAAATTGCCAGGAAAACTCACGGCCGCGAGCAATAATTTCGATCCGCTGGCCGGCATCGGCCAGTGTGACCGTGCCAGGCACGCCGTGAGATAACGCAGACCGACGGAAACGCCACGCGCCGCTGAGGCAGATCGCGATCAGCAGAACGGTGACAATCACCGTGCGGTATGAAAGATTCAAACCCGGCATTTACGTAACATCTCAACAGTGAAATTGTGCCTGGTAATGATCATGTGGGCGTGGCGTGACGTATACTCGACACTGGTGTGAGATTTCACAAGTGCAGAGAATTCGGCACGAACAAGTGCAGAGATCTTCAGCACGAAATAGGTTCGTGTCCGGAACAGCACCCGATCAGGGGCTGATGTGGCGCCTGGCGCAACTGTCAGGAGCAGTGATCTGACCTTCCACCAGGGTCGCCTTGCCAGCTCGCCGTCAACTGCAAAAGTTTGCATGTGTCGCGCCACTGAGATACCATCGTGTCAGTCACCCCTCGGGGGCCGTATCGCAATGTTTCGTCTATAAAGTCGCCCATGCGCAACAGTCACGTTCCATCTGCCCGAAGTCTTTACCGTCGGCAGTTTCTGCGCCGCAGCGGACTGGCTTCAATCGAACTGACCGCAGCACAGCTTGCGCGGCTGCGTAGTCTTTCGGCGAAGGCATTCACGCCCGGCGGCGGCCGAGCGAATTCCTGCGTCTTCATTTTTCTGTTTGGCGGCCCCAGTCATATTGACCTATGGGACATGAAACCAGGAGCCCCGAAGGAAATTCGCGGTGAGTTTCAACCGGTCGCCACCAGGGTGCCGGGCATTAACGTCTGTGAACATCTTCCGCTGATTGCTCAGCAGATGGACAAGCTCTGCCTGCTGCGGTCCATGACGCACCGCATGCCTGTTCATGGGCCGGCGTGCAGCGAGATTTACACGGGACGTCCGTACTTCGGACCGCCCGTCACAGATCAGGCGACGCCGGAAGACTGGCCTTCGCTGTCGTCGCTCGTGAGTCAGTTCGGCAACCACAGGGGCAGCCTGCCTGAGGCTGCAGTGCTGCCGTGGTACACTCAGTTTGTCGGACAGGATCGACGAATCGCAGGACAGACCGGAGGTCGCATGGGAGAACACTTCGACCCGTTTCTGGTGGAAGGTGATCCCACGCACGCAGACTTCGATGTGCACGGACTGCAGTTACCCAAAGACGTCGACGCCCAGCGATTCAACGCGCGGAAGGAATTTCGACGCAGACTTGAAACGCAGTCTGCGGAAAGCCTGCAGCAGCTCGAAAAAGTGCGTCTGCTGGAAGAAAGATATACCTCTGCTGAACAACTGATTGATGCCTCGCGTGCACAATCCGCATTCTCTCTGCAACACGAATCTCCCCAAAACCGCGATCGATATGGCCGAACGAAGTTCGGACAAAGTCTGTTGCTGGCACGCCGCCTTGTCGAAGCCGGCATACCAATGATCACCGTCAATTGGGACGATGAAAGCAAAGTCAATAAGGTGTCGCCTCACTGGGACACTCACGATGAAAACTTCTCACGACTCAGCAGGAATCTGTGTCCCGTTTTTGACCATGCATTTGCTGCATTCATCCAGGACCTGCAGGAACGTGGGCTATTGGACTCGACCATGGTTGTCGCTGTCGGCGAGTTCGGTCGAACGCCAAAGATCGGACGCATCACACAAAATGGAATGACAAAACCGACTGGTCGAGACCACTGGCCTCATGCCTTTACGGCCGTGCTTGCCGGTGGAGGCGTGGGCGGAGGTCAGGTTTATGGGGCGACGACGTCTACAGGAGGCTATGTGGATGAAAATCCAGTCTCTCCCGCAGATCTGTCCGCCACAATCCTCAAACATCTGGGAGTCGACCCCCGCCATGAATGGTTCGACCGGTTTCAGCGCGTCCGACGGCGACTGAGCGAGGGCACTCCGGTCCCAAATCTTGGCTGACCGCATTCACAGCGCGGCTCGGTGTGACGGCAACGGAAATCGAGTCTTTCTGAATGTCCGTTCGCGCGCCGCCCCAAAACGGCTGCCCCGCTGGCGTGTTTGGCTGACAATGTGCCTGCCAATTGAGTCGCTGCGGGGCCGAAAAACTCCAATCGCAACGTTCTCAAGTCTCTGGTTTGAATCCGCCGTGTGAGATGCCGATACTTCATGCACCCTGGAAATCGGAATCAGGCGACCAACCCGTTCCTTTTTGTTGGTTCCCAGCAACACTGCTGGACTTCGCGGACAACAGCCGACTATACTCCTTCGCTCGATGCTGCCAAGATAATATACATTCGTTCACCTCCGTAGCGTTTTGATGCATTATCGGAAAGACTTGCGGAGGACGGACATTTACTTCCGACGGGCAGCTCGAATTTGAATTGAGGGCCATGTCCTCATTAGGTGATGAATCATGCCAAAGCAAAAAACTCACAAAGGGATGAAACGCCGGTTTAAGATAACGGCGTCCGGTAAAGCCAAGCACCGTAGTGCGTTTCGTGGCCATCTGTTGAGCGGCAAGCCCTCCAAACGAAAGCGGCATCTGCGGAACAGCGGTATATCCGAGGGCAAAGATGCGAAAAACATCATTGAAGCTCTCCGTCCGTCTCTTTAGTTGAGTTTTTTCGTGAGAATATGTTGTGGCTGAATCCGATTCAGCCACGAAAGCGACGGGCTGCTCAGGTGCGAGCGTCAGTCGGAGTTGTTTGAGGCACCAGCCTCCTAAGATCCCATACCAGAAGCCACGGTATCAAACCGGCTCCGAATGCCGTTCGTGGCCTGGTCGAAAGACTGAATCATGCGTGTCAGACTCGGAAAAGCTCGTCGTCGTTCCAAGAAGCGTTTGTTTAAAGAAGCTCGCGGAAACGTCGGTGGTCGCAGCAAGCTGTTGCGAACCGTCAAGGAAACAATTATCCGTTCACGGGCCTATGCGTTCCGTGATCGTCGCGTACGCAAACGAATGTTTCGTCAGTTGTGGATCATTCGTTTGACAGCCGCCTGCCGGGAACGTGGTATTTCCTACTCACAGTTCATTCACGGGCTGCATTTGGCGGGGATCGAGCTGAATCGCAAATCTCTGAGCGAACTGGCGATCGTGCATCCTCAGATCTTTGATGAAGTCGTAGCCGTGGTGAAGTCTGCAAAGTCAGCTGCGACTGTCTGATGCTCTGTCAGAATCATTCATATCAGCGAGAGACTTGCTCACAGGTTTCTCGCTTTTTTATGCGCAGCAGGGCGAATTCGGATACACAGTGGCGTGTTCAGCCACAATAAAACACAGGGAATGTCTGGCCGTGCCGTTTCTGCGGTCCTGAGTGTCAGGTGCTTTATTGATCTGCGGTTGCTTTTCGTAACCGCCGCGTGGGCGATTCAGCTGCCGTTTAAATCGGTTAAACTGCCGGACCATTAATATCAACCTCAGCGTCAAGTCGAGTCGGAGCTTGTAAATTGGACATTCTGAATGCATTCCGGGAATACCAGGAAGCCGCAACGGCAGCCATTGAGGGCGCATCCACGGCGGAAGAACTTGAACAGGTTCGCATTGAGTTCCTGGGGCAGAAGAAAGGGAAACTGCGTGAACTCCAGGGCCTTGTCGGAAAAGCCAGCAAGGAAGAGAAGCCTTTGGTCGGCAAAGCATTCAATGAAGCTCGCACCAACGTGACTGCGCGGCTTGAGCAGCGGATTTCCGGACTCAGCCAGCACAGCCAGTCCAGCACAAGTGACTTTGACCCGACACTGCCGGGACAACTGCCACCACTGGGGGCGATACATCCGGTCACGCGGACAATCGCCAACTTCCGCGAACTGATGGGGCGATTTGGATTCCGCGTTGTTGAAGGCCCGGAGATCGAAGATGAACGACACAACTTTGATGCACTGAATATTCCTGAAGACCATCCGGCTCGTGATCCGCTGGACAACTTTTACATTGCCACCGCTGCAAAGACGGCAGGCGGTCCAATTCTATTGCGCAGTCAGACCTCAACCGTGCAGATCCGGACTATGGAAGCGGCGAAGCCCCCGGTCCGAATCGTGTCACTGGGACGTGTTTACCGTCCTGACACGATGGACGCCACGCATTCCTGCATGTTCCATCAGATGGAAGGCCTGATGGTCGACACGAACGTCACCATGGCTCAACTGAAAACGCTGCTCAGCCTGTTTGCTCGTTCCTTCCTGGGACCGGATGTAGAAATCCGTTTTCGCCCGTCGTTCTTTCCCTTCACGGAACCATCGGTTGAGGTCGACATGAAATGGGGCGACTCATGGATGGAGGTTGGGGGTGCGGGAATGGTTGATCCAAACGTTTTTCGTGCCGTCGGCTATGACCCCGATAAGGTGTCGGGATTTGCGTTTGGCCTTGGTATCGAACGCTTCTGCATGAAGCATTATGAAGTCGACGATATTCGTCGGTTCTATGAAAACGACGTGCGGTTTCTCAAGCAGTTCGCTTAGCCGTCGTCGGTGCAGGAAGCGACGGGCATCACTTTGCAGATCCTGCAGCACATCACGACGCTAAACCAGTATGCAGAAACTGACCGCGCTGTCAGCTGTGCAGCTTCAGCGGCCCCTGGCAGAATCGGCAGGCGACATTTTGCCCGACAAACTGGGCGCTCGCACGGATTTCCGCGGAGCAGTGCGGACACGTGGCATACATCGCGATACGTTCGACATCGTTGTCGTATTCGAACCCGTGGTTGCAGTGCCGACACTGAACCGTTGCTCCCACGTATTTCGCAGCGATTCTAAGCTCTTCCCGACAACCTCCACACCGCACAAAGTGGCCTCTGGCCCGGGCCGTCTTCATTTCCTGAATTTCCGGCAGTGGAATAAATGCAGGGATTTCAACGCTGTCTTCAGAAAGTTCCGAATTCAACAGCGCGCGACACGTCATGCAATGCACGACGTTGGCAGGCATGTCATCGCCGCATTGAGGACATGGCCCTCCCTGCCACGCACCCTGGATACCACTAATTTCGTTAGACATGTTGAAGACACTCGAAGTCATTTTCCCACCCTGCATGCTGCGTGTCTGTGTGCATATGCGTCACCCCTGTTGCAGAATACGTCACAAATAAGCTTGGGGCGTGAGTGTTATGAGACACTCTATAATCGAAGACAGCTGTCGAAACTAACAAAACACGACCATTGCCAATGCATTATGCTCGACGCGACTGCACACCGGAAGCCGTCAGGAACGATGGGCAACATGCGTCGTGCAATTGTAATAGTCAGGAGATTCTCACGAATGTGCAAACACCGCGCCGATTTGAATTATGAAAACAGAATTCCCCGATTTTTGAAGGGGCAGTCCAGCGTGTGTTGCCAGTGCCGAAGTAAATCCGAGGCCAAATTGGGTCCAGGATCGCAAACGGGCCGGATTCCGGATATTTTGAGACTTAAACGGTATCGGCCGCCGGCAGACAGCAGGTTCCACCAAGTATCTCATTCCGGGCCACGATTCTGTGTTTTCTGTGTCATTATATCAACAGCAACGATCGTAGTTCGTGAACGAACCACAGCGTTGGCGTATTCCACATCAACCCAACACGTTCGGGATTTTGGACGCAATCATGGCAGAAATGTCGGACGACGAGACCAGTCAGAAAGCATTCCTAATCAGCTGGGATGGAACCACGTGGCGAGACGTGGTTCGGCTGCGTCAGGGGCAGAGTGTAACAGTTGGAAGATCCGCAACAAACAAGCTGGTTTTACACGACGATGCGTGCAGCCGTAACCATTGTGAAGTCTT
>JABABI010000069.1:0-23845 GCA_014238335.1 Fuerstiella sp.
TCTTCTTGTAGCTGGTTCGCATCAGATACCGTCCCTGCTCGTGAGCACCGGTTTCTGTCGTCATGGACCGGATGACGGCCAGCTGATCCATTTTCGCAGCGAGTGTCGGCAGGTGTTCGCCGATCACCAGCCCGGGGACGGAGGTTTGAATCGCCTTCGTCTCGCCACCTTCTTCCTTATCCGGTTTCGGATCAAAGGTGTCGATGTGACTCATTGCGCCATTCATCATCAGGTAGATCACATGCTCCGCTTTCTTACCAGGAGCTGCCGCCACAGCGGCTTGTGCTGCCGAACCAAACAGAACATCAGAAACCGGCACGACGCTGACACCCAGTGCTGTTTTCGCGATGGACTCGATGAAGCGACGGCGAGAAACGCCGTCAACGTTTGAATGTGCACTTCGCATGATATGTATTCTCCGCGTATGTGTGATGTTCTTGGTCGTCAGTCGTTGTTGTTCCTGGCTGCACTCGGCTGTTGGTCAGGCAATGTGCCCCTGGTGGAATCCGCCCAGAGCTTCCCAGGGGCAGCTCGAATAAACCGTCTGCGTTACTGAATGAACAGAAACTCTTTCGTATTGATCAGAGCCCAGATCACGTTTCCGTAACCGGCATTGCCGGCAGCTTTGATCTCGTCGCGGGCCACGTCCGCTTCGTTTTTCCTTGGCGCTCGACACAGAACGCTGTAGAAAATTCCGTTGATTCTGTCAGTGCCTGACGGTGCTCTCATGACCGTGTCATAAATAACACTACCTCTTTCCAGCAACATGTGAGTGATTTCGCCGTTAAACATCGTCAGCACCTGACTTACGCTGCCATCGCGGCTGGAACTTTCCATGAGTTCACGATCGCTCTGCCCAAACTGCCGCAGAAAGTGGTCTACAGGCAGAGGTGTCGGTAGTTCCGACGCCCGGGCCAGCGTCATGCCCTTGTAGGAATTCCGCTCGCGAGTTGCCTTTCGCTGGGCGCCCGTACTGAACTTGCCGTTGAAGTCTTCCGCAACCTTCAGGACATCCGATACAGACACCTTGTCCAAATCCATATCGATCGTTCCTGAGACGTTGTCCATGGAAGGACGTGTAAAGGACTTTGGATTATAGACAGCAAGTGTGATCAGGGAGTCCCAGATCTGTTCGGACGTCATGCGCCGCAGAGCAGGACCGGGAAAATAGTACGGCGTCGACAAATCAATGTCCTTCGACGTTGCTTCCCGCTGCCACGTTCTCGTATTGAAAATGATCCGTTGCAGTTCGCGGACGTCAAACTTCAGCCGAATGAGCTCAGCGGTCAGGAAATCCAGCACCTCAGGGTTCAGCGCCTCGCTGTCATCGCGAATGTCGTTGACGGGTTCGATCAGGGCAATGCCGAATGATTTCTGCCACAGCCGGTTGGCGATGTTCGTCGCAAATCTCGGATTTTCGCTGCTGGTCATCCAGTCAGCCAGAATTCCTCGGGGCGATTTGCCCGCCACGACGTCTTCTGCACTGCCGAAGATCGGCTTCATGCTGACGACCTGGTGAGGCTTGCCGTTGTCGTATTGATAATCATGAGGCAACTTCAACGCCCGCTTCTGTTCCCAGACCTCAAACAGATTGGCGTTGATCACTCGGCTGAAGGTGCCACCCGTGTTGGCATCGGGATCCATCTTCTTGAGTTCAGCCCGGAGCCGACCGAGAGGATTTCCTTTTGTAAATCGTTTCTTGTCGCGGGCATTTGCTCGCGTACGAGTGCCAAACCAATAGGCCGCCATCTCGTAGTATTCGCGTTGCGTCCACTTGTCGAATGGGTGGTCGTGGCACTGGGCACAGCCGATCTGAGTACCCAGAAATACCTGTACCATATTGTCGACGGCGTCAAGCTCCATATTTGAGTCTCGCATGACGAATCCGACCGCCGGATTGTCCCAGATGCGACCTTCCGCCGTGAGCATCTCATGCACCCACTTGTCATACGGCTTGTTTTCACGAATGCTGTACTTGATCCATTCGTGGTACGGCTGTGCCAGCTGATTGTTATTGATCGGATGGTCCTGCAACCGAAGAATGTTAGCCCAGTAATTATACATGTGGCTGACGTAATCGTGGGATGACAGCAGTTCGTCAATCAGCAGTTCACGCCTGCGCGGATTCTTGCTCTGGACAAACTTACCGATCTCCTGCAACAGCGGGACACGACCGGCAATTTCCAGGTAGGCTCGGCGACAGAACAGCGAATCTTTCAGCGTTAGATTCGGACTGATGCCATTCCTGCGATAGCCCGCTTCGATCAGGCTGTCAATTTTTTTTGCCGAGTCGCGGACGTCGAAGCGTCGTTCGGCATCGACTTTGGCTACGGGACCCCATTCCACAGAACCCGAGCCTCGCGGAACCTTACTGGCCGGTGCTTTTTTCTTCGGCTGGCCGAAGCTGACTCCCGAATGAATGACCACAAGACTCAGTAAGATCGATGCAAGCACGTGACGCATAGAGGCTCCTGTCAGAAAGCAGCACCGTTGAAATCACCAATGGAACGGTCGACGGTGACATTGAGTTGAGCAAGACGGGGACATCATTCTTAGGAAGAGTGACTCAAGTTGCAACTGGAGATTCGTCCTCACAGGACAATTTTGAGGTGACTGAACGGCTCGCGTTGACGGATTCACCGCAGTCATTCGGGACATTCCGGATATTTCATGAAGCGTCCGAAAATTGACAAATTGTGACGAAGGTTTTCAGTGGTCGTGACGCCCAGTGCCACTCTGACTGTTTCCGGCGGCGAATTGGTTGTTCAACGGGCGAGATCCTATTGAGTCCCGGGCGTCGCCCGGACATGCTGTAACCATTGTCAGTCGCTGCTAACCACGGTTTCCAGCATCGCCAGAAGTCGGTCGACCTCGGCCTGAGTCTCCTGGTCCAGTTCCCATTTATACGGACGTCGACGGATATCAGTGGCGAATAGTCCCTGCTTCTGCAGAACGTACTTTTCGACGGCCAAAAAACCATCAAGCCCGGCCTGCAGCTGCAAAGCAACGAGTGCACATAACGGAAAGTACACCTTGTAGGCACGGTCGTCGTCGCCTGTCTGCATTGCGTTCCAGATGGCCACAATCCCCGGCAGAAATTCCATGCCTGGCATGGTGCCGCCGATACCACGACGAAAACTATCGATCAGCGAAATCCCGCCGGAACCCTCAAAGATCCGTGCCCTGCCGTCCGTTGCATCGCGCAAAGCCGAAAGGTTTGGCCCCAGCGGCGCTGCTTCGGGTTTGAACAGAATCTGATCCGGTCCAAATTCATCCAGCAGTGTCTGACAGACAGAAACAGGAATGGTCTGTCCCACGTACGACGATGCGTCCTGCACAATCAGCGGCAACTGCGTTTCACTGGCGAGGACGGAGAAGTAGTCGATGAGATGACATTCGGACAGAGCTGACGAGATCGGTGGAATGGCCATCAGTCCCGTGGCCCCGGCAGCTTGAGCGGCGTGGGCAAACTCGAGTGCCTGCTTTGTGCTTTCCGCTCCGACTCCGGCGATGAAGACTCCCCGCCCGGCATTGATGTCGGCCAGCTCTCGGGTAAGTTCGATACGTTCGCCAGCGGTCAGACGCAGCAGTTCTGACACCATGCCGGTGCAGAATCCGCTGGCGCCCTGTTCGTACGCCCAGTCAATCTGCCGCCGCAGGCTGACAACGTCGATACTGTCGTCCTCCAAAAACGGTGTATGAGCGATCGGCAGAACACCGGAGATCTCAGATGCCATGATTGTGACTTATCCGCGAAAGTGTGACGTGCAACGTCCTGCTACTGCGTTGTGCAGTCTGAGAATTGGGGGCAAGGATCTATGTTGTGAAATAAAATCTAAGAATAGACCTCCAGCCCAACCATCGAGCCTCGAAGAGGCACTACGGCGCCATAAGTTTGTCGAAGAGAAATTCGTTGGTGTTCGTGTAATCCTCCGAATCCGATACGCCCTTAATCAACAAGTGACACTCGTGACCCAGTTTGTCCGCTTTCTCCTTCATCTTTACTCCGTAGACCGGGTGATGAATTCCATGTCCGGCATTTTCTGATGGAAGTTTCATGTTGTTGCCGTATGTCATCAGCAGTGGTGGATCGTCTTTCGTCAGGTGATTGTATGGTGAAAACTCAACGTACAGTCCACGATGCT
This sequence comes from Fuerstiella sp., assembly GCA_014238335.1. Taxonomy (GTDB): domain Bacteria; phylum Planctomycetota; class Planctomycetia; order Planctomycetales; family Planctomycetaceae; genus Fuerstiella. The sequence continues at coordinate 4,146 of JABABI010000069.1, forward strand.
TTTCATAGTTCTTCAACGCACCTTCAATCGTTCTTTCTCCGACCGCCATGTTGATCATGTTGTGCTTCAGCACGTTGGGACCGAGCCACGGTTCAATTTGTTTAGGATCAATGGATGTCTGGCCTCCGGCGACGGCTGCTGCCGTGACTCGTGTGGATTCGCGCAGTACCGGATCGTCAGATTTCGGGTCCGCCAGATCATCGTGCAGCAGCAGCCACATCGATGTACATGCTCCTGCACTTCCACCGGTCAGAGCGATCCGATCTTTTCTGAAATTCCACTCGGCCGCTTTGGATCGGAGAAACTGAATAGCTCGCGCCGCATCATGAACGGGGGCCGGCAGAGAGGCCTGTCCCGTCAATCGATAGTTAACGGCCGCATAAGAGATACCTTTGTCCAGAAATGGCTGCACGTTGGCTGGACTGCGCTTCTTGTCGCCGCCGATCCAGCCACCGCCGTGAATGTAGACCATCAACGGACGCGGCCCGTCTCCTTCAGCCTTCCAGAAATCGACGACATTCATCTTGTCGGGCCCGTACGAAACGTCGGCGTGCGTCGGTTTGAGACCGGCGGGCCTGGCTTTCTTTTCGTCCGCAACAATATTTGCAGAAACAGCCAGCAATAGAGCACTGGAAATTAGGAATGGTTTCATGGCGTTCTCGGGGTTCGGCGAGAGAATGGGGATGGACGGTCGTTTCGAAATGTCTCATCATCATCAAAATCCGTGAATTTCGGCAATGAGTTTCTGGTTACGTAAGCCGCTCGGAATGTTCGACCGGCTATTGTCATCATGCGGAAGACCTTACCGTTCGCGACCACAAGTGTGCAAACCAAACAGGAAAACACTTGTGATGGAAGTCTTATCGTGGCGGCTTCTCGTCCACGCGCCAGTCGATCGGCGGTTGAGCGTTTGACTTCAGAAAATCGTTAACCTGCGAAAACGGGCGACTTCCGAAGAATCCCCGCCTGGCGGACAGCGGCGATGGATGCGGACTCTCGATCAGCAGGTGCCGCCCGTGAATCAAAGACGCCTTCTGCTGAGCCGGTTTGCCCCACAGCACAAACGCCACCGACGGCAGTTCGTTTACACATTCGATGACCCGCGTGGTGAAGTTTTCCCAACCGCGTTTGCGATGAGAATTCGGCTCGTGAGCCCGCACGGTCAGAACGGTGTTGAGCAGCAGGACTCCCTGTCGAGCCCAGGCTTCGAGACACCCGTGCGCGGCCGCCGGAATCTGAAGGTCAGATTCCAGCTCTTTGTAGATATTGCGCAGTGAAGGGGGAATCCTGACACCGCGCCGTACGGAGAAACTGAGTCCATGAGCCTGGTCGTCATCGTGATAAGGATCCTGTCCCAGAATCAGCACGCGCACGCGGGTCAGCGGTGTCATCGTCAGCGCTGCGAAGACATCGGCGGCGGGCGGAAATACAGGGCTCGCTGCTCGTTCGTCCGCTACGAATTTCTGTAATTTCTGAAATTCCGGCGATGCCAGATCGTCTGTTAGTGTCTCACGCCAGCATTGCGGAATTGCGTTGAGATTCATAACAGGGTTTCTTCGTTCATTCCTTGCACGCTCGACTCGAATACCGCCCGGGGCAGTTCTGTACTAGCGTGCTGAACTACGGTTGGACACTGACGATCGTTTCTTCAAGGGCTTCGTCGCTCTGACTGTTGCTCGTCGCAACAGGCGTCTCGTCACTACAGGCCTCCAGTCGTTGCACGCAGTCTGACAAGTGTTCTTTCCACCAGGCTTCGCCTCGTCGCCAGTTCCAAACTTCTGCCAGCGGCAGAGCCTCAAGGGCATTCAGCATTTCATCGGGGGACTGAAAGCGATCGTCCGGCAGCTTTGACAGACATCGCATGACGATGGTTTCCAGTTCAGGGCTGACGTCCGCACCAATTTCACTGAACGTTGGTGGTGTCTGGGTGGCATGTGCAACCACAAGTTTCAGAGTATTTTCCAGGTCAAACGGCGGTCGGCCGGTTAACAGAAAAAAGGCCACTGCTCCCAGTGAGTATAAATCTCCCCGCGTATCCGGTGAGATTCCCTGAGCCTGTTCCGGACACATGTATCGCGGCGAGCCTTTGATCTCGTTGACTGCAGACAATTCCGGATCAGTTACAGACGTGAGCGGTCGCACCAATCCGAAGTCCAGGAGCTTTACAACGTCAAAGCGTTCGCCAACATGTGCGAGAAAAACGTTGCTCGGTTTGATATCGCGATGGACCAGTTCCCGAGCCGCTGCTTCTCGTAACGCGTTACAGATCTGTCGCAGAATAAAAACAACTCGATCCTCGGGCATTGGTCCGAATTCCGTGACGGTCTGTTTCAAATTTTTCCCGTGCAGGTGCTCCATGACATAAAAGAACGTACCGTCGGTCATCTGACCGTAGTCAAACACCTGAACCGTGTTCCAGTGAGTCAGCGTTGCCGTCGTTCGGACTTCGCGTTGAAAACGTTTCAGGATGGCAGGATCTTCTGACAGTTCGCTGCGAATGAGTTTAACGGCACACAGTCGTTTCAACAGGCGATGCTCCGCAAGGTAGACGTCGCCCATTCCCCCGCTGCCGATTTTTTCTCGCAGACGATACTGCCCCAGCTGTTCTGCTTCCAATGCGCGGCTTCTCCAGCGGTTCATGATGGCTGTGCCGTAGATGGCGGAACCGGCTCCCACCGCAAGGGCCAGCAGGTTGCCCGAAAACAACCCGGCAGATGCGATGTGCTCCACCCGAAACGTGGCAATCGCTGCAACAGACGATTCGTGCTGGCCGATAACGACGGCCGGAGTGATCGCCATCAGGAACACCATCAATGCCGCGCGTCGGGCCGTATTTGGGATGAACATACCGTAGATCATCATCAGGCCAAATGTCGCGATGATCTGGTCCTTCATAGCCGCGACAAATGATACAGCTGCCCACGTGCTGTCTTCTGCTGTGGGGGTTTCCACTGTGGCGTAGAGCCGCAGATCTTCATGCAACTGTGTTCCCAGTTGCAGCGATACACCCAGAAACATCAGGGATTCGATCATCCGCAGCCAGAGTACAGACACATTGCGCGGGCTGTACAGCCAGGCGGAAGCCGACAGCAATCCCAGGAAAATGAGTCCGTCCAGCAGGTCGGGCGAGCGGGACAGAGCCAGCGTGCGAATCGCCATCGCTGTCTTGGCCATTAGTAGAACCATCGCGCTGGCTCGCAGGCGGCGGCGCAGCAGCCCCTGGTCCGATGATTCGCTGGCTTGCGATTCGCCTTCCTGAAAACGAATCCGGGCCAGTGACGCTCGATAGTTGATTAACTCTGACGCTGAGTGCAGTATTCGTGACAGCAGGCTGCTGTTAGGTTTCATGAGTTCCTGAATCAATTCTGGCGGTTTCGGGCACCCATTCCGTTCATCGACCGTGCAATTGCAGTCTATGCGTTAACATCTGCTGCTCCAGCCCAATCCCATAACAAACCGCAAGATTTCTCACGGCATGTCCAACCAGGCACACAGTCTGACCGCGCAGTTCACGGATCAGCCCTTCCATGTCATGACCAAGCCCATCGGGCCGATCTGTAATCTGGACTGCACGTATTGCTATTACCTGCACAAAGAGGAGCTCTACCCGAAAGGCAACAAATGGAAGATGGCCGATGATTGCCTGGCATCATACATCCGTCAGTACATCGACGCTCAGCCGCCCGGAACCGCGGAAGTCACCTTCGCCTGGCAGGGCGGTGAGCCAACTCTGCTGGGTCTGGAGTTCTTCGAACGGTGTGTCGAAATCCAAAAGCAGCACGCTCGGCCGGGAATGAAAATCGCCAACACGCTGCAGACCAATGGCATTCTGCTGGACGATAACTGGTGCCGCTTTTTTCTGAAGAACGGGTTTCTGGTCGGTCTGAGCATTGACGGTCCTGCCGAGTTGCATGATGCTTACCGAGTGGACCATCAGGGCCAGGGCAGCCACGCCAAAGTCATCGCTGCGATCAGGAAGCTCAAAAAATTCGGTGTCGAATTCAATGCGCTGGTCGTGGTGAATCGGCTGAACGGTGACCACGGTGCACGGGTTTATCGCTACCTCCGCGACGCGGGCTGTCAGTACCTGCAATTCATCCCGATTGTGGAACCGTCCGGCATCGGTCGACATGCCGAAGGCCAGGCAGTCGCTGCCGACCATTTCACAGCCTTTGACGCCGCTGATACAGCCGTCAGTTCTCGCAGCGTCCTGCCAGAGCAATTCGGCACTTTTTTGTGTGACGCCTTCGATGAATGGATTCAGCGCGATGTTGGTCGGGTGTTCGTGCAGATCTTCGACCAGGCGCTCAGTGCCTGGGTGGGTGTTGAACCGTCGTTGTGCGTCTTCCGGCGTACCTGCGGGCGAGCGCTTGCGATGGAACACAACGGCGACGTGTACAGCTGTGATCACTACGTTGAACCGGATTACCTGCTGGGCAATCTTAATTTCGTGCCCCTTGAAGACCTGGTGAACTCAGGACGCCAGCAGGAATTCGGCGACGCGAAACTGAAGACTCTGCCACAATACTGCCTGGACTGCGAGGTTCGTCACGCGTGTAACGGGGAATGTCCGAAGAATCGTTTTCTGCAGACGCCTGACGGCACAGACGGACTGAATTTTCTATGTGTCGGCTATCGGAAATTCTTCAATTACGTCGATCCGGCGATGCAACAGATGGCGGCATTCGTAAAAAGTCGTCGGCCGGCAGCCCTGATCATGGAGCAGCATTCAGCCACGACGGCCACTGATGCCGATGCCCCGCGCAGTGGTTCCACGCCGCGTCGCAACGATCCGTGTCCCTGCGGTTCCGGCAAAAAATACAAGTCCTGCTGCCTGCGTCAGCGCTGATCGAGTGCCGCTATCCAATTCACGTGGTCTCGCGTGGGGCCCAACTAAGCCAGTTGCTGAACGACAAGGTCGCCCATCTCTGTTGTCGAAATCGACGTCCTGCCGGCAGCAATATCCTTCGTGCGATGTCCGCCCTGCAGTGTTGCCGCAACTGCTGATTCGATGGATTCCGCTTCTTCATTCAAATTCAGCGAATGCCGCAGCAGCATGGCCGATGCCAGAAACGTTGCCAGTGGATTGGCCAGGTTCTGACCGGCAATGTCAGGAGCAGATCCGTGGATCGGTTCGTACAGTCCAGGGCCGTCGCTGCCCAGTGATGCCGAAGGAAGAAGGCCGAGCGATCCTGGCAGCATGGACGCGGCGTCCGTCAGGATGTCGCCGAACATATTGCCCGTGACGACGACATCGAAATCTTTCGGCCGCGAAATCAGATGCATGGCCATCGCGTCGACAAGCACGACTTCGTATTCAATTTCGGGAAACTCTTCCTTGACAACGCGTTCTGCCACCTGCCGCCAAAGACGTGAGACTTCCAGCACGTTGGCTTTGTCAACCGACGTCAGCTTGCCGCGACGCTCTTTGGCAGCCACTGCCGCCAGACGCACGATGCGCTCTACTTCGCCGGTCGAGTACACCATTTCGTTGTAGGCCTCTTCTCCGGATTCGTGAGCACGACGTCCGGAGCCGCCGAAGTAGATTCCTCCGGTGAGTTCACGAAAGAACAGGATGTCAGTACCCGCGACGATCTCGCGGCGCAATGGCGAGGCATCCACCAGTTCTTCAAACGTATTGATCGGCCGCAGATTGGCAAACAGCCCCAATTCCTGACGGATCTTCAGCAGTCCGACTTCGGGGCGAGTCTTCGCTGTGGGATCGTCCCATTTCGGGCCACCGACGGCACCCAGCAGAATGGCGTCTGAATCTTTGCAGACGTCAATCGTCGGTTGTGGCAGCGGATCACCAAAGTCGTCAATAGCGTTGCCACCGATCGGGTGTTCAGACATGGTGAACGTGTGGCCGTACTTTGCTGCGACGGCTTCAAGCACTCGCTTTCCCTGAGTCACAATTTCGGGACCAATGCCATCACCCGGCAACAGGACGATCTTTGCGTCCATAACAGGACCTCTGGTTGATATAGCGTTTTTTAAATGTCAGCTTTCGGCTCCAAACTGGAGTCCGGGAACAGGATGCACACAGTAATCTGGGCGACTGGCAATTCAACCTTCAATCGTGGCGTGTCCGAAAAACGGTGTGAGTTTCCCCCGGTCGGTACACTTCCCGAGTTCTACTGTCGCGAGATGTCGAACGGCTGCTGACGATTATCGATACACCGAATCCGTCGGTTCATCGGCCATTCGAAATGCAGGAGCGTCGTCCAGTATTTCGGAAATCTCCAGCACCTCCGGAGCAGTTTCCTGATTCGGAGCCTTCAGGATTCCCACGGACGTCAGGCTGGCGTACGTCAGAAACATCATCAGGCCCAGTGCCAGACCGTTTGGCAGTGCGTCTCTGCCAAAGAACTTTACGGCACTGCCCGCGGATTTACTCAGCTTGATTCGAACTCCATCCCACTGAACGCTGTACATTTCGTCCAGGACCAGATGCGACATGAAGCCGAGGGCCACACCCATAGCCATCAGAAGGCGAACTCGGAGCTCCGGACTGTGGTACGAAAGAAACGTGGCCTCTGCAGCGATGACCAGTGCCGGGATGCTGTGGAACATGCCTCGGTGCACCGTTAGTTTTCCCAGTACTGCCGCCCCGCCATATCGGACGCCGCCGTACAGCAACAGCGAAAACAGCATCGCGCGATCGCCGCTGATGCCCAGACTGTTTGCATGCTGCAACAGCAGTAGTGGTGTCAGAGCCGCCGTCACTCCGAACAATTCGCGAACGGGTTTGCCGCTTTGTGAATCCATGTCCGGCAGCATGCCGGCAATCCATGTCAGAATCGCCGCGATCATTACCTGAGCCAACGAGAATTGCAGCGCAAAAAAAGCGGCAGACGCATAGGCAATGCCCAGCGTCCCGCTGACGGTGATGTGTTCGCGATAAGCGGCCATGGCGCAGTATCGAAGGAAATACAAAGCGGAACCCGGGGAATCGTAGCTTGATCCGTCTTCACGAGAACCCGCGTTTGAGCTTCGCCACCGAATCACCGCAGGTGAAGTTCGGGGCAGGCAGGCTGCGCGGCAGATTCCGCCGAAGATCTGCCGCGGCCGACTGCCGTACGAGATCGGGAGCCCTGCACAGGATGGCCCGAACCGACATTGGTCGTCCCTGCCAAATTCAGAGCGGTCATGCTTGACATCACGGCATCCTCGTGTACCAGAACACTTAGTACACCACGGGCAGGGCGAACATGGCGTCTGATCTCACCATTTCCACGGGCAGTTCCACTCCCATCTATCGGCAGGTTGTTGATCCGATTCGCCGCGCGGTGGTACGCCGCGAGCTGAATGTGGGTGATCAGCTGCCGAGTGTTCGCCTGCTGACGGAACGTCTACTGGTGAATCACAACACGATTGCCAAGGCGTACGGTGAGCTGGAGCGTGACAGAGATATCGAATCACGACACGGCAAAGACATCTTAGTCGCTCAGAAATGCAGTATTGATACGCGGGCAGAATGCAATCGTCGGCTGGACGATGCGCTGGAAACGTTTCTGGGCGAAGCGATCGCACTGGACTTTGACACGGACGCAATTCTGCAGTCGACCACCAAGAAACTAGCGAAACTCACCAGTCAGTCCGGGCGCGGTCGGACATGAGCGATGTTGTTATCCAGACGGATCGCCCGACGAAATGCTACGGAAAGAGATGCGCCGTCGACCGGGTCAGCCTGACCGTACCGCGCGGCAGCGTGTACGTCCTGATGGGCGCAACGGATCCGGAAAAATGACGACGATACACATGTTGCCGGGACTGCTCACTCCAACTCGCGGGACCGCTTCCGTTCTGGGACGCAGCCGTCTTGCCTTGACGCCGGATGTGCGTTCCCGCATCGGTTATCTGAGCGAAAGTTATTACGTCTATCGCTGGATGAGGATTGCGGACTGTGCGAAGTTTCAGCAGAGTACGTTTTCCACATGGAACCAGAAGATCTTCGACGCCATTGTTGACCATTTCGGTCTGGATCGACCAACAAAAGCCGGGGCCCTGTCCCGAGATGAACGAGGGAAACTTTGTCTGGCGATGGCTCGTGGTACGGAACCGGATCTGCTAATTCTGGACGGTCCGGCTCCGGGCCACGACCAGTCACAGCGATCGTGCAATTCTGTTTAGTTCACATCTGCTGGACGATGTTGAACGCGTCGCCAATTACGTTGGCACCATTGATCAGGGAGTGCTGCGGGTTCAGGCTTCGGTGGACGGCTTTCGCGAACGAATCTGTCAGTGGCGGCTGACCCCCGAAGCACTGCCCGGTGCACTGCCGGCACTCACAGGGCTGGTGCACACGGAAAATCCTGACAGGGAAATCCGTCTGACCATCACCAACAGCAACAAAGAACCTGCGGCCGCATTGCGCGGTCTGAACCCACAGCAAATGCGAAAATGCGAGGGGTGATCTGAAGCGGGCCGTGATTGATTACCTGACGACTCGAGGGGCCAGCGGTTCGTTGCTGCAGGCCGTTGCGGCGGTGGCGCGGACAGCAGACGAATCAGGACAGAAACCTGCTGCGGCATCAGGACAGACGATCTGAAGGTGTGACACGGATCTGATATGAAAGTCATTATCCTTAAAGAACTGCGCTAACTGGCCCCATGGGTGCTGCTGTTTTTGTTGGGGCTCACGATTAGTACATTCGCCGTACTGTATGAATCGTTCTACCTGCGTCCCGTTCGCAACGTCTTTACCAGAGAACTGTTTCTGCAGATGATCGTCGCTCCGTCGATTGTGGCTCTGGTCCGGGGATTCCGTCAGGTCCTGCCTGAACTTTGGCCTGATCACTGGGCGTTTCTGGTCCAGCGTGGGGTCTCAACAACTCTGGTATTCCTTGCCTCGGTGAGTGCAGCAGCCATTGTGTACGGACTTGTCATGTTGACGGCCCTGCTGATTGCAGTCGTTTGCTGCTGTTGGCACGGGATCGATCGTTTCCCGTTTCAATGGCAGATGCTGCTGGCACCGATTGGCGTCAGCATCGGTGCGTTCGGTTTCTACTTTGTCGTAATGCAGTGTGTGGTCCGACAGGCCGGGCATTACGTGACTCGAATACTGCCTTTGACACGTTCCGGTTTTCTAATTTTCGGAGTCGTCTTCATTCATGCGGAGGTCTACGAAGGCGAAGTAGAACCGGCGAAACCCCATAAAACATTGGATTTGCTCTCCACGGAAATGTCCAGATTCCGCCTATTTGAGTGCCTTGCAGGTATCGCGATACCCGGTCTTTCCTCAGTGACCATGAGCACGGTCCCGTCGGAGACACTTCAGGCAGATCGTCTCGACATCTCGCGGGATCGCAGAATCAAGTTTTCGTGGACTGGGTGCATCCTCAGTCAGCACCTGATGGATCAGCATCTGTTTGTTGCCGCGAAACGGGCGCTCCCCGGTCAACAACTCGAACAGAATCACGCCCAGCGAATAGATGTCCGCTGCGGGACCAACGCTGTGGCTCTCGCCTCCTGCCTGTTCCGGTGACATATACGCCGGTGTTCCCAGAATCTGACCGTCGATCGTCATCGTGATCTCGCCCGCCTCACGCTTCGCCAGGCCGAAGTCCATGATGTGAGGCTCGTTGTCCCGGTCCAGCATGATATTGCCGGGTTTCAGGTCGCGATGAATCACACCGCTCTCATGGGCATGGTGCAGTGCCTCCGCAATCTTCACACATCGTTCGGCTGATTCCCGTGGTGTCGGCTGCTGGCCGGTCAGCCAGTCCGGGAGTGTTAGGCCATCAATGCACTCACTGGCGATGTAGACCGTGTCATTCTCGCGCCCCACCTCGAATACACTGACGATGCCTGGATGCTTCAGGTGAGCGGCTGCGCGGGCCTCTCGCAGAAACTTGTCAGAGTCTTCTGCGTTCAGCTGCCCCTGCCGTGGAATCTTGATAGCGACGGTACGATCCAGCTCCGTATCGTGGGCCTTCCACACGGTGCCAAAAGCCCCCATGCCCAGTTGTTCCTGCAGGTCAAAGTGGCCGATGGATTTGACCGTGTCCGGCCTGAATGTGGCCGTCGTGTCGGTGCCGACCAGGCTGAAGCTACTGCCACACGACGGGCAGGCCATGTCCTTCATCGACCAGCTCAATCGGGTTTCGACAGTGAGGACATCGGACGTGCATGGCAACACTTTTGAAGGACGTGTATGACGCGGGAAGCCTGCTGCGACTCAAGACCAGAAAAGAGGATAAATAAAGCTACCCAGGCCGTACGGCACATGCCATCCGTCAGCAGGACTGCCGCTTATCCCGCCCGCTGTTAACCGCATTCAAAAAAATTCGCGGAGAGTTGTCTACCTCCAGGCCGCCATAAAGGACTCGAACTTCTGTAAAGCGCTGCCGTTTCACAACTTCCGCAATCGGGGTGCGCGCGAGTCGTTACGAAGAGCGTTGGGCACGGGGAGGCAGACGGATGACATCAAGCGGCGGAGATGCAAGACTCTGACCTGCCGTAAGTCCCTTGTTTCAAGGCGTTTTGAGTTCGGCGGGGTTTCTTGACCCTACGGCATCGGTGGCACTCTCTGGGTGCTGGGAACTCAACTCTGCAAAGCAACGGTTACGCGACACGGTCTACCGGACCGATTGAACGGCATATGCCAGCGGCGCCGGCTGCGCAGCAGAAAAATTGCTCCATCCAGTCGTCATTGTCCATGATCGGACATTCAGAGTCGCGTTTACAGAGTGCAGAGCTTACAATTACCGCCGGGATATCACTATGTCGCGCCCACCTTTTTCGCCCGCCCTTCAATCGACATTCCGCCTTCCAGGCCTTGCCCTGTTCGCGTGTCTGGCAACATCGGTTTGCGCAGATGAGGTAGTACCTGATGGTGCCGCACTGGAGTTCTTCGAAAAGAGTGTCCGGCCGATTCTGGTGGAACATTGCTACGAATGTCATGCTGCCGGCGAAGTGAACGGTGGCCTGAAGCTGGATTCTCGAGCAGGCGTCATGAAGGGGGGTGACACTGGTCCATCGCTGGTGGCCCGTGATCCCGAAAAAAGTCTGCTGATTGAAGCGGTCCGTTACAGGAACCGTGATCTGCAGATGCCCCCGCAAAACGCTCTGTCGCCCGCTCAGGTTGCGGTCCTTGAAAAATGGGTGGCCATGGGAGCACCGGATCCTCGCGTTGAAGCTGTGTCTGGCGACGGGACCGGTCCGACGGGCATGAGTATTGAAGACGGTCGAAAGTTCTGGTCCTTCCGCCCCGTGGCCAATCCGCCGGTTCCTGACGTCAAAGACCAATCATGGGCCAGAAATCCGATCGACGCATTCGTGCTGGCGCAGCTGGAGGCTGGAGGGCTGCGTCCAGCGCCTGCTGCCCATAAACGCACGCTGATTCGTCGGCTCACTCACAACCTGATCGGACTTCCGCCGACGCCCGAAGAAGTGGCAGCATTCCTGGCGGATGATTCCGAGAACGCTTACAACAAGGTGATAGAGCGACTGTTGCAATCGCCGCACTATGGAGTGCGATGGGGGCGACACTGGCTGGATGTCGCACGGTATGCGGATTCCAACGGTCTGGATGAAAATCTTGCCTACGGTCTGGCATGGCGTTATCGCGACTATGTTGTCGATGCCTTCAATAACGACAAGCCGTTTGACCGTTTTATCGTTGAACAACTTGCCGGCGATCTACTGCCCGAAGCCAGTCAGGAAACAAAGACAGCCACCAGCTTTCTGGTACTCGGCGCAAAAGTTCTGGCAGAACCGGACATGGAAAAACTTGTCATGGATACCATCGACGAGCAGCTGGATACCACGGGCAAGGCATTTCTGGGAATGACATTTGGGTGCGTTCGCTGCCATGATCACAAGTTTGATCCGCTCAAGCAGACAGACTACTACGCTCTGGCTGCCATCTTCAAGAGCACTCGGACATTCGCAGAAACCCGAACCGGTGTCATCAAGCACTGGCATCAGCATTCGTTTGCCACTGAGGAGGACAAGGCGAATCTCAAGGCGATAGACGCCGAGATTGCGAAGAAGAAAAGTGCGGCATCGTCTTACAAGTCCAAAGCCATCGTCACGCTGCGGGAGGCAGCGCGGGCAAAGGCGACCGAGTATCTGGTGGCTGCGACAAAATTTGAACCGTCCTCCCCTTTGGCCATAGTCGAAGCGATTGCTGCACCCCTGGGACTGCACCCCAGAATCCTGCATCACACCCGACTGCACCTGGAATACAATCAGGACGATCCGTTTTTCAGCGAGTGGCACAGGCTGGTAACCGCCGGCGACGTTGACGGCATCGACAAACATTTTCGCACTGCGTTTGCGGAAGCCGAAGCGGCATATGCGGCGGCTCAGAAAATGGATCCTCCACAGAAGACGCTGACTGACGCCCGACTGCAAACAGCGCGAGCCGCCCTGCACGACCTGTCCGGGTTTCTGGCGGTTCCGCCGAAAGTGGAATTCGCCTTTGACGCGAAAACTCTGGCCGAATATTACCTGCTCGAAGACGAGGCTCGAGTTCTGGAAAGTAATGCCCCCGACGAACCCGCGACGATGGGAGTCGGTGAACAAACGGTCCTGACCAGTCTGCCGATCCACATTCGCGGCAGCCACCTGAATCTCGGCAAGCCGGTGGCGCGCGAGTTCCCTGAAGTGATGCGGACCTCGACCGTGCGGCCCGTGCTTCCGGCCAGCTATAGTGGTCGACTGGAATTCGCGCGGTGGATGTCCAGTACGCAGCACCCGCTAACGGCGCGAGTCTTCGTGAATCGTGTCTGGGGCTGGCACTTCGGCCGTGGCATCGTGGGCACGACCGAGAATTTCGGACGCCTTGGAGACAGTCCGTCTCACCCGGAACTGCTGGACTGGCTGGCTCACCGATTCATGGCTTCCGGCTGGTCTGTGAAAGAACTTCATCGATTGATTCTGTCCTCCAACGCTTATCAGATGGCGTCGACTCATCCGGTGCAGCAACGCCCCGCAGGCTCCATGGAAAATCCAGGTGCCGTGGACCCGGAAAATCTACTGCTGTGGAAGTTTCGACTGCAGCGACTTGAAGCAGAGCAAATTCGCGATTCCGTGCTGGCTGTCGCAGGCAGGCTGGACATGGCAATCGGCGGTAAGACTGTGCCATTGCGTAATCGCCAGTTCGTTTTCAACCATACGTCGGTAGATCACACCAAATACAACAGTCTGCGGCGGGCCCTGTACCTGCCAGTGATTCGCAACAATGTTTATTCGCTGTTCGCCCAATTCGACTTTCCCGATCCAACGATGCCGACGGGGCACCGCAGCTCCACAGTGGTGGCTCCCCAGGCACTGCTGATGATGAACTCTGATCTGGTGATGGATTCTTCCAGCAGCATGGCGTCAGCCCTGTTGGAACGCGGCAGCGATGATACTGAGCGAGTGCAGATGGCCTACGAACGTACCGTTGGACGTCCTCCATCAGCGGAAGAGACTCAGCGCGCCATCGCGTTTGTTGGTGAACTAACATCGCAGTCGATTGGTGCCACGGGAGTGGATGTAGCCGGGCGACAGCAGGCCTGGGCCGCATTTTGTCAGAGCCTGTTTGCCAGCAATGAATTCATTTACGTGAGGTAATCATGTTGTTCGGTCCCGAAGTGCGAACACGCCGCCAGCTGTTGAAGACCTCAGCGGTCGGCTTCGGTCACGTGGCGTTGTCTGCCCTGCTGGGTAAAGAATCGCTGGCTGATCAGACACAACCGGCCGTCACGACGACCCCGCTGGCCCCACAGTTGGCACATCTCACAGCGCGAGCAAAACGCGTTGTTTTTCTGTTCATGAAAGGTGGCCCGTCTCACGTTGATACGTTTGACCCCAAACCGCTGCTGACGCGAGATAATGGCAAGCCTCTGCCGTTCGACCTGCCAAGGATTACGTTCGGCGCTCAGGGTAACCTGTTGAAGTCTCCGTGGAAATTCAAACGCTACGGCGAAAGCGGCCTGCCCGTCAGCGAATTGTTTCCTCATGTTGCTCAGCATGTCGATGATCTTTGTATTCTGAGGTCTGTTCATGGAACGAATCCAGCTCACGGCGGCGCGTTGCTGAAGCTGCATACCGGCACAGATCAGTTCGTGCGGCCCAGCATGGGATCGTGGGTAATCTACGGTCTGGGAACGGAGAATCAGAATCTTCCCGCCTTTGTCACAATCTGTCCGACTCTGGCTCATGGTGGCGTGAACAACTGGGGCGCCGCGTTTCTGCCAGCTCATTGTCAGGGAACACCAATTGGCAATGCCAGTCTTGCCGCGTCCAATGCGACGGTGAAGCACATCCGGAATGGTCGCATCTCATCGGCGGCCCAACGCCGGCAACTGGATCTGATCCGGGAAATGAACAAAGATCATCTGGAAATCACCGGACGAGATCAGGCGCTGGAGGGGCGGCTGAATTCTTTTGAGCTGGCATTCCGCATGCAGTCGGCCATGCCCGAGGTGCAGGATCTGTCCAGTGAGACGGCAGCCACGCAGCAACTCTATGGAATGGACGACGCGGTTACGGAAGACTTCGGTCGGCAGTGTCTGATGGCTCGGCGCTTTCTGGAACGCGATGTACGCTTCGTACAGGTGACTCACAGCGACAGTGAAGTGCAGTGGGATCAGCACTCTAACCTGTATCACGGCCACACGAAAAATTCTTCGGAAGTTGACAAGCCGATTGCCGGTTTTCTGACAGACCTGAAGGCGCGAGGGCTGCTGGACGATACGCTGGTATTGTGGGGCGGAGAATTCGGCCGCACCCCGACGGCTCAGGGAACCAATGGTCGCGACCATAATCCTCATGGTTTCACAATGTGGATGGCAGGTGGCGGAGTCAAAGGCGGCTATGCGTACGGTGCCACCGACGACTACGGTTACTACGCTGCTGAAAACAAAATGCACGTGCACGATCTGCACGCCACACTGCTGCACCTGCTGGGCCTGAATCACGAACGTCTGACATTTCGGTACGCCAGTCGCGATTTTCGCCTGACCGACCTGGCCGGAAAAGTTGCCGAAGACATCCTGGCGTAGGCGGTTCAATGTTGTAAGTGGCTCAGTTATCCAGTGCGCCGTTGCCATTCCCGTGTTCGTTCTCTTTCTTGTAGAACTTCGTCAGATCGATGCCGCCTTTTTGCTCCAGCTCAACGATTTTCAGTCGTTGCTCAAGTCGGACCAGACGGGATTCCAGCAACGGCGGCAGTTTTTCGTCCACAACTTTGCGTGACAGCGGCACCTGCGGATAATTCAACTGTCTTTGCAATGCCGCAAAAAAGTACATCGGGTCTCTGCCAATATTCGCTCGGGCAATGCGACCCTCCTGCTCGCCAAACAATGCGACAGCAGTGTCCTTCGTCTCAGGTACTGTTCCCATGCGGGACCGTCGTCGAGTCAGAAAATGTTCTGATGCCCGGTATACGATTTCGGACAGTTCGTTGGCACCCAGCTTGTTGTTCAGATCGCTGATCCAGGTTTTCCAGTCTTCGTCAAAGCATGGGTCGTTGGCTACTGCTTGCAGTCCATCGGTGTAGCCAAGCCGATTTCTGACGATGCATTCAAACTGATAGACGAAACTTCCGGACATGGACGAACTGCCGGCTCGGTACTTTGCTTCGCGTTCAAGAATCTGCAGCCCGGTAATCTGTTCGAACCGCGACACGTCATCTTCGGCTCGCGCGATTACAAAGCTTTGAAAGGGTGTAAAGTAGTGGGGCAGGCGGACCATCGCGTCGCTAATACGACCGCTGTGCAGTATTTCGGCACGCATAAAGTCGACTGCCAGCGGCAGACGCGTAGTGCTGAGAATCTCTTCATGAACGGTCTTCAGAATATCCTGTGACGGGACGTTTTCCTGCAGCCGTTCGCGATAGACGCGAAAAAAATACTCCTGTTCAATGTACTCTTCCCGCGGCATGAAGCTTGGATGGCTCATTGATGTCTTTCCTGAACACGACTTTCCGTCCTGCGTTTTGTTGCAGCGTCCCGCGTTGGCGGACTTTGTCTTACCAGACGAAAGTGCCCATTCGGGTTGACGACTGTTACCGCGTCAGGATTCCTGAATCATCCTGATCAGCATTTCACGGACTTCCTTCGGATCTGCTCCGCCTACCTGTTTCATGACCATGCCCATCATCGGACCGACGGCCTGTAATTTCCCCACCTTTACATCTTCAACGGCATCTGGCCGACTGGCAATGGCCGCTGAGATTGCGGTTTCCAGAGCGCCAGTGTCCCGCACGATTTCCCGTTTCTCCGCCAGCATTTCAACGTCCGTCACTGAGATCGCGTCGCCCGATTCCGCCTGCTTCTTAAGTATTGCGTACACCTCGCGTGCACTCTTATTAGTGAGACGATCGCCAGTGATCCACTTCAGCAGTGTGCCCAGGATGTCTGACGTGATCGAGAAGTCGTCAACGCAGGATTCACTGGCATTCAGGTCTCGCAGCACGTCCTGGGTGACCCAGTTGGCAGCCGTTTTTCCGTCGCCACAGGCGGATTCTACGGATTCGAAGTATGCGGTGACTTCCGGCCCCTGACCGATGATGACAGAGGCGTCGTATTCCGTCAGTCCAAACTGAGTTTGAAAACGATCTCGTTTGACAGCCGGGGTTTCCGGCAACGCTTCGCGAACCGCATCAATTTCTGATTCCGTCAGCACGACGGGCACGAGATCGGGATCGGGGAAGAACCGATAATCGGACAAATCTTCCTTTTCCCGCTGAGCGAACGTGGCACCTCGTTCCGCATCCCAGCCACGAGTCACCTTGGGGGCATCGTCGATGGTTTGCCCGGTCTTCTGAAATTCCCTGTGCTGTCGTTGCACCTCATAGTCGATCGCCATTTCGACATTGCGAAAACTGTTCATGTTTTTCAGTTCGACGATTGGTGTGGCGGTCGTGCTGCCGTCGTCGTTCTGAACGTGAAGATTGATGTTGGCGTCGCAGCGCAGCGAGCCTTCCTGCATATTGCAGTCAGAAACTCCAAGGAACAGCAGCAGTGTTCTCATTTCCTCCAGATATCGACGTGCTTCGGACGCTGACCGAAGATCCGGTTCGCTGACGATCTCCAGCAGTGGCGTGCCCGTGCGATTAAGATCGACACCACTGTCTCCGCCTCGTCCACTCTCATCGTGCACATTCTTGCCTGCGTCTTCTTCCAGATGAGCGCGGGTGATATTAATGCGACGGATCGGGCCGCCCTCTTCGTCGTTGGTGATTTGCAGCCAGCCATGTTCGCTGAACGGCAGATCGAACTGGCTGATCTGATAGGCCTTGGGCAGGTCAGGATAGTAATACTGCTTGCGATCCCATTTGGTGAAGTACGGGATGTTACAGTTCAACGCCAGGGCCGTTCTCAGCGACAGGTCGAAGGCATAGCGATTCATGACAGGCAAAGCGCCCGGCAGTCCCAGACAGACAGGGCAGGTCTGAGTATTGGGGTTGTCAGGGTTGAATTCGTTTGCGCAGCCGCAGAAGAGTTTGGACTTCGTTTTCAGCTGGGTGTGAACTTCCAGCCCGATAATGACAGTGTACGACGGTGAACTCATGATTAGTCGTTAGCCGCCCATGCGGTTTGCTCGGAGCTCTCGCTCCCTGATTGATATCCAACATTCCTGGCGGTCAAACCGCTTTGTTGGTGAGAAGACGAAGACATCGGTACCCGGAAAATCCCGGCGAAGTGTACAGTGTGCGGATTCTCTCGCCCTAGTCGGCGGTGTCAACACACAAGGCGGACCAGGAAACCGGACCGGATTCGAATCGTCCGACATCCTCCAAAATACCAGTCTCACCAATCCGGTAGACGACCAGTCGGCCTGACGTCTGGCCGGCCGCATACAGATGGCGACCGTCTGCCGAGATCGTGAACGAACGCGGTGTGGGCTCTGTCGGGAACTGCCCGAGCGACGTGACCATGCCCGTGTTCTGATCAATCGCGAAACCGGCAATGCTGTCGTGCCCTCTATTGGCGACATAAATAAACCGGCCGTCTGGCGTGATTTCACAGCGGGCGGTCGAATTCTTTGATCCGTCAAAGTCCACCGGAATGGAGCTGACAGTTTGCCGTAGTTGCAGCGTGGCCTTTGTGGAATCCACTTCATAGACGCTGATACTGTCACCCGCTTCATCGCTGGTGTACGCCCAGCGGTCCGATGGATGCAGCATCACGTGTCGCGGGTGATGCGGATCCGGAGTCGTCAGAAACGGCGGTTCAGCGGCTGTTAGTTGTCCTCGCTGAGAATCGAATTGAAAGTGATAAATCCTGTTGGCCCCGGTGTGCGGCACGAACACGCTGCGGTTTTTTGTGTCCACCGCGATTCCGTGAGCCCGCGCCGCCGTCGACACTGTCTGCAGCGGCACGCTGCTTAACCGACCGTTCGTATGCACGCGGTGTACTGTCACCTTGTTTGCGGCATAATACGCTGTGAACAGATACTGCCCGGTGCGATCGGTCTGCAGATAGGCCGGGTCTTCTCCGCCGTCCACGATGCTCAGAAGTTTCAGAGCCCCCGTCGACGCTTCAATCTGGCAGCTCGCCAGTTGCCCTGTTGAACGCAGCGAAACGAACAGCAACTCGCCGTCGCTGGCAGCACTCATGATCGCGGGTTCGGCAGGGCACTCGGTCCGTCCGCGACGAATGATCTGCCCGGAATCAACGTCACGTTCAAACGTGACGATCGCTTTCTCCTGCAGCAGTGAGACAAACAGCCAGTTACCCGCAAAACCGGCGTTCTGCAGGCATGCCCAGCACACGAACGCGAAAACTGCTAGAACACTCCTTGAAAATATCATGAGCTGATCTGCTTTCTTATTCATGACCGATGCGGGACAAAAACTGCCGCTTCGCGTCTGTTCGTTACGTTCGGAACGAACGTCTGTACTGGCTGACGACTTCGGGCAATTCTAACAACGTTTTCCGTTACACAAGCCCCGGTGGCGAAGAAGAAGACGGCAATCAACAAACAACGCTCTGCTCGCAGCCGTGAGCCGTCGTTTGTTACAGTTCGGTTTCAATAAGATCGATTGCAGTGACTCTGCGAAGTCACTTTGTGACGCATCACGAACTTGAATTCTTAGGTAGATTTCCCATGTGCTGCTCAAAAACGATGCATGACCGCAAACAACGTCGAATGACTAATCGGAAACAGCAGTTTTGCATCCGAAAATTGCGTGAGACTTTGGCGCAAAACAGTTGGTGTCTAAATACCAGCGTCGCACTCGCTGCAGCACTGGGGATGGTCGTCTTTGCCGCGCCCGCAGACGCAACCCGGCCGAACATTCTGTGGATTACCGCCGAGGACATGAGTCCTGCACTTGGCTGCTACGGAGACGACTATGCGACCACGCCGAACATCGATCGCCTGGCCACCGAAAGTGTGCGTTACACTCACGCATTCGCGACGGCTCCAGTGTGTTCTCCCGTGCGATCCTGTTTAATCACGGGCTGTTACGCGACGTCCCTGGGCACGCACAACATGAGGTCCGCATTTCCGCTGCCGCCGACGGTCCGTGGCTTCCCCGCTTTTCTGCGGGGAAAAGGCTATTTCACTTCGAACAACGTGAAGACGGATTACAACACGTCAGACGCCGGACAATTGATCGAAGAGTCGTGGGACGAAAGCAGCAACACCACAGGCACATGCAGGAGTGCCAGCAAGAGCGGCAGCCCTGAGTGCAACAAGCTCGGGCCAGCCTGCGCCGCTACGATCGACCTGTACTGCAGCACGCAAGCAGGTGGCCC
>JABABI010000069.1:23855-37338 GCA_014238335.1 Fuerstiella sp.
GGCGCCGTTCTTCAGCATCTTTAATCTGATGACGTCTCATCAGAGTCGATCGATGGTATGGCCCTATAAAAAGTTTCAGTCTGACGTACAAAGCAAGCTTTCTCCTGCAAAGATTCATGATGCTGACGAGGCGCCATTGCCACCGTACTACCCTGACACACCGATCATTCGTCGAGACTGGGCACGTTTTTACGACTGCGTGACTGTTATGGATCAGCAGGTCGGTGCGATTCTGCAGCAGCTCAAAGACGATGGTCTGGCCGACGATACGATCGTGTTCTTCTTCAGCGACCACGGCTCCGGCATGCCTCGCCACAAGCGAGCACTCTTTGACACCGGGATGCATGTGCCGCTGCTGGTTCGTGTTCCACCGAAGTATCAGCATCTTGCTCCAGGTCGCGCTGGAACATCAACAGACCGACTTGTGAGCTTTGTTGATTTTCCCCCGACCGTTCTGAATCTCTGCGGTCAGAGCGTTCCCGATTACATGCAGGGACAGGCGTTTCTCGGTGAACGCGCCCCGGCCGAACGCGAGTTCGCATTTGGTCACCGCGACCGTGTTGACGAGGCCTTCGATTGTGCCCGCTCTGTCCGCAGTCGGGACTTCCTTTACATTCGAAACTTCATGCCTCACCTTGGCTACAATCAACCTACGGCGTGGCCGGATCAGGGCGACATTCGGGGACAGATCTATGGGCTCACAAACCGCGAAACAATGACGGCGGCCCAGTGGCAGTTTGCCGGCCCGACGAGGCCGCGGGAAGAACTTTACGACTGCAGAACCGATCCACTAAACCTGTACAATCTGGCGGGCTCTGATGAACAACAGCGCCTGCTTTCGTCTATGCGAGCGGTTCTGGCAGATTCTATGCAGCAATACGGAGACCGAGGATTCATCCCCGAATCACTTCTTCAGACCCGTTTGGCGGGGACAAACGATGCGACGTCAGACGACGCACAGGACGCCCGGGGCGTTGCTTCCGCCGCTGCGTTCAAGTCCGGAGTTTCGTCCGTATCCGAATTGCTGAAGTTGCACAAAAGCTCGGACGCGGCTTTGAGATACTGGGCAGTGATCGGGCTGGGCCGAATGAAGATGAATTGGCAAATCATTCCAGCGCTGCTGACCGGTCTCAGCGATACGGAATGGGCAGTCAGAATTGAGGCCGCGCGTATCCTGACCCGGAATCAAATCCCGGACTCGGCTTTACCAGTTCTCATCGAGGCCGTTCGTCACAAGGATCTGAATGTTGTTCTGCACGCCGTGCGGACCATTGAGTTACTTGGCGACAGGGCTCGACCCGCGATTGCATCCGTGAAAAACGTCGCAAAACGATGTCAGAGCATACTGCCGACCGAGACAACGGCCACGTTTGTACAGAGTGCCGAGCAGGATTTGGCTATGTTTATCAGCTTTTCTGCAAATGCGTTCCTGCTGGGACGGGCGAATGCTGACCAGCCTGTCCCATAGAAACAAAATTTGGTCTGTGCCGGCAGGATACGGTTTTTTTCCCAGTTGAAAGTCAAGGTCAGGACGTACAGTCGCCAGCAGCCTGGGCGTCGGATTGACAATCCATGCTCCACTAACTGAAATCCGTCGACAATCGTGCTCGTGAGGGCATGGTCTACAGGTCGGGTTCCACCCAGCCCCGGGAAAGCATTGGTCCACTCTCGCTGGTCGCCAGAACAGGGGGCAGGAGTCGCACCCGTTTTTTTTGCAGCTGCCCGTGGTTTCAGTGTAATTGTGAATTCACCCAAAGGAAAAAATGTCCAGTCAGAAGTTTGAGTCGTTTTCACTGCCGAGCGGATTGCAGGTTGTTGTCGAGCCTATGTCGGGTGTCGAGTCCGCCGCAGTCACACTGATGATTCCTGCTGGCAGTGTTTTAGATCAGCCAGGCAAGTCCGGTACGGCCGCAATTCTTTCAGAAATGCTTCCGCGAGGTGCCGGTGATCTGACCGCTCGCGAACTTTCGGCGGCGATGGACAATCTTGGTCTGCAGAGAAGTGTGTCGGGCGGTGTCGGCTATATCACTTTTTCAGCAGCAACGACCGCCGACCGAATCGCGGAAGCGATTCCACTAATTGCGTCGATCATCACCGCACCACACCTTAATGAACAACAGTTCGGTCCGTCGCGCGAACTCGTGCAGCAGGCCCTGAATGCTATTGATGACGAGCCACAGCAGCGGCTCGGTCAGTTTCTGCGCCGCTGTTCCTACTCCGCTCCCTGGGGAAATCCGGCCGAAGGAACGCTTGTTAATATTCCGGACATCACATTGCAGGATGTTCAGCAGCATTACAACAGCTCCATCTGCCCGAACCATTCCGTCATCGGGGTCGCCGGAAATGTAAATGCGGCAGAGCTGCAGGACACGGTAGCGGCTGCGTTTGAAGGCTGGAGTCCGAAAGAGGTGGTCGCACTTGATGCGGACGGTGTCGAAGCCTCGCCGAAACATGTTGAACACGATTCTGCTCAGACTCATATCGGCCTGGCGTGGAAAACTGTGCCGTATCGGCATGCACGGTACTTCGAAGCGTGGGCGACGGTCAGTCTGCTCAGCGGCGGCATGAGTTCCCGGCTGTTCACGGAAGTCAGAGAGAAACGCGGACTGTGTTATGCGATCTCAGCTTCCATTAACACGCAGAAGGATCAGGCACGTGTCTTCGGTTATGCCGGCACAACCAACGAACGTGCTCAGGAAACGCTGGACGTTATGGTTGCTGAGATTCGACGGCTTCACGAAGGCATCACCGAAGACGAACTGCAGCGCTGCAAAGCTCGTGCGAAAAGCACGCTGATCATGCAGCAGGAATCGACAATGTCACGGTCCAGTTCCCTGGCCCGTGACACACTGCACCTTGGCCGAGTGCTGGGACTGCAGGAAATTCGCTCACGTATTGACTCGCTGACTGTGGATCAGGTCCGCGACTTTGCGCTCGAATACGCGCCGGATTCTATGGTACTTGTCACAATCGGGCCGGATGCACTGGACGCCAGTTGTCTGAAAGGCACTGCCCCGGCAGTGTGACAGACATTCTTTCCACGAATGATCTCTGTGCCGAATGCTGATGGCAGTCGGTGGCACTTTTTTTAGCATCACATCAACTCTGGACCACCACTGATGCAGTTTCATCAACACACACTTCCCAATGGTCTGCAGGTCATCGCAGAACTCAATCCATCCGTGCACAGTGTCGCCGCCGGATTCTTTGTTCGCACCGGTGCCCGGGACGAAACCGAGGCGGTGTCCGGCGTCAGCCATTTTCTGGAACACATGGCATTCAAAGGCGACAACCGAATTTCCGCGGACGACGTTAATCGTATTTTCGATGAAGTTGGTGCCAACTACAACGCGTCCACCGGCGAAGAAGTCACGATATATTATGCCGCCGTGCTTCCGGAATACCTGGACGCGACCATGGAATTACTGTCGGTAATGATGCAACCGTCGCTTGCTCAGGAAGACTTTGATATGGAGAAGAATGTCATCCTGGAAGAAATCGGCATGTACGACGACCTCCCGTCGTTTACCGTCTATGATACAATCATGGCCACGCACTTCGCTGAGCATCCACTGGGCCAGAGTGTCCTTGGAACAAAGGAGAGCGTCGCAGCGCTTACGTCCGAGCAGATGCAGACCTACCATTCGAATCAATATAGAGCCGGCAACATGACCCTGGTGGTTGCCGGCAACACAGATTTTGATTCGCTGCTGGCGATGGCTGAGAAACATTGCGGCAGCATTCCCACTGGTCAGTGCGAGCGAGATCTGCCGGAGTCGATTCCAAAGCAGACGTTGAAGCTGGTAACAAAGGGGTCCATTGTTCAGCAGCACGTCATGCAGATGGGACCAGCTCCCAAAGGCACAGACGAACTGCGGTATGCGGCAGAGCTGCTGTCTGTCGTTGTGGGGGATGATTCCGGAAGCCGACTGTTCTGGGAGCTGGTCGATCCAGGTCACGTGGACTCTGCTGAAGTTGGATACAACGAATACGACGGTGCCGGGACATGGATGAGCTATCTGGGCTGTCAGCCGGACCGAGTCGAAGAAAATATCGCCGTCATGACCCGCGTGTTTGAGGAAGTGAACAACAACGGCATTCTGCAGCCAGAGCTGGAACAGGCGCAGAATAAAGTGGCCTCCAGAATCGTATTACGAGGTGAACGCCCGATGGGTCGTCTGAGTTCGCTTGGCGGCAACTGGGTGTACCGCAAAGAATACAAGTCTGTCGCTGATGACCTGAAAACGGTGCGAGGTCTTTCGCTGGCGGACATTGATGCCCTGCTGAAGCAGTACCCCATCCGCATGAGTACAACTGTGGGTGTGGGCCCCCGCGAACAACTGGACATCGGATAGACATTGCCAGCAAAACGGGGTTAGGCACCAAGAACCGGAACGGCCCGAAGGGTGCTTCGCACTTTGGGCATCTGCCCTCATTTTCCAGCGCTGAGTGTAACCTGGCGCTACGGCAGTTTGTCGTTGTCGAGCTCCCGCTGGATGTCCCTGACGTATTCGTCAGGGAACGACCGGTCGTTAGATGTTGAATCGGCCGCGTCCTCGCTCTGTTCGAATTCATCGGCCCAGCTTTGCAGCTGTTCCTCGCCCGCCTGGTGTGAGACGTTTTTCTCGGGCGGCGGTTGTCGCAGTTGGCGAATCTTTGTTTCCGCCGACGATTGAATGCCTGTCAGAAAGTCTTCGCTGTCGACGCAGGCCGCCTTTCGTCGTCGAGCCGCCTTGTGCAGACGATGGTCGCTGGAAACAACCAACACCTGCTTGGGGCTGCTGTGCTGATTCAGCAGTCGTTCAATTTCCGTATCCGCATCAGTGCCCCTGGGAGCATACAGCACATGCAGCCCACCGTGGTCCTGACTGCGATTCGTATCAGAGGTTGACTCAAACGCGTCATAGACAACCGACGCACGGCTGATCGCGTCGCGACCGAGCAGATCCAGCAGCAGTCGATTCAGCTGATTCCGACAGCGTTCCAGATCTCCATGGCCGTAACTGCGCCGAGCAATGCCGGCCGCGTGCATCAGATTGTATCCGTCGATGATAAGGTAGAGAGTCGCCACCAGATTCGTTCTCTGTTTCGGTCGTGTGAGCGACACATTTTTTCATAACCACCAGCGGTGGCTGCATCAGCCCTGCAGCGCCGAGCGACTTCGACTCACAAGCCCGTTATCCGGGTGTCCACTGCCCTTAAGATTAAAAACGGACATCGCCAGGAATCGGTCTCGCCACGCAGGACTCACGTGACGGTAATCCTCAAGCACAGCGGAACTAAACTTGTAATCGTGCGCATCGCGGCCTTTCAGGAACAGCATCTGTCGAGTCGCGTCGATCAATTTGTGGCCACTGCCGCCGGCGGACAGGAAGCCGTAGACTTTTTCTGCTGCCTTCATCCTGTTACCTGAAATTTCCGACAGAATCTCTGACAATGCATTATCGGTACTGATCGTCGCCGTCGGCTGAATCGATTCGACCGTCTGTTTGCCCAGAGCACCTCGGCTTTTTGCCGAATCGCGGAACATCGTATTGAACGAACACGCCTGCAGCAGCAGTTGTTGTCGCACAACGTCATCAGCGGCATTTCGCCACAGGTAGTGCATGGCGTTGGCCGTCGTGAGTCCGTGCAGTCCGATGATTCCCGGCTGCCGCATGAGCAATTCACCGGCACCCACGAAGACGCCGTCCCAGACTGACTGAGTTGCCACGCCGTGAGATAATGCATCGACGGCGGATTCCGCAGCGTTCAGTGGTGTTCCGTCTCGAAACGCAGCAAGCAAACCTGTCGGGACGGTGTCGTCGATTTTTCCGCTCAGCCAGTTTTCAGGAATCCGTGTCAGCAGCTCTGAGTTGTCACGCCAGGGACGATCAGCATCAAGATCGCTGCTGGAAGGATTGGCTTCACCAGAATGATTCAGCAGTGCAAATGTCAGTGACCGCAGAACGGGTTCTGCAAACTGCCAGCCGATAACCTGCAGCGTTCGCCAGGCGTTCGCCAGGTAAATCGCTTTGTGTCCAATCGAGCGGAAATCCCGCGCGGCATAACGAGTGAACAGATTGAAGACCTCCGTTGCACCGGCCGTCCGCACCAGCCCGGCCGTTGCCGCGTCGGCCTTTGCTTCGTCCCAGTTATCCATCCCTTCCAAAAACAGCCGCCGAGCACTCACTGCGTCCGGCACCATGGATTCCTTGACCGGCTTCATCCGCCAGCCGCTGCGTTTAGCCTCATCCGCCTGCGATGACTTGAAGTAATTCAACGCCCAGAAAATGGGCAGCCAGCGATCTTCGTCCGGCCCTGCCAGACTCGCGAGGTGGCAGGAATTGACAACCAGCACACAGTGGAATTTAAAACCAACAGACGGCCGCGGCTGCACATTGCGAATGCCCGCCAGCAGCAGTGCTGCCAGGACTTCGCGATACGAACGACCACCACGGATCCGTTCGGCGACCTTTTCGAGCAACGTTTCAGCAGGCGATTCTTCGATCAGCCGAACCAGCGGTTCTACGTGATCACCAAACTGCACCAAATTCGACTGCAGTCCGGCTTCGTCGGCCGTCACTCGGGGAAGATCGGACAGAAAATGCAGTCCCCCCAGAACGTCAGTCGCACTGGTGGCTGAATCGTAAACGAATCTTCGTCTGGTCGTGTCTCTGGCCGGCATCATCCACCTCCCTACGAGTTGTGACCGAATTACAGTGCTACATCATACTGTTCGCCTCGCTTTGGTCGACCATTACCTGCCATTTGATGTTATGATTCGGTCCATATGCGGATCTGCTGCTGGGTGCCGCGCTGCTGATGATTACAATCGAGGCGTCGTTCATTCACGACGACCAAATTCGAAAGATTCCGGCTGTGAATAGCTCTAGTGATGAGACCGATCCGTACGTCTGGGCAACCGTTCATGACGATGATCTGGACATCTTCAATCGATACCTGAAAGAGTTCGTTCCGCCGGATTCCTTTGATGCACATGCGCACCTCTGGCGTGTCGCTGACCTGGGAACGCCGATGCCTGCACTGGCCGCAGCGGGCCCCGCGAAAGTCACCAGGGCTGTGTATGACGAGCGTGTCACGAAGTGGATGCCGGAACGGTGTCCGACGGGCGGGTTGTTCTTCCCGTTTCCGACACGTGACCTGAACGTCGACGGAGCGAACGAATTTCTGGCCGCCCAGATGAAGGGTGATCCCAACTCGCGCGGACTGATGATTGTGACACCGCAGCAGGATGCGGCGACTGTCGAACGACAGGTGGTCGACGACGGCTTCGCAGGCTTTAAGGTTTATCATCTGTTCGCCGCGCGCCAGGACACCTTGTTCGCGCCGACGGAAGAGTTCATACCGAAATGGGCATGGGAAATCGCCGACCAGCGCGGGCTGGTGATCATGCTGCACATGGTGCTGCCGCGGGCACTGGCGGAACCAGACAATCAGGCCTATATTCGCCAGCACTGTGAACAATATCCCGGTGCCAGACTGATTCTTGCCCATGCAGCGCGAGGCTTCTGTGGACGCCACACTGTGGCAGGGATCGAATCGCTGCGTGGCCTGGACAACGTGTTCTTCGATACATCAGCGGTCTGTGAACCCGAAGCCTTCGAGGCCATTCTGAAAACGTTCGGCCCCACCCGGCTGTTTTTTGGCGCGGATTTCTGCGTGACCGAGATGCGTACCCGCTGTGTGAATCTGGCGGACGGGTTTCTGTGGCTCGATGAACTTCGTCCGAACTATTCGCGGTCGCGATTTGCGGAACCAACGTTACTGGGCATCGAATCACTGCTGGCATTGAAACAGGCGTGCACCAATCAGCATCTGACCGATGGTGACGTGGAAGAGGTTTTCTGCCTGGGGGCACGACGTCTGCTCGGTCTTCCGCTGACTCATACGCCGCCCGATGTTCAGGCGGTTTACCGCGAGGCAAAGAACATTATTCCGGGCGGTACACAGCTGCTCAGCAAACGTCCCGAAATGTTTGCTCCTGACCAGTGGCCGGCGTACTACCGTGAGGCTCGGGGTTGTGAAGTTATTGACATCGAAGGCCGCCGCTTCATCGATATGAGTCTGGGAGGGATTCTGGCCTGTCTGCTGGGCTTTAGTGATCCGGATGTGAACGCTGCGGTGATTCGTCGTGTGAATCTTGGTTCGATGTCCACCCTGCAAACAACAGATGAAGTGGAGCTGGCGAAGTTGCTGCTGCAGATTCATCCGTGGGCTCACAATGCTCGCTTTACACGTGCCGGCGGCGAGACCATGTCTGTTGCGGTACGCATCGCTCGAGCCAGCACGGGACGTGAAAAAGTCGCCATCTGTGGTTACCACGGCTGGCACGACTGGTATCTGGCCGCAAATCTGGCACCACCAGGTGATGCTGCACAAACGGATCAACTGACGGGCCACCTGCTGCCCGGGCTGGAACCTCGCGGTGTTCCGTCCGGACTAGCGGGCAGCGCACTAACGTTTCATTACAACCAGCTTGAAGAACTCGATGCCCTTATCGCGGAACACGGCTCTGATCTGGCGGCCGTGGTGATGGAACCGACTCGACACACAGACCCGGCCCCCGGTTTTCTGGAAGGCATTCGTGAGCGGTGTAATCGTCTTGGCGCCAAATTGATCTTTGACGAGATTTCGATCGGCTGGCGACTGTGTCTCGGTGGTGCCCACCGGCGGTTCGGTGTGAATCCGGACATGGCTGTGTTCGCCAAGGCACTGGGCAATGGATTTCCCATTGGCGCGGTCATCGGCACACAGGAAACAATGCAGGCTGCGCAGACGTCATTTATATCGAGTACGTTCTGGACAGAAGGAGTCGGTCCGGCAGCAGCGGTGGCGTGTGTACGAAAGCTCACGTCGCTGGATGCTCCCGCGCACCTTGCGAAAATCGGCACGCAGGTCATCAATGGCTGGGCGCATCTGGGCCGCAAACACAAGCTGCCAGTGACGTTTCCTGGTCGTCCGGAAGCTGCGATACTGTCGTTCGATCATCCTGATGCAGCAGAGCTGACCACGTTGATGACAGCACAAATGCTCAAACGCGGTTTCCTTGCCGGGGCAGCGTTTAATGCCACTCTGGCCCATGAACCACGACACGTGACCGCCTATCTCGCAGCGCTGGATGAAGCGTTTGCCGAACTGGCAGTGGCTGTGGCAGCCGGCGACGTTGCCAACCGCATTGGGGGACCAGTAAAACACAGCGGATTCACAAGGCTTACGTGACGACCATCGGATTCAGCGTCGACGACTGTGAGTCAACTCCGGCCGACACGCAGAACGTAGGGATCGTTCTGCGTGAATTCCGCGAATCATCGAATCAACGTTGGGAAAATGGCGCCCCGGCAGGTGTTCAACCTGAAAATCGTAGTCCGCCGTCCTAGAATTTCCGCACTGAAATCAACGGAAGTTAAACATGCCTGACTCAATTTCCACGACCGATGACAATTCGGATACGGTTGCATTTCCTGCCGGATCGCTGCCGGAAGAACTGCCGCCCGTGCAACCACCGTCGGCTGGTTACATCGTTCAGCTGTTTCTGATTCCGGCACTGATTGTTGCGGCCGTAATCGGGGTCTGGGCTCTGTTTGGCAAGTTGGCCGATTCTGAGACGGACTGGCATCAGCTTGTCGCGGAACTCGGCAGCACAAACGAAAACCGCCGTTGGCGAGCAGCCCTGGGTCTGGCTCAGGTGCTTCGCAATCAACAGCTTGCCCCCAACGCAAACGAAGTCTTGCTGGCCAAACAGCCCGAGGTTGCTGTGGCCTTATCGAAGCTGTTGCAGGAGTCCATGGATTCAAAATCAACAGATGACAAAGAGGTGAAGAATCAGGAATTTCTGGCGCGCACACTGGGGGCGTTGGAAGCGGACAACATTGTCCTGCCGATGCTTGCGAAGGCCGTGGCATCCGACAAGAACGTTGAGGTTCGAAAAAGCAGTCTGATGTCACTGGCCATGATTGCCGGGCGAAAATTTGAGGCACAGGCGAAGGAGCAGACGCAACCGGATACTCAGACTGTTACAGGCGACGAAGTTCCCACGCTCGATTCCCCGCTCAGCACTCCGACAATCGAAGAAGAGTCAGTCACTGAGCAATTGAAGCTGGCGGCACAGGATCCAGAGCCTGCAGTGCGTCACCTTGCCGCCTTTGTACTGGGGCTGGTCAGCGGGCAGGCGGCGATGGAACAACTGGAAGTGCTGTTGCTGGACGGCGATTCAATGACTCGTGCCAACGCTGCGGTGGCGCTGGCCCGTAACGGTCAGGTTCAGGGCGTGCCCGTCCTGCTGGCGTTGCTTACGGAGGGAACGACGGACCCCAATCGGGATGACTTCGCAAAACTTACTCCGGAAGAGCAGCAGTTAATGCTGCAGCATCGACAGTTCGAACAGCCCATCATTCTGCGCAACTGCATCCGTGCCGTCGAAACGCTCTGGCCAAAGATTGACGAGTCTCGTCAAACAAAGTTGAAAGCGGTACTCAGCCAGCTTTCTGACAACCATGCGGCTACCGATATTCGTATGCAGGCACAGACCTTGTTGAATCAGATTTAGCCTGACGCACCACGACAGTAGTAAGAGTAGTTTCAAAACGTCTGCTAACCCGACGCGTAAGCGAAAGATGTCTTTGGAATTGCTTCGTTTACAGTCCCTCGCTCACGCTTCGGGTGTCGTGCGAGTGGTGTTTTGAAACGGCTTCCGGACTGACCGCTGCATCGCGTCGTGGTTGAGTGCGCCCGTTTAGCCGAATCAATACTCGCCGATTACGTATCCGTCAGCTTTGTTCAGCAGGTTCTGAAACAGAAAGTTGCCGTTCGTACCAGTTTGATCGCGTTCAATATTCTCGCTGACGAAGCGAACGGAACCGTCTGCCAGCAAAAACTGGGCTCCGCCAATATGTCGACTGTTGTAAGAGCGTGTACATTGATCAAGTGGAGGCGACAGGACGGGCATTGAAACAGTGTCGGGCCCAGTTTGATTGATTCCGTACAGTCCCTTTGCCATCCCATGTCGCTGACGGAATCCCGTTCCATCTGTGCTGACGCCGTAGATGGAGGCGGCCTTGCAGGAAACCTGACCGGAGACAGGATTCTGCAGTACCCAGGCGCGCTCGCCAATCATCAGCGTATTGCTGGTACCGTCAGTAAAGTCACGAATTTTGATGCGACTATTCTGGCCGAACGTTCCGTCAATGTCGGTCTGACGCCAATCGCCGCCACCGTTCGCTCCAACATAGTTGGAGATCGCTGCCGCGTATTCGACACCGCT
Organism: Fuerstiella sp.; assembly: GCA_014238335.1. Taxonomy (GTDB): domain Bacteria; phylum Planctomycetota; class Planctomycetia; order Planctomycetales; family Planctomycetaceae; genus Fuerstiella. Next base: position 35,119 of record JABABI010000069.1, read on the forward strand.
GGCGGATCTGAGTGTGTTCTGAAGATTGAGGTCGGGAGCGGTATCCGACGGGCAGCGAAAGCCCGGCAGTGGCTTGGTCATCAATCGAAACTTCGCAGGATTGTCCAGCGACCGCCCCAGACTTTCCCGACCGACTTCCAGCAGAGTATACAGATTCCCCTGATCAATCATCGGCATGATATAGACGCACCAGCCCCAGTTGGCTGAACTGCCGCCATTTTGATCGACCCACCCCGGAGGAAACGAACGGTGCACATCGTGATAGTTGTGCATCGCAAGTCCCATCTGTTTGATGTTGTTCTTACACTGAGTCCGTCGAGCCGCCTCTCGGGCCTGTTGCACGGCGGGCATCAGAAGGGACACCAATACCGCGATGATGGCAATGACAACCAGCAATTCGATCAAGGTGAAGCCCTGCTTGGCTGTAGAACGTTTTCGAGTCAACATGTGCAGAATCCCTCAGCGATGCATCATAAAAAGAACCAACGTTCAAACGGACGACCGAACCGGCAGGAATCCAGTGACTCGCGACTGCCGTGTCAACAAAGGTCAACAGCTTGCTCAACCAACAGTGAATTCAGCCCGCGAATTGGTCCAGCTTCCACACTGTAACCACACACAACTGTAGTGCAGAAGTGTCTCGATTAACGAAATTCAGCCTGCAGTATCGTCCAAATTCATGCAAATGCGTTCAATTCATCCGCAATTATCCTATCGAACGGTCAAAACCTCAACGTTTTCGAGGAATCGCGGCGGCGATCGGAGATCAGCCACCGCTGATGTCAGTTTGTGATACACGCACACTCATGGCTTCTGCCGCAGATGCTTGATCCGGAATCTGGCGACTGGGGATCTCGTCGAATTGAATTTGGCGTGTTTGGAACGCCAACAGCAGCGTTGCGTAACGCCACGGCCGGACTATACTCCTGCCCCTTCGCCGGAGTGGTGGAATTGGCAGACACGCGGGATTCAAAATCCCGTGGGATTAATTTCCCGTGTGGGTTCGAGTCCCACCTCCGGTAATGACTTAGAGCGATTTGGCCAAGGAATAGACTATCAAAGTCTGTCCCTTGGCCATTTTTCGTTTAGCTTCGCAGCAGCTTGCAGATTGCTTCCAGAGGTCTTTGCCAACTGTAAGTCTGACTGTAGGTGCTGCGAATGACTCTTCCTTCCCCTTACACCGAACCGCTGACCGTTGAAGAAATCGGAGTCTTCTGTGGCCTGAACTGGCGAGCCGCGAAAGCCTTCTGCCTGAATGCTGGAGGTATCCGCTGCGGTAGCCTCTGGCAGCTCCCCGTCGAACGCATGCCGGTGTCCTACCATCTGTCTCGGGGCCTGCCTGTTCCGATTCCTGCAGATGCCTGCGATACGGCAGACAGTCCTGGAGCATGTCTGCTATCTGAAGACAATTCAGACATGCAACAGCTTCTTACCGAACGCGATGCAGCAGTCATGCTGCGAGTCAGCCTATCCGACCTGAGCGTCATGCTTGAGTCAGGCCAGCTGCCGTACAGCGCCGTCTGCGGTCACATACGGATAGGCCCTCGCGACATCGCAGAAGCTGTTCAGCGTTTACGAGTCAATCAGAAATCACTACCCGCACGGAGGAAAAACGAATGTCAACTTTAGGATCTGGAAGCCGAGAGACAACGCCCGTTGTCAGATCGAAAATGTTATTGGAGGTGGCGGACGTCGCTGCCGAGCTGGATATCGAACGCACAGACGTTCTGAGACTGATTGCACGCGGACACCTGAAGTCGCGTGTTGTTGGTGCTGACAAGCTCCGGGTTGAACGATCAGGCATTGAGGCACTGCTGCGGCAGGATGTCGAATTGGAGATTGGCGAAAAGTTCAACGAATGGTTCGATAGTCGCGCTGAGGAATTACGGGCCGGTGAAATGGTCGGCAAGATCAAGCACGCAATCGCTGCTGTGATTCCTGAAGAAGATCCCGGTGCCGATCAGGTCGTGAGATACACCCGCAGGATTGCCGAAGTCGGCAACGCAACACCACGCCCGATGCAGGTATCAATTCCTGGCAGCCGTGAGTTGCCGTATCGCAACGTGGCTGAGATGTATGTTGTCGTTCAACTCAGGCGTATGGCACGTCAGGAGGTAAATCGCAGGGCGACCACAGCACGTGTCGAGGGCCGTAAAGCCCGTTCACCACTGGAGATCCTGTATTCAACGCCGGAAGCTCACAGAGCTATTGTCGATGAAT
>JABABI010000006.1:0-15235 GCA_014238335.1 Fuerstiella sp.
CGCAATTGTGGAGCGTACCGATTCAGGAACAAACGGGCCGAGGCACGTGTAACGCGGAACACTGCCTGATTCCGCTGCAAAACGCGACAGTCACCCAAATCGACGTGCAGACAGGGCGGGCCAACAGTGTGTCACAGGCTGTGTTTGCAAATATTTCCGAAGCCGCACTGGGGTCCCTGGTCGCCGACGACAATATCATCTGCGCCGCGACGCCTCTTTCTGTCAGCGTGCTCCCGACCATACAGACGATCAGCAAACAAAGGGCGCACGGCGACGCTCCGACCAGTCGCGAGCGTCTTGTAACAGCTCAAGCTCAGTTGCTCTCTGCCAACCTTGAACAAGGCATCACAAGTCTTCAAAGCCTATTGAGTGATGAGGCCGTTGGTCGCAAGGCCAACGAGACTCTCGCAGAAGCACTGTTACTGATACTCGCCGAAGACCGTTTCAAGAATTCATCCGACAGCAGTTCCATACCTGCTGCGAAAGAAATTCTTGATAATCTTTCGCTGTCGGAAGAACAACAGATTCGTCGCTTCCTGATGGGATCTGTCCGTGAGCCTGTACTGAACGAAAATTCAGCCAGACCGCCGCTGCTCCCGCTGTTCCCGGACTGGCACGTCAGGGCAGACGTCGTCGCATGGACTGAGCTTTCCGCCGACCGTGCGTCATTTGTCGCCCCGTTTTCACCTGATGAGGAACCGCGATTGTCGTTTTTGACCATCGAACACGCGATTCTCTTTCCTCATCAACTTGCAGACGTCCACAGGCAGATTTCATTTGCAAAGCGACTTGTTGACAGTCACTATCCAACGGCCGCACATTTGTTTCTACTGTCGGCTGCCGGAACGGCCACTGAGACGGATCGTTTGCTGCTTGAACACGAACTTTCGGCAGCACGCGATGTTGTGATACCGACAGGCAATCCCAGTGAAAGCAAACAGCAGTCCGGTCCCGACACGGCAAAAGACGGTTTATCAGAAATCAGGATCGAGGAAACGCCATGGCTCAGTTCCGGCAGTCGGCTGGTCAGTGTGATATCGATGGAAAAAGGCACGGTGGAAACTCCGGATTGGTTTTCTGATCGTCTGTTCAGAACGCCGCGGGGTATCATCTCAGTCGATATGGACGTCGGGACAATCTCCGCGCCGGCTGCCCTGCCAGGGACTGCAGAAGCATTTGTCCCGGAAAGTGAATTCCAGTCGACGGGCGTCATACCGCTCAAAGATGATCGACACGTAGGTGTATTTTCGCTGGTCGCCAACGATGGACCGTCGCTGTTGTGGTGGAAACAACTTGACCGCAGCGTCGCCAACCGGTCACCTGTCGAGATAGGCCCCACAGGCCCCGGCTACATGGTCGTCGCAATGGGGAACCAGGTTTCGTGTCTCCACACATTCACTGGCAATCTGCTGTGGAGGCGAAATGTGTTCTCCGATATCACTCGCAAGACTGTTTTCGGTGAGGCAGCACGATTGATTGGTGATGAACAGATTGTTGGCGTACTGGGAAAGAACCTGAAGAGTTGCCAGCTGTTTCGTACGAAGGACGGAAAACGCCTGGAGACAGTACATCTGAATATTCCCGACGGACAGACACCACTCGTTTACGGGCGAATGGTGTTGTTTCACAGAGATCAGCGGCTGGTGCTTGTCGACGTCCTGACTGGCAATGATGTGATGGATACTGCTGCCCCGGTGGGCATCCGGCGTCCGGGAATGGCCGAATTGCTGCCTCGCGGACGAGCTGTCACAATTTCAGATAACATGGACCTCGTCGTGGTCGATCTTCAGACAGGACGCTCAGACATTCGGGGCGCACTAAAGGATCGCCTTGACACTAAGAAAATCACCGGGCTGAAGGCATTTGAACACCGGGATCGTCTGTTCGTGCTGGTCAAGAACTGGGACCATTCTCACAGGGGGCTGTCCAACACGTCTCGAATGGGCGAAACACGACTCGAATCAGGCACGCTGATCTGCATTGATCAAGAGGCCGGAAAGATTCTGTGGAGCCGTCCCACAGTGCCATCCGTACTGGCTGAAATTCACGGCGACCCCACGGAATTACTGGTCACGTGGTCATGGAATAATCACGATTTCCCGTTTCAGCAGCGTCAGATCGGAGGCCGACAGATTAGCCTGGGCAAGAATCGTGCTCAGAGCGGCCGTTCTCTGGTCGTGAGTGTGATTGATGGCCAGACGGGCGCAACCTTGACGGAAAATGAATTTTCAAGCTTTTCGACCGAGCGCGATGAACCTGTTCGGTTCCTGAATGACACAGGTTCTTCGACGATCTCGATCGAGACAGTCCGATCCAGTATTGTCATCTCTTACGGTCGCTAGCAGCTCGAACCACTCACAGAACAGTAATCGGACCGCCGAGTGGCGCTGTGTTGTCAGAAAGTCAAAGAACGTGGCCATTGCGTCCGTTGACCCGCCGTGGGCATCGCCTACACTCGTTGAATGAAGCGGAAAAAGCTCAGCCAGCAGTTTCAGCATGTCCTGAAATCAGCAAAACGCCTTGCTGATTTGGAATCGGCACGTGCCGTTGTGTTGCTTTCCGACAGAGTCTTTGACTTTGCCGCGGTGAAAAAACTGCTGCGTGGCACATACCTGCTGGTTGCTTCGGACGACCCCGACGTTCAGGAGGCGGTTCGCAAAGACGAAATCGATCTCGTGGAGATCGAGCACGAACCACAGACCCGAAGTACTCAGGTATCGCAGGTTCTTCTGGAAGCGATTGCTGACGAGTTGCTGCAGTCCGGTGACGTTGTGGTAGCTCTTTACGCGGCCTACGAAAAGGATTCATGCGACACCATTAGCCTGATTCATCTGGCGGAACAACTGGCAAAGCTCACATCACGTGATCTGCAGCGTCTTGAAACCCAGGTACCACTGGAGACACTGCGAATTGTGGTGGACCTGGCCTGTGAAATTGGACGCGAAGGCCGCGAAGGCAAGCCCGTCGGGACGCTGTTCGTTGTGGGACAGCATCGCAAGGTCATGCCGCTCTCGCAGGAACAGGTCCACGACCCGTTTCGTGGATATGCAAAAGCAGAATGCATGATCCGAAGTCCTCGAGTCCGTGAGAGCATCAAGGAACTTGCCCAGATTGACGGTGCCTTCATTGTTTCGTCCGATGGTATTGTGCACGCTGCAGGACGTCACTTGCGGGCGTCGGCGGAGGTATTTGTTTCGAAAGGCCTCGGTTCGCGACACTGGGCAGCCGCGGAAATCTCGAAAGCAACGGACGCGATTGCAATCGCTGTCTCAGAGTCGACCGGAACGGTTCGAGTCTTCCAGGACGGCAAAGTCGTTCTGCGAATCGAGCCGATGGATTCCAACATGAAGTGGACGGACGTCGACACGGAACCACCTGAGGCTGGAACCAAAGCGTCATAATCCGCCGTGGCAGCGACGTGAACGTCTGAGAAGTCGAATCACAGTTCACGCGTGGAGAAACGAATTTCTCCACCGACCATTGTAGCCACGACTCGTCCGGTGACCGTTCGACCGTCAAATGGCGTGTTACGGCTGAGCGACCGAAACGACGTCGCATCGACCGTCCACTGCTCCGTGGGATCGAGCAACGTTACATCAGCCAGCGCGTTTGGCCCGAGCGTGCCGTGCGACAGCTTCAATAATTCCGCCGGGCCGATCGTCAGACACGATATCAGTTGCGACCAGTTCAGATGTCCCGGCGTAATCAGTGTCTCAACACAAATCGTTAGCAACGTCTCCAGACCACAAATCCCGAATGGGGCCACGTCGAGTTCAACATCCTTTTTTTCGATTGCTAATGGCTGGTGATCCGCACTGATGACCGAAATCGTGCCGTCCCGCAGTCCGCCAATCAGCGCGTCCACATGTTCCTGAGACCGCAGAGGCGGATTACACTTGTAGAGCGTATCGAATGACTGCATCACCTCGTGTGTGAACAACAGATGATGGGGCGTCACATCCGCAGAGACACTGACACCCCGCGCCTGGCCCTGGCGAACACGTTCGACGGCCTCCCGTGTGCTGATACACATGATGTGCACTCGGCCCCCCGTCAGCTCCGCCAACGCGATATCACGACCGGTCATGATGTCACTGGCAGCGGCCGGAATACCGACAAGACCCAGCCGAGTTGACTCGAAGCCTTCGTGCATGACCCCCATTTCGGAAAGCTCCGGCACGATGGAATGGTGCAGGACGGGCCGATCAAACATGCCCGTATACTCCAAGGCACGTCGCATTACCTCTGCATTGGCAATGGGCTTCTTTGCATCGGTAAACGCAACGGCCTCGGCTTCCACCAACAGGCCGATCTCTGCCAATTCTTCCCCTCGACGACCTTTCGTGACAGCACCAAGCGGAAACACACGACAGTTGGCAGCGCGTTCAGCCTGCCGCTTCACGAACTCCGCAGAGCCCCTATTATCAACAACTGGATTCGTATCGGGTAACGCCGCAATACTTGTGAATCCGCCGGCCAGGGCCGCCGCAGTGGCACTCGCAATCGTTTCATCTTCTTCGAACCCTGGTTCACGCACAGCAACGTGCGGATCGATGAACCCCGGACAGACAAGTAATCCCGTGGCATCGATAACTCGATCGGTATTCGGCGGGGTGTCACCAAGGTACACACCGGTAATACGACCGTTCTCAATCAGAATCGAGCCCGGTGAGTCGATACTGTTACCAGGGTCAATGATGGTTCCATTGCTGATCAGCGTTCTCATGACTTGCCCGCTTTCTTTGCCAGAAGGTACAGGCAGGCCATGCGAATCAGCAACCCGTTGGAAACCTGATTAAGGATCACCGAATGTGGACCGTCAGCAACTTCCGGTGTCAGCTCCACGCCACGATTGATCGGTCCGGGGGCCAGAACCAGCAGGCGATCCTTTGCTCGCCGAATGCGATCTCCGTTCATCCCAAACAGATGAGCGTATTCCGGGATTGACGGAAAAAATGCTCCGCGCTGTCGTTCAAACTGAACACGCAGCAGATTGACACAATCCACGCGGGGTAGAATTTCATCCAGGTTGTAGGCGACCTCAACGCCCATTTGCGAAATCGTTCGCGGAATCAGGGTCGCCGGACCGCAGACAATAACCTTGGCTCCCAGCTTTGTCAGTCCGTGAATGTTTGACCGGGCAACTCGGCTATGTCGAATGTCACCCACCAGAGCAACGGTCAACCCCTTGATACGTCCCAGTTTCTGTCGAATGGTCAGCATGTCCAGCAAAGCCTGGGTCGGATGTTCATGAGTTCCGTCGCCCGCGTTCAGCACTCCCGCACGCAGGTGCCGAGCCAGCAATTGCGGAGTTCCCGGCGTACGATGACGGCACACAACCAGATCCACGCCCATGGCTTCGATCGTCAGTGCAGTGTCGATGAAGGTTTCGCCCTTTGAAAGGCTGCTGCCGCTGGCAGAAAAATCGACCGTGTCCGCCCCCAGCCGACGCGCCGCGATGTTGAAACTTGTTTTAGTTCGCGTTGAATTCTCAAAAAATAGATTGGCGACCACGGTACCGTTCAGGATGCTGAGTTTCTGAGACGCACCATCCGCAAGCGACTGGAACGCGTCGGCAACATCCAGAATTCGAGTAATCTGTTCGGCTGAAAGATGTTCCAGACCCAACAAATGTCGCTCATCCCAAGGAGCGGTAAATTCGGGTTGTTGCAATATTTCCGTCATATTCGTGCGGCGTTCAGTCGGCAGTCCACCAGAAATCACGGCCGCATCCGACGGTCGCTTACACATCACGTGTCTGTTGTTGTTCGCTTGATTTTTCTCAGGGCCGTCTGGCCTTCGGCATCGAAACGAGTGTTCCACACCGCGGCAGCAAACAGCCAGTGCTCGCGCAAAATCTCGACGACTCTATTTGGCAGATCTCAAAACTTCAATTCCGCGGGCTGTCTGCGGCGCCGATTTCCGCAAATGGCGTCATTACGGAGTCAGAACAATCTTTCCGGTCAACGTTCCCGCGCCTGTCAGAGTGTTTTCTTCCTGTAGCTGATGAGCAGCAGCAGTGTCGTCCAGAGAAAACTTCTGGCCGATAAGTGGTTTCAGTTTTCCGTCAGCCATCAACGAATTCAGGTTATCAGCGGCCACACGCTGTTCCTCGGCGGAAGCGTTGAACATGGCGAACCCAATGGCTCGCAGATCATTCACGTAGAACGGTCCTACGGGGAACTCCGGCCGCGCATCTCGTCCCGCCATCAGCACGTAACGACCACGTTTTGCCAGCAAAGGAATCGTGATGTCCGGGGTCGGTGTTCGCAGTGTTTCGAACCACAGGTTGATCGGCTGGTTTTCCGCGACGAATTTCGAGACTGCGGCCCCGATATCTTCTTGACGGTAATTGATGACGTGATCAGCCCCAAGTTTCATGGCCGCCTGTCGCTTCTGTTCGCTGCCAACCGTGGTGACGACGGTCGCCCCGGCAGCCTTTGACAGCTGTACGACTGCCGAACCAACGCCGCCTGTCCCGCCGTTGACAAAGACAACTTCACCAGTCTGAAGTGCTCCATGCAGATGCAATCCCAAATGTGCCGTAATTCCGGTCAACGCTCCGGCAGCGGCGTCTTCATCGCAAACGCCTTCGGGAGTTCGGTACAGCCAGCATTGGTCGATGGCCGCGTATTCAGCAAACGTTCCCTGTCGACCGCACAACCCCTGATTACTGCCCCAGACGCGTTGACCAACGGAAAAAACGGTGACGTCGGCGCCGACCGCCGCCACTGTGCCGGCAATATCACAGCCGACGATGTAGCGTGGCGGCAGTTCCAGCGTCACATTGCCACTGCGGACGTATGTATCAATGGGATTCACTGCCACTGCGCCTGTGCGAACCAGCACTTGCTGCGGCTGAACCGCAGGCACATCGACAGACCCAATGCGAATGTTCGCAGCCGGTCCGGTAGCCTCAATGAATGCCGCTTTCATGCTGTTGCTTCCCGGTTTGTGGCCAGAGCAGAATCCGCTGAGCCGGCACGTCGGACTTCTGTGGCGACGACAGCGAGAAGACCTGTCAACGTAACAATACTGATCAATGCGCCGAGGTAGAAGCTGGTTGGCCTATATGTCCATCGTATATTGTGTGTCCCTTCGGATACTAGAACGGATCGCATGATGCCGTCGCTGGCGTTGGCGACGGCTGCGGCGCCATCAACGGTGACAGTCCATCCGGGATACATAAGTTCTCGCAGAATCACGCTGGCCTCGGCGGTCAGATCCACTTTAATCTCAACAGAGTTCGCCTCGGCTGTCAGCAGCTGGAATGACGTCATCACATCCGGTGGATCTGCCGCAACTCGTTGCGGTTCTGATCGCAGACGGTACAGATAGCACGATTTCATCCCCCGCGCCCAGATGGCGTTGAGAAATGTGTCAGGATACTGACGCGGCTCTTCCAGCTTATCAGAAGGTCGGGTGATTGGATCCAGAGTCAGAATGTGAGAAATCCCAAGTGACTCAAGCTGAGCGATGGTGTCCGCACGAGGATATACTTCGTCTGAGTTTTCTGCCCCCATTGGTGGCCGCAGCGCGGAGTCCTGATACACCGACGGACCGATCCCCAGATACTGTGGAATACAACTGACACCAAACAGATTGCCCACATTGGGTCCTGGAGCCAGCAGCCTTTTCGGAGACTCTCCGTCCGCAGCCAGCGTCTGTCGTAACCAGCTGGCGTCCATCTGAGCGATGGGCGGCTGCTCCACAACAACGGCATCCTGAATGATCCGAGAAGACCACTGCAGATCCGGCAGAGTCAATGCGCACACCAGAATTGTGAGCGAAGCAGTTTTGACCACAGAAAATCGACGGACGATGCGGTCGAGCATCATGCCCGCGAAAAGACCGCCACCGAGGGCCGTCACAATCGTATATCGGCCTGGCCCCATGAAAAAACCGAAACCTGGCAGATGTCGAGTCAGAGGCATTAACCAGCCGGTCGCATAGGCAAGGCCGCCCAACGAAAGCACCAGCCAGATGATCTGCGCGCGGGATTCAAACCCACACCGCCAGCAGCGAATGAGACTGCAAACAACAAGCCCAAAGGGGATCAGCCCCCAGTAAAGATGGGCTTCGACGGTATTCGTATCTGCGGCAACGGCCCCAGGTGTCTTCATGATTGCTCGAGTCGCCTTCATTTCCGGAGTGTGCCAATACCACCATGACGCCAGGAGCTGAGTCGCATATGCCGGAGGCATGTGCCCGTACGTCGGATCGAACTCTTTCTGATCGCCTGCCCGCTGACTCATCAGCTTCAGTTCGTAGGACGGGACAAGCTGCACGGCAGCAATAAGTAAACCGGCGGCGACAGCTGTCGGAAACAGGAAAAAACGCCGTGCCGGAATCGCAGCACAGGATGAGTCACGCCCCGACATCATGATCCGCAGAGCCGCGTACGAAAGAATCGTAAGCTGATTAATGAAAGCCAGCGTAAAATGTCCCGCCAGTAAATGGATTCCGAGGCAGCCAGACAGACAGGCGAAGCGTCGGGCGGACGGAGATGCCACCAACAACTCAGTGAGCCACAGCGTGAGCGGCAACCATAAGCCACCGATAATGCTCCACTCCAGTGAGATTCTGGCGGGAAACCAACCGTAAACATAAACCAGCGCCGCCAGCAGTGCAGGCCACATGGAAATCCACTGACACCGAGCGAAGCGCCAGGCAAACACAAAAGCCAGCCAGTAGTGCATAATTATGCTGGTATTGTACGCCGTATTTACGGGCAACAGGCGATACAGAATCTGATTAGTCGGGTAAAAGACGCCTGCCTGGCTTTCGGCGTGCAATGGATAACCAAGCCCCGTCAGGTTGTGCCACAATGGCAACTCACCACGTGCGAAGCTCTGGGCAAGCACGGTCTTCTGCGGCAGAAAATACGGATAAGTATCACCACCAACAAGCCCGCCACCTTCCACCAGTCCCTGCCAGACACCAACAGCAAGGCCAAGCCCAACGGTTGCAGCCAGCAACCATTCCAGCCACGTCACGCCACAACTAGCGACTCCGGCCTTCCGTTCAGGATTCTTGGTTATAGGTAACGTCATTGGGTCCCGGCCACGGCAGTTCACCGAACAGGCCATGCGCAAATTAACACGGACGCGCAGCGGACTGGCCGCTTATGGCATGGCTGATCCTCAGTCAACGTACGCATCAAACACACGCACGTGCTCCCAGTTATCCTTCCCCTGCTGGATAAATGCGAGATGGTTTGCTGACACCTGGTATACGTCGTGAGACTCCTTTGTGTCGAAGACAACGTGCAGCGCCACGTGAAAATCCCTGTCATTAACAGGACGTTCAAACTCCGGTGCCACGCGGCCAACGGCGAAAAACTGAATCCCGTCGTGCGGCTTCAGGAATTTCTGACCGGCATCGACAAGTTTTTGACACGCTTCGTCTGACGAGTCCTTCAGCGTGAAATAGACCATGTGCGACAGCATTAATCGTTTAATCCTTGTATTTTTGAATCCTGGGGAGCATAACGACCCGTCTTGAGCGAATCTGACAAATCGATCAGCGGATGTCTCCGGACAGTTGTCCGGCGGCACATCAAACAGACCGTCCAGTCCAAGACGAATCAGCCCCCACCACCCCGGATGGTCAACAGAACGCGAAGTATGACTGTTCAGACAGCGGGACTCAATTCAAGGCATGGCATTCCTCAGCTCAATTCACCGCTTTGTTGAGATGCGAATGCTCGGTTGTTAAAACTCACCAGATGAATTATCAGACATTACAATGGACAGGGGATGCGTGCGGGTCTCTGCGAATGATCGACCAGACTCTGTTGCCGACAGAGTTCAAAGAAATTGACTGCTGGACGCTTGAAGGCGTCTGGGAAGCGATCAAGGTACTGCGGGTTCGAGGTGCTCCGGCCATCGGAGTAGCAGCCGCGTATGGCGTTGTTGTCGGTCTGAAAGATCACCGCGACGACGACCGTTCGGATTTCAACACCAAGCTGGCCGAGGTCGCAGCCTATCTGGCCAGCAGCCGGCCAACGGCGGTCAATCTGTTCTGGGCTCTGGACCGAATGAGTTCCGTTGCGCTGGAACACCGATCACTGTCTTCTGCAGAAGTGCACGACAGCCTGTTTGCAGAAGCAAAGAAGATCGAAGCCGAAGATCGGGCCATGTGTGCCGCAATCGGACAACATGGCCACGTCCTGCTTGAATCAGGTACGGGAGTACTAACACACTGCAACGCTGGCGCGTTGGCTACGGCCGGCAGCGGGACAGCGCTATCGGTCATTTTTGCTGCCGTTGCCGCAGGTAAATCTCTGCGAGTATACGCGGACGAAACCCGGCCTTTGCTGCAGGGAGCACGCCTGACGGCCTGGGAGCTGCAGCAGCGAGACATTCCTGTCACCGTAATATGTGACAACATGGCCGCTCAGGTGATGAAAGAGGGCCACATCCAGGCCGTGGTGACTGGCGCTGACCGCATCGCCGCCAACGGAGATGCAGCCAATAAAATCGGCACGTACGGAGTCGCTCTGCTGGCGAAAGCTCACAACATACCATTCTATGTCGCAGCCCCGTCCAGCACATTCGATCTCAGCCTGGCTCACGGAGACCACATACCGATCGAACAGCGAGCCCGCGAAGAGATCTCAAATGGATTCGACAGGCGGACCGTGCCGGATGGCGTCGACGTCTATAACCCGGCGTTCGACGTGACTCCTGCCGCACTTATCTCCGCGATTATCACAGAACACGGACTGATTTCCAAACCGACCTCCGAAAAAGTGCGAGAACAGCTGAAGGCCAGCTGAAGGACAGCTGAAGCCGCGGCTCTCTCCACTGCGCCCACTAAGAGCCCCCCCGCCAACAGGGCTGGCAGCCCCCAATTCGCTGCTCAACCTTTTTTCCACGACAGCTCTGCATCCAAAAGCGTTTTCCTCATCGTTCGAATGTGATCTAACAGAATCACCCGCGTTGTACGCTCAGCACTGGTTTCTCGCGATTGTGCTTCTCGAGTAGACTACTGCCATCCCATCCATCGACCGCAATTGCTTAGCAGCACTCATCAGTGTCCACCGCAACGCCATCCTCGAAAATCTCTGAACTCGTCCGAGCCGTCCGGAAGGCCCGTGACGACGCATTTCTGGTGGAAGCCCGAGTCGTTCGACGCATCATCCGTGAACGATACGGGTTTGCGCGACTGTCTACCAGGATTCCTCACACCGATGTGCTCGTCGTTCGCTTCAACGACGTTCGCACGCTGGCTCACCCGGACGAACTGGGGCTGAACGATTTTTCTGATCTGCCACGGCTGGTGATTCTGGTCGCTCAGCCGGAAGAGCATGAACTGGATGAACTGCCACTGCAGGAACTGCTGCAGTTAACGTGGAGTCGACTGTTTCACGGTTGCATCGATATGCATCTGCTCAGAGAGCAGGAAACCGGTGTTTTGGCCAGAGCCCGTGTCCAGCAATTGATTGACCGAATCGGTCAGGTCGAATTCGATGAAGCCCACGCCGTCCTTCGTTCCGAAATTCGTTTGATCCACCCGGAATCGCATACGGAGGCGTATTGTGAATTCGCTGCAATCTATCTGCAGCTGACACTGTTTTCGCCGGACCTGCTGTCCGTCTGGTTTCCGTCGCTGGCCGAAACCAGCCACATGTTGCCGATATTTTCAGAACACCTCGATCCGGATAAGTTGTTCCTGGAAACGCAGCTTTATGGAGCCACGCAGCCGGACCTGACGTCCGGGACGATGCGTGACGAGGTTAAAGTCGCCAGCGAACGCGAAAGCTGGACCGAAGGCATTCAGCTGAAACCTTCGAACGGACGCTACTCACGCCTGATGAAAAAACGGGACCGCTGGAACGAACGCGGCAACACCGTGGCCGCGGCCGTCTCGGCAGCCCGCGCTCTGGAAGCGGCCACATCGGGAGAAGATACTCAGACCGCCGAAACGGCCGCCCGTGCGGATATCGAAAAGCTGGCGGAACGCCTGCACGAAGCGCTGTCCTTTGACGAGTCCGATCTGGATGGCTGGCAGTCCTCGTTGTGGGAGCTGCTGACAAACGCAACTCATGGCTTCTGGAACTCTGACAAGCGATTGCTGTACGACCTGCAAAAAGTCTGTCTCGACCACGAATTGACTGTTTACCAGGTCGATCTCGTTAAGTGGATTGTCTCCCGAGGCAAGCGACCGTTGCGCCGACCGCTCAACAGTCTGCGCGAAGTCATGATGGCCAAACATCTGGCCAGTTCTGCATCGCGTCTGGTGTACGTGCGATTGTCCGGCGCCGAACGAGAGCGTCTCGCTCACCTGCTTCACGAGGCTGCAGGACTCGCGGAGCAGCAGATGCGGCAGCGCATGCGTTCTGCCGTTCATGACACAATCGTCGACGTCGGACTGCACCCCCAAAGTGTCCCGGAGCAGGTTGCGTTCGACAAGATGGTCGAAGAATCGCTCGACTGTATCGCCGAACGCGGTTATCTGACGATGGGGTACCTGCGGGATGCCATCAGTCGCAATGACCTTAAGCTGCCGGACCTGACAGACCCCAAGGACCTGATTCGCGGTGACCACCTGCTGCGTTCCGATGACCGACTGGATGTCAGCCTTGATGGCGTGTACCGACGTGGTGAATTCTATCTGCGCTGGCTGCAGATCGTAAGTTCGCTGGCCTTTGGCACCCGCACCGGACGTTTCGCCACGTTGTTTCTTGCCATTCCGTTCGGCGGCGCGGTGGTGATCGTGGTCGCAGCCCATCATATTCTGGCCGTTGCAACCCACGCGCTCAGAAAGCGGACGGATGCAGCCAGGTACAGTCGTGCAGCAAACTCACAGGAAGCCGATGCCGCTGAGTCCGGTACTCTGGTGGAAACTGCGGAAATCGCTAGCGGCATCAGAGCCGACGCGACCGAACCACTGGCGGATTCAGATAGTCGTCCACTGGACTCGAACGGTGCAACCTCACCGCAGAATGGCGTTGCGACCGCCGAATCCGATCCGTCGGCCGCTGACGGGACAGCTTCATCGGTCTCATTAGGTGGTGACGCTGCTGAGACCGCCACTCTGACGGAATTCAAACCGGACGACGAGCAGGACCACCAGACCGCGTCAGCGGTCGCGACGACGGAATCCGTTCAGCAACATGCAGAACTCACGTTCGCCCAGACGCTGCCACCAGTCATGGTGATCGGCTTCCTGCTGATGGCACTGGTGCACCTGCCGACGCTGCGAAACGCCCTGGGAAACGTGCTGCGATCCGGCTGGAAGGTCGTTCGCACGGTCGTTTACGATCTTCCCGTCCGATTGCTGCGTCTTCCTATCGTTCAACGGGTATGGCGCAGCCGCTGGTTTGTGCGTCTGCGGCGAAATGTCGCGACGCCGTCACTGCTGGCGTGGACTGGCAGTCGAATCCTACCATGGCTGCTGCTGCGGCCGATGCTGGACTGGTGGTGGGTGGGAACCGTGGCCGTGTTGCTGAGTCTGGCCGTTAATTCTCGCCTTGGACGTGATGCCGAAGAACTGACGGCAGAATGGCTGGCCAACGCATGGTATGACCTGCGTGCACGCTTTCTGGTGGCCCTGCTGGACTGGGTTATCGAGTTTTTTAAGTGGTTGCTCAACATGCTCGAACGCTTCATCTACGCGGTGGATGAATGGCTGCGTTTTCACAGTGGCGAAACGTGGCTGACGGTCGTGCTGAAAGCTTTTCTGGGCGTTATCTGGTCCTTCCTGGCATTCCTGCTGAGGATCTATGTGAATCTGCTGATTGAGCCGACGCTGAATCCGTTAAAACATTTTCCAGTTGTGACCGTGGCGCACAAAATCTTTTTGCCTGTGATCCTGGTGCTGGAACAGTACATGCGCAACGCGCTGACGCCATATCTGGGTATCGCTCTGGCGGGTCCGATCACATGGTTCAATATCGTTTTTCTGCCGGGGATCTTCGGGTTCCTCGTTTGGGAACTGAAAGAGAACTGGCGACTGTATGCGTCCAACCGAGTGCCATGGCTGCAACCCGTGGTTATTGGCTCACATGGCGAAAACGGTGGACGTCTGGTGAAGCCCGGTTTTCATTCCGGTACGCTGCCAAAACTGTTTCATCGACTCAGGCAGTTGGAACGCAAGGAAGCCTCATTCGACAGATTCAGTCGGCGTCGAGCAGTCCGTGAATCGATTGAGCACTGCGAACAGGACATCCGGCGATTCGTCGACCGAGACCTGATTCGTCTGCTCACGTACTGCAGTGTGTGGACGGACTCGCCAATTCAGTGCGAACGCATCCACGCCGCTTCAAACAGTTTCCTGGTGGGATTGCGGTGTGACAAGCGGGGTAACAAGCCTCTGCAATTACTTTTTCAGGAACAAAGCGGCTGGCTGGTGGCCACGATTTCTCAACAGGGCTGGCTCTCGAATGTCACTCCGGAAATGGTTCACAGCTTTGAGACAGCACTTCGGGGATTCTACTCCAAAGCCGGCGTCGATCTGGTCAGAGAGCAAATGGAGCGCAATCTAATTGGTCCTCATCCGTATGACGTTGGCGATTCGGGACTTGTTGTCTGGCCCGATCGGCAGTTCGACAGAGAGATTCACATTGATCTGTACCGGCGTCATCAGATTCGGCCAACGCCGGTCAGCATGTCCGCCAGCTACGGACTGCAGCCGGTTTCCCGGGAAGCAGTTGTCTTTGCCGAATCACGTACACGGTGGGCAGAATGGCAGCAAGTGTGGCGCACTCCGGTTGATTCCGAAACGGCAACTCCGTTGCCACTGGCCTGCATGCAGTCCGCTCGGGGATCACTGCTTGCACCATTACATGACTGATTTAACTAAGTTTAAATTTTCAGAACGTTGCATCGGCGGGGACCGCCGCTGACAGGACAAACTGGCATTTCCCCGTCACAATCTCAATCATGTGAAACTCTGATGCCTGCACTGGAGACCAATTCAATGTACAGATTCATTTACGGCCTGCTTATTGTCGTCGCCTGCGCATTACAGCAAAATTCGCAAGCGAACGATTCCCTCATTCCGGCCGGTCGTCAACTGAAGCAGCTGTGGAACGAAGGGGAATTTACCGAGGGAGTTGCTGTTCGATCCGACGGCATGATCTTCTTCAGCGACATCACACGGGATCCCGATGCAAACGGCCGGATCCTGCAGTTCGACCCCGCCACGGGGAGGACAACCGTGTTTTCTGCAAACAGCAAGAAAAGCAACGGCCTGTTCTTTGACGCTGAGGATCGACTGTTGGCAAGTT
>JABABI010000006.1:15245-152361 GCA_014238335.1 Fuerstiella sp.
ATGGCGCTGTGCGTCGTCTCCGATGATGGAGTTGTGAAGCCACTTGTAGAACGCTTCCACGGCAAACGATTTAACTCGCCCAACGACCTGGTCGTTCACCCCAATGGAAGTGTGTACTTCAGTGATCCTCGCTACCTTGGCCCGGAACCCATCGAACTGAAACACCAAAGCGTTTACCGGTTCACTCCAAAGACCGGAAAACTTCGTCGAGTCACCACAGACATTGAAAAACCGAATGGCGTCCACGTTTCGCCCGATGGTACGACATTGTACGTAGCGGAAACGAACAACGGCTCAACCGGACAGGACCCGGATGCGACGCCGCAGCGCGGCCGCATGACATTAAACGCATTCAACATTAGCCCGAACGGTTCACTGACGGACAAACGGGTGCTCGTCAATTTTGGCGACAAACTGGGCACGGACGGAATGACCATCGACAAAGCCGGCAACATCTACGCCGCCGTGCGGTCTGCCAATCGTTTCGGCATCGTTGTCTACTCGTCGGCCGGAAAGGAACTGGGATATATCAAGACGCCGACGCTGCCAACAAACTGCTGTTTTGGTGTCGGCAGCACATCTTCGATTCTGTACGTGACGGCGGGCGGCGAATTCTATCAAATCAATCTGGCCATGTAACAGACAGTGAGCGACTGTGAAGAGGCAGTGCGGAGGTCAGAGAACGTGGCTTGCCTACTCGGGGCGCGGCAGTGGCTTGTGTTCCGCATCGTGTTGCACTGTGGAACCTCGTCGCAGCGACGTTGTGCCGAAACGACGACGAATCTGATCGGCCACTTCATCCAGCTTCGTGTCTCGTTCGTGCTGAACTTCGGCGAACAGACTTTGCTGGACGGACGACGGTCGTTGCAGGTTTGAGACGCCCATGCCCAGCAGACGGACAATCGGCGAACGATGCGTCAGCTGATAATCCAGCATTTCAGAAACAACCGACCACAGCACGTTTGTGGCGTTCGTTGACTGCGGCAGACTTTTCGAGCGAGTAATCGTGTCGAAGTTGCCGTAACGAACTTTCAGGTTGACCGTACGTCCCTGAACATTGTTTCTCCGCATTCGCCCGGCGACCTGTTCGGTGAGTTCCATCAACCATGCTCGCAGAACATCTCCGTCGCGCACATCCTGGCCAAACGTGGTTTCGTGCGAAACAGATTTTGCTTCACGATCTGCCACCACCTGACGTTCGTCAATACCCCGCGCCAGTTCCCAGAAATGCTGCCCGATTTTGCCGAAGGAATTCTGCAGCTGCTGCAGCGAGAGATTTCCAAGATCACCAATAGTCCGAATCCCCAGGCCATCAAACTTCTGCTTCGTCGCCTTTCCTACGCCCCAGATTCGAGTCACCGGCAGTGGCTCAAGAACGGCTTGCACAGCATCCGGTGCGATGACCGTGAATCCATCTGGCTTTTCCAGATCGCTGGCCAGCTTGGCCAGAAACTTATTGGGAGCAACGCCCACTGACGCGACCAGTTGCAGTTCATCGCGGATATCCTTCTTGACTGCACGACCAATCGCTTCGACAGGACCGAATAACCGGACACTTCCCGTGGCGTCCAGAAAAGCCTCGTCCAGAGACAGCGGTTCCACCACCGGGGTATAACGATTGAAGATCTCCCGAATTTGGCGGGAAATTCGCACGTAGTGGTCCATCCGCGGGCGCAGCACGACAGCGTTCGGACATTTCCTGAGCGCCTCTGCGGTTGCCATGGCGCTGTGCACACCATACTTCCGCACAACATAGTTTGCCGCTGCGACAACACCGCGGCCTTCCGGCGTCCCTCCGACGATGACAGGCTGTCCCTGCAGTTCCGGTCGATCGCGTTCCTCGACAGAAGCATAAAATGCGTCCATGTCAACATGCAGAATCATCCGGAATCCGATCGGCAGGAAACGCCACCAATGTCCATTTTTCGGGAAGAACGCGAGAGTCCGTCAATCATACGACAACCGGTGCAGAACCACGAACAGGATGAACATCAGCAACGGAGATTTCAGGCTTCCATCGCCTCCGCCCCCACGACTGCACACTTTGCGTCGATTGACGCTGTCAGAGGCTTTCATTGAGAATCTGGCACCATACAATTTGAGCAGTGGAAAGGGGGCTCAGGAACCAATAGTTGGACGGCCCTTCGGGTGCATCGCACTATTGGTTCCTGCCCCCTTTTCGAACGCTCCGTTTTACTTTTCAGCATAAATCCGGCTCCCATGAACACCACTACTGCATCCAGCCCCCGCATTCACACTTTGAAGCAGCAATTGCCTGAGAATCCATCACACACTGATTTGCTGGCTGCGTTGCAGCAGACATTGACTGATGAAAAGGATTACCATCGTCTGTTCGATGCGAAGTTGATGCAGGTGCGTAACCAGATGGGGTTGCCGCTGACTCAGCCAACATCGCTGGACAATGTCCCCGCTGAACACGAACAGGTCTTTCGCGATGCATACGTAGGGGCAGCCCGCGAAGTCGGCACAATGTTTCTGGAAGACGGTCAGCTGTCTGATGCATGGGCGTACTTCCGCACCATCGGGGAACCGGAACCTGTCAAAGCCGCCATCGACAAAATAGCAGTGCCTCGTGAGCCGGACGAAGCGTTCGACGAAATCGTCAACGTGGCTCTGTATGAAGGTGCTCACATTGCGCGTGGGCTTGAGTTTCTGCTGAAGACTCATGGAACCTGCAACACTGTGACCGCGTTAAGTCAGTTGCAGCAACAGATGACTCTGGAGGAACGTCGAACAGCTGCTGCCATGATGGTGCGAACCATCTATGACGATGTGCAGGCAACGCTGCGTCGCGAAGTCGAAACGCGCATGCCGGTGCTGTCACCAAATGCCTCAATCGGCGAGCTGATTACGGGCCGCGACTGGCTGTTTGCCGAAGGTAATTACCATATCGACGTGTCGCATCTGCATTCAACAGTCGGGTTTGCTCGATCACTGAATGCCGAGGACCCGGAACTGAAACAGGCTATCGAATTGTGTGCCTACGGGGCCATGCTCTCGGACCAACTGCAGTATCCTGGCGAACTGCCCTTCGACGAATACTACAAGGCCAACCGGTTCTTTCTGACGGCGTTAGCTGGTGATGATCCCGATGCGGCCATTGCCTATTTCATGCAGAGACTCAACGATGAACCTGACACGTCAGACCAGCAGCTGATCGCGTTCGTGCTGCTGGACCTGGCACAGCGAATCGGACGGTCGTCTGAAGTGCTGAAGCAAACGGCCTCGTTTGTCAGCCGCATGGAAGATCCCAATGGCTTTTCATTTACAAAGCTTTGTGTGGAACTGGGGCTCACCGAAAAGCTTGAGCAAGCTGCGGTGGAGAACGACGACATCCTCGCCTTTACCGTCGCCAGGCTGTCGCAGTAGATCAAGGACGAGGCCTGTGCCGCAACACGCTGCGAGCCAGCACCGAAGACCAACAATCCGGTCCCGTCGGGTCGCAACAACTGACATATCCGCAGGATGTCTTCACGAATGAGCGTAACCAACTGGATACAGAAGGAAATCGTGCTGCCGCAGTTCTCGCGCGGCTGCCATCTCGTGACGTCGCATATTCTGCAGGAAGTTCCAGAGATTCGTGACCTTCAGGTTGGACTGCTGCACGTGTTTATGCAGCACACATCGGCATCGCTGACGCTGAATGAAAATGCGGACCCCGACGTTCTTGTCGACATGAACATGGCGTTGAACAAACTCGCCCCGGAATCATGGCCGTACGTGCATACCTGCGAAGGGCCGGACGACATGCCCGCTCATGTGAAGTCCTCGCTGACCGACTCGTCGATCTCAATTCCCATCGGCAGCGGGCGATTACTGACCGGCACATGGCAGGGCATTTACCTGTGCGAACATCGTAACCATGGCAGTCGGCGTCATCTGGTGGTGACCATACAGGGACAGTGACGATGCCTGCTGCATCATCTTTGGCCACTGGTAACATTTATCATCTCACGGCGGCACAAGTCTGACCGCCATTTCGATCACGAAATGATTCGCCGCTGCAATTGCATCTGAGATCCCATGGCCAAACTCTACTTTTACTACTCAGCAATGAATGCCGGAAAGTCGACAACACTGCTGCAGGCAGCGTACAACTACAGGGAACGTGGCCTCAGGCCACTGTTGCTGACACCTGAAGTCAATTCACCAGACGGGTCCGGTGTGATCAGTTCCCGCATCGGCGTGCAATCGCCGGCGCACCTTTTTTCACTCGGTGAGTCGCTTCTGAACGTCTGTCGTCACGAACATTCTGTCCAATCCATCGCCTGTGTCTTTGTGGACGAAGCACAATTTCTGACACGTCGACAGGTCCATGAACTCGGTGACGTGGCCGACGAGTTGAGTGTGCCTGTCCTGACGTATGGTCTGCGCACGGATTTTCAGGGCAATCTGTTTGAAGGCAGTCAATTTCTGCTCGCCTGGGCAGACGTCATCTCTGAGATTAAGACCATCTGCCACTGCGGTCGCAAGGCGACGATGGTACTGAGAATTGATTCCGACGGTCGACCGATTGGCAGCGGTGAACAGATTAAAGTGGGTGGCAACGAAAGCTATATTTCCGTCTGTCGACAGCACTTCAAATCCGGTCTGGGCACAAACAACCAGCCGGAACTACCCTTCGAAGACCTCGGCAAAGACGCTGCGCGCTGAATGATCTGTTATGTAACGGACCTTTAGCTCGTTTCACCCGACGTCGAACGGCCCTTGCGGGTGTTCGGCGCCGAAAGCGGAGAAAATCGCGAGGCAACACTCTGAACAGGAAACGCCATTCCCGCTGGTCGCCAAACGTGACGCTTGTTTTCAGGTGAAAAAGTCTAATCGCGAATTTGAGGCCTAATCGCCTTGCGTTGTGACGTGATGACGGAATAATGCGGCCTCAGCGCCAAACGCTCAAAGGAGCGAAACGCTGCCTCCAATTGCGGTGAGGCCAGCCAAACCGGGTCAGGTCGGAAACGAAGCAGCCCTGCGGTTTTGGTTCTTAGGTGTGAGCGGAGGTAGCGTTTCGCTCCTTTTTTGTGGTCCAGCTCTACGCTACCGGGCAGGCCCCGATCGTTTCACCAGACGTTTCTGCCATGGCCGCTGCCTGCAGAAGTGTCGTTTCTGAAAATGCCGGCGCCTGCAGCTGCAGGCCGATCGGTAGTCCGGCCGAAGTCAGACCACAGGGAACAGAAATTCCTGGGATTCCCGCGAGATTGGCGCCGATGGTGTAGATATCGCTGAGATACATAGCCAGCGGGTCATTCATCTTTTCGCCGATTCGAAAGGCCGCAGTTGGGGCCACCGGACCGGCAATGACATCCACGTCCGAAAACGCTTTGTCGAAATCCTCCCGGATGCGGCGTCGAACCTTTAGTGCCTTCAGGTAGTACGCATCATAGTATCCAGACGACAGAGCGTATGTGCCGAGCATGATTCGTCGCTTGACCTCGGCACCAAAACCTTCGCCTCGACTGCGACGGTACAAGTCCAGCAGGCCATCATTTTTCGAATCAAAGTTTTCCGTCCGATGGCCATAGTGAATGCCATCGTAGCGAGCAAGATTGCTGGACGCTTCGCTGGGAGCGATCAGGTAATACGTAGCGACACTGTATTTCGCATGCGACAATTTGACCGACCTAACCGTGGCCCCGGCGGACTCAAGCCGCGCGATTCCGCTGCGGACGGCGGTTTCCACTTCGTCATCCAGCCCTTCGCCGTAGTGCTCGTCAACGATGCCGATCCGTAACCCCTCCAGGGACTGACGGTGCTGCACAGAATAATTGGCCACGTCAGAATCCACAGACGTTGTGTCCCGCGTGTCATGTCCTGCAATCGCCTGCAGCAGCAGCGCAGCTCCGTGCACATCTTTCGCAAACGGACCAATCTGGTCCAGGGAACTGGCGAAGGCCACAAGACCGAACCGAGACACTCGGCCGTACGTGGGCTTCATCCCCACAACCCCGCAAAAACTGGCGGGCTGACGAATTGAACCACCCGTATCCGAACCCAAAGCCAACGGAACCATTCCGGCAGCCACGGCCGCTGCAGCGCCGCCGGACGATCCTCCAGGAGAATGATCCGTGTCCCATGGGTTACGCGTCGCACCAGACGCCGAGGTCTCAGTCGATGACCCCATCGCGAATTCATCCATGTTCAACTTGCCGACAATTACTCCGTCTTCGGCGTTCAACCGCTCCACGACGTGAGCGCTGTACGGGGGACGATAGTTGTTTAGCATGCGACTGCCACAGGTGGTGGCCACCCCGGCCTGGCACATGTTGTCCTTGATACCGACGGGCAGGCCCTGCAGCATTCCAATGGCCTCGCCAGCGGCCCGTCTTGTATCTACAGAATCGGCCTGGGCCAGGGCTGCATCAGCATCAACGCTGATGAATGCGTTCAGCTTCGAGTTCAGCTGGTCGATTCTGGCAAGGCAGGCCGTCGTGAGGGTCCGGCTTGCCAAGTCGCCAGCCTGAAGAGACGCCAGCAGTGAGTCCGTGGATTGTTCGTGCAGTTCAGGCATCCTTCTGCTCCAGAATCTGCGGCACCTGAAAGAACTGTCCGTCCGTTTTCGGGGCGTTGCTTAAGGCTGCTTCACGGTCCAGCGACAAACAACGCTCGTCCGTTCGAAAGACGTTCTGCAGATCAACAGCGTGAGGCATCGGCAGGGCGTCCTCAATGTCCACTTCGTTCAGAACTTCAACGTACCCCAGAATCTCAGTCAGATTCTGGCCGTAGGTCTGCAGCTCCTGATCGCTGAGTTCAAGTCGCGCCAATGAAGCCACTTTGCGAATTTCATCGATTTCCATTGGGCATCCTGCAGAAATTCAAATCACGTGAGATCGGAGGCCAATTCATTGAGAAATCCACCGGCAAGCGGGTGATCATCGAATGAATTCAGCTTTGCGGGGAGTTTCCGCCAAAGAAGTCGACGATTCCATCGTCAGGACGCAGCTGTAAACGACATTCCTGAGATTCGGCAAATGCCGTACGTCAGTTGGCGAAGCCTCTGCAACGACGGATAATGAGCTGCGAACCTCCTGTTCGGCAGAATTCCACCCATTGGACCGGGAATTTGTGCCGAAATGGAGAATTGGCTCTGCGTTATTGACGATCCTGTCTGTTAGGATCCCCCGCTTCATTGCCAAGCGGTCTCAGTCGTATACCGCAGGCATCGTTCTTCCAGGGTGGCTGAAGCTTCCAGTCGCCCCGCCGCAAATGGAAGACCCGGCCGCAGGTCGATCTGTTTCCGACCGTCTCCAATTTTGGTAACACCACCCAGACCATCTTATGTCTATTGCCATTCCGACCGAAATCATGCCCGAAAACGTCACGCGCCGCAATGACATCCGCAATATCGCGATCATTGCCCATGTTGACCACGGCAAAACATCGCTGGTCGACTGCCTGATCAAGCACAGCGGTATGTTCCGTGACAATCAGAAGATGCAGGAGTTCATGCTGGACAGCAATGATCTTGAACGAGAACGTGGCATCACGATTCTGGCGAAGAACATTGCCATGATGTACCAGGACGTACGAATCAATATCATCGACACGCCAGGCCATGCCGACTTCGGCGGCGAAGTGGAACGCGTGCTAAAAATGGCTGATGGAGCCCTGCTGCTGGTCGACGCCTTTGAGGGACCGCGCCCGCAAACTCGATTTGTTCTGCAGAAAGCGCTGGAGAACAATCTGAAGCTGATGGTCGTCATCAACAAGATTGACCGCCCCGACTGTCGCCCTGACGAAGTGCTTTCACAGACTTTCGATCTTCTGGTGGAACTGGGTGCAGACGACGAAACGCTCGATTTCCCCTACATCTTCACCAGTGCCAAAGAAGGCTATGCCGTTCACGACGCGACAAAGCGGGAGGGTAACATTTGCCCGTTGCTGGACATGGTGATGGACAAAATTCCAGGGCCGGTCGTTCGTCCTGATGACCCTCTGCAGTTGATGGTCACGTCACTGGAGTGGTCCAAATACGTGGGCCGCATCGCCACGGGACGGATCGCCGCCGGTCAGCTGCGCACCGGACAGCAAATCGCTCTGACGAAACAGGACGGAACCATCGTCAAACAAAAGGTCGACCAGGTTCAGCTATTCAGCAATCTGGGACGCTCCGATGCAGAGGAGGCATCTGCTGGCGACATCGTGGCAGTGGTGGGACTGAACGACCCAGAAATCGGCGACACCATCGCTGACGTCGACAATCCCGTCGCCCTGGAACGCGTTGAAGTTGACGAACCCACACTTTCCATGAAGTTCACGATCAACAGTTCTCCACTGGCCGGGCAGCATGGCAAGTACGTGACCAGTCGCAATCTGCGGGAACGACTGTATCGCGAACTGCAGTCCAACGTCGCCCTACGGCTTGAGGAAACAGAGGACAAGGATTCGTTCAAGGTCTCCGGACGCGGTATCCTGCACCTGGCCGTGCTGATTGAAACGATGCGTCGCGAAGGATTCGAATTGTCGGTTGGCAAGCCGGAAGTCATCATCAAGGAAATAGATGGCAAACGCTGCGAGCCCTACGAATTGCTGGTTGTCGACGTTCCGGCCGCTGACGTCGGTGCCGTCATGGAACTGGTCGGCAATCGACGTGCCCAGACGATTGAAATGACGGCGACCGGAACTGGTATGACTCACCTGGAGTTCAACATCCCGGCCCGAGGACTCATCGGTCTGCGAACGAGAATGCTCAACGCGACGCGCGGCGAGGCTATCATGCATCACGTCTTTTCCGATTACCGTCCGATCGAAGGCGATATCCCAGCCCGGGCGAACGGTGTGCTGGTATCACAGGTCCAGGGCACGGCTGTCGGCTACGCCTTGTGGAAGCTGCAGGAACGAGCGGACATGTTTACCAGCCCGGGTGACGACGTTTACGAAGGCATGATCATCGGGGAAAACAGTCGTGAGAACGATATGGTCGTCAATCCGATCAAGGAAAAGAAGCTGACCAACGTGCGTTCGTCCGGTGCCGACGATGCCATCGTCCTGCGGCCACCACGAGACATGTCTCTGGAAGCGGCTCTGGAGTACATTGAATGGGACGAGTACGTTGAGATCACGCCCAAGGTCATTCGGATGCGAAAAACTTACCTGACCGAAAACGGCCGCAAACGCTTCGCGCGGAAGTAGCCGGTGCGGCGACGTGTTTAGCTCTCGGTACCAAACTTCAGTTTGGGAACGAATAGCCGCGATGCTCTGCTTCGCTGCAAAACGCTGAATCGCCGATCTGGTGGAACGAGGTGTCCCGTTAAGCCTGTTGCACGGGCTACTTCAACTGCCTGCGAACAAATTCGGGCAGCCGTTGATTGATGTTGATTCTGTCGCGGTCATTAGTCAGCGCCGGCCCCGTCGTGCTGCGTCCGTCCTGAATCTGCTTCCGCAGCAGAGCCACCATGGCGGCCACCCGTTGCGGATGATCCGCAGCCAGATTGTGGTCCTCGTGAAGATCAGCGGACAGATTAAACAGCTGTACAAAGGGAGCGTTACTAAGGTCGTTCCACATTGGGGCGGCACCAAAACGTTTCACCGCTTTTCGCCATGCTTTTTCTGACGGCGGTACATTTCCATACCGACCGTGCGTGCCGCTGCCAGGGCACAGGCAGAGTTTCCATTCGTCGTCGCGCACCACAAACGGACCGATGGATTGCATGATCAGATTTCGACGGACGCCGTCACGTTTGCAGTTGCGCAGTAGTCGCGCGAAACTGATCGAATCCGGTGCGTTCTTTGCATCGAGTTTGGCCTCAGCAACTTCGGCAAACGTCGCCATCAGGTCATTCAGGCCGATCAGTGCGCCGGATTCGCCGCCGGCCTGAATCACGGCTGGCCAATGGGCGACCAACGGAACGCGCAGGCCGCCTTCGTACACAGAGAACTTGTAGCCACGGTGTGGACCACTGGAGAAATGTCCTTGTTTTTCCAGCAATCGAATCTGCCCCGGGGTAGCTTTCAGAATATTGCCGGCATAACTCGCAGCACCGTGATCGGATGAAAACAGCACGAGTGTATTCTCATAGCAACCGTTTCGTTTTAATGCACTGATTACTCGTTCCACGGCATGGTCGACCTCCATCACGAAGTCTCCATACACTCCCAGTTTGCTTGTTCCCTGAAACGCCCTGCCGGGGCTCGTCGGTGTGTGCGGTCCCGTCAGAGCCAGGTAAAGGAAGAAGGGTTCGCCGTCCTGCTGACGGTCGATGAAGGACTCACCTTCGCGATAGAACGTCTCCAGCACTTCGTGATCCTGAAAATCCTTTTCCGCCGGCCCGACACGATTGAAGGCACTCCACCCCTTTTGCGCCGTGACTTCGCCCTGCCAGACATTGTTCCGAGCAAAGGCGTAGGGATACATATCCAGCGAACCGGGCAGGATAAAACTGTCATCAAAACCATACTGGGGCGGTCCAATCTTCAGAGGCTTCGTGTAATCGACGTTCGTCTCGTTCTGCACTTCGCCGTCTTTGGTCGTCATCTCCGTGCCCAGATGCCATTTGCCTACATAGCCTGTCCTGTACCCTGTGCCCTGAAACATTTTTCCCAGCGTAAAAGTAGACGTATCATACCGGGGCCCGACAAATCCCCACGCTCCACCTGGATGAGCCTTGCCCAGACGCCACGGATATCGCCCGGTCATGATGGCGGCTCGTGTTGGCCCACACACGGAAGCACTCACATGAGCATCGGTAAATCGCAATCCGCCACGTGCGAGCGCGTCAATATTCGGCGTGTTGATCTGACAACGCTCGCCTCCGTAACATTTCACGTCGCCGACACCCAGGTCGTCGGCCAGGATAAAAACGATGTTGGGGCGCACGTTTTCCGCGACGGCAGAAACGGACCCGACGAACCACAACAATAATAAATGCAGGACACAGCTTCGCATCTGAGTAGCTCCGGTTCGTTAAACGAAATCAGATTCTCCCTGCTGGCTGCAGACTCCAGCTTTGTTCTTATCTCGTTCCCAGGCTCCGGCCTGGGAGCGATTCAAAAAAGCTCTGCAACTCTACACAGGCAACCTATTGTCCTGATTTTCCACCCAGCCAGCGGCAGGCGTTTTCAATGACCTGAATAACTTCCGCCTGCTTATAGACGGGATAGGTTTCATGCCCTGGCCGAAAATAGAAGACTTTTCCCTTTCCTATATCCCACACCATTCCGCTGCGAAAACGTTCACCCAGTTGCCAGGTTTCCTCGAAGATGACCTCATCGGGATCCGGTACATGAAACGGCTCGTTGTACATTTCGGTCTGCGTGACGTGAAATGCCGATGGCAGCCCCCCGGCAATCGGATGCTGCGGCGTCTTCACCGCGATGGTGCCCGGCTTGCCGTCAGGGCGGTAGTCCGGAAAGCAGCACCACGGCAGATGAATCACTCCGTGATATTCATCTGGCCGCTTCTTGTACCCGAAATACGCGGGTGTCGACACACTGCCATGAATCGGTACCGTTCGTTCCCGCGGTGGTGCCACCGTCTCGATCGTCAGCGACGCTCCCTCAGCATGTTCCTTGAAGTGTTTGCGACCATCCTCGACGCTGCGCCAATTCATAGCACCGACAAATGGGCGGGCCCAGTGCGCTGAATGCAGAGCGATCAGATCAAGATCGCCTGACAGCACATGGTCAACCACGCGCCGCGAATTGTCCTCGGTCACATCACTGTGCCGCGCATGTCCCCACCAGACGATGACGTCGGCCCATTCAAGATTGACGACAGACAGTCCCTGTTCCGGATCGTCCAGAGCGACCGACCGAAACTCCAGGTCATCCGTCGAAGCTTTCAGTTGAAGGACAATTTCATTGCCCAGGAAATTGTCGTAAGCCTCTGTCTGCCGTGGCTGCCGCTCATCCCAGACCAGCACATGAACCGGCTCGGCGGCTGACGCTCGTCCGACCATGGAGCATAGAACCAAAAACAAAGCGAGTCGCATATTTATCGTCCATCAGAGTGCTGAGAAGAAACAACCGGCCACGTTCCGCCCACCCCTGCGATCCCTGCAGAAACAGACAGCGGCGTCCTGAATGAAATTCAGGGAAAGAATCTACGTAATTCTGCACGGAAGTGGAAACGAGTTCGTCACCAACGGAAAACACAGAGCGGCGAGCCAGGTCCGTCGCTTGTGGAAATCCAGTTCTCTGAATTGGAGTGCGGAGTCCAGTCAGTTCGTCGAACTGCGCGGTCAGCGCCCTGTGCTTGCACCTGACCGAATGCCCGGATAACTTCAATCGACAGCGACTGAATCCGACGGGCAAGACGCTTCCGGGTCGGAGATCAGGTTGAAACAAGGCATTTCGCAGTGTTTTTCCTACCTCATTCCGTTTGCCCACCGTACGACTGGGTGACGCGCAACGATGTCTCACAGTAAGAGGCAATATGGACATACGATTTTTCATTCTCATTCTATCCCTGAGCATTCCGGGGTGCGGAAATACCGTTGGCCCTGCCATTGCACCAGAAGCACCGCTGAACGATAAGCCACCACCATCTCCCTCCACTGGAACTGCCTCAGAGCGAAGTTCGGACATCACGAGCAACATTTTCTTTGAAAATTCCACTGTCGAATCGGGAGTCGCCTTTACAAACAGAAACGGCGAAGAGGCCGGACACTTTTCAATCGTCGAATCGCTTGGCGGCGGAGTTGGAATTCTCGACGTGGATCGGGACGGCAGCGATGACATTTGGTTACCGGGCGGCGGTACTCTTGGCGAAGACATACAGCCAGTCGGACTGACCAACGGCCTTTTTCGGAACACGGGCAACTGGCACTTTGACAACGTCACTGATCGCGCCGGCGCAGCAAAGTCTGAAATTTACAGTCACGGTATTGCCTCCGGTGACTTCGACAATGATGGGTTCGCTGACGCGCTTGTCACGGGTTATGGTGGCCTTCGGTTGTTTCATAATCTGGGAGATGGCACTTTCGAAGAAATTGCGTCCGACTGCGGACTGTCTGACCGTTCATGGGCCAGCAGTGCGGCGTGGGGCGACATCACCGGGGACGGCATACTTGACCTGTACGTGGCTCACTACGTGAACTGGAGTCCGGAGAACCACCCATTTTGTCCCGGGCCGACCGAAGCGTCACGTGAAGTGTGCCCTCCACGTGAATTCAAAGGGCTGCCGGACACATTCTACACCGGGTCTATTGCGGGCGTCTTCAATAACGTGTCTGCCGAATATGGTCTGAAGGGTGACGGAAAAGGGCTGGGTGTTCTTATTGCGGACTTCAATCATGACCAGCAACCAGACATCTATGTAACGAATGACACCGTCCCGAATGTCCTTTATCAGAATGAAAAGGGGACTTCGTTGTCAGACGTGTCGCTGGCAAGTGGAGTCAGTCTCAGCGGACGCGGAGTTCCCGATGGCAGTATGGGGGTGCAGTTGCTCGATTATGACAACAACGGAATCTTTGACATCTGGGTGGCCAACTATGAACGTGAATCCAATGCCGTCTACCAGGGACAGGGCAACATGCTTTTCCGTCATGTCAGCAATCGAACGGGCGTGACGGCCGTTGGGGCTCTATTTGTGGGGTGGGGCACACTCTGCTTTGACGCGGACCATGACGGAGACGAAGACGTTTTTGTCTCTAATGGTCACGTGATCCGATATCCCCGCGCCTCCCCTCTCAGACAGACTCCGTTGTTCTTCGAAAACATGGCGGGAGAACGGTTTCGCAATGTCGCAGAACAGGCCGGCGCGTACATGAGCCAGCCGCATATGGCAAGAGGTTCGGCGACCTCAGATCTGGATAACGACGGTGATTGGGACGTCGTTGTCATGCATACCGGTGAACAGACGTCGCTGCTGCAAAACACCTGCCGGACCGGCAACTATCTGACGATGGAACTTTTCGGTCGCAGTTCGTCGCGTGACGCGGTTGGGGCCGTAGTTCAGTTAACCGCTGGCGGAAAGAATATACTGCGACAGTGGGTGGGAGGTGGAAGTTATGCGTCAACCAGCACACGTCGCCTGCACTTCGGCTTCGACGCGGCCGCGGCAGTTGAACAGGTAGAGATTCGGTGGCCGTCAGGCGTCGTTCAAAAACTCTCAGACGTCACAGTAAACACGTGTATTGCTGTTGTAGAATCCAGAGATCCGGTGATTCTCTTTCAGGAAAATTAACATGCGGACATTTTCAGTGTTGGGCATTTTCTTCGTGATGGCCGCCGTTTCGGGCTGCAGCGGTGAGTCCGCAGATGACAGCCGTCGCGCGGCAGAAGATCTCCTGTTGAATACCGCGATGCAAAACACGCCGTTTATCAGCGAGGGAATTCAGCTGCCGGAATTCGTGAACGCCGATGCCGCTGAACTCAAGGCAGAGGAACCGGTTATTGGTGTCGTGGCCAACGGCATATCGCGAGCATACAGCATCAAAGCGATGTCCGGAATGTCATCGCATGTTGTTAATGACGTCGTCGGGACAACGCCGGTTTCAATAACCTACTGTGACCGTACCGCATGTGCTCGAGCATTTACGGACGATACTCCGGGTCAGCCGATTTCTCTGGCAGTAGGTGGATTCTCTGACGACGAAATGCTGGTCAGGTTTCGGAAACAGATGTACAAACAGTCGTCACCGGACATTCCACTGACGGAACATGAGTGTCAGATCACCACGTGGCAGGAATGGCTGGAGCAACATCCGGATACCAAAGTGCTGACAACCATGTCTTCCGCCCAGGAACCGGATGATGCAGCCGCGCCAAACTGAGCAGGATTGTCCGCTCGGGACGACGACGTTTCCAGGTTAAGCAGTACATGCCCGGCAGGGAATCCAGCTGACACCGATTGATTAATCCACCGACGTTTTCTGCGCGGGGTTTGTGCCGTTTTTATAGATTGAAATCGGCAACGTCGGCTGAGTCGGCAGGAAGTTTCCGGCAATGATGTCCGTATCGCCATCGTTATCAACGTCGGACAGGGTCATGGTGGCATGAAACGGATCACCGGAACTGATCACATGTTCTTCAAATTGCCCGTCGGATGCCTGTTCTAACCAGATCGCCCCGTGAAACTTCACGGAACGGTCCTGTTGCAGTATTCGCTCGGGCAGCAGCGCAACCGCAGCGATGTCCATGTCACCGTCCAGATCGAAGTCCGTCGCCAGTGCTCGGTGAACTCCCGGCATGCTTGCCAGGTGATGGTGTTCATATCGCAAATTTCCTTTGTTCTCCAGCCATGCAATACCGTGATATAGTTTAACGAAATGAGAATCGAACGTATCTCCATTCGTGTACAGCATGTCTTCGTCGCCGTCCTGATCAATATCGACGATGCTCAGCCCGCTGGATCCGTACGCCGGATCCGGCGCCTGATACAGCACGGTACGAGAATAACCGGTCGGGCCATTCAAATAAGCGACGATCTGTTCATGTTCCTGTGATATCAGTGCGACGATATCCGGCAGACGATCGGCGTTAAGATCTGTCACATACACATGAATGGTGCCTGGGCGATCATCCAGTTCAAGGCGATCATAAGTGGGTCTGCCGGTTTCATTTTCACCGACGTTTTCAAGCAGATAAACCCCGCCGGTTTTATGCCAGCCGAACTCGGCCACGACAAGGTCGTCGTCCGCATCCCCGTCGATATCGGTAACTCGGACGTCCGCGATGCGACCGACGCCGTTTAATAACGTGACTTCCTGTTGATCCTTTGTTCCCAGGTCACGAATCCAGACCAGCCTGCCGCGATCATGATCCTCCGGAAGAAAACTGCCCAGATCACAACACAGCAGGTCCTGCCGGCCGTTTTTGTCGAGATCGCAGACTCGCACCACGGCCGGATTTGAGACGGCCGAACTGTTGGTCCACGAACTGTTTCCATCCGCGGTCAGAAGAGAAATGGTCCCGTGCTGCATGTCACTGACCCACCAGGACAACTCTGAATCGTCCGTGTGATCGGCGACAAACGAAACCGCAGGCCGTGCTGTCGAATCCGACAATGGTGCAACGACCTGCCGAAACAGACCGCCAGAACGGTTTGCGACAGACGGCAGGCACTCAAGCGTTTCCGGAGCACGTTCGCGGAAGTACTGTGTCACATCGGCAAGGACCGGCCTGTTCAGATCGGTTCTGCCTGACGATACGTAAAAGTCAAACCCCCTGCGGACTTCATCATGCCATGCATTTTTCGGAAAGCTTTCCGGTCGTGGTACAACGTGACAGTCTCCGCAGAAATGGACGACATGCTGTTCCATATCAACGGAGGACACTGGATTCACTGTCGATGGTTGCACCGGTGACGTTTCAGATGCCGGGTCGCCACAGCCGCTTGTCCCGCACGATGTCAGAACCAGTACAGTCCATATCCAACGCCGTTGACGAATCACTGAGGCAGAAAAAACAAACATGTGGGTACCTTCGATCTTCCTGTGCGACGACAATTCTGATGCAGTCGACAAATTAGCTCTCAATGGATTGTGGTAGATGTCGTCGTTGCTTCAAATGGAAGAGATTTCGTTCAACATACTCTCCAAATATAACACCAGGGTCTGATAAGTCATTTCGGAAAGCATTTGCCGGTGACCGACACCGTTCCCACACAGGTCAACAAAACACCATCGCAGTCGGATTCCGCACGTTTTCGACGGCTTAGAAAATATGCAGTGCTGTCGCTGCTGTTGGCATTTTTTCTGTATTGGCAGCGAAAACCCGTTCTCGGCCCGCCTCTGAGTGCTGTTGTCAATTCTTACATTGCCGACCGTGATCTTGTTTCTGCCCGGCAATGGGTTCAGACGGCGCAAAGACTGTTGCCGAACGATCCCGCATTCGCATTGCTGGAAGCAAAGGTTGCGCGTCGGGCAGGAGACATGCAAACTGTCACAGAGGCTCTTAAGAAAGCCTCGAAGCTGGGGGCTGCCAGGTCGGACCTGAATCGAGAACAGTGGCTGGCACTGGCGCAGTCCGGACAGATGATCCAGGCAGAGCCTCATCTTGCACCGCTGCTGACCGACCCAAACTACGACAACAAAGAAGTCTGTGAGGCATTTGTGATTGGCTACATCAGAAGTCATCGTACAGATGCGGCCCTGAGCCTGCTTGATCCATGGATAGCGGACGCAGCAGACGACGCGACACCGCTTCTGCAGCGGGCAAGAATCTATCAATTACTGAGTGCTCCCCAAAAAGCAGAAGACGACTTTCGAGCGGCAATCAGTATCGCACCCGACTGGAACACCCCACGACTTGGGCTCGCTGAGCTCCTTGTCACTCAAAACCGATTTTCAGAAGCGGCCGAATACTTTCAGCAACTGCTGGCCGACGAATCAAACGACGACCCGGAATTATCCGTCCGTATCCGTATCGGACTGGCAGAATGCCAGGTTGCGGAAGGAAACATGCGGGACGCAGTCATATTACTGAAGAAAGCCTGCCGAACTGATCCCCGGTCTCTGGATGCACACGTCGCCCTGGGCAGAGCGCTGCTGGAAGCAGGGAAGTATGACGACTGCATAGAGCCATTACAGGATGCGCTTCACCTTCGTCCGAGTTACGACGAAACTCATTACCTGCTTGCTCAGGCATATTCACTCAAGGGGCACAGGGACAAGGCAGACGAACATCTAAAAATTGTCTCTGCCGCCAGAAAAGCTTTGGGAGAACTGGACAGGCTGAATGCCGATGTCCTGACAGAACCGGACAACGCAGCCAAGCTGATCAGGGCCGGAGAAATCATGATGGCGTATGGAGATCCGGAAGAGGGAGTGCTGCGTATCCTTACCGGCCTCGATCACGACCCGACTAACGCGACGGGGCTGGAACTGCTTGCCAGTCATTACGTTGCAAGGGCAGAACGGGATACCGCTTATCAGCACCTGGCGACAGAATTTCAGCAGCGACTGACGGACGCGGTGAAGACAGACACCGGTCAGACCGCACCATAGCACGATGGCCAGTGTCCGACAGATTCTGCAGGTCGAGTGCGTGTCCCCCCGCAGACAGCGAGTCGGGTTACCGAGGACGAGTCCGATCAGGGTTCGACAGAAGTCTGCGTTCGGCGGCACGCCTCGGCGGCGTCATGCCACATTTCCGCGAGCTGCGTTTTCCCAAGCTGCCGACACAATACAGAAAGACGATCCCGAACCTCCGCGTCGCCGGGATCCATGACAGCCTTCAGGTTCAACTGAATTAATTCATCTGCCTGTTTACGCTGCTCTTTCCAGAGATTCATCTGGATAACAGATTCTTTCTTTCGCCCGACCTGCTGTAAGGCCAGAGCCAGTTGATAGCGTGAATCCATCCGATCCGGGAATTCGGAAATCAATTCTTCCAGAATTGAAATGGACAAGGCCTCATTCCCGCGCGCCAATTCAAGCTCCGCCTTTAACTGCAGCCCGTCAGGACTCAACGCTCCCTGTTGTTCTGCCTGATCCAACTGCTCCTGAGCTTCCACGACATTTCCCTGCCCCCAAAAACTCAGTGCGTACAATTGACTGGTACCGACCTGATCCGGCTGAGACTCAAGAATGTGGAGCGCCTGATCGTACTGGCGATTGCTGATCAGCACTTTCGCCAGATCGGCCAGAATCTGGGTCTTCCTGTCAGCGGGCGGATCAAGTTCAACGGCCTTTCGAAAACACCGGATGGCATCGTCCTCTGCTTCAAAGTCCTGGTACATGATGCCCAGTAAATGATGAGGTCGAAAATCGTCAGGAACAGCCACGGCCACTGCTTCAAGTTCGGTGATTGCGGCATCGTATGCGCCCAGATCGTAGTAGATCGCTCCCAGCCACCTGCGGGCCGCCACATTGGCCGGGAATTCTGATCTGAGAATCTGAAAAACCTGTTGGGCTTCTCCGAGCCGCTGTAGTGAATACAGCGCTTCTCCGCCGCACAACAGGGCGTGCTCTCGCACGGGTGTCTGTTCGGGGATGGAAGACAACCGCTGCAGAGCTTCTTCCGGCCGGCCGCTGCGCAGGAAAAGAACGGCATCCAGCACAGCCAGATGCCGCCAGTATTCTTTTTCAGCCGCCAGTCGCTCCAGGACCGCTTCAACACCGTCGAGGCGGCCCGCATTAGCGTTTTCCAGGGCCTGCACAAACATTTGCTCAGGCAACTGGTCCGGGCCGGACGAAGTCCAGAACTTCGTTCCCACAATAATACAAATAAGGCCAACAGCCAGAATTCGCCGACCGGTCACAACTTAATCCGTCAACTGAAGGACAAACGTATTTTCGCCACCGGCGGCAACAGTCTCCTTAAGTGGGGATGTCGTCTGACTTGAATATTTCTCTGGTAGCAGTGACTTGGATGCCTTCGGACCGTCCGAACCGGCAGCGGCCATCATTTCAGCCATCGCAGAAGCATCATTCATGGTTTCCGTTGACATTTGCGTAGTGGCTGCTGCCCCACCTTGCAACTTTGAAACGGTAACAATCTGACTACCTTGAATTGCGCCGTCGTTTAATTCATACATTGACAGCTGAAACTTCCCCTCGGCATTCGTTACGCCAGTAGCTGCTCTGGCTGCCCCTTCTTTCCAAAATGCTACGGAAGCGCCTTCGACGGGATCCCCATTGTACGCGACGGTGCCACTGACGGGATACGTTTCAGGTCTGTCAGACGCTTCCCCGCAACCAATCACAAACGCCAGGGAAAGACCCGTCACACATTGCCAGATCCTGGTGACTTTCGGACTGTTCATAAAACTCTGATTTTCTTCGGACTGCGTATCAATCCAGCGGGAGATCCGTGACTCGAATTAGACCATACCTGACCGCTGTCGCCAGCATCGCTGATCAAGTCGAGCCAGCGGGAACTTCGCCACTGAATAGCTACTGACAAAACTTCACAGAACGTCGAAGCCCACCAGAAAGTCGCTTCCTGGCGGGCTGACACAATTCGAACAGTGAAACTCATCTGGTTTCAGGCGATTGCCTGAAACCAGATGTCCACCCTAAACTCAAGGTCAGCAACGACCTACCACTCACCAACAGGCTGACCGTCACGACGATCACCCAGTCTTTGGTAGAGCAGGTAATCGATATTCTCGCTTATGAAATGCACCGAACCGTCGCCCATCACAAACTGAGCTCCCCCTGTGTGGCGAGACTTGAAACCCTGACTGGTCTGCCAGTTCTGCCAATGGTTACACCCGGTATTTCCGGGCGTCCCGTCATAAGCACCATTCCAGCCAGCATCTTCCCGAACGCACTTGATCGGGTAGTTGACCGGTGCGGTGGTCGCAACCCACAGTGAGTTGAAATGGAACCAGCCATTTCGCGAATGGTCACCACATTGTGGCCGAATCTCACCGCCAGCGATAATGTTTGATGACCCATCCACCAAGTCTGACATTTTGGCGGCCCAGTTCAGACGAGAAACAAAGCCTGAGATAGCGGACGAACTGGCTGAGTTCCCGTGACCTGCCGAACCATTCCCGAAATTATTTCCAGGATAGTCACTACATCCACCACCGGCGCCGTGCGCAGGCATCGCCTGATTTCCCATGCTCAACGCATAGTTGGTCTTGGCACCATGACCATCTTTGGTGGGACTGATTTCGGTTGGACAGACAAACGATGGAATTAGATAGTCACGATACAGCTTGCCGCTACCGTCCACCTGTCCCTCAAAGTTAGCCGGCGTCCATGGCGTCCCTTCCAGACTGAAATCCAACGCATTGTACATGGGCGCCTGTTCCACATACGGCAACAGACGTGTCAAATAAGACCCACGGCTTGAGGCCGACCAGGTTGGACCAAGACCACCAACGGTCCGAAAGATGGACGGTGGAAACTGAAGAAAGACATCGTGGTAGTTGTGCAGGGCTAACCCCAGTTGCTTGAGATTATTCTTACACTGAGTTCGTCGTGCAGCTTCTCTGGCCTGTTGCACGGCTGGCAGCAGCAGTGCAATCAAAATGGCAATGATTGCAATCACGACCAGCAGTTCAATTAATGTAAAACCGGGGCGTTTTCTCATTGAATGGAAACTTTCTTAAAAGCGAAAAAAAAACACCTGAAACAACAAACACAACGTATGCACTAAATTGCAAAGGTGCAACCAACAAACGGGGCCATAAGACAAATAGAGCAAATGTTCGCCAACGGCGCAAAATGGATTGACAACGAAGCACTGGGTGTCAAACGCACAGCTCTGGTCGCAATCCCCCACGAATCACCGATGCGATGGATGCACCTGTGAGCGGTGGTCCAGCTCCCTTTTGATCGGTGCCCTCAGGAAATGCACAGATCATTTTTGCAGACATTTTCGATGCCACCGCCGGAAAAATGCGGACTCTGTCCATTTCACGGGGAGATCTGACTGAATTCAGCCGCACTGTGGGTCGATCCCTGGCTCTGCACCATGTAGACGCAGATGTCGCACCGCAGATCGTCCGTCTCTCACACAGTCAAAGACTGTGGACTTATCGCTGTGCCACAGCCATCTGTAATCAACGGAGACGGAAACCATGCATGCTGTCGAAAACAATCGGCATACGAATAGCGGCGTCGTGCATTTCCCCCCGTCCAGCCGACGCCACAAAAAAGTCATAAACACGTTACAACGATGGGAAGAAAGGTGTCCCGTCGGTTCAAAGACATGCATTTTCAGGTCCAGACCATCTGCACGCATAGAGGTCAGCATCCGAGTTGGTCGAAGACCTGCCGCAGTAGAGTCCAGTGGTCTCTCGGGCTGTCCCAATACCGCGGAACAGAACAGGATCAGCAACACTACGGCGGTGTGAAGCCTTTGGCAATAAATGTCCGAGGCATCCTCAGCATCACAATGTTCCTGAGTCGCATTCGTAATTTCCATTCCCCGCCGTCCTGACAAAAGACGCAATCGGACCGACGTGCGTGCTCTGATTTTCAGTCGAGTCGAACTTCGAATATTCTTGCGTGGTCGATCCCATTCGTCTGCGTGACCAGAATACGAAGAGACTTGGTCACGGTGCCTTCCGGCAGCGAATGTCGCCGCGATCGCTGATAATTGTCTCTGACTTCGCACACCGTTTTCCATCCGTCCTGCTCAAGAATCTGCACCTCGTAATCACGTACGGTCTCCGGCTGCGGCCTGCCCCAGATCATCTGCGATGTGTACCCGTCGTGGTGACTGAGCGTCAAATGCCGATGCATGCCGGTATCAAAAACCAGCTGAATGCTTCGGACCGTTTGGAAAGTCTGCCAGTCAAACCGGATCGTTGCGGGCAATTCATTGGGGGCGGACATCCACCGCTGCAGCCCCTCGGTCGTCCGTTCAGGCGACACGCCGCGATCGCCGTAAACGCTTCGCGTCTGTCCTGAAAGAACATTGGCGGCTCCACCGCCAGGCTGTCTGCTGGACGCAGTAATCTGCGCTGCCGCCGCTATCCCACCGACAGGATCATCCGCCGGACCAATCAGAAACGCGTCATCGCGTCGCAGTTGTTCCCGGATGTTGATCATCAGCTGTTTGTCCGACGCAATAAGATTCGGCGAAACCGCGTGCCGAGCCGCAAGTGCTGCTGCCGTCCCGACGCCCTGTCCCACGACGGCGCACGTGGCCATCACGCGCGTTGAAGAAAACGCGACGTGCGTGGCCGATATGTTCCGCCCGGCAAACATCAGATTGGGCACATCGCGAGCAACACAGCTGCGTACCGGAATGTCGTACAGGAACGGCAACGCGTGCTGGACACAGGGTTGTTCGAGGGGCGCATCGACGCCATCGGGCGGATGCAGGTCCATTGACCATCCGCCATAGGCGATCGCATCCGAAAACGGTCGTGACAACTGCAGATCCGACTGAGTCAGCACATGCTGTCCGATGAATCTGCGACTTTCACGTTTTCCCGGAAGAAAGCCGATCCAGTCGAGCGCCCAGTGCGAAGCATTAAACGGATCCGCATCATTCGCCGTATCGGGAGGCCCGTTCTTGATGTGGTTCCAGATGCCCAAAGTTACCGACAGTAATTCATCCCGAATC
Source organism: Fuerstiella sp. (assembly GCA_014238335.1). Taxonomy (GTDB): domain Bacteria; phylum Planctomycetota; class Planctomycetia; order Planctomycetales; family Planctomycetaceae; genus Fuerstiella. The sequence goes on from JABABI010000006.1 coordinate 38,178, forward strand.
GTTTCGTTGTCTTTGATGGTGTCCAGTACCCCGCCCCACTCGGCCCACCAGTAACCGTACTCGTGGGTCGGCGGTTCATCACCAGGAACAGCGTACAGACGCAGCGCCAGATCATCTTTCGTGAACTCGCGCACCCACGGCGGCGCGACGTAGGGCATCGGCCGTTCATGTCGGCGGGCGGTAATCAGGATCGTCGACCCCAGCTGAAACGAATCCGCCTCACACAGCGCCAGCGATTCGCCGTACTCCGCCTGACTCTCGCGACCTCGCATGAAGGCCGCACCCGCTTCAAACCCCGGACGACCGTCTCCGGTACAGTCGATAAATATCTGAGCCCGAATACGGAATCGATCCTCCGTACTCTGCCGTTCCGCAATCGCAGCTTCAATGTGCGGTCCGTCTCCACATTGCAGCTCGACACCGGTCAGCGTTGTGTTCATCAGCAAAGTGAGATTGGGTTCTGCCCGACACATTTCATAAAGAATCAGGTCGAACATCGAAGCCGACCGCTGAGGGTTCCGCACGCAGTTTTCAAGACGAATCTCTTCGATAATGCCGCCTTCACGAGCTTCCGTCTGCAGTTCGCAGCCGCGATCGAAACGACCAGTGCCATTGGCCCCCACGATGTGCATCCGTACTTCACTGGAGGCATTGCCACCAAGGACAGGCCGGTCATGGCACAAAATCACCTTTGCACCACACCGCGCAGCGGCCAAGGCGCAGGGTACTCCGGCCGCACCGCCACCCGCGACCAGAATCTCGCAATCCAATTCATGCATCTCGCAGGTCATCGGGTAAGCTCATCACTCGCACTGCGCGTCGTTGGGTTGAAGACGATTTTTATTGCCCGGCTCTGAGCGGATGATACTTCCGCAGCCACGGATCCCGCTGGGCTTCCAGCCGCTCTACCAGTTCGGCGACGGACTCATTCAGGACCGATGAGAAGGTTGGGTTGCTGGCGAGATTCTTCACTTCCCACGGGTCGTCCTGCAGGTCGTAGAGTTCCAGCTGCGGTCTGTGCAGGAAGGCTTCGATGGAGCGTGCTCCAAGCATCTGCGTTTCACCTTTGCGAGCGTTCATCCATGTCCGGCGTTGTATGGTGTCGATTGGTAGTGGGTATTCGCTGCGATAGTTCACGTTCCAGATCAGTTTGTACCGCTGCCCGCGCAGCGTTCTCATGGGATAGTACGCAAATACGTCATGTCCGACGTGGCTGAGCAGTGCGTGATCCCAGCCTTCCGGGTGCGGCGTTTCCAGGATCGGCAAAATGCTGCGACCGTGCAGTTGGTAGTCATCGAACTGTGTCGCCGTCCAGTCAAGAATCGTGGGTGTGATGTCGGTGAAGGCGACCAGTGCCGAATTGGTGATGCCGCGGCGCTGCAGTCCGGGACAATAGACCACGAATGGCACACGGACACCCGGTTCGTAATGTGTTCCCATCGCTCCAGGCTCAGACGTGCCATGATCCGCCGTAAAGATAACCAGCGTATCATCTATAAGCCCCTGCTGTTCAAGCGACTGCAGTACTCGCCCAACACCGAAATCCATTCTGGTGATCTGTTGATAATAGCCAGCAATGCCTTCCCGAACATCCGCAGTGTTCGGCAGAAATCCAGGAGTTTCTACGTTCTGTGGATTATACTGCACGGGAGTATAACCGTTCTGCGGAGACGGAATGCCCCAGCCCCTGCCGTCGATGGAAACGGGATGAGGATCGCCAAATGACATCACCAGGAAGAACGGTTTCTCTGCCTCTGCCATGAAGCGATCAGCAGCAGCAGCCATCTCGATGACATTGCGTGATCGGGCTTTCGGCTTAAAATCGATCGGGTACTTCTCCAGCGGACGGACATGGTCCTTGCCGATCAATGCGGTGCGATAACCGTTGTCTTTGAGCATCTCAAAGACAGTCGTCACATCCGGACGTATTTCCTGATTGTGTTCGCGGTGAGGGTGAGCGTACTGCCCGTTGCGGTGTGTCAGCAGTCCACTGTAAATGACGGCTCTGCTGGGGCCACACGAAGCCGTGGTGGCGAATGCGGACTCGAACTTCACACCTTTCGCAGCCAGACGATCAATATTCGGCGTTTGTACGACCGTATTTCCATAACAGCCGACGTCAAACCAACTCTGGTTGTCAGAGATCATGAGAACCACGTTTCCTGCCGCTGCTGCACTGCCGTTAAACGACGACAGCATCGCAGCCAACAGCGTGTACAACACGGGCATCACGTTTCGTCGAAAATCCGCCATGTTCAAACCACGTGTGTTCCTGCGATTCATGTGTGCCTCATATTCTGCTGATTGGTACAAATACTCAATTCTGGGCGGGAATGATCGGTCACTGCCCGGGCGGATCACTTTCGTTTTGAGAGAATCGGTGCGAGCAGGCGACGCAAATTCCCTCCGAGAATCTTTTTTCGAGCGGCATCAGAAATGTCCGCGTTCAGCACCTTGCTGAGCTCTGTTCCGAGAGATCGCGATGGCAGATGACTTCCGAACACAATTCGGTCGTCTCCGAGTTCACGAACAGCCATGTCAATAAAACCAGCCGTCGCATCAAATCCGGACGTCTCGGCCAGAATATTGGGATATGCCCTGATGGCGCGGAGACCCTTTTCCCATTCTCCACCCGCATGTGCGCAGACAAACTCAATTTCCGGAAAGCGTTTCGCCAGTTCTGCCAACTCTGACGGAGTCGACTCGCCAACGCTGTCCTTGCCTCCCGTTTTGAACCAGGTGTGTTGCATGATAACGCCGCCCAGCTCATCAATCCTCTGCACCAACGGATCGAAGTTGCGATGATTGCAGGGCAGCGACGCCTGACTTCCACTCGCAAAGTACACACCCGCCATCGGGCCATCACGCATCCATCGGTTCAATGCATTCAGTGAGCCGCCGACATCCATCGGATTCAACCGCATCATGGGGATTAACGTGTCCGACCACTGCCTGAGCGGTGCCAGAACAGCATCGGGGTTGTCGCGGAGATTCGCTTCTGTCGCCGCGTCTGCAGTGCCCAGCCCAACGTGCAAAAACACACACAACCTCTCCATTGCCGACTTCCTAATGGCCGATTGAGACCGATCAACATCGCTCGCAAATCGCAGCCCGTTGGAACTCTGCAGCGGCAGAAAGTAAGAATCCCAGATTCTGTATTTCTGAAGCTCTTCGGCTGCTGGCAGGCCGAACGGTTGCGGTTTGTCCTTCATCAACGGCCCCTGAAAACGGTTGGAGTGCGACGGTTGTACCTGGTTCATAGGCTCCGGCCTGGGAACACCTATGCTCAAGGCTCTGCTTCATCGAGGAAAATAATTTTGACGATCATTTGCGACCAGGCAGGGATTCCAGAACATGCCGGCCCAGGCGGAATTTTGGGGATCGACGGTCTCGGAGTTTTACAAGAAAGCAGGGCGTTCCAGTACTGACCGACAAGAATGTCTGGCTGGCTGGCCGCACCTGACGGAATCAGGCTAACGGGGGGGGCGGCCGACTCTTCGGGCCCATTATCTTCGGTTTCTGCCCTGGGATCCACCAGCACTCGACGACGGGAGCTTCACTAAGTCCTCTGTATGCCTGTATGCAGCTGATCTCACGTTAGTCCAGGCTGGCACAGACGCTTTTTCGACCTGCTGCCGTTCGCCTTCCTGTCTTTCTTCAAGCACTGCTCTGAGCGATTCTGCATCGCGTTTCCCGATCGATACTCTTACCGCTAAAACATAATCCGGACAGCGGATTCGTATCTCATCAGTTCGTCTTTGACCTTCAGAGTCCTGCCACAGCGGCAGAAAACAGTTTGAAGTACCAACAAATCGCTTAACCGCGGGGCACCGCCCCGCGCTCCCCGCGACGGCCACTTCGTCCATCATTGCCAGCAATCATCAAACCGCAGCGGCCCGCCGGGCACGCGGTTCAACGCAGTTTCAGCTGGCAGGACGACCTGCCTGATTAAGACACCTTCAGAAAACGTCCCATCAGTTCATGCCCTTCCGGGAAACCAACATCAGACGCGGCCGCGGCCACTTCGTCGTACGTGGTCGGTGCGTTGGACTCGATGCCAGCGCCGCACATCGCGAATGGACAGTCACCATGACTGTGGGTCCGTGTCCGCAGAAATGTAGGATGATCCGGACTGATCAGCAGTCGATAGTCACCCTGTGACTTCAACCAATCGTTGACCGGTGCCACGATGTGGCGGTCGATGCTTTCGACGGCTTTGATTTTTCCAGCGGTATCACCTTCGTGTGACGCTTCATCAGTGGCTTCGACGTGCACAACCAGAAAATCGACGTCGTCACGAGACAGAGTTTCGATGGCCGCCTGGCCCTTAGCGACGTAGTCTGTGTCGAGGTAGCCGGTGGCTCCCTCGACTTCCACGACATCCCAGCCGATCAGTCGGCCCATGCCACGCAACAGATCAACGGCCGTGATCACAGCTCCGCGGACTCCATAGCGTTCCACGAATGACTGCAGATCGGGTCGCTGACCAATGCCCCACAACCACGTCTGCGTCGCCGGCAATTCACCGGCCCCTCCGCGTGCAACATTTGCAGGTGCATCGGCGAACAGCTCTATGCTGCGTTCCATCAATGCCTTCAGGGCGTCTGAACCAGGACCGGACGGCAGATGATCAGCAATCGGCTGATTCGTAATGTCGTGTGGCGGTGTCGACCGAGTGTCTGCAGAAAACGGTGCAGCAGTCCCGCGAGATCGATACACCAGAAGATTACGATAGCTGACGCCGGCATGGTACTTCCAGTGGCTGGCGCCGCACTGATCCTTCTGCAGTAATTCCACCAGTTCCTGGCCCGAGTCATTGGGGTATTGGCCCGCCGTGAAACTCTGCATCGCGCCGTCATTCACGGTGACCAGATTGCAGCGAACGGCCCAGTCGCCCGGACTGAGCTCGATGCCCTGAGCGGCCGCTTCGATGGGAGCTCGACCCGTGTGACACTTCAGAGTGTTGTAACCAAACAGAGTCATGGTGCCGACGTCACTGCCTGAGGGCATACTGGCCGGGACGTTATCTGTGCTGCCGACGATCCCGGCTGCAGCGACGGCATCCATCGCAGGAACGTTCGCCGCCTGCAACGGAGTAACGTTGCCCAGCGATGCCTGAGGTTCGTCGGCCAAACCGTCGGGAATGACAAGGACGAATTTCATCGGCGGCCGCCCCGTGAGTCTCGGCGGCGGTCTTCACGTTGGGGGCTGTTGCAACAGCTCAGCGAGCGAATAAACATGTTTCGGTACCAGACTTCGCTGCCATGGTCGGTCAGCATGATGTGCCCCATGACGTTTTCGCCAAACTCTTCCTTGTTGCTGAACTTGCTGGCTGCAACATGAGCCTGCCAGCGGCTGCCGCAAAGCGGTTCGTCAATCGTCAGCTGACCGTTGACCCAATGCTGGACCCGGTTGTTCTGCACACGAATCTTGCCGATGTTGAATTCGTCGTCGCCGTTAAGCCGCGTTTCGCCGGGAATTGGTGTTACCAGGTCATACAGCGACGCGGTCAGATGGTCGCGCGTGAGTTTCGGGTATGCCTTGTCGTCCAGAACCTGATACTCGATGCCCAGCAGTTGTTTGCCATAGTGCTGAACGCGGTACTTGACACCGCTGTTGCCCTTGGCGGCAATCCTGAATTCGAACCACAGTTCAAAGTCACCGTATTCCTGCCGGGTAATGATGTGACCGCCTTTGCCGGACAGATGCAGAACGCCACCCGGTTCGAGGTTCCAGCCGGCCGTTACGGGATCTCCGGACGGCTTCATCCAGTGGTTCAGATCAGAGCCCTGAAGCAGATTTACATACGGCTGCGCCAATGCCGCAGGAGCGTTCGTTGCGAAGACAACAAAAAGAATGACTTGCAGGAACCGTGCCACGAGGTGTCTTTCCGTTGAGTGAAGGTGTTCTGCAGAATCTCTTGAATGCCTGGCCATTGTCAATCTATGATCTTACTGATCGGATATTCAACGATGCCTCGGGCACCGGCGGCCTTCAGGCGAGGCATGGCCGTGCGCACCAGTTTTTCCTCAACGATCGTGTTGACCGCCACCCAGTCGGGATCTGACAGGTGAGAAATCGTGGGCGTCTGCAACGCTGGCAGAATATCGACGACAGCGTCCAGTTTTTCTCGATGAACGTTCAGCATCAGCCCCACCTTGCCTTCTGCTGCCAAACATGATGCCAGCATCAGAGCGATGTTGTCGATCTTCGATTTGACCCATTCGTCGGCATAGCTATCGGGATTGGCGATGAACCGCGTGGTGCTTTGAATGACCTCATCCATAATCCGCAGATTGTTGGCACGTAGAGAATTACCGGTTTCGGTTACCTCGACAATGGCATCAGCCAGCTTTGGCGGCTTCACTTCGGTGGCGCCCCAGGAAAACTCAACGTTTGCATTGACGCCATGCTTCTTCAGGTAGTTTGACGTCAGTCCGACAGCTTCCGTTGCGATCGATTTCCCCTCAAGATCCTGCACAGTCTTGATCGGCGAATCATTCGGCACACACAGTACCCACCGCACAGGCCGTCGACTGACCTTAGAAAACAGCAGTTCGCACACTTCATGGACGTTGGCGTTGGTCTCCAGCACCCAGTCGTGTCCTGTGATGCCGGCATCGAGAATTCCGTTCTCGACGTATCGTGCCATCTCCTGAGCACGAATCAGCATGCATTCGATTTCAGCATCATCCACGGACGGAAAATACGATCGTGATGCAAACTTGATGTTGTAGCCGGCGCGACGGAACAGTTCCGCTGTTGAGTCCTGCAGGCTCCCGGCAGGAATGCCAAGTTTCAATATACGCCCGGACATCTTGAGTTTCTAAGTGAAATTGCGTTTGGATAATTTGAGCAGTTGAGGAATTCGTGAATCGTATCAACGACCACCTGCAGCAACAGGCTGGTACGTGTCTGTGAACTACTTCTTATAGACTTCGGCGGGATCGAATACTCGATCGCCCTCAACAGCGACATCTCCCGTTGCAGGATCCAGTCGCCGAAAAAAACAACTGCGATACCCCTCGTGACACGCGGCGCCGCCAATTTGATTGACCTTCACCAGCAGAGTGTCGGCGTCGCAGTCGAAGTAAATCGCTTTCAACTGCTGAACATTCCCACTTTCCTCGCCTTTGCGCCACAGTTTCTGACGGCTGCGACTGAAGTATACGACTCGGCTAGTGACGAGCGTTTCTTTGAAAGACTCCTCATTCATCCATGCCATCATGAGAACGTCGCCGGTTTCGGCATCCTGTGCGATGGCCGGAATGAGCTCTAGTTTTGAAAAATCCGGGCCTGCTGCCATCGCCGTCACCTGTCTACCTGCTGTGAAATTTCTTAGGGAGAGTATTGATCTGCCGGGGTCACGCCGAAACAGTTCTTCCCGCTTTTGTCAATCTGTCAGCAAAAACGCTGACAGATTGGCAGACTACCAGCGAAATCAGACCGCCTCCAGCGCAGCTGTCACCGGTTAACAAGATTCGCAGATACGGAGACGAGCTGCCATCAAATACGGGGCGAACCCCTTGAAATAACGGGAGTTGCGGCCGACAGCAGTCGTTCTATCGTTTTTCGGTGATGAGAAGCCTTGATTTAGTTGGATCGCAGGGATTGCCACAGGTCTCGAGTTACCTATCATTCCGCGCTTGCAGCAGGTGCTTTGTACGTAGATCCACTTGAGGTCGTTCTGCCCAAACGTCGCAGGGAACAGTTCGAAACGCCGGAGTCTGCGTGAAAAGCGGTTCACCCAGTTCATTTCAAAGCAATTGAAAAATGGCAGATCAGAAGGCAACCAACGTCACCTGGCACGAACACAACGTCAGTCACGAAGAGCGACAGAAGCTCAGCGGACACAAGGGAGCTGTTCTGTGGTTCACCGGCCTGAGTGGCTGCGGCAAGAGTACTGTCGCGAACGCGGTCGATCGCATGCTTCACGATCGAGGCGTTCATACCTATGTGCTTGATGGCGATAATGTTCGGATGGGATTGAACAAGAACCTTGGTTTTTCTCCCGAAGATCGCACCGAGAACATTCGCCGCATTGGTGAAGTTTCCAAGCTGTTTTGTGACGCTGGCGTCATCGTTCTGACAGCCTTCATTTCTCCTTACCGCGAAGACCGTGACCAGGTTCGTGAAATCCTGTCGGACGGACAGTTCCACGAAGTCTACGTGAACGCTTCCCTCGAAACCTGTGAGACTCGTGACCCTAAAGGTCTCTACAAGAAGGCGCGTGCCGGCGAGATCAAGGGTTTTACCGGAATTGATGCCCCTTACGAGGCACCTGAAAACGGCGAGCTTGAACTGGATTCTGACAGCAAGGGTATTGAAGAACTTGCCAAAGAAATTGTGTCCTACCTCGATGAAAAAGGTTTTCTGAGCGTCTGACGATCAGTTGCTTACAGTTGACCTCCCTCCCCACGAGTATTTCTGAGCGGAACGGCCGCGCCGTTTCAGCACTCGGAATATCCACCTGCAGAAAGGATGCGCGATGTCTGTATGTTCAGTCACGACATTACTGACAGTGTGTTTTTTGGTAACTCCGGACATGGACATCGAGTCCGGCGTGCCGAAGACGGAATTGCAACAACAGATTGAGACGCCGGAAACGTCCGATCGCTGGTTCAAATCCTACGACGAGGCCCGTCAACTGGCCGCCAGGAAAAAGCTCCCGCTACTGTTGCACTTTGACGCCACATGGTGTGGAGCCTGCCGACGGATGGATCGTGAAGTATTGCATCGCCAACAGGTGACCGAGTTACTGGGCAAGGCGGCAATCGGTGTCAAAATTGATTCCGACCAGCACCGAAAACTGATCGCGGAGTTCAAAATCTCCACACTGCCCACAGAAGTTGTCGTTCTTGCGGACGGAAGTGTGGACGGTCGCTATGTGGGTGCGGTATCACTGGATAAGTACGTCGCCCGCTTAAAGACAATCAGCGGCAAGAATCGCGAGGTGATTGCATCACTGGAACCGGACACGGATAATGTGGCCGATGCCGACAGCAGCAAACGATCCTGTCTGATTGTACGACACGACGGCAAAGTTGTCGGTGTCGGTGGCTATTCTCCCGTGGCACTGACAGTCCAGCGGGAGTGGAAGAACGGCAACGACCAGTTCGTGGCGACTCACGAAGGCGTCGACTATTTTCTGCAGTCTGCCGACGAGGTGCTTCAGTTCAACGAGGACCCGAACCGTTACATTCCCAGACTTCACGGATGTGATTTGGTCGAACTGTTTCAGGAAAACCGCGCCACTGCAGGTTCCATCGAATATGGCTCATTCTATCTGGGACAGGCTTTTTTCTTCGCCAGCATGGAAAACCGGGAACGGTTCGAAGACAACCCGACGTGGTTCCTGGGTGTGATGGCGGATGCCAGAACAGCCAACAATGAGGATTTTCCGTTCCTGAATGCCGGCATGGCAGACAACTAACGTCGTCGCGGCATGAGTGCGACTGGCCCGGTATGCACTGCGTTGTGGTTTTTGTGCAACGCTGCTTTTTCGCAACAAATCTTTCAAATCGACAGCGCAGCAACGTTGTCTTCTGATCCCGCTCGCGATCAGCAAAATGCGGATTGGAAGATGTGACTCACCGGGAATAATCTCAAAAAACCAATCCGTGTTGGCTGCTTCTTCCGCACACGGAATCCGTCACAGATTTTATCGGAAAGAGTAAATCATGAAGCGATTCTTTACCCTGCTGATCGTGCTGGGTGCGACAGCTGCGATCATGCCACAATCTGCAGACGCTGGCTTGTTCTATCGAGCTCATGTCAGCTGTGCTCAGCCGACCTGCTGCACACCTGCACCTGTCTGCTGCACTTCGACTCCCGCAGTAGCGTGCCCTCAGCCGTGTTGTGCTCCGGCACCCGTCTGCTGTCCTCCTCATCGCACCTGCCTGTTGGAAGTACTGTTTGCTTATAAGCACAGAAGAAACTGCTGCCCGGCACCGTGTTGCACGCCAGCCCCTCAGCCCTGCTGTAGTCAGGTTCCTTATGCACACGGCATGGCGTTCGACGGACCGCATTGGTTCTGATCTGCTGAGACGTGTGCCGGACGGTACCGGATCGGTGAAACCGTTAGTAATGGTCAATACGAGTTGATGAGAATCCAATACACTTCGCGTCAAATCAACTCACAAAGGGTGGGTCCTTACCCCCGGGACTCAGCTTTTTTCATGTGCAGTTCCGCTGGCAGACGTCAATCGATTGCATCTGAGCGTGTACTCTGTTGCAATCCCGTGCGGCTGCACGCCGACCACATGGCCTCCGGTTTCGTGTTATGCCCGATACTTTGAATCTTTATATAAATCTCTTCACTTCGACCAGAAAACCAGAAGTCCATGGAAGCTGAACTGCGCGACAAGTGCGAAGAACTGATGCAGCGAATCGTTCACCTTCGAGGCTGTCTTTGACCTCGGCAGCAAGCAGAAACAGCTGGGATCAATCAGCGAGCGAATGAACGCCACTGACTTCTGGAATGATCAGGAAGCGGCGCAGAAAACAGTGGCTGAGATGCAGCGTCTGAAGGACGTCGTCAGTCCGCTGGAAGCGCTCGTAAAAGCCGGAGACGACGCTCAGGTCCTGATGGAATTCGCCGCAGAAGATCCGGCCAGCGAGACTGAACTCGAAACCGCCGTTGTACAGCTTGAAAAGGACATCGACCGCGTCGAGCTGCAGGCCACCATGTCCGAACCCGAGGATATCTGCGCGGCCTACGTTCAGGTGCAGGCGGGCGAAGGCGGAACCGACTCGGCCGACTGGGCTCAGATGCTGCTCAGAATGTACGCGCGGTGGGCAGAGCGCCGCGGATTCAAGGTTGAGGAAATTGACATATCGCACGGTGAAGAGGCTGGTATTCGAAATGCCACGATCGCGATCCGTGGCGACTATGTCTTCGGCTACCTGAAAGGCGAGACCGGTAATCACCGTCTGATTCGCATCAGCCCGTTTGATTCGGCCGGACGACGTCACACCGCCTTTGCGGCCGTCGATGTCAGTCCGGAACTGGACGATAATTTTGAAGTCGACATCAACTGGGACAGTGAGGTCCGCGAAGACACGTATCGCGCAGGTGGAGCCGGCGGTCAGCACGTGAATAAAACCGATTCGGCTGTCCGACTGACTCACGGACCGTCCGGAGTTGTCGTGCAGTGTCAAAACGAACGCAGCCAGCACAAAAATCGTGCCACCGCTCGCAAGATGCTGCAGGCCAAGTTGTACCAGATGGAAATGGAGAAACGGGACGCAGAACTGGCGGCCAAACGAGGTTCCAAATCCAAAATCGGCTTCGGTGGAGCGACCGTCCGCAACTACGTACTGCACCCGGAACAATACGTGAAAGATGCTCGCACGGGTGAAAAAGCGGGAAATCCTCAACCGGTGCTCGACGGCGACATCGATACATTCCTTGAAGCATTCCTGCGCTGGACACTGGCCGAAAAGAACAACTAATGCAGTTTACAAATTGACGGAACCGGTTCTGGCTCGCAGGGGCAGCCGTTCTGCTGTTAAAAGACGTCAGCCGCGGCCAAGAGTCAGTGAAATCCCCTGTAATGCACGGTGTGGAACGGCCCACAGGTCGCTTCGGGCGGATCCTCGGAAGTGGCAGAGCTCCCGTTGGTCACTCCGTGAACGTGTCTGCAACGGTTCCTGTCGCGCGACTCTCGGTCCCAAACTCCAGGTTGGGACCGCATATCTGCAGAGCTCCGCTTCGCCGCAGATGTTGAAGGCCGCTCTGTTTCTGCACGAAGCGAAGCATCGCGCATAGGTATTTCCAAGGCCCAGAGCCTGGGATCAAGCCCCCAAAGCCTGCGAACGGACGTACCCACGAGGCTGAACAGCTTACGAGACCTGGTGAACGCTCCTATACCAGTTCTCTGATCGGCGTCGGATCACTGACAAGGTGAGCCGGACGGCCCTGCGGCGTGTACAGCAACTTGCCGGGGTCAATGCCCAGCTTGTGATAGATCGTTGAAACGAAGTTCTCCGGCGACAGCACTCTGTCGACAGCGGAATATCCTTTGCGGTCCGTTGCTCCCACAACAGCGCCCCCCGGAGTTCCACCACCCGCCATCAGCACCGACATGGCATTCGCCCAGTGATCTCGACCAGGTTTTTTCTGACCGGTCAGCGTCGAGACTTTCGGCGTTCGACCGAATTCACCGAGGGCCACGACGAGGGTCGTGTCCAGCAGGCCACGTTCCTTCAGATCCTGAATCAGAGTTGCTACGGAATTGTCCCAGTCCGGCAGACGTTTACGACAGGCACCGAACAGGTCGCTGTGATGATCCCAGCCGCCATCATAGACGGTCACGAACGGCACGCCGCCTTCTACCAGTCGACGGGCCAGCAGGCAGCGCTGACCAAACGTGTTGCGACCGTATCGATCTCGCATTTCATCGGATTCCTTCTCGATATCAAACGCCGACTGAGCCTCTGCCGATGTGACCATGTTATAGCCCTGCTCAAAATACTCGTCGAACGCGGCCACGGGATCTGCGGCAGCTTCGTCGTTCAGTCGGACCATGCGGTCGATTTTCGTTCGCAGGTCTGTGCGAACGTTGAATCTCGCTTCTCCCAGTTCCTTTGGCAGGGCGACATCACGTACCTTGAAGTTGCTGCTGTTGGGATTGTCGGCAACAACGAACGGGGCATATTTTGCGCCCAGAAAATTCGGGCCGCCGGAGCGCGACATTTGTGGCATGCTGAAATACGACGGCAGGCCATTGTCTTCGCCAAGTTCCTTTGCGACAACCGAACCGAGACTGGGGTGAAAGCTGACAAACGCCCCGCAGCCAACCGGAATGCGCGGCGGAGCTCCGGTCATCATGTAGTGATTGCCTGCCCCATGGTTGCCCTGGTTGTGACGAATAGACCGAATCATGGCGAAGTCGTCCAGACTTGCGGCCAGCTTCACCATGTGTTCTGAGAACAGCGCGCCAGGAACGGCAGTTTTCGTGTGAGTGAACTCGCCCCGAAATTCGACGGGGGCATCCGGCTTTGGATCAAAGGTTTCGAAATGTGTCGGGCCGCCATCCATCCAGATCAGGATACAGCGTTCGGCGGTCGCTTGAGGCCCTTCGCCCTGCTTTGCCGCTTCACCTCGAACGCGCAGACCATCAACCAGTCCCGTCCCCAACAGCGCGCCAAGACCGTACTGAATCGAATCCCGGCGAGTTATTCCTTCGCAGTTTCGTCGCAGTGTCATTCGTTCATTCTCTTAATTTTGCAGGACAAACTCAGGTGTATTCAACATAGCCCACATCAGATCTTCAATAATGTGGCGTCGATTCGCATTTTCTGCACTCAGCAGCTCGTCCACCACAGCGGTTTCCTCCGCCGACGGATTTCGTCCGTAGACCAGCTGATACAGTGCCTTTGTCAGGGCGGAGGCATCTTTATCAGATTCGGCCAGTTTTGCAGCATTTCCTGTGTCATTCAGAACGTCAGCGTGCAATTTTTCGGAATTCATCAGATGCAGACTCTGCACAATCGTTGAATCGGTCGTACGTTCACATGGCGGATCCTGGTTAGGGTCAGGCCGTCCGAACGTGTCCAGAAAAAGTGACTTTGTGCGGTGTGTCCAGATCTGTTTGGCCTTTGTGCCCGGAGGCATGGCATCGAATGACTGAGCGACTCCGGAAATATCCGCGAAGCCATCCAGCAGCACTTCTGCACGTAATCGGTGGCGATAGTGCCGTGAATAGTTTCTTGTGTCGGCGACGTTCCTCTCGTTTGGCAGAGAGCTCAATTGATACACGTGCGAATTGGCGATCACCCGAACGAGTTCCGTGAGTGAAAATCCAGAGTCCCGAAAGTGCACACCCAGCGCTTCAACCAGTGGCTGATTCGTCGCCGGGTTTGTCGCTCGAAAATCGTCAACCGGTTCCACAAGCCCTCTGCCCATAATGTCCGCCCAAACACGGTTGGCCATGACCTGCGCGAACAGCGGATTGTCTGGCGACGTCATCCACTTTGCCAGCACATCGCGAGGATCCTTCACATCATCGGCCAGGGATGCTTCGCCAAACAAGGCTCGCGGCTTCATTTCTTCACCGGTCCCCGGGTGTTTAACACTGCCGCTGGTACCTGCATACACATATTCTTCTGAACCAGAAATCGGCGGTGATACTCCCGTCCCCTTGCGGCCGACTTTCGCAAACCAGGCAGAGAAACTGTAGAAATCATTCTGCCCCCATTTTTCGAAGGGGTGATGATGGCACTTGGCACATTCCAGGCGAACTCCGACGAACAGCTGACTGACCAGTACAGCAACTTCGTCAGGTGAACGTCGATCACGAAACAGTGTGACACCGCCGTTGCGAAATGTGCTGCCTTTGGCGGTAATCAGCTCTCTGACAAACTGGTCCCACGGCATGCGTTGGTGGAAGCGCTGTCGGATCCAGTAGTCGTAATTCAGAACCGCTTTGATGCCCACGCGGTACGGATTCGGTCTCAGCAGATCCACCCACTTGTTGGCCCAGTGGTCGGCAAAGTCGGGTTCCTGCAGCAGACGGCCCACCAACTGTTCACGCTTGTCGGCCGCGGTATCTGAGAGAAATGCATCGACTTCATCCGAGCGAGGCATTCGCCCACAGATGTCGGTCGTCACACGGCGCAGAAATGTGTGGTCTGCACATGATTCAGACGGAGTAATGTTCAGACGCTGCAGCTTCTGCCACACGAGATCATCAATAAAGCTCTTCCGCGGCAACGCCACGTATATCTCTGGCGGCACATTTTCGGAACGTGGAACTGTGACATCACAGACTGCAATCTGCCCCATGAAGCGAGCCATGACGGCAGCGTTCCCTGTGATCGAGCCAGCCGTCACCAGGCCCGTATCGGCGACGGAGGCGATCGCGGCTTCGTTGGACTGGAAGGCCGCAAGTCGCGTAACGTCCCGAGTGGATTCATCGCTGAAGTGAGCGGTCAGAGTCAGCTGCTGAGTCTGTTCGTTTTTCAGGATCACGAAATCGGGAACAACGGTAACTCTCACCAGTCGCGGCGCGTTTTCGATTCGCCGATGCATGCCCTCGCGAATCCACTGCAGAATCATTCTATATTCCGGGCCGTCCGGTTCCAGACGCCTGCCACCACCGTGCGGAACCTGCGCCGTGGGTTTTGTCAGCAGCAGACTGCGTTCCGGAGCACCCGGAAAAACTCGACGACTGCGGCCTTCTTTGGCGATGGCGTCGTAGTCATAGCCTGTGTCGAAACCGAGTAGCGAAAGCTGAAATCCGCCCTGGCCCCGGGCTTTTCCGTGACACGGGCCGGACGTACATCCAAAGCGAGTGAAAATCGGCTGCAGATCATTTTCGAAATCGACGATTGGTTCGTTCTGTCCCCAGGCAGTCGGCGCGCACAGCAAAACAACGACGGCCACACAGGTGCAGACTTCAGACAGCAAACATGTCGGGATTCGTCGCGGCATAGCAAGCCGGTAATTCATTAGTGAGGCGGGTAAAGGGGGCGGGCTTGAAATTGTAGCAAGACGGTCTGGAGATTTCACCATAATTACGCCGATTCGCAGCGGCACAGGGCCTGCCATGGCTCAAAGCCGCTGCTGACGACTTCATCTACGAAAACAGCGAATTAACTGGTTTTCCCTGGCCATCTTTTGTGACATAGAACGGTCGACGTTCGACGTTCAGGCCGGTACGCGGGCTAATGCCCATAGCTTTGTAGATCGTAGCATGCAGATCAGTAATGCTAACCGGATTCTCGACAGCGATACACGGGCGTTCGTCGGCAGTCTTACCGTAGACGAATCCCTGTTTCATACCGCCACCAAACATCACAACAGATGTGCCGCCTGTGAAATGGCGATGCAGCCCGTAATGCTTCATCTCCTTCAGTACGTCCGTCTTCGCACGCGACTGATCGCGAGCCGAACTGCCGGGGACACCTTCGATAATCATGTCCCGGCTGAATTCACTGGCGATGACGATCAGCGTGCGATCCAGCAGATCGCGTTCTTCCAGATCTCGCACCAGCTGCGCAATGGGCTGATCAATTTCCTGCTTCATACGGGCCAGCGTTGTGTGGCCGTTTTCGTGAGTGTCGAATTGAAAGAAAGGGACGTATTCGGTTGTCACTTCAATGAAACGGGCGCCCGCTTCCACAAGTCGGCGAGCCAGCAGGCAGCCTCGACCAAAGCGACCTGTGTCGTACTTTTTCTGGACGTCTTCTGATTCCAATGTCAGGTCGAAAGCGTTGCGGTCATCGGAACTGAGCAACTTGTGAGCGTTTTCGACCGACTTCAGCATTGATTGAATGTGATAGTCGCTGGCCACGTTGCGATCTGCCCGAGCTTCGATCATCTTTTTCAGCACATCGTACCGCTTACGAAATCGTGCGGCCGTCATGCCTTTCGGTGGCCGCACAGACCGAGCAGCCTCTTCCGGATACGGCAGATTGAAGGGCCCGAATTCGGTGCCCAGGAATCCGGCCGTCGTAAACGCTTTCAGTTCCTCGGATTCACCCACGCCTTCAAGTCGCTGCCCGATATTAATGAACGGTGGAATCACTTCGTTGCGCGGGCCGAGCAGTCGGGACATCCACGCGCCGATGTGAGGTGCGGCGACGGTTTGCGGAGGCACGTAACCGGTGTGCCAGTGATACTGGTGTCGCGAGTGCAGGATGTTGCCCAGATCAGCCTGATACGCCGAACGGATCAATGTCGCGCGGTCCATCACCTGAGCAACGTTCTCCAGCCCTTCCGAAATCTGCAGGCCATCGACGGACGTGTCGATGGCGGGGAAAGTGCTGATGATCTTCTCGACCTCCAGCCCTTCCTGGAAAGGTTCATAATGTTTGGGATCAAACGTCTCCGGCGCCGCCATGCCACCCGCCATCCACAGAATAATGCAGGCGTCCGCCGTGGGACGAGGTTGTTCGACCTTTTCGGACTCGTCAGCAAAAACTGACGGCGCGCCCATCGTCAGGGCGGCGGCGGACGCCGAGGACACCTGCTGTAGAAACGAGCGGCGCGATTCATCTTCGAAAACTTCGAGTTCAGTCATGATTAGAAGTCCGGCATCGAGAATCTGTTGATTGACAGGCACTCACCTTGAGCGTGATAGTATTATGAAGGCTCAGGACCATATTCATTTGTACCAGGTGTCCCGGGCAGAAAATAACAGGAAATAAGAAGCCAAATCACCCCTATCAGCGGGATGAAGACCACAAGAAACATGAACCCAGATTTGTTGCGATCATGAAGCCGTTTGGCATGAAGTGCAAGTCCCATCCAAACGGAAATAACTGCCAATAAGACAAGGAAAGCGAGATAGGCGGCAGGTAATTGAGCCCCTTCGGCGATGAACGCCTCGCCGAAAAATATGACATTCATTATGATCTGAACCAGAGCGCCAAGTGCCTCAATCACAGTTCCATAAAGCCAGTAGTCAGTTCGGTTGATGCGCCCTTCAAACGAAAACAACTTTTGTGTGGCTGTGAGTCCCGCTGCCGACGACATCCTTCGCTTCTTCTTTGACGACTTGTTTCGCCGAGGAGTTGGATACGGATTCTGTTCGTCGTCGATATCGTCACCGTAACTACCGCCGAAGCTGTCCAGTGCGTTCAGCGGACTGTCGCGGTAATCGTCGTCGTACGGATCGACTTTTCGCCGGTTCTTGTTACGCTTTTTTCTGGAGGGGGGGGGGACAGGCGAATGCGGATCGGCCGAATCGGGTGTGCGTCTGACTCGATTTCCAGACGCTCTCTTCTTTGAGGTCGGTCGTTTGGAATCTGCCGGGCTGGCTACCAGAATCTTTTGACACTCCTTACACTTGAACTTTTTCCCAGCCAACTCGTCCTTCAGCCGGTACTTTTTTCCGCAGTCACAGGGAACATCAATCGGCATTTCAGTCGTTCTTTCCCTCTAAAGACGTTGTCACAAATTTCAACATCGCGGTGCCAGACATTAACCTGGAGGATTCGCCGGGGCAATTCCCTGTCGGAGGTATTATTTTCACCCTGGTTCATTGTCACTGCCCCAAAGTGGGGTTGAATCGTTTGCTGGAAGGTTCCAAAAATGCGAAGCACCGTTCGGGCCGTTCCGGTTTTTGGTACCTGACCCCGTTTTCCTTGCCCACCCTAAAACCTGGTCCTGACACAGCACTGGTTCATCGCGATGACGAACCACCATGTCTCTCATCACGAGAACACAGCTGTTTGCAGTCCCGTTGTTGACTCAACCTTTTCCGCGATGTGCTGCAGTTGAGTTTCGGTGAGCGGTGTGACGAAGGATTCCGCCGGTTGGCGGGCAACCGTGTATACCTGGATCATTTCCAACTGGCCTCCGGACGACGTAATTTCCTGCAGCCGCTGGCAAAAGGCATCAATTTCGGATTCCGGTGGCGGTTCTCCGTGGACGCACATGAACAGGCTCTGAATGACCAGCGGTCGAATGGTTGCCGCCGCGGTTATGTTGTCCAGAATGCGTTGGAACGGGATTGTCGTGCGATCAATCAGCTTGAAGTATTCCTCGGTGCCCGCTTCCAGCTTGGCCCAGATCTGTCCGTTATTTTCGTCCAGCAGGTGCAAACCTCGGACCACGTGTTCTCGATGAAACATGGAGGCATTCGTGATCAGAACCATTCGCACATCGTCATCGACCAGTTTCCGTCGCACGTCAGCCACCTGACCGATGATTTCGTCGAAGTTGCGAAATGTCGTCGGTTCGCCGTCACCGGAAAACGCGATGTCGTTCAACCGCCGGAGATGAGGCGGGGTCGATGCAAACCGAAGCTGCTGAAACAGGTCGCCCGACGTTACAGCCTGCAGCACAGACGTGAGTTCGGCCAGCAGCTGGTCGGTTTCGACAAAACGCGTTTCTGAGTCACTGCGCCGGTCGACCTGGCAGTAAATGCAGTCAAAATTACACACCTTGTCGGGGTTAAGATTAACGCCGACGGACACGCCCTGACTGCGACGGGAAACAACGGGGTACACGAATCTGTTGCTTTCGAACTGCCGACTGTGTTGTTGAAACAGTCTTGCTTCGGCAGATTTTGCTGATTGATCAGGCGGCATTTGAATTAGAGGGTCTGAGTGCTGTGCTGAGGGACACGCAGCGACGGGTTCGTGTTTACGTTGCGGGGGGACGGGTGATATTTTGCGGCCCTGATCGAATTTGACCAGCCAGAATCCAGATCTCGTTCGCACATTCCACGGATGGAACGGACTATGTTCAATTACCGACTGTCTTTTGCCGCCACTTTGTTGATTTTCAGCGTCTTCAGCGCCGGTTGCGGGCAGTCGCAATCGCAGTCGGTGACCAGCAGTGAATCAGAAAACGACGCTGGATTGGTCGACAGTCTGCTGGCCGATCTTGGCGGCGCTGGCAAAACGAATGAACTGGCAGACCCGGCTGGCCCAGTATCACCGCTCACCAAGACCGCGCCAGGAGAGCGTCTTGAGTTGCGACTGCAGACCGGCGACCGCTTTCCACTTCTCAAGACTATTGAACAATCACTGGTGCAGAAACCGTCGCAGTTTTCCGCAACCGCTCAGACTCGCCTGGACCTGCACATGGTCATTCAGGTGGATCAGGTCAAAGACGACGCCATTCTGATGAATGTCCGCTACGTCCGAGTCGTGTATGAACATGATGTCAGCGGTCACCGGATGATGTTTGACTCAGATACACATCAGGGTGCCGTTCCTGAGGACGTCGTCCCGTATGCCGGCATGGTTAACAATGGGTTTTCATTCTGGCTGGGACGTAACAACAGAATTCGTGAGCTGGTCGACTACCAGCAGTTCCTGGAACGCTGCGTCCAGCAGATCCCCACGGAACGACGCCAATTACTGCTGGGTGAAATCTCTTCACGTTTCGGCGACGATGGCGTTGCCAACTTCGTCGACGACACCATAGGCCTGCTGCCGTACGATGATTCTGTGGATCCGGAATCAGCCACGCGTGTGGGGCCGGGCGATGTCTGGAGTCGAGAGCGCCGCCTGATGCACCCAGTGCCGGTCTACATGTCGTCAACGTATCGCTTGGTCGCTCTGAATCAGCGAACTGCAAAAATCGATATCACGGGGAGGATCGCGTCCGGCGAGACATACACGGATTCACGAAAAGGACAGACAGCAAAGGTCAAAATCAAGGGAGGGCAGAGTTTCGGTTCATGTGTCGTGGACCGTGTCACAGGATTGCCGCTGGAACTTCGCAGAACACGATATTTGAATCTGGCCGTATTAACCGACAGCGGAAACACTGTCGAACAGGACAAAAGGGTCGTCACGACAATCAGAAGCTTCCCAAAGGCTCGTGGCCCTGTGGCGAAAGCGCCTGTACAGCAGCAATATGGAATACCGGGAACGCCGACACCCGCCCCCCATCGGCTGCCTGCCTCCACAGTTCAAAGGGTTTCCGGAACAAGTCAGGGGCAGCCCGCCGTCACGACGATTCCGACCGATCCTGCGAGTCCGCCGTTGAGCTCAACCGTCAGAGCCGTGTATCCAAACTGATAATGGTCCGCCCCGGTAAGTGAATTCGGTGTGATCACCTGCAATGCGTGCTACACTTCCGGCCTGTGAACGGTGTCACGTCGACAGAGTGGATGTCGGTTCCGGAGCGGATATGCTGGAAAGCAGGCTATGCAGAAATTCGATCGTCGTGAGTTGCTTGGCGGGACACTTGCAGGAGCGTTCGCCGCAGGCCTGTATACGACTGTGACCGCGGAAGATGCCCTGCCACAGCAGCATCAGGGGCCGCTGGCTCGCGGTCAGCCGCCGCCACGGGTGATCGACACCAACGTCAGTTTGTTTCAGTGGCCGTTTCGCCGTTTGCCGTTGAGCGAAACGGATGCACTGCTGAAAAAGCTCCGCGCACGTGGGATCAGTCGGGCATGGGCTGGCAGCTTTGAAGGCCTGCTGCACCGCGACGTCGCAGGCGTCAATGCTCGACTGGCCGCAGAGTGTCGAGAGTATGGCAGCAACATGCTCGTGCCGTTTGGCACCGTGAATCCGGCACTCCCGGACTGGGAGGAAGACCTGAGACGATGTGCTGAAGAACATCACATGCCCGGCGTTCGACTGCACCCGAACTATCACGGGTACTCGCTCAAAGCCCCGGAATTCGAAAGACTGTTGCGGCTCGCCACAGAACGAAAGCTGGTTGTCCAACTGGCCACCGCAATGGAAGATCAACGGACGCAGCACCCCCTGCTGCAGCTCGACGATGTTGACCTGACGCCGCTGTCCGAGATCATCCAAAGAATACCGGACACGAAACTGGTGGTCTTGAACCATAAAGCAACTGGTGCTGCCTTTACATCTCTGGTGAAGACCCCCGGCGTCTATTTTGACATGTCAAGAGTGAACGCCACCGACGGAATTTCTCGTGTTATGCGAACGCTGCCGCCAGATCGAGTCGTATTTGGAACACACGCCCCGTTCCTGATTTACGAATCCGCAATGATTAAGGTGTACGAATCTAATCTCACCGAAACCGAAACATCTGCGGTGCTCCATCAAAATGCGGAGTTACTGGTTTCACAGACCGACGCCTGATCTCAGCTCGGCAGACCGAGTTCAGGAAACGATCGGCAGCAGGCCGCTGGAGCCGTGCTGAACCTGTCGAGTGACGATTGCCCCGATCAACGTTGTTCCCGTGCAGTCACGGATTTCGATCTGAGCTGTTGAACCGGCCAACCGTGGATTGCCGTCGAAGACGACGATGCGGTCACATTCGGAACGCCCCATCAGCTGGGTTGCCAGTGGATCACCCGCCACAATCTCTTCGCCCCGCGCCGATTTCTTTTCTGCAGATTTACTGGGCCCTTCCACCAGCACACTGACCTGGCGGCCAATGAACTCCGCGTTGTCCTCTTCGCTGACCTCGTTCTGAACCGCCAGCATTTCGTTATTACGTCGTTTCTTCGTTTCCTCAGGAATATCGTCCAGCAGCAATGTGGCCGCTTTTGTACCGTCACGTTCGCTGTACTTGAAGATAAAGCTGTTCTTGAAACGAAACTCCCGGATCGCCGCCATGCTGCGCTGGTGAGCTTCCTCGGTTTCGCCGCAGAAGCCGACAATGAAGTCGCCGGAAACACTGCAGTTGGGAACGATCTCGTCGATGCGATGCATCATCTGGCGATAATCTTCCACCGTGTAGCCACGTTTCATCAGGCGAAGCTGTTCATCGCAACCATGCTGCAACGGCACATGCAAATACTTAACGGCCTTCGACAGATCCCGAACGGCGTGCAGCAGGTCGTCGGTCATGTCTTTGGGATAGCTGGTCACAAACCGGATTCGCTCAATGCCCGATGTCTCGTTGATGCCGTACATCAGGTCGGAAAGGCGGTGCAGTCGTCCGTCTTCCGTGTGTTTATAGCTGTTCACGGTCTGGCCCAGCAGACAGACTTCCTTCACGCCCTGATCGGCCAGGATCCGCACTTCGTTCAGAATCTGTGACGGCGGGCGGCTCTGTTCCGGCCCGCGCGTTGTCGGTACTACACAGTAGGTGCAGAACTTGTCACAGCCAATCATGATGCGAACAAATGCCTGAAACGGCGTGGGACGCATTTCCGGGTCACGCAGCGGATCGTAGCTTTGAAAGCTGCTGGATACTGCTGCCACGGAACCGTCACGCCGACCAAGACTGACGGCCTTCTGCTGTTTGCGTCTGTCAGTGGATCGAGTCTCCCGGATAAGTCGTGGGATTTCAGCCAGCTGTCCGGTGCCAACAACCAGGTCCACATGAGGTGCTCGCCCGAAGATCAGATCCTGATCCTTCTGAGCCATGCAGCCCATCACGCCAATGACCTTCTGAGGCTTGGTTCTCTTGACGTATTTCAGCCGTCCCAGCGAACTGTAGATCTTATGTTCGGCGTTTTCTCTGACACTGCAAGTATTGAACAGCAGCGTGTCAGCCGACTTCGGGTCATCAGTCAGCTCGTAGCCGTCTTTACGCAGAGCAGCGACAACCAGTTCGCTGTCCAGCATATTCATCTGGCAGCCTACGGTTTCGATGTACAGCTTGTTGTTGTGACTGGCTTCTGACGACGGCTGGTCGGACATTTCAACAATCAATTTCCAACCAACATGACTCATTGAATGAGAATGTTGGAACCCGGTGCTATGTCAGTGATTTCATAAAAATGCAGGTGCCACTGCTTACCGGCACAGCGAAGGAAATGTCGAGAACGGTCGAACGCCTGAGCGGTCAACTACGAACTCTCGGTCACCATCGAACGCACAGACCAGACAGCAAACCCAGTTGCAAATATGGACAACGCCAGCTCAAAAACAGCCATCGCGATACTCCTTCAAAACGATTGGCAGAAGCTCTGACTAGATAACCCAGTCCGCACCCGTACGGAAAACAGCCCATTTCAGGACGCCACCCGTTCCACGTACGTACCAGTTTCAACATCGATTTTGACTTTGTCACCCTGTTTAATGAATGCGGGTACCTGAACCTCGGCACCACATTCCAGGGTGGCGCCTTTGGAGACATTTGTGGCCGTGTCGCCTTTGGCGGCCGGCTCGGTGTACGTGACTTCCATGGTCACCTGCTGAGGAGGCGTCATGCTGATCAACTGTCCGTTAAAAAACAGCAACTGCACCGGTGCCCCCTCCATCAGGAACGTCATCTGATCTCCGACTACGGCTGCAGGAAGACCGTATTGTTCGAACGTGTCATTGTCCAGAAAATAGAAGTTATCACCATCACGATACGAATAGGCGCCGTCATTCCGGTGAACGTCCGCCTCATCCAGACTTTCACCGCTGCGATACGTTCGATCAAGAATCCCGCCCTTGAGCAGGTTGCGAAGTTTCGACTTATAAAGGGCCTGACCTTTGCCAGGTTTCACAAAATTAATTTCAATGAACTCATAAGGTTCGTTGTTGATCAGGATCTTGCTGCCCCTCTTCAACTTCTCGACCGGTGTACCCATTGGTGCGATTTTCTGATTCTGATATTGTGGCTGTCTCTGATGACAACCCAATGCTCGTCAGGACGTGGTATAAAAAAGGGGAATGACGAAGTAGCCGGTCCCCATTCCTGCATTTGGGCCTTCTACGTGGACCGTACACTAACAAAAGCCACAGTTAGAGTGAATCCTGATGTCTTCCAATGAGGTCGATCCATCAGATTCAACGAAGACTTCGGGGTGGGCTTCGCCCGCAAATCGGAGTGAGACGGCTCGACGGACGGCGTCGATACCTGCTGGACAGTCAAAACCTCGAGAAACAACCACGATGGACGCCACCAACCCAACGCGCACTCATACCTCATGGCAACGTCAGCTTGCTGAGGCGGTTCGTGCCCCTCATGAATTACTGGCAAGACTGCAGTTGCCTAAGGAATCGCTGCCTGTGACTGCAGCCGAAGCCACGCGGGGATTCCCAACGCTCGTACCGCATAGCTTTCTGGAACGCATGGAACCGGGAAACAGGTATGACCCTTTATTACTGCAGGTCCTCCCTGCCGCAGCAGAAGCGGAGCACGTTGGCGGATTCACGTCCGATCCGGTCGGAGACTCTTCCGCTCGAGCAGCTGCCGGTCTGCTGCACAAATATCACGGTCGAGCACTTTTGATAACCACCGGCACGTGTGCGGTGCATTGTCGATACTGTTTTCGACGTGAGTATCCCTATCACGAAGAACCGCGACGTATGTCTGACTGGGAGCCTGCCCTGCAGCAAATCAGTGAAGACGAGTCCATCACGGAGGTTATTCTCAGCGGTGGAGACCCGCTGATTCTGAGCGACGAGCGGCTGCAAACGCTGTGCCGTCGCATTGACCAGATTGACCACATCGAACGTCTGCGAATTCATACCAGACTTCCCATCGTGCTGCCGGCACGTGTGACGAGCGAACTAATAGCGATCCTGAAAAGCCTGCGTTGTCAGCCCGTGGTGGTCGTTCACGCCAACCACGGCAACGAAATCGCCGCAGACTGCGAAACCGCCCTGCGAACGATTGTCCGTGATGGAATCCCGGTCTTGAACCAGGCGGTGCTGTTGCGCAACGTGAACGATTCTGCCGAGGCACTTGAGTCGTTATCCCGCCGCCTTGTCAACGTCGGCGTCATGCCGTACTACCTGCACCAGCTCGACCGGGTTCACGGGGCTGCACACTTTGAAGTCCCCGACGCCAGGGCGCGCGAACTGATGAGTGAGATCCGCAGCCGTCTGCCCGGCTACGCAATGCCGCAACTTGTCAGAGAGATCCCTGGCGAATCGAGCAAAATGCCGCTGCTGCACGACACAACACGCCATCGTTCCGCCGGCGGTTCTTAGTCCGAGGCCCTCATGCGAATCACTCCGTTGTTTCCGCGACTACCGGCGAACACCGTATGATGCGGGTACTCGCATCACACGGCCACTATCGAACCGCCCGACGACGCTTCGTCAGCCACTCGCAGGCCGGTTCCACCAGACTTTCGTGACCACCATCGAAAATGGTGACGCGCGACTCATTGGACTGTCGACGCAGAAATGTTTTCCGACCGTACGACGGATCCTCAGCGACATCTGATGGCCTGGGATTCGCCAGTTGACGCGCCGTCCACAGCATTTCCATTTCCGCTTCCGTCACCAGTGCTGAACCGTGCGTTCTGGCAATTTCGTTGAACGCCTGCAGCGAATGTCGTACAGGGACAGAACCCGTGTGGCCATCGTTCACGCCCGCGTGGATATCGACGGGCAGGTTGCCGACGCGGCGCATATGAAACAGTGGCGAGCGGTCCCGGTACTCAGCATCCGTCGCAGCATCTGCACCGGGCGGCTTGCCAAACGACTGCAGAATCATCTGAGCATACCTCTGAGGCTTGCCATCCTTGATATGAAAACGATACCACTCAGACAGATCACTGATTCCGACCCATGCCGACACGGCCGAAAACCGATCGGGATGATGACCCGCCATCAACATCGCCATGTGGCCTCCGCCGGACACGCCGGCAAGGTAGACGCGGGATTTGTCCACGTTAAACCGCCCGATCGCAAAGTCCATGGCGTCAAGAATATCACGACGAGCAAACCGCGAACCACACGCCTTGGGAGACCTGTTGGCTCCTCTGAAGTTGGCATGCAGATAAATCCAGCCTCGCTTCACGGCTTCCCGCTGCCACTTGCTGTTGTCCTGTGTGTAATCACTGCTCCATGAGTGCAGAAACACGAACAACACCGTCGGCTGCCGGGTGGCAGAATCCGGGGCCCAGTACAGCACGGGCTGCGACTCACCGTCGAGCGTGCTGACGACGCTCACTTCAGTCAACGACGGAAGTTGAGCACGGGCCGTGCAGGGAACCGCCAGAAACATTGCCACAAGACAAAGTAGCCGTGTCCGCATCATGCTTCGATCTCCGGCACGATATACGGCGCGCGGTATTCGCGTTTCAGGAATACGTTAGCCGCGTCTGCATTTTCACCAACAAAGACTTCTTTTCGTTCGTCAAGTGTCAGCATCGGGCTGAGTCTGATGTCATCACTTTCCAGCGTGACACCGTGAGCAGCAAGATGCTGTTCCATTTCCGACACTATGTTCTGCCAGATTCCGCCGTCTCCAACAACCTGCCCCGCATCCTTTTTCGTGAACGGCTTGCCGGTCTGGAAAGCGATGTTCGCAAGATTGCACCATCCCGTCGAAAGATGCCCCACCTCGACGTCCGAATTCAGACTGGTGTGATTTCGACTCCGCACCGCATCGATGAAGTTCTGATGATGCACTCTGTTGCCACCATTTCCTGTGAACTCACGTATCTTTTTGCCGTCATTGTCGTAGGCCGCACCTCTGCCCCGCTGCCCTTCGAATCGACCGCCTTGACAGTATGCGACGTAACCACTGCCGGGGCCTGGATGCTGTGGTGACTTCCGCTCCTGCGGACCGGCCGTCAGATTGGTCAGGCCAATCACGACCGGAATCGTGCCCGTGTCGAAGTAGACAAAGTGCACGTTCGGCGTATCACCGGCGTCGTCCCAGGCGACTCGACCTCCCGCACCGAAAATTCGCTTCGGCAGACGTACCGAATCCTGGAAGACGTTGTTGCGCAGGTCATCCAGCACGTGGACTCCCCAGTTGCCCATTTCCCCCGAACCTGTGTTGAAGTCCCAGTGCCAGTCGTATTGCAACTTATCGCGAAAGATCGGCTGGTCCTGAGCCGGTCCCAGCCACAGGTCGTAATCAACATCGCTGCCGATTTCCAGCGGTGTGCCTCGCTTACCAATAGGACCTCGCACGCCGTACCGATTCACTCGAGCAGACACAATCTCACCGAGCCCTTTTTCCTCATGCAGAAATTTCTTGATCTCTGCCTGCATCGGATCAGATCGCTGCTGGGTGCCCACCTGGCAAATGCGGTTGTACTTTCGAGCTGCCGCGACGGTCTGACGACCTTCCCACTGACTGTGCGACAGAGGCTTTTCGACATAAACATCTTTTCCCGCTTCCATAGCCCAGATGGAAGCCAGGCAGTGCCAGTGGTTGCACGTTGCCACAACGACCGCATCAATACTGGCATCATCAATCAGTCTGCGCAGGTCAGCATACCCGCTTGCTCCGGAATACCGTGTCTGAGCTTTCCCCAGACGATTTTCATCCGGATCACAAAGTCCGGCGATGTTGACGCCGTCCAGACCATCAAACATGGGCATATGCTGTCCGGCACGTCCACCGCAGGAAATAAATCCCATGTTGACATCATCGACCGCCATGCGGGAGCGGGCCACGGAAGGAAAACTAATCGCAGCACTTGCAGCAGCGGCTGATGCCATGAATTGACGACGGGACAGATTCGACATGTATGTTCTCAGTTGAAGTTGTAGGCACGGACTCTGCGCCCCTGGCGGTCGACACTTGTCAGCCAGTATCCTGTGGGCTGGCCGGAACTGCAAGCACGTGTGAAACAAGTTCCGGAAACCCCAATTGGCACCGTGTGCGACTCAACATTCCCTGCGGATACGACTGCATATGGGCTGGCTGCCGTGCCCTATGCCGCTCCCGGACTGGGAATTTTCGGTCGACATGCTACCTTGACCCTTCACGAGTCGCCCCGTGCCGCACCGTGCCGCACCAGTTACTGACTCGTCAATTCAAGCAAACGCATCGGAGATCAACATGACTCAGACCACTCGTCGCGGATTTCTGCAGGACACCGGAGTCAAAGGAGCCTCTCTGCTGTTGCTGGGAACTCGCGCTTCCGGCAACATTATTGGTGCGAATGATCGTGTTCGTGTTGGCGTCGCCGGGTTGAACGGTCGAGGACAAAGCCACATCGGTGGCTGGCTTGGAGCCGACAACGTCGAAATCGCCTACGTGGCCGACCCCGACAAGAAGGTTCTCGATCGCGCCGTTTCTGTTGTGTCGACGAAAAGTGAAGGTAAATCCACCCCGAAGGGCGTGCCCGATATCCGCGCAGCGCTGGATGATGGAAATGTGGATGCCATTTCAGTGGCCACTCCGAACCACTGGCACTCGCTGTTGACGATCTGGGGTGCTCAGGCTGGTAAACACGTGTACGTGGAAAAACCGATGAGTCACGATGTCGGCGAGGGTCGCACCGTGGTTGAAGCTCAGAAGAAGTATGGCGTCGTCATTCAGCATGGTACTCAGCGACGCAGTGATGCAAAGATCGCCGGACTGCATGAGGCCATCCAGGCGGGCAAATTCGGAAAATTGAAAATCTCCTACGGCTATTGCTGCAAACCACGGGGTTCCATCGGACACAAGCCGATTTCGGCGCCGCCCGAAAACCTGGACTGGAACACGTGGCGCGGGCCGGCCATGATCGATGAATTTCACGCCAACTACGTTCACTACAACTGGCATTGGTTCTGGAAGAGCGGCAACGGTGATCTGAACAACCAGGGAACTCACCAGCTGGATGTGGCTCGCTGGGCCGTCGATACCGATCAGACGCATCCTGTGCGAGCGATGGCCATCGGTGGACGCTTCCAGTGGAATGATCAGGGCGAGACTCCAAACACAATGTTCGGACTCGCGGAGTACCCCAATGGCCAGCAGGTATTCTTCAACGTTCGCAACGTCAACTATGACAAGTACGAACGACAGGTGGAGAACGAATACTACTTCGAAGACGGCGGCAGGATCGTGCGGGGCAAGTATTACGCCAAAGGCAGCGACCAGGGCGAAACCGTCACAGTGCCTGATGGAAAGGTGACGCCCGGTGGCAACTGGGGCGCCTTCATCGCAGCATGTCGAGCCAACGATCCCACAATGGCCAATGGCAACGTTTACGACGCGCATTACGGCTGCGTGCTGGGGCACCTGATGAATAATTCGTACCGGCTGGGAACGAAAGTTCCGTTCAACGCTCGGGCCGGAAAGTTCGAGGACAACGAAGACGCGTCCGAACACTTTTTGAAACTGCACGACACCATGAGCAATGGCGTTGCGTTGCCCGAAGACGGCAACGAATACGTGGTCGGCCCATGGCTGACCTTTGACCCGGCCACCGAACTTCACACCGGAGACCACGCGAGTGCGGCCAACGTGCTGCTGAAGGACAAGAACCGCAAAGAATTTCAGGTTCCGTTGGCGGCCAACGTTTAGAGCAAGAACGCTCTATGTTGCAGACCAAAAGAGTGCGGCCCCAGACTTATCGTTTGGGGCCGTGCGTGGTCAAAGCTTCGCAGCGCATCAGAATCAGCCGGCGGAGGACGTGTTCACGACTACTCAGCGGCAGCTGCAGCCGCGACCTTGTCAGCTTTGCGCTGCAGGGCTTCCGCTTCTCGATCTTCGATGCCTTTGACCGCAATAACCCGCCGTTTTAGTGCTCGCGTATCTGCGTCCAAATGACGCCACTTGGCATTGCGACGCCACTCTTTGGCATCGACCTTGTCGTTCGTCAGCACTTTCTCGCAATCAGCCTGCTGTTCTTCGGCAAGTTTAAGTTGTCGTTCAATTCGTTCGCGGTCCATGTCTGACAGCCAGCCTGAGTAAATTGTGATTGGGACAAAGCGGAACAAATCGCCCCGGTTAGTCAAATTTGAAGCCGGGCATTGTTGCAACAGCCTCGGTATTCTTCAACGTGAAATACAATGAAACGCTCACAGACCCCGATTTCGCAGAGTTTTCACAGGGCCCTTTCCAAATACGAGACCTGAAATCAGCAACTTCGATGAAAAATGCGATGAATGCAGATCACCAAGCACTCTTTACAGCCTACATCAGACCGTTCGCTAAGTATCCAGTATTGCAGCAGCGAGTGTTGACGGTGCTGCAGGCACTGCCGTCCGACGTTCAGCTGGATTTTGTCGAGGATCCGCGTTTCGGTGTGGCCATTGACAACTATGAACCGGGCAAAGGCTGGTCGCTGTGGATGCCGACGCCGGGGCTTGATGGCAACAGTACTCGCTGCGTCGTCCTCAGACCGAAGCTGAACAGCGCAACGGAGGAATTTGCGAATTACGTAATCGCCCACGAATTTGCGCACGCGTTTCTGCGGAATGGCGGCTGGGGCGAGATCACCGACGTTGAGCAGGCCGCCGACGCATTAGCCGCATCGTGGGGCTTTCATCGACCAGAGCAATCCGGATGGGCGCTACCGTAAGGCATAGCGAAGCCAGGTCGGCAGCGTCCGCAGTCTGCGCGCATAAAAAAGGCCGCCGATCACCTGGACCGGCAGCCTTATATCCAACTCAATCGAGTAGGAAAAATCTTAGAACGTGAGGATCACGTCGACCGCAAACATTCCCTGGCTGTAGCTGGTCGCGCTATGCGGAGCCGTGTCATATCGCCATTCCGGACGGATAATGACGTTGGCGTGAGGCCTGTAATTGACCCCCAGAGTTGTTGCATAGTACGAATCGGAGCCGCCTGACGCCGTGGACAGACCACCGTGGCCAAAGCCGCCATCTGACTTCCACCATTCGAAGCGAGCACCAAGCCCCAGGCTGTCACTGACTGAGTACAACAGATACTGATTGATACCGACATCGCTTCTCTGCACCCCGGCCAGTGAGAAGCTGACAAGGTCACTCTGAATCACATAATTCAGACTGTCTGTCAGTGACACATCCAGCACTGTGCTGTGTGAGTATCCGTCGCCGTTGGCACCCATGTCGCCAGCAGTCAGGATGTAGGTGAATGTCGCGTTGTCGCTGACTGACGTACTGAATCCGCCAAGGAAGTTGCTGCCGCCACCAAACTGGTCAAAGCCCGTGTCCCACCCCAGCGTCCAGCCTGCGTAAACCGTAACGTCGTCACCCGCCGCATATGTGGCCAGCACTCCGGTGTGAGTGAACGCCTCACTGTTGAACATCGTCATGGCGTGACTGTAGAAGAAGTTATCGGGTGCGGTGACGACTTCATATCCCAGCAGCGTGTAGAAGTGACCGGCCTTGACGGACCAGTCGCCTTTGGCAACCTCGGCATACAACTGAGGCATAGCCCAGCCGTATCCGCCGCCTGTGTCCCAGCCATTGCCGAAGTCCCATCGGCCCGCGTTATTCCCGAATGCCTGCGTGTCGCCGGCGTCGATTCCGTACATCATGTCCGCACGGAAACCCCAGTCCATACCGCAGCTGCCATCGGCTACCTTCTCAGCGTACAGCCATGCCTGATTCGTGTTGAAGCTGTTGGGCTGATTATTAAACATGCCGGTACTGGCACTGCTGTATCCCTGCTGCCACCAACCACCGAAATCAATACCATCATCGCACTGGTCGATCTTCCACGCATCGCCGAGACAGCATTTGCCGCCGCAACCTTCGCCGCAACCTTCGCCGCAGCACTCAGACGTGGTGCCGTTGCAGAGTTGCGTGGTAAAACTGGAACCGATACTGCTGAAGACGTAATCGCAGTCGGTAACGTTGTACACCATACCTTGTCGCTGCTGACCATAGCCGTCTGCTGCAGACGCGGCATTCAGACCAACGACAGACAAAATTGCCATACTGGCAACTGCCAAACAGTGTTTCCCGGGCATTAGGCTCTCCTTATCACTTCCGTTGTTGTGTTCGATTCCTTTGACCCGGACCGCTCCATGAGTCCGGGTGAAGTAACGGCTTATGCGGCTCCTCGCCCACATAAGCCGTTAAACAGCTGGGAGTGGTCTGATTGGGACCTCACCGCAGTGCTTCTTCAATTTCGACGGGAAGATCCTGTCTTCTTTACGCAGAGCCTGTCTGCCCGTCGTACCCGAATGGGCAGCAATACCCGAACGACTGGTTTTGTTGTGCCTCCCGGCATGTCCGGCTCGACCCGATGCCCAAATCGACCCCGCTCAGTGCCGCCATATGGGGCAACAGGAGCTTCTCAGAGGTGTATTAAACTGAACTGAGCAGTCCGGAATCGCTAATTGGGAGCAGTGTTTTCTCAGTCGAAAGCACCCACGTTCCGGGCACGATTAAATCAACCCACGTCAGACTGTGATGCAGACTGATCGCGACAGCGTCCAGGTGCGCGCGATCTGAGCAGGTGTGAACGTCTGCAACGACGCAGATCGCTGCCCCAGACTGGCGGCGGCACGTACTGTCGTGTCGACGCAGAAGTCAGTGGCCCAGCCGGCAATCGGAAGTTCTGTGACATCGTACTGCTTCAGCACAGACGGCCGGTGTGAATCGCAAAAGAAATCGCAGGCTGTCTTTGACACCACCAGGGGCTGTTTGGCGCAAATCCGTCATCGGCCGAACCCCACAATGTTGAAGGAAGATCACGATGTCACCAGCCGAACGCAATTCTCGCGACCGCTGATTAATCCGATGCACCACGACATCGACGTCCTTCGGCAGTGCTTCGCTCGTTAACATTCCCTCCTGCATATCAATGACAAGCATCGCCCTCACAACAATCTCCTGTTTGTTACGCACTCGCAGTCAAACAGCAAACAGCACGACAACCGTTTTCTGTGGCAATCCAACCAAAGCAGACCCTATGTTCCAATGCGGGAAAAGCCAGGATGGTACGAACGTGGAAGATGCTTCATTGTCCCCGTACGCGGCCACTGAGCTTGAAAACAACAGGCCGCAGGCGAATATTACGATACTTCACGGCCGTGTGATCGCCCTGCAAAAAAATTGGCCCTGGAAGTGAATCGTGGGCCTGAATGCCACCTCCTGTGCAACCTTCCAGGAGCTGGTTATCGATTACTGTCTGTCCATTCAATACGGCCGTAATGTGTCGATCGACCAATGTCAGGACATAGGTATTCCACTCGCCACCGGCGTTGGCGACGTTCCTTGACGGCTTAATCCTGCCGAAGATGGCTCCCGGCCCATGAATTCCCTGCATCCGGCTGTCGCGGTCCACGACCTGAGCCTCATACATGCCTCGCAGGTAGATGCCACTGTTACCGTTCACGGACACGTTGTAATCGAGCGTCAATTCAAAATCGGTGAACGATCTTTCGGTGATCAGGTTTCCAAAGTCTCCGTACGCCGCAAAATCCTGTTTCGGAGTTGCGTTGACAAGAATCCCATCCTGAACGCTCCAGCCGTTCTTCTTCTTCGGATTCGACAGCTTCCAGCCCGCCAGATCTTTGCCGTTCAACAGTGATATCGCGTCGCCAAAGACGACGAAGCGCAAGTCCGGTCTGGCGGGCGATGGGGGGATTCGTTTGCCGTTCAGAACAATCTGTTCCGGACGTGCCTCGTCATTCTGCGCCGTTACCTGTTCAAACGTCAGCCGCAGTTCGCCATCCTTCAACACACCCCGAAAGGGGCCCACCACGTTTTTGACAGTCCCTTCTCCGTACGGTCGCCAGGAAACCTTGCGTACAAACGTGAGCGTGCCACTGTCCACTCGCAGTGAGTTCACTGGTTTCGCGCTGCCTACGCTCCACAGCATCGAACCGACGAACTGCGAGTCTGACTTGTCCAGCTTTAGCCATGCCGGATTGCCGTCCGGCAAAACGAACGCCCAGGCACCTTCTAATTCCGACGCGTGGATTTCCGCCGGAAACTTCATCGTGCAGAACGACAGGGCTGTCAGAACTGCCAGTCGAAACGTTGAAGGAATGCTCATGATCTGTGGGCGGTTTATAGCAGCAGTTCCGGTAGTTCTGATGAACGACTGTCCGGCAACGGCGGGTTATCAAGCGAACGGAAGGTGAAGACGGCAGAGTACTTTGTCTGTTCGGAGTAGTTGCGAGTCGCGGAATGAAAACAGCGCGCGTGAAAGAACAACGCATCACCAGCGTTCAACTCAGCTGTCACGGCCGTACTCAGACTTGCCTGATTCTGCGAAACATCGTCACGAAAAAACAGTTCCTCGTCCAGTTGATCGGATCCCACTGCCATTTTGTGACTTTTCGGCAACAGGCGCAGGCAGCCGTTTGTCACCGTCTCCTCGCCAAGAGCCACCCAGACGTTGACAAGTTCGGATGTCGTAAACGACCAGTACCGAATGTCCTGATGCCATCCGGTGTCGCTGCTGTACCTCGGATGCTTGGTCATGACGCAGTTGTGGTGCACCAACGGCATCACCACGTGCTCGCCCAGAAGTTGTCGCAGCCGATTAAGAATGAACGGTTCCTTGACCAGACGCGCAAAAACAGGATCTCGACTGAACGCCTGCCGCAGCCGCCGAATCGTGCGGCCGCCTTCGTCGGTCAACGACTGAGGCGCACCTGGATATTGAACGTCAGCTTCGTATTCGATGTCGCCAAAGTGAGCTGCCTCGTCGCGTTCGGTGACTTGCAGTATTCGATCAACATACTCCAGCGGCACCAGATTTCGTTGAACGATGAAGCCGTCCCGTCGAAAAGTCTCAACGTCCTCGACAGCGAACTGGTCTGTGCAAACTTCCTGCTTCAACATCATAGAAAATTTCAACGTCAGGGAAACTCGGCGAGCCTGAGACACTCTCAAAAACTCTGCGAAGAAAGGCCGCCGGCACGCTCCACCTGACATCGCCACGACACGGAGCATTCACTTTCCTGCTTCAAACTCGACTCGTCACTCAGAGCCAAGGCTCATTGGAATTAACGAAGGCGACCAGCAGGGAATTCTGGCGCGACTGAGCAATTCTTCAATGCCTGGTTATCCAGATTCTCTGCGAATGTCGCGGATGTCAGCCCGATTCAGTAGTTACGAGGCGAGATCAATCGAGAGAATCAGCGAATTGAGATGATCTACGTTGCCTGATTCTTCGTTGACGTGCCCAAATCTGCGATTCTCGCCTCGATTGGATTCCGCCGAAAATTTCGTAAACTTGATAAACGTGAATGGCTGTTATTCGATCGCAACTGTAGTCCTCACCTGATGGAGTTACCCGATGGGGTTGTTTGAAAAGCTTCGTAACGAACTGATTGATATCATCGAGTGGGTCGATGATTCTCGCCACACGCTGGTCTGGCGATTTCCCCGCTACCAGAATGAAATCAAGAACGGCGCCCAGCTGATCGTCAGACCAGGCCAGACAGCCGTCTTTATACATCGCGGACAGATCGCAGACATATTCGAGCCCGGACATTACGAGCTGAAGACCGACAACCTGCCACTGCTGAGTACGATTGCGGGCTGGAAATACGGCTTCAACAGTCCGTTCAAGGCTGAGGTCTACTTCGTCAGTACCAAGCAGATCACAGATCTGAAGTGGGGCACTCCGAATCCCATCATGCTGCGGGATCCGGAGTTCGGCCCCATTCGCATTCGTGCATTTGGCTCGTATTCGATGAAGGCCGTTGAACCACGGGCCCTGCTGCAGGAATTAGTCGGCACAGACAAGGTTGTCGATGCCGAGGAGGTGACCGAACTGCTGCGTTCCATCATCATTAGTACGTTTGCCGACATGCTCGGAGAATCCAATGTCGCGGCCCTTGACCTGGCAAGTAAGTATCTGGAGTTCGGGGAGACGTTGCGAGTTGCAGTTCAGGAGCGGATTGACGACGAATACGGTCTGGAAATTCCACAGCTGTTGATCGTCAACATTTCACTGCCCGAAGCCGTTGAAAAGGCGATGGACACCCGCACCAGTATGGGTGTGATCGGCGACATGAACTCGTTCCAGCAATACCAGATGGGGCAAGCCATGACCGCTGCGGCTGAAAATCCCTCCGGCGGTGGCGCCGCAGAAGGCATGGGCCTGGGAATGGGGTTCGCGATGGCCGGCCGCATGATGCAGCCGGGTGCCATGGGCGGTGCCCCGGGTGCAGCGCCACCTCCTCCTCCGCCGGCGGCTCAGTGGCATGTGGCCGTCAATGGTCAGACTCAGGGGCCGTACGGCCTGCCACAGTTGGCTGCAGGAATCTCAGCCGGCGAAGTCACGCCCGAAACGCTCGTCTGGGCGGACGGTATGTCCACCTGGACTGCTGCGGGCCAGGTACCACAACTCAGCGGTTCCTTTGGCCCTCCTCCTCCTCCGCCACCACCACCTCCCGTGCCATAAGCGATTTACGGACAGACTTCCCTGGTTCACGTGATGCTGCGACAGCAGGCGTCAGCCAGGCTTCGGGTGACATGTGAGGGTTAACTCTGAGATGGCAAAAGTCCCGTCAGATGACCAGGTTCCTCCGGCACTGCCCGCAGGGGCTACTGACGACTCAGGTGGTAACTCCGATCGGGGTCAGAATGCCTCAGCCACAGGTTCCGCAGGGCAGACGTTTGATGCAGGAGAAGGCCGCATTTTTCCGTGCGATGGTTGTGGCGCGGACCTTGAGTTCAGAATTGGAGATCAGGTTCTGGCCTGCCAGTTCTGTGGTCATGTCAAACAGATCGAATTTGAAAGCGATGCCGCAGTCACTGAGCAGGATTTTCATTCCATGCTGGAGAAGCTCCGGCATTGGCGTGAGCAGAGTGCACAGAAGAAAATCGACGCCGGCGATGAAGAACATGCGGGCGTCAGCACCAGCCGAAACGAACTGCGGTGCGATTCCTGCGGCGGCAATGTCGAATTTATCGGCACGCTGACCAGCACTCACTGCCCTTACTGCGGCTCCCCCGTTCAGCTGGAAAATGCACACAAATGCGAAGAGAACCGCATTCCCGTAGACGGCGTTCTTCCTTTTCAAATCGAACGTCAGCAGGCGCAGACGAACCTGCAGCAGTGGGTCGATTCACGGTGGTTTGCTCCTAATAGCTTTCGAAGACAGGGTGCCGAGGGAAAATTCAACGGTGTCTATCTGTCATACTTCACTGTCGATTCTATGACGTTTACGGCCTACACGGGACAGCGTGGAGAACATTACTGGGTCACGGTCGGTTCGGGCAAGAACGAGCGACGGGAAATGAGAACGCGGTGGTATCCGGCCAGCGGTCGGTTTCAACGTTTCTTTGACGACATCGTCGTCCTGGCGAATACGGGTCTGAATCGCAAATTCATGCTGGCACTGGAACCATGGCCACTGGCGAAGGTTGTTTCATTTAACCAGCAGATGCTGGCCGGACACCTGGCTCGAACGTACGACATCGAACTGGATGATTGTTTTGAGGAAGCGAAGTCCCGAATTGACGAAGTGATTCAGTCGGACGTGCGACAGCGTATTGGGGGAGACACTCAACGTGTCCACTCGGTCAACAGCCGCTACGAAGCGATCACTTACAAGCACCTGCTGTTGCCCGTCTGGTTGCTGGCATACAGTTACAGTGATAAGACGTATCAAGTATTCATCAACGCTGCCACAGGCGAAGTTCAGGGCGAACGTCCGTACAGTGTCTGGAAGATCCTGTTCGCTGTGCTTCTGGGACTGAGTGTTGCCGGAGTGATCGCAGCCTTATCGCAGCAATAGAGCAGCCAATACAGGGGCCCATGCCTCGGAAGCGTTCTGCAGAAAGCACGGTGTCTGACTCAGAGTGTCACGACGTCGTGGGGCAGGACTTGAATCCCGTCAGGCAGACGGTGATTCTCGAACAAATTTCGGAAGAGCCAATCCACGACCGAATGAAATATCTGTTTGAATCGTTCAAACTGTACTCACTTCTGGATGCAGATTAAATCCCGTTCTGCGATGTGAAAGTCTCTGAGTCAAGCAGGGTCAGAAGACGGAAACGGCCGTAATCGAGCACAGCGAGGGCGGTCAATCAACGGTCACACTGACGCTGATCAATGGGGACTGGAAGTTCGCCCAAACGGACATCGACTGAAAATCAACTGGGTTACCGGAAAGCATCTCTGTGGAATCAGGTGAGACTCCGCAACCCGCCGCAGTGGGGACTTCAACACGGCACTCACACTCGAGTCAGGAAGCAGACATCTTTGTCTGACAGAAAGCGAAAATAAGATGAGATCATTTGACATATCGCACCCTGAAACCGAGGGCGAATGCATGACTGTGTCCGACAGGTCTTGTGACGTTGTTGATTTTGGGGAGTCCGAGCGGCAACATGCGTGACTGACACGAACACACATGCAGCCGCTGAGTCCCCGAAAAACTGCACCAACTGCCGGAATACGAAGGACATGACAACAACAATAATAAATTGTTCGGTAACACTGGTCTGTCTCTGGTTGATCTCAAGCACACCGGGGCAGGACAATCCAGCGCAGCCTTTCGCTGAGTTTCCCGATCCGGTGGCTGGCTATCTGAAACGAATCCATTCCGACAGAAGAACCCCAAGCGGAGCATTGGCATTTCGAACGGACTATCCGGGTGGTTTTGAAGCGTGGCAAAGCAACGCTCGAAAGAAATTGACGGACTTGCTGGGCCTGGATCGCATGCTACGTGAACTGGGCGACCATCATCCATCTGTGCGTCTGGAGGATCCGATCGGAGAAGATGGCTATCAGCGTCAGCTTGGAAGAATCGAAACGGAGCCAGGTGTCACCATTCCATTTTGGCTGCTGTCACCACTGCACAAATCAACATCTTTGCAACCGCTGGCGATCTGTGCTCATGGACACGACAGCGATGGCTGGAATACCTATGCGGGGGTGTATCGTGATAACAAGCATCGCGACAGCACTCGTGCGAAAGATGGAGACGTGGGCGTGCAGGCCGTGAAACGGGGATTCGTGACGCTTGTCCCGGCCACCCGTGGACTGGCCGCCGCAGCATCTATTCCGGACCTCAAAGGCAGACACGGCAGGCGGGACTGTCGAGCTCAGCTGATACACTGCCTGCTGACCGGTCGCACAGCCGTCGGTGAACGGGTCTGGGACACGCAGCGAATCCTGGACTGGGCACTGCAGGACCTTTCCGGTGTCGATCCGACAAAAGTCGTTTTGCTGGGTAACTCCGGGGGCGGCGTGCTGACCGTTTACGTCGCGGCCCTTGATGAACGCATCGCTGCCGCCGTGCCCAGCTGTTCATTCACATCGTACACCAGTTCCACAGGCTTTATATTTCACTGTGACTGTTGTCTGGTGCCACGTGCTCAGGTGGAACTTGCAGACATGTCGGACATTGGAGCACTGACGGCACCGCGGCCGATGCTGGCCGTTCACGGACGCATGGACGGACTGCACGCATTCCCGGACGTCGAAGCGGCCATGTCACGTGTCCAATCCATCTACACAGCGGCCGGGGCAAACAACCATTTCCA
This sequence comes from Fuerstiella sp., assembly GCA_014238335.1. Classification (GTDB taxonomy): domain Bacteria; phylum Planctomycetota; class Planctomycetia; order Planctomycetales; family Planctomycetaceae; genus Fuerstiella. The sequence goes on from JABABI010000006.1 coordinate 77,589, forward strand.
TCATGAATGGGGGGCTGCCGGGCACAAGTTCTACCCTAACGTCATGTGGCCGTTCCTTGAATCGACCGTGAAATGATCGAGGGCGAGTCGTCTAACGGCAGAACAAAGCTTCAGCAGTCCTGAATACGCAAACAACGATTTCCAATACATCATACCTCTCCGTTTTAAAGGACACTGAATATTGCAACATTCGTCCTGCCTTGCTGTGGCCCTTCTTGCCCTGGTCTGTCTGAACGGCGATCCTCCCGCAACAGCAGATGAACCAGCGGAACAACGTCCCCGGCTGCAAGACCTGGGCATATCGATTGGAATCCTTCCCACTGGTCCGACAAACTCGTTGACGGACGTTGACGGTGTCCAGGTCGGACACCGCACGATTTCCGCAGGCGACAGTATCCGGACCGGAGTCACCGTCGTAAAACCGCACACCGAAAACGTGTTTCTGCAAAAAGTTCCGGCCGCCATCCATGTGGCGAATGGCTTTGGTAAATTCGTTGGCAGCACGCAGATCGAGGAGCTCGGCGTGCTTGAGACTCCCATTGTTCTGACAAATACGTTGAGCACATTTGTGGCGGCCGACGCGCTCTTGGGCTGGGTGCTGAAACAACCGGGGTGCGAAAGCGTTAAGTCTGTGAACCCGGTGGTCGGTGAATGCAACGACGGGTTCCTGAACGATATTCGTCAGCGACGTGTCACGGCAGACGACGTTGTCGCTGCACTGGAGAATACTCACGGCGGCCCGGTCGAAGAAGGCTGCATCGGTGCCGGCACGGGCGTTCGCTGCATGGGATGGAAGGGCGGGATTGGCAGTTCGTCCCGCAGCCTTCCGGACAATCTGGGCGGCTACACAGTCGGTGTCCTTGTGCAGACCAATTTCGGCGGTTCTCTGACAATTGCCGGGGTGCCGGTCGGACGCGAACTCGGACGTTACTACCTGAAGGACCAGGTACGAGAGCACGAACATGGATCCTGTATCGTCATTGTGGCCACCGATGCTCCGCTGGATTCGCGTCGTCTGGAACGCCTGGCGCGGCGTGCACCACTGGGACTGGCAGCTGCTGGATCTCCGATCTCCCACGGCAGCGGTGATTACGTACTCGCCTTTTCCACAGCACGCGGCGTGCGGTCGACATACCAGGCTGCTTCAACCACCGAGTCCACGGACCTGCTGCGTGATGATCAGCTGTCTCCTCTTTTTCAGGCCGTCCGGGACGCCACTGAAGAAGCGGTTATCAACAGCCTGCTGCAAGCTGTCACAACAGAAGGACACAAAGGCCGGACCGTGGAAGCAATTGCCCCGGATCAGATTGTCGAAGTCTGCCGACAATATGGAATCGTCGCAGCAGACGACAGCCGAAACGGGCGGTCACAGGTTGCCGGACGTCCGCATTCCGCCGTACTGACCTACGGGCAGCCGCCACTGCTGGGGATCGTGAAACTGAAGGTGGACAGAATGGAACAGCAAATGGACGACCTGATGACACAGCACAAGGTTCCGGGATTGTCGATTGCTTTGATCGCAGATCGGCTGCTCGTCTGGTCGCGAGGATATGGCGTCCGCTGTGCAGACTCCGATCACCCGGTCGATCCGGATACGATCATGGAAGCCTGCTCGATGAGCAAGCCGTTTTTTTCATACCTGGTGTTGAAGTTGGTGGAAGAAGGTAAATTCGATCTGGACAAACCGCTGACTGACTATCTTGCAGCAGACTATCTGAAAGACGACCCGCGGCATCGTCACATATCAGCTCGCATGTCAATGACTCATTCCTCAGGTCTGCCGAACTGGCGCCCCGGTGGCTGGCGGTCTGGTTCACCGTTGTCTTTGGCATTTATGCCGGGTAAAACATTCCGGTATTCGGGTGAAGGCTTTTTGATGCTGCAACGCGCGGTTGAACAACACTTGAAAACAGGCCTCGACGCACTTTCGCTCGTACGCCTGATCAAGCCGCTTAAGCTGACGAATACACGCTACGTGTGGGATGACCGATTCACGCTGCGATCGTCCTGCGGGCACGACCGGAACGGTGTCGTGAAGACACAACGAGAGTATTACGCGGACGCCAATGCGGCCTATTCGCTGTACACATCCGCCGCCGACTACGGACGGTTTCTTGTGGAAATCCTGAGCGAAGATCGCAGTGGATCTCAATCCATTTCCGCGAAGATGCGAGCAGAAATGCTGGCACCGGGTTCTCATCGTCAGGATCAGGATGCAGACTGGGGGATGGGATGGGGCCTGCGATCTGTCGACGGTCGTCGGCAGGTGTATCACAGCGGGGCAAACGGTACGGGATTCCGCTGCTACAGCGAATTTTGTCCAGAGACCGGTGACGGGCTGGTGATCATGTCCAACGCCATCGGCGGAACAGAACTCTGGCAGGCAGTGGTCGATCAGTGGCATGAACCACCAGTGCCGTGACCCCAGTGGCTGAACAGGCCGACTGCGGTCATTACCTTCCGAATCACTCAGGATTGGGCCGCGTGTAAACGATCGTTACACGGCAGATTTTCAGTCACCAGTCGAATCGCCACGCACGTAGTGTCCGCTGCGGCCACCGGATTTCTCAAGCAGACGCACCCCCGTAAGCTCCATGTCACGGTCAATCGACTTGCACATGTCGTACACGGTGAGTGCGGCAACGCTGACTGCCGTCAGGGCTTCCATCTCCACTCCGGTTCGTCCGAAGACCGACACCGTCGATTCGATGCGCAGTTGTGTGTCCGATACGAATGCAAAGCTGACTGCCACCGAATCAAGTCCCAGCGAATGACACAGCGGTATCAGTTCGTCCGTGCGTTTCGTCGCCATGATGCCAGCCAGTCGAGCGACCTCAAGAACGTCGCCCTTCGACATTCCCTTCTGCTGAATCGTTAACAGCGTCACTGGCTTCATCGACACAAAGCCTTCCGCCCGAGCCATGCGTTGAGTGACAGGCTTCGCGCTCACGTCAACCATGCGGCAGGCGCCGTTTTCGTCGAAATGAGTAAGGTCAGTCATGGCGTTGCGGCTCACTGCTGCTGTGCAAGTAATTCGGCGATCTGCACGGCGTTGGTAGCCGCACCTTTACGCAGGTTGTCAGACACGCACCAGAATGACAGTCCATTGGGATTCGAAAGGTCTCTGCGAATCCGTCCGATAAACACGTCGTCACTGCCATCACAGTTGGACGGCATGGGGTACTGACCGTTGACAAGATCGTCAACGACCTGAATGCCCGGAGTTTTTGCGAACAGCTCGCGTGCTTCCTCAACCTCAATCGGGCGGTCCGTTTCGACCAGAATGCTTTCGCTGTGGCAATTGGACACCGGGATTCTGACGCAGGTCGGACAAACCATGATCGAATCGTCACCGAAGATCTTGCGAGTCTCGTACACCATCTTCATTTCTTCACTGGTGTAACCGTCTTCCTTCAGGCTGCCGATCTGTGGAATAGCGTTAAAGGCGATCGGATGAGCGAAGGCCTGATAGTCGTAGCTGTCCCCGTTCAACGCAGCACGGGTACCTTCCTGCAGATCCGTGTTCCCCAGCAGACCAGCTCCACTGGTCGCCTGGTAGGTGCTGACGACAACTCGACGAATTCGCGCCGCGTCATGCAACGGCTTCATCGCCAGAACCATCTGTGTGGTTGAGCAGTTCGGACTGGCGATAATGCCTTTGGCGTTCAGTGCTGCTGCCGGATTGATCTCCGGAACCACCAGCGCCACGTCCGGATTCATACGCCAGTATCCGGATTCATCAATCACCTTCGCACCGACTTTGACGGCGGATGGCAGGAATTCAGCGGCCGTGTCGTCGGGAGTACTGGCGATCAGCAGATCAATGCCGTCGAAGCAGTCGTGCGTCAATTCTTCGATCGTGATTGTCTGACCGGCCAGAGTAATCTGTTTACCGGCACTGCGGGCAGATGCCAGCAGCCGGAATTTCTTAGCCGGAAAGTTTCGCGTCTCCAGCAACTCAAGGATGATAGTGCCAACGGCTCCGGTGGCTCCAACAACGGCAACGGTCTCAAACACGACGATTCCTGATCACCAAAAAGGAAAAAGTGGATAACGGCCGGACGATTCCCGGCAAATACGTTTGTGAGTCCACAGCGGACGATTTGTCAGTGGTATTTCGATGTGACAGCCGGGTAGACTCCAATCTTACACCGCCTGACAAATCTGCGGCCGCCAACGGACGTAACGGCCGGTATTGTTGTGACATATCCCTGCAAAAGTACTGATTTCTGGTCTTTTTTCCATTTCTTTCAGACAAAGAATCCTGATTCCTGACTCGGGAAAAGTGCCGTGTCTAATCAATTTCCTACAGATTTTCACCAGGAATTCCGGTCCTGTGTTGGGCAACTGACGAAGGATCCGCAGAAAGCTCTTGGTAAGCTCTTTGACCTCGCCGCCATGCGACTGGTTCGCTTGGGCGTGAGTGTCACTGGAAATCAGGCAGATGCAGAAGATGCGGTTCAGGGGACTTTCTCAAGAATTGCCGGCAAACCAAAGTTGCTGGCTCGCGCGGACGCCCCGTGGCCTTATCTGATCAGGGCCGTCAGAAATGAATCATTGCGAATCGTTCAAAAACGCAGAACCACCAGCCTGGGAGAAATCGATACTCAATGTGAGACGGACACGGCCGAGTTCACGGTCCAGCGTGAAGAGACCGCAGTTCACGTGCAGCGCATTCTGCGAACGTTGCCGAAGGCGCAGTATGAGGTCGTGATCCTTAAGCATTGGGAAGAGCTGACGTTTGCGGAAATCGCGGACGTACTTGGAAAATCACAGAACACAGTCGCTAGTCGTTATCGATACGCGATGGAAAAACTTCAACGCAGTCTGGAGTCAATCGTGCACGAGACCGACGAACCCAGCCAACCGAAGAAGCGGAGTACCGCATCTCAGCTTATTCAATAGAACATTTACACAATATCCAGAACCGAGCCTCCACCATATTCATCCCGCCAATTCGTGAACCATCCAATGAGTCAAAAACTGAGCCTTTCCGAACCCGCTCTGCCAGAGCATGAACTGATCTGTGATGCCGCACCGATGCCGAAATTGTCGGCAGGCTTCAAGTCCCGCGTGCTCGCGGAGTGTGGCACCAGCATTATGGCCGCACGTCGCACATTTCGCCTTAAGGTCGCCGGCGGCTTCGGAGCGGTCTGTTGTCTGGGCCTGCTGTTCTGTGTGTCGATACCCATGGACGATGCGCCCGACCAGCAGATTACGGCTCAGCCACCGGCGCCTCAGCCGGTTTCACCTCAGGCGATCAGTCCGGGCGTTTCGTTTGGAATGCCGTCGGGAGGGTCGCGAATGACGGTCGACGCGCGTAAACCACGCGCCAACAAGAAATCGGACAGCAGTCAGATGAATCAGATCATCGAACAGTTGAATGACCGTCAACAGCTGTTCAACGCCAATATGCTGCCGAAATTCTGATAAGAGCAGGGCCCTCAACGCAGGTTCGAGCTGATGCTCGGAACTGTCTGCCCGCGACCGTTGATGGCATGATGTGAAACAACGACCGCATGTTTTCATGAATACACGTCGCGAAGCCGACTCACATGCCTCACGATTCGCTGGCTGCAGAATTCTCAGACGCAATACGGTCGTTACAAGACGGCGATGCCGAGTACGTGCCTCAGCTGGTGGATCTGTTGCTGAGAAAAGCCCGCGACTTTCGGGCCAGCGACGTGCATTTGGTGCCGCAACAGACCGGCCTCAAACTGCAGTTGCGTATTGACGGCGTACTGCACCACGTCATCACCTTTGACGGTGACGTCTGTCCCCGCATTGTGGCTCGGCTGAAAGTCCTGGCGGGGCTGCTGACGTATCGTACAGATGTACCGCAGGAAGGGCGCATTGCGAGTTCCGGCTCAGATGCCGAGCAATTGGCCGGTGAGGTTCGGGTGACGACGTTTCCGACACTGTTCGGCGAAAAAGCGGCCGTGCGCCTGTTCGCGGACAGCGATCATTATCAGAGACTGAATGAACTGGGACTTCCGGACGACATTGAAACCGCAATGGGCAACCTGTTGCAGGCAACATCCGGAGTCATCCTGCTGACCGGCCCTTCGGGCAGCGGCAAGACCACAACAGTGTACGCCTGCCTGCGGGAACTGGTCCGACTGCACGGAGATGGCAAGGGACTGATGTCGCTGGAAGATCCAATCGAAGTGGTCGTTCCCGGAGTGACGCAGTCTCAGGTCAGGCCACACGTCGGCTTTGACCTGGCAACAGGAATTAAGTCGATGATGCGTCAGGACCCGGACGTGATCATGATTGGCGAGATCCGCGACCCGGAAACTGCGGAATGTGCGTTTCAGGCCGCCTTGACCGGACATCTGGTGCTGACAACCTTTCATGCCGGCAGCACCGTCGAAGCTGTCACTCGGTTACTGGATATGGGCATTGAACCCTACCTGATCAACAGCACCTTACGGGCCATCGTTTGTCAGCGTCTGTTCAGAAAAACATGTCCAGAGTGCTTTAACCAGCCAACCACGGACATAAACCCTGCGGGAATTCAGAAACCGACAGGGTCCGCAGACAATTCTGCGACCGTCGAGGTTCCTGCTATTCGTTGCCGGACGTGTGGTGACATTCGTTACCACGGTCGGTTTGTCACGGCCGAATTGCTGAATCCGAACCGAACTGAGATTTCTCAGGCACTGCTTGAGCGAGTCGACGCCAATCGGCTGGAATCCATCGCGAAAGAATGTGGAACCGTTACACTTCACGATCGTGCCCGGGAAGCCGTCCGAACGGGGCTGACCTACCCTGAGGAAGTCTTCCGCGTACTTGGCAGGAGGCTCTGATCGATCAAAGTTGACCGACTTGTGTCTTCGTTTCCTTACTCAACAAAACGTCTGCCTGCATGTCGTCCGTGACTCTCGAAGATATCAAAAACCTCAGCACCGAGGTGCAGGCTTTGGTCGCAGCAGGGCTGCCACTGGAGACAAATCTCGCACAGGCGGGACAGGGGCACGGCCGGCGTCTGGAACAACTCACCGAAACAATCTCCACGCGTCTTTCCGAAGGGCGGTCGCTGCAGGACACGATTCGTGACAATAAAATCGGCGCCCCCAGGATGCTGGCTGCGGCCGTGGCGGCGGGAGTTCGAACCGGACAACTCGGCGGCACGATCGAGATGCTCGGAAATATGGCCGACGATCTCGTGGATCTGCGTCAGCGTGTGCTGCAGGCCTTGACCTATCCGCTGACGATTGTCGCCATGGCGCTGCTGCTGTTCCTGATGTCGATTCGACACTTTTTGGCCGCTGTCGGGGGGATGCTGAACGACCCTGCTGCGTTGAGCACGTCAACCTTTCAGCAAGTTATAGTCTTGGATGCACAATACTGGTGGTGGCCGCTGCTTTTTCCCGCAGTCTGCCTGTTCTTTGCGATGATGTGGGTTTTCTCGGGGCGAGCGGACTCGATGGCGTTCAACGGACCGGAAAAGCTGCTGCTGCTGCTGCCGGGTGTGGGCAGCATGATCCGTGACCTGCAGTTCTACACCCTGACGCGTATGCTGTCGCTGATGGTGGAACGCGAACTGCCGTTATCTGATTCTCTGCTGCTGGCAGGCGCCTGCTGCGGAAATTCCAGACTGGATACCGCATGCCAGCGGACGGCCAATGAACTGCAAAAAGGAAATATTCCAATACCCGGCAGTAATGAAAACTGGCGTCCGGGAAATCTGCCTCCATTGCTGATGGCCTGCATAAGAAACTGCAGTCAGAAGGAGGACCTGTTTAAGGAACGACTGGGCAGCGTCGTGGGATACTACTCCCGTCGGCTGAACGTCAGTGTGTCGTGGCTGCGCAACATCATTCCGGTCGCCATGTTGCTGGTCATCGGGGGCGGCACCGTGGCCCTGTATGGCCTGACGGTGTTCCTTCCCATCACAGAACTCTACCGCTTCCTTACGCCTAATTAACACGTCTGGATTCTGAAGTGATCCTTGATTGATGACGCGATACCGCTATGAAGCCACTGATCGATCGGGCATTCCGATCCACGGGACGACGGACGCTGACAGCGAATCCGATCTTGTCCACCAGGTGACTGCGCGTGGACTTCGGTTGATCAGCTCCAGCGAATTGTCGCTCAATTCGCTGATCGATGGCCACGTCACGCCCCTGCCGCGGCTCTACCAGCTGCGCGTGGGAGAACAGCTTCGCGAAGCACTGATGACAGAACTGCCCGCACATGAGGCCGTCAGAGCGGTCGCGGCCGAGCCGTTATCTCACCCGCTGCTGGGCATTGCGCCATGGTTTCAGGTGCTTGCCATCACAATGTTTGTCGCAGCAGTTGGTCTGCAGAAACTTTCAGGCGACTTTCAGGCCGCCGTTGGTGGCATGGCTGCATTAGCCTTCATCATCGCTCCGGCGGTCTGGATCGTCCTGTACGTGCTGTATCAGCATCGGCCCAGGCGACTGTTGCGAATCCTGGCCGACAGGCTGGAGTCCGGTGGAAGTGTGCCGGCCTATCTGCGAGCCGCCATGCCGGCGGAGGCACGCTGTGTGATGACGTCTCAAATGGACGACGACAGCAAAGCCAGAGTCGCAGCTGAACTGCTGCCGAATCTGCTGGGGCGTGACTTCCGCAGCCAGCAGTTCGTGATGACTTTAATTGGTCCGTTGATGATGCTGGCCGTTGTTATCGTGGCCATTCATTCCACCATTCTGCTTGTCGTACCTGGCTTCAAGAACATTCTCCAGGACTTTGGCGTGGCACTGCCCGGCATCACTGAGTTCGTGATTTCGGTTTCGGACATCGTGGTGTGGTGCGGGTTCACAGGTTGGGCCGTCGTCGTGGGTTTCATGATGACGGCGCTCATCCTGACCGCCGTGAGTCTGTCTTCAGGGCGAGTTGGTGAAATTCTGGAGTCTGTTCCATTGCTGGGCATGGCCTTTCGCTGGGCCATGCAGGCCAGAGTCGCTCGAATTCTTGCAGCCACAGTTCGCTGTGACGTGCCGTTTGGAGAATCGTTGAGAACAGCAACGGCGGGAAGTGGATTCCAGTCCGTACGAAATCGCGGGAAGGTGCTGGCTGACGAACTGGAGACGGGCAGTGGCAACATGCTGCCCACAGAAAAACTCTCCGGATTGCCACTGTCTCTCCTGTTTGCGACAGACGAAGGTACAACTGCCGAGCAGCGACGTAATGCGGTCGCGGATACATTCCAAAGTCTGTCCGAAATGCTTGACTCGGCAACCATCGGACAGGGGCGGCTGTTGTCCATTTTGCTTCAAATGTTAACTGTGTTTCTGGCGGGACTGATTATCGCGACAGGTCTGCTGGCCATGGTTCTTCCGCTCATCAAACTCCTTAACGATCTTTCCTGAACAATGACCGGTGGCAATCTCCAGGCTTTGCTGTTTCTCTTCAACCGACCGGAACCCATTCGGCAGTCATCACTGCTGATGGTTCTGGCCACCGGCCTGGGGGATTCCACGTCACTGCTGAGCGGTCTTAAGGCACTGGCGATGGAATCAAGTTCGCCGTGGAGTGATAAAATCACTGAGTTGCGGCTGTTAATCGAGCAGGGGCAGACGCTGTCAGAAGCCCTGTCCATCGCAACGGGACTGGTGCCGGATGCGACACTGCTGGCGATTCGTGTCGGCGAACAAACCGGAACGCTCAGGCAGGTGCTGGCCGAAGAAGCTCGACGAATCATGTATCAATCAGCTTCGTCCAGTCCTGCTCACCCCATGATTTCAACGACGCTTGCATGGATGCTCACCGTCGGAATTCTGGCGCTGTCGATCGTGACATTCATCCTGATTTTCATTGTCCCGAAGTACAAAAAGATCTTTTCTGACTTTGGCACCAATCTGCCGGCAATGACAGAAACGCTCATCAGCGCATCCGATTGGGGCGCGAAATACTGGCCGCTGACAATTCTGCCAATGATGAGCTGTCTGCTGGCTGCGTGTGCGTATCTGGTTTGGGCTAATCTGCAGCAACTGACTTCCGGACGGATTGTCTGCTCGGAACATTTCCCGAGATTCTGGACACCCGTGACGCTGCGTTTGTTAAGTATTACGGTCGCCGCCGGCGAATCAATAAACGATGCCGTCCATGCCATTCATACCCAGTTGCGTCCTGGCCGGACCGCCGGTCGACTGAGCGCAGTGCGACAGGAACTTAACGCCGGGAACGACTGCTGGGCTGCATTGCGGAACAACGGATTTCTGCGACGACGCGAAGTGGCCTTTCTTGAATCCGCCGCCAGGACACGTCACCTGGACTGGGGACTGATTCACCTGGCGCGAACAATCGACCGCCGGCGTGAGCGCTGGATTCAGCGACTGCTCACGATTGTTCAACCAATGATCGTTATGTCAGTGGGCCTGGTCGTGGCATTTGTTTGCATTGCCCTGTTTATTCCCATGGTCAAATTACTGAACGACCTTTCGTAAGGTTCCTGAGTTGGTATCGACAATGTCACATACGGCTGAACTTCGGCAACAGGAATGGCGGTTCCCTGCGTCAGCACGGCTGTCGTCTGCGCCGCTTTCAGCACACGTTGACGCTGCTGCCGGATTATCCGGCAATCGGCGGGGCTCGCTGATGGTTGAGATGGTGGTGGCGGCAGTCATGCTGTCCACCGTTGCAGCGATTCTTGTTCCCGGCATCTATGCCGTGCACCAGCAACGTCAGGCGACCCGCTTCGACACACTGTCATTGATCGAACTGAACAATCTAAGTGCAGTCAGTCGAAACATGGGCGTTGCAGATCACGACACGCTGAAACTCTCTGAGTGGTTCACCGAACGCTATGTCGATGCAAAGCTGGAAGTCGAGGAAGTCACCGTCGATGCCCCTCTGCAGGCGTTAGAATTCACTATCATTCGACCGGCTGGCGACGACCGTCCTGACTTTCGCCACAGTCTGGTCGCATGGGTCGCCACGAAGGAGGTACCGGAATGAGACGTCTTATCCCCGTACCGCGTCAGCTGCAGCGCCGCGGAGGCACTTTGTTTCACTACTACCTGACCTATCTGTTCCTGACCAGTGTGCTGTTAACAACAACAGGATTGTGTCTGCACACGGTGCTCAAAGCCGATCGACTGGACAATCAGGCATCTGCGTATCTGAAGACGCTGCTGCGACTGGAAAGCGGCCTGCGGACGGATGAAACAGATGCAGTGGACATGGAAACCACGGCCACCGAGTTGAAGTTTCATCTGCCGGAAGCTGACAGCACTGTTCGCTGGCTGGCCCGTGAAAATGTCCTGACTCGCGAAGAATACGCGAAAGACGCGCTGACGGCTTCTGATCGTTTCGTATTTCGCAAAGGGACATCACTTGAGTTCGTCTCTGACAGCGAAACTCAAGTTCGTTTGACACTCACGGAACCGCCGCGACTGGGGCGGCCTGAAACAAATCCAACAGCAGCCATGGCACAGAACTCACGTCAGGTCGAGATCGTGCTGATCGTTCGTCCGTCTGTCCGCCTGGATTTGTCAGTGCAACCAGTCAGTGCGAATGAATCAGCAGGCGGTGACACAGCGACGGTCGAATCCGAAGGAGCAAACTGATGCGTGTTGTCGGATTCACGAGTCGCAAACGTCGTCAGGGCGTCGTTATCGTCATGGTGCTGCTGATCCTGATGATCATGTCCGGACTGGTCGCTCAGTTTTTTCGGCGCGCCATCACCGATCGACGTCAGGTTCGCAACGAATTCCTGCACCAGCAGGCCATTCAGCTGACCCTGGCTGCAGAACAGCTGCTCACCGAAAGACTGGCTGCTGACGCTGGCTACAAAGGTGAGACATGGGACCATCCGGCAGGCGTTCTTCACCAGACAAATACGGCGTCTGTCGTGATCACTATATCGAACACTTCGCCAGACGACCGCATCGCCACTCTAACGGCCCGTTACCCGGCCAATGCCGACCTTCCTTTCAAGGTCACAAGAACAGTAAGGCTTTCACCATGAATTCGATCAGTCAACACAGCGGTGGAAACGCACCTGCGCATCATCAGAGTCCGCAGTCCGCAGAAGCCGGTGAGGCACGCAGGAATCTTCGAAAGACCAGCGGGTTTACGCTGATCGAATTGCTGGTCGTGATTGCTATCATCGCGATTCTGATCGCATTGCTGCTTCCGGCCGTTCAGCAGGCACGTGAAGCCGCACGACGTACGCAATGCAAGAACAACATGATGCAGATCAGCATGGCACTGCACAACTACGACATGTCGTTCGAAATGCTGCCCCCCGGAAGCGTAAATGCAGCCGGGCCCATTCGCAACGTGGCCGAAGGATACCATATGAGCTGGATTGTGCAGCAACTGCCACTATTGGAACAGAACCCACTGTTCAGCAGCATCAGTATGGACGAAGGGGCCTACGGAGCAAGTAATGCGGCAGCCCGACAAATTCAAATGTCTGTGTTCGCGTGTGCCTCGGATTACAACTTTCGGTATACGGACGATGTGGCAGGCAACGTAATTTCAAGCAGCTATGCCGGATGTTTCGGCGGCAACGACGTCCCCATCGATGTGGCAAATAACGGTGTCATGTTTCTCAACAGCAGTATGCAGTTCCGAGGGATTCGCGACGGCGCGTCCAATACGATCATGATCGGCGAAAAACTGAATCCACGAGAAACGGTCGATCTGGGCTGGATGTCCGGAACGTCCGCAACACTGCGTAACACAGGTGTCCCCATCAACCGGGGCTGGGACGTAGTGAATTACTTTTCACGATCTGACGGTACACCGAAAACGCCGGCGACGGCTCCCAACGACACCAGCACGGGAGGATTCAGCAGTCAACATACGGGCGGTGCAAATTTTGCACTGGGCGACGGGTCGGTACGGTTTATCAGTGAATTCGTGAGTCCCGAACTGTACAGCAACCTTGGCAACCGAGAAGACATGCAGTTGATCGGGGAATTCTAATGGGGTGGACAGGCATGAAAACAGGACGCAGAAACGCGTTTACTCTGATCGAGATGCTGGTGGTGATCTGCATTATCGCCATTCTGGTCGCCCTGCTGCTGCCAGCCGTTCAGCAGGCCCGCGAAGCCGCCCGACGAACTCAGTGCCAAAACAATCTTGTCCAGCTGGCGATCGGACTACACAACTATCAGGCGTCGTTCAGTTGCCTGCCGCCTGGCGTCGTTAGCGAATCCGGCCCCATACGGAATATTGAAGAGGGTTATCACATGAGTTGGATAGTGCAGACTCTGCCCATGCTGGATCAGGGCCCGTTGTTTCAACAAATCGATTTTAGTCAAGGCGCTTATGGCGCGTATAACTCCACCGCTCGCGCCACGCAATTGCCGACATTCATGTGCCCTTCTGACAAGCGCTGGCAGAAAGGTGGTATTGTGATCAGCAACTACGCGGGAGTCACTGGAGGTGAAAACGTCCCGATAGACACCAACAACAGTGGTCTGTTCTTCCTCAACAGCAGCATCTCAGCCAAACAAATCAGAGACGGTGCCAGCAACACGATTATGGTTGGCGAACGCCGGGCCGATGACACGCCGGCGACAGATCTGGGCTGGATGTCCGGTACGTCCGCAACGCTCAGAAATACGGGCCTGACAATCAACAACGCCGCCCAGTGGACGTGGAACACTGCCGGCCGTGCGGCTGGCGATGAGTCAGGCACTGATGAAAGTCAGCCGACTGATACCCCGGGGCCGGATTATGCCACGGGAGGATTCAGCAGTCCACACGTCGGCGGTTCGCAGGTCGCACTGGCGGATGGCTCAGTACGATTCATCAGTGAAAATATCGACGTGAAGGTTTATCAGAATCTCGGCAATCGCGAAGACGGAGAAATGATGGATGAATTCTGACGCGATGAATGAGCAGCAGAGGATTGTGGCTGTCTGAGAACCACTCGTGTACGCCTTTCACCCCGGGAAAAACCACACCAATCACCATTCTGTCGCACTACGATCTTCGAACAATTTGCCTTTCTGTCGGCAGACACTTCTGAACGAACGACAAGCTATGAGACATCACAAGAGAATCATTCGCGGTTTTACGCTGCTGGAAATGCTCATGGTGATTGCCATCATTGCCGTCCTGATCGCCCTGCTGCTGCCCGCCATTCAACAGGCCCGTGAACAGGCCCGCCGTACTCAGTGCATCAATAATCTGGTGCAGCTTGGGATCGCACTGCACAATTATCAAACCTGCCACAACGTGCTTCCTCCAGGCTGTGTGAACCTCACTGGACCGGTGCTGGAAGGAGAATTCGTCGACGATGAGGCAGACTATGAAGGAGGCTTCGGCGGGGACAACGGCCCGAATGCGGATGACGCCATAAGTGGCGGCGAACTGCCTGACGAAGTGGCGCCAGTCGACATGGGATATCGAATGAGCTGGATTGCTCAGATCCTGCCGCAGCTTGGTAAGGAGAACATCTACCGTCGCATCGACTTCATCAGACCGGAACGGAGTTTTCTTTCTGCCAAACAACTGAAGCACTTCGATGCAACACCCATTGCCGAAGCCGTGGTCGAAAAAGACGGAATGGGCGGCATGAAACCGCAGTCACCACAAATGCCGCAGGTCATCATCTCTTTGCTGACCTGCCCCAGCTCAGCAGCGCGGGGGGGGCTTGTTGGTCCTCATCATTCAGACTACGCGGGTTGCCATGCCAGCACATCCGTACCGATTGACCTCGATAATGATGGGCTGCTGTATCTGAACAGTGCGGAATCTCTGTACGAAATTCCGGACGGGGCCACAACGACAATTCTTGTCGGCGAAAAACTGATGCGTGGTCGCGACATCGGGTGGATGACCGGAGACTACAGCACTCTGCGGAATACGGGTGTTCCAACGGACACAGCTTACGGCTTTGTTAGCAACCGTTATTATTCGGACGAAGCAGTGATTCCGGCGGCCGCCAACGCGGCCGGCTTTTCCAGCTATCATACGGGTACCTGCAACTTCCTGATGGCGGACGGATCCGTCCGCTCCATTGGCGAGCGGATCTCCCTCGAAGTCCTGCAAAGACTCGGCAGCCGCAACGACGGAAGTCTGATTTCCAACGTTGATTACTGATCTCACGTGGAATGTGGTAAATTGGGCTCGCGCCTTTTCTATCACTCCTATGTACTCCGCAGCGCATATTGATACACCCTACGGGATTGCACTGACGCAAAATCGTGCACATGCACGCTTACGCTGACGATCCTGGTGCAACATCCCAGTTTTTTCCCGGTCCCTTTCGATTTCTCCGGATTGGCACGCCAAATGCCCAGTGGTAGCCCGTGAGGGGCAGCGGACGATGGCCCGCTTCGCTGTCTCAGGCACTGAGCGTTCCGGGAACTCCCGGAACGCTTATTTTTTTGCCTCACCTGCCGGACAGAATAGCGCTAACAACCTGTTGAAAAGCAGAGAGCCCGCCAAATTGAGCGAAATACTGATTCGGAGATGCTCGAAATCAGAGGATTCTCGTACGTGACGCCCGTTAGTAGTACTCGTTATTGCAAGTTTGAGAGTTTTTCAACGGGCTGCTAACCTCAATTTGAAGCATACTCTACCCTGCATCGAAGTGTGCCACTAGCTCTGCCAGGGCCCTTTGGTTCCCGGAAACACTGGCAAATCCAGTGCCACACACGGCCCCATGGCCAGGTAGGGTTTGTACTTGCACGCACCACGTTGCCGCCGAGTCGAGTGCGTGCTCGGCCACAGACTCTGGTAGACACTCTCCGTAGAAGCCCAATTCAACGAACACTCTCCGATCCTTCGACTAAGGTGCATCACCCATCGAAACTCGCTAAATTTGGTGTGCAGCTTCCGCCCCTCCTCCCACCTCAATCCGGAGACCGACATGCCGAATCGCAGACATTTCCTGCAGACCGCCAGTGCCACGACGGCATCATTGATGGCCGCACCAGCATTTGTGCGGGGACAGAATCTTAATTCCAAACTTCAGCTGGGCGGCATCGGCTGCGAAGGAAAAGGCTGGTCCGATATCTCAGAAATGGCCAGCCACGAACAATCACAGTTCGTCGGCTTCTGCGATGTGGACCTCTCGCGAACAGAAAAGGCCCGAAAACTGAACCCGGACGCTCCCGTATTTCAGGACTACCGCGAGTTGCTTGAGAAGCTCGACGACAGAATCGATGCCGTGACCGTATCCACCCCGGATCACATGCACGCCTTCATCGGACTGGATGTCATGCGGCACGGTAAACACGTTTACTGCCAGAAACCGCTGACCCACAACGTCTGGGAAGCTCGCCAGATGGCTCTGCAGGCAAAGCAGTCAAATGTCATCACGCGTCTGGGTAATCAGATTCATTCTCACGAACATTACCGCACGGCCGTGCAGGCCATTCAGTCCGGATCAATAGGAAAGGTCAAACGCGTTCACAGCTGGTGTGCCGCGACGGGGCACGGCAAGTCGTTTCACATCAGTCGGCCGAAGAACCCCGTCGCACCACCGAAATCGCTCGACTGGAATCTTTGGGTAGGAGTGGCGCCAACGCGATCATACGGCGACTGGAAGATCTACCACCCGTGGGGCTGGCGCGACTGGCAGGATTTCGGCAACGGTGCTCTGGGTGACTTTGGCTGCCACATTCTGGACCCTGTCTTCACTGCGTTAAAAATCGGCAAAGCACCGCTGGACTTCAAGGCTGACCATTCCGGCATGAATGACGAAGTCTGGCCAGCTCAGACGACGGTGGACTACACGTTTCCCGGCACACAATACACCACAACCGGAAATCTGCAGATCACCTGGTACGACGGCGGACGTCTGCCCAGCACGAAAGGTTCACACCTGCCGTCCAACGAGGCGCTGCCACGAAGCGGTTCGCTGTTCATCGGTGAAAACGGAAGTATCGTGCTGCCGCATGTGGGAGCCCTGCGGGCGTATCCGGACGCGAAAATCGAACAAGCGGACAACCAGAACCATTACCACGGCTGGATCGACGGCTGCATCACCGGCAAGCAACCCAGCGACGGTTTCGCCTATGGCGGACCACTGACAGAGGCGGTACTACTGGGCAACATCGCCGTCCGTTACCGAGGCACGAAGCTCACATGGGACGCCGCAGCCATGGAGATCACGAATCATGCCGAAGCCAATACCTGGCTGCAGCGAGACTATCGAGACGGCTGGGACATCAAGCCGGTTTCGTCTTAGGCGGCACCTGCACAACTCGCCACGGGGCCACGGCGCGCAACGCCGTGGCCTCGTCGTGCGTATCCACAAACACACAGATGTCCTCAGCATCAAGCCCACTGAGATCAAGGTTGCCGGCATACCTCCACTCGCGCTCCTGTGACCAGTCAATCCTGCCGCCATCGTCAGAGTTCAGCTGCTGAAATAAACGATCACCCTCCGCGACATTGTCATAGGTGTCACGGTCCACGTAAGTGACGGCGCAACAGCCACACGTTTCCAGGGCCGCTTTGCGGACGGCAATTCCCCACGGCTCAAAGTCAAAACGCTGTTTGTGTCTACGGTAAACTCGACGGTCTCGAAAATCGCTGAGCGGCACGGCTGTAAAGGAAACTGTTTTGTCAGCGTTCCTCACCGACCGAGACGCCGTGATCTGACACTGTGCAACAATCCGCAACAGCGCCGCAAAGGCGGAGCGGTCGGCCGTCTGACAGCCGAGTATCAGTTCATCCAGAAATTCCTCATCCCGCTGCTCAGCCCACGGCCCCTGACGCGGTCGAGTCCAATGACTCAGCCATTCGTCCGAAACCTGAAGTGGCCCATCAGAAACCGAAAAACAAATTGACTCTGGAGAACGAGCCCGCGTCGAACGCGTGTTGCTGCTCGCAGTCCGCCGATCCTCACCATCAACGTCGGCACGGCCAAGCAGCCACGGCACGGCGCCCAATGACACAAGTGACTGTGAAACAGCAGCGGATTCAGATTCAGCAACGGTCGCCAGCAGTACTGGTGCGTTACGCTGCTCGTCCTGCAGGTGCCGCTTCAGCAGGCTCTCGACGTGTCCCTCTGCCCGGCATGACAACCCGACAATTCGTTCCGCCGCCAGCACAAGGGCTGTGTCCTGCACGGGAGACTGACATTTTCTATCTGCGTCACACGACTGATCAGTGATGTCCGGTTGGCAGGCAGGCGACACGTAAGCCACATCTTCCAGAAGCAACCCTGACGGTTGCTGCACTCGAGCCTTCAATTCCAGCCACTCGACAAGTTCTGCTTCCGATGCGTTGCCGCCCGGCGCCACGTCAATTCGCAGACGCCGTGCCCCAAACAACTCACTGGATCGAATGATCGCGTCTTCCGGCGCGGTTCCACTGACGCAGCACAGACACTCGGCCGGATCCTGGCGGATGACAGCTGTTCTCAAAGCATCGAACCAGCCCCGCTTCAGATCCCTGCGTTTTCCGATTCGTGATGAAACGATCGATGTGCGTCGTTCGTGGACGACTCCGGCTGGCCAAAGAACGAGTCGAGGTCCCAGCCATGCAAAGAAAACTTCAGGCGGTACACGCGGAAAGGAAAGAGTGACTGCCGTTCGCCAGTCACGTGACGAGGAGATTCCAGCGACTGCGAACGGATCTGACTTGACGGCCGAACTGCCCTGACCGCCGCGTAAGAACCACTGATTCCAAAAAGATACCGCCGCTCGAACAATTTCAGAAGCAGTTGCAGAGTCGTGGATGAGCTCATCTTCAGACACTGCAAAATCCCCGATGTTAACGACGCCAAACGCTGCCGAGGTCGGAATTAGTTGTCACCTCGTCCCTGCCAGTGCCGGGAACTCAACCAGAACTTTGATCGCCCCTCCCCTGCGGTCGCGAAAAATATCGAATGCATCCTGCATCTGAGCCAGAGGAAATCGATGCGTCAGCAACGGCGAAAGATCGACTCGGCCTTCTGCCAGCCACTGCATCGCCAGTGGAAACGTCCGCTCAAAATCAGGATGCAGACTCGTGCGAATCGTGATGTTCTTCAACATCGCGTCCTTAAAATGAACGTCGTTCATGGGAGCTGGCGGCACACCGAAATACAGGATGTCGCCGTGGTGTCGAGTTAACAGGACGGCGTCGTTGAACGCCTGAGCTTTATGGCCAACGGCTTCTACAGCCACGTCCGCAAGTTCACCATTCAGAATTCGCCGCACATCGTCTTCCGCTTCACCACCGGTAGAGTTCACAGCATCTGTCGCGCCCATCTTCAGCGCCAGCGCTGTGCGTTCCGGGACCGGGTCAATGCCGATAATTTTTCGTGCACCCATGTTGCGCAGACCGGCCACAAACATCTGGCCGATGGGACCAAGTCCCAGCACAACGGCATCCCGATCAATCATGTTGGGCAGCTTCCTGAGCGCCCAGATGACTGTACCGAACGGTTGAGCGAGTAACGCGATTTCATCGGACAGGCGATCGTCCAGAACGATGGCTCGATCTTCTGACAGCACGTAGCGTTCCCACAATCCCTGCTGTTCCTCGGGTACCGCCAGCACGCGCGTACCGGGCTGCCAACGACTGCCGTTCGTCTCAACAACCGTCCCCACCATTTCATGCAGCGATTTTCCGAGCGGTTGAGGATACTGGATATCATGGCCTTCAAAATCGCCATCAAAGAACGGTAGATCTGATCCGCACAGACAGGTCATTTCCGGCTGAAAGATCATCATTCCCGGGGTGTCGTCCGGAAGTTGTGGCTCTTCGACATCAAGTAATTCAATTCGGCGACGTGAGGTAAATTGTCCAGCGAGCATTGATTTCATTCACAAAGTCTTGAGAGCAACTCACCCGGCACACGCGAACACGAAGATGCGGCCGGACGTTCTATTTACGCGGACATTGCCGCTTTCGGGAACGCCCACAAAGCCTACCGATCCGGGCATCTGCTTCCAACTGAAGGGCGAACATCTGAGACATCACCAATCCGAAAACTCTATTCAATTCATTCCGGGAGAGAACCGAAAAAACAGCCGGGAGATGTTAATCGACGGGAAAATGGTCGATCGACGGTTTGAATTCAAACGCCGGTCCGACTAGTATTTGGGTACGGACCTATAGCTCAGTTGGCTAGAGCGCCACGTTGACATCGTGGAGGTCGCTGGTTCGAGTCCAGTTAGGTCCATTTCCACAACATGTTGTGTTTCCCTGTCCTTAGGGAAACCCGCCGCAGGGTGGTGAGACACGAAAACGAACGTGTACCCGATTCGACTTCGAAGGATCTCCCGCCCATGCCAAAACGTATTCCGAAGTACGGCCGCCATCGTGCCCGAAACAAGGGAAACGTCACCTTAAACGGCAAGACGCATTACCTGCCCGGTGACTATGACAGCGACCAGTCACGAGCCGAGTACGACAGGCTGATTTCAGAGAATCTGGCGAAACCGAAGACGCCGTAGGGTCAAAAAACTACGCCGAACTCAAAAGCCCGTGAAACACAGCGTTTTGACGAATCCAGAGTCTCGCATCTCCGCCGCTTGATTTCACCTGTCGGCATCGGAAACTGGCCAATTTTCGGCGCCGAACATGCCCTTCCTGCTCACACCCTGGCACGTCCTGCTGGCTGAGCTTTTCTAGGCCCGACCTCGACATACCAAGCGCTCCCGCCGATACTTTCACCACGCTCGTGTGAGTTGCGTGGTACGGAATGGAAACTCACAGCCCAAGTGGCGAGTACTCGCGCCCAAAAGTCCCAAAGGTTGTGGTCGTCAGCAGGGCCGTCGTTAACAGGCATCCGGGATGCTGAAGCCATCGCGTGGACGAAAGCGGTCGATTGCATACGGCGTTTAGATAACCAAGCGATCGGCGGACTGCTGCGGTATACGGTGTTGGCCTTCGAGGTAGAGACGTCGCTTGATGTGGTTGGATTCTGCACTCCACAATGGGGTGGTCCAACGACAACGATGCTCTCATTTCGCCTGGCCTCCGACGGAGACGACACATTGTCGACAATGACGGATGCTTTGTCGGGGCACGTCAGTCAGAAGCAGATCATTCGCTGTATTCCGGTTGGACCGACCTGTTTTGTTCAGGTTTCAAGCCGTACGTGGAACAATAGGGCCGGCGACCACCAGCAGGTATCGAAAACTCGAACGCACTCCCACCGTGTTTATCGGGCCATGAATGCGATACCTCAAATCGGAATCTCACCCACGGCAATTGATTAGGCAGGACAGGCGTATTCAGTCAGCAGTCAAACAACCGTTACCCTCGCCTGCTAAACTTACTTCACTTCACTTCACTTCGCGGGCTGAGGGCCCTTCATTCTCTTCACGTATACGTTCGCGTAGAGCATCCACCATCGTTTTGCGTTCGGGCTGAGTTGCTAACGGATTGAATTCGTCCTGTCCCAAACGTCTGCCGAGAATCTTCTCAACGGCAAACAGACCAAACATACGATTGACTGCGTATGCATCTTTGAGAGTTTCCAGCAAGTCGGGCAGCGCCTGTTTGCTCTGCGGCGACCTTGTAAATGCGTCGGTCACCACGAGGCGCATGACTGGTCGACTATGATTCAACCACACCTGTCCCACCGGTTTCTCAAAGCTGTCGCCGTATTCATTGCTCCAACCGCTGTCCGTCTGAAACTTTTGTCCCCATCCCGTGTTGAGTGCATTAACAGTCCAGTTGATCGAGCGGTCCAGATGACACAGGTTGCAGGCATTGGGACCGGACATTCTTAACATCGTCGCATCTGTTGGGGAGAAAATATGGTGGGTTCGGACAACTGAATTCAGCCCCTGCACAATTCTGGGCATATGACAATCAAGACACGTCACGCTGCCCGAAGCATGGTGAGTATGGTTCGTAACCGCTGCCTCATCCTGAAATTCCCCGTGGCATTCGATGCACTTTGTGGTGATTCGCTCATTGCTGAATAAGCCACCGTCAGAGCCCGGCCGATGAGGATTGTGACAGTCCGTGCATTTCACCTGCTGTTGGCAGGCACCGGACTTCAGGTCCAGGGCCTCCCGTGAATTCCATGTCCCGGCACCGTTCGGATACAAGGTAACCTTGGCACAATGACACTGTGCGCAAATCGAATTGACGACGTTCGCGTGGCTGGTCGGATCTCCCGAAGGGAGCTGAGCCACGTTTAATTCCGGACTGCTCGGGTAGTATCGCGTCGGATACCCGTGTTCAACGTGCTCGCGGCCACCGTAATGACAGCTCTCACAACTTATTCCCAGCGTGACCAGTCTGTCTGGCGTCAACGCTCCCCAGTCTTCCACCGTTGCGACACCCCCTGGAAACTCAAAGTCTTCCCGGGGAAACCCCAATACTGGCGCAAAATAGAGTCGGTGCTGGTACGGATAGGTGTTGTGACAATAAAGACAATTGACTTCCCACTTTGTTTTCTGCTGGGGATGGGACAGCAATTCTGTCTGAGCCGCGCCGTCGTCAGGTTCTGGTTCGTACGCACTGTCAAAATAGCTGACGGGCGTCCAAAGATTGCGTCCCAGCCAATATCCAAAAGGCAACTTTCCTTCGATGTGATAGGCGTCGTGATTTTCCGGCTCCGGGCCAAACGTCTGAAGCCCGATATACATCTGCGTGAACCGCGAGCCGACAGTACGCGTTACTCGGTAACGTCGCGCTAACGTGTTTTCGCTAAACAGCGACATAAAGAATTCATCATCTTCTTTCTCGAAGGCTATCTCACCATCTCCGTACCGAAGATGTTCCCCTGAAAAATCGCCGGCGACCGTCTCATCACTGGGGTTCAGGTTCATCTTGCTGTGAGCATGAGTCAACCAGTTTTCGTGATGTGTCGAATGGCACTTCGCGCAGGCTTCCGGCCCAACATAATCAGCTGGGTGAATGTTGCTGTAGTTGCCGTTTTTTGGTTCGACCGTCGGCACGACGGACGTGACGACAGCCTTCGGGCGCGAAACAATGACTCCCGTAATCACAGCCACCATGCCAAGAAGTACGAGGAGAGGCAGTCGTCTGCTCATTGTGGATGGACTTGTGGACGAAGAGAAAAGTTGACAGAGAAGTGATTATATGCATTAGCGCTGCCCCTCACAACGGATCTTCGACGGCGCCCGACGTCGAAGATCGGGCCCCCGTTTAAGGTGGAGTTGCAGTCAAACAGGAATGTGAACAACGTGCCTTGCCTGGATCAACCCAACAGGCACAGCGCCGCAACCAGTCGCCGCGCGATGGATTGTGGCCGAACTGAAGTCTGCGCACGAAATCGATGACGCGGAAATCCTCAGTTCGCAGAACATTGTTTCCTTTGCCCGGTTTCTGACTACACGCTCGAGAAAGTCACGCACCGCTCTCGGCGGTGCGTAAGTTGCGCAACTCGAACATTTCGCTGCCAGACGGCGACCGAGCAGGCTCATCCCCGGGAGTTCATGCAGTCTGTGACACGCTTACGTCGCTGCGGCAGACTTCCAGTTGCGAAGGTTTCCGTGTAACGTGAAAAGTTATCTCACGACGTCCACACGAAAGTGTCAGGCTTTCAACAGACAGCCCACAATGAATCGCCGTTCCTTGATCGTGTTCCTGCTGTTCGCAGCGCCTGGCCTTGCTGATGTGCGGCTGCCCAGGATTCTTCAACCTCACATGGTGCTGCAGCAACACAGCCAGGTTCAGATCTGGGGCTGGGCAGAACCGGGTGAAACCGTCAATGTGACTGCAGACTGGCTCACTAAAATGGCCACAACCACTGCCGGAGCCGAAGGAACCTGGCAGGTGACTCTGCAAACTACTGAGGCGGGCGGCCCACATGCGATCACGATCGCGGGCAGGAATACGATCATGCTGGACGACGTATTGTTCGGTGAGGTCTGGCTCGCATCCGGCCAGTCGAATATGGAAATGCCGCTGGTCCGGGTTTCTGGTGCATACACGGGGATCAAAGATTCGGCCCAGGAAGTGGCAGATGCCGACTATCCGCAGATTCGCTTGTTCCAGGTCGGGAACTTCAGCAGCAAGGAACCTTTGGATGACGTTCAGCACGGCATCACTATGTATGGAGTCCCGCCAGCCAAATGTACATGGGAAGCCTGTTCACCGCTGACCATTCCAAACTTCGCCGCCACGGCTTATTTCTTCGCTCGCACTCTGCATCAGAAGCTCAAGGTCCCCATCGGCATTATTGACTCGTCCTGGGGCGGGACGTCCGCAGAAACGTGGACACCTGCGTCGGGACTCCAGAATCTGAACTACGAGACTGAGTTGAAGTTGGCTGAGACCAGTCCGCAAAAACCCGATCAGAAGATCCCGGCGCGACTGTATAACGGAATGATTCATCCGTTGCGACGTGTCAAGATCCAGGGGGCAATCTGGTACCAGGGCGAAGGCAACGCGGGGCGAGCTGACCGATATCGCGACTTGTTCTCCACAATGATCACCGAATGGCGAAAGGTCTTCGATAACGAATTCTCGTTCTACTTTGTGCAGATCGCTCCGTTCAAATACGGAGCAGTGAATGCCGCGTATCTTCGCGAGGCACAACAGCAAACACTGTCTTTGCCAAAGACGGGGATGGCCGTCACGATGGATATCGGTAACCTGACAGACATTCATCCGAAGAACAAGCAGGAAGTCGGACGACGCCTGGCCTTATGGGCTCTGGCGAAAGACTACGAAAGAGACATCATCTACGCAGGGCCCATGTGTCACGACGTTACGTATGAAAACGGTCAGGCTCGCATCAGCTTCGATCACGCCACGGGAGGCTTGAAGACACGTGACGGAGAAACGTCGAGTCATTTTCAGATTGCTGGCGGCGATGGAGTATTTCACGCGGCAACGGTCATCACTGATGGCGAGCAGTTGCTCGTCTCATCAGAGAAAGTGGCAACCCCGGCAGAAGTCCGATATGGTTTCACCAGTGAGGCCATGCCCAATCTGATGAATAGCGAAGGCCTGCCAGCATGTCCGTTTCGCACGGACGATCCGACAATTGGACGGTAGAGTGGCAGATGTCTGACGACGAAGGGTCACAGCAATAGCGGCATAAAGACGCTGAGTGGAGAACACTTTATGGTGGCCCCTGGCAGACAGTGTGAACTCCAATCGAAGAATTGGCGCAACGAAGAATGACGCACCGGGGAGCCCGGGCGCCTGTCTGTAGTTTTGCGTCGCGCAATGAAGCTTTAATGTCCCGTCTCACACAGACGTTTCCACAAATACACGCAACGCGTCGGAGTAGTTAACAGGAACGGTCTGCTGCATGTGGTGTATGCCTTCGGTGCCGCGATCACGATCACAGCCTGCGCGACAGGGACGTCGAACGCAGGAAGGCCTCAGTAACAACCAAACGCCGTCTTCTTTCTGGTCGACGATCTGGGCTGGACCGACCTGGGCTGCTATAGCAGTGACTTCTACCGGACACCTAATATCGACAGGCTCGCTGCTGAAGGGATGAGATTCACTCAGAACTATTCAGCCTGCAATGCGTGCTCGCCGACGCGTGGAGCCCTGAATAACCGGCATGTATCCGTCTCGCACGAATCTGACGGACTGGATTCCCGGTTGGGGTAAGCAGTATGGAAGTTTTCCACTGCTGCCCCCAAAGTGGACACAGCACCTTGAGCAACAACACACGTCCTTAGCCGAAGCACTGCATGACGCCGGTTACACGACGCAGCACCTGGGCAAGTGGCATCTCGGCGGCACCGGGGATCTGCCTGAAAACCATGGTTTCGACGTGAATATCGGCGGCTCCATTCGGGGATGCCTAAGAGCGACCAACTTTCCTTACGGTGGCGAGGCCATGAAATGGCACAGCAATTTTCCGGAATCGCAGCGCGAAGGACGTTACCTGACGAATCGTCTGGCAGACGAAGCTGTTGCACGACCACCGCGATGATGTCGGGGCGCAGATGCCACACCAAATTCGAAATTCAACACCACGAAGTAGCGCTCCGCGAGGACGAGGAGGTTAGTGGTGCCTCTGGTCTGCATGCCTCGCCGCAATGGCAGTGCCGTACAGAGCAAGACCAGCGAAGTCGCATCCGTTCATCGCAAACCTGATGGAAATCCAGTATGTTCTGCGCCGAAGTGCTTCTCCTCAAACAAGAATCCGAAATGACACTGCCAACTGTTCGCCCGCTGTTTCTCGCATTATTTGCAGTCGGACTGTGCGCCAGTCTGAATACGCCAGACGTTTTCGGCAATGATGCGTCGGCCACCAGCGAAAAGAAGGAAGATAATGGCAAGGACGAGTGGCTGATTGAATCACCGCCCGGACCTCACCGTGAACAGGCGGTTGATGTGGACGAGGGGACGTGGATCACGGTCGATGTCAGCCCTGATGGCAGAGAAATCGTGTTCGACCTGCTGGGCGATTTGTACGTCATGCCCATCAGTGGTGCGGACGGGGCAGCCGGCAACTTTCCCAAACCATTGACATCCGGCGTCGCGTGGGACATGCAGCCGCGATTCAGTCACGACGGCAAATGGATCGCGTTCACCAGCGACCGCAACGGTAAGGGTGGAAAGGCCGGAGACAACATCTGGGTCATGGCCCGCTCAACGGGCGAAACCCAGCAGGTCACGAATGAATCGCTCCGACTGCTGAACGGGCCGGCATGGTCTCCGGATGATCAGTACCTGGTGGCTCGCAAACACTTCACCAGCCGACGTTCACTTGGTGCCGGTGAGATATGGATGTTTCACCGCGATGCCGCCGATGTGAACGCAATGAAAGGCGTTCAGCTGACCGAACGGCCCAACGACCAGAAAGACGTCAACGAACCTGTTTACTCGCCGGACGGTCGCTACCTGTATTACTCGCAGGATACGACGCCCGGCCACACGTTCGAATACGACAAAGATTCGAACGGACAGATCTATGTGATTAAACGCCGGGATCTGCAAAAAGGGGAAACAGAATCATACATCACTGGGCCAGGAGGAGCCTGTCGCCCGACGCCTTCGCCAGACGGAAAGACACTGGCATTTGTTCGTCGAGTCGGCGAGAAGACAGGTCTGCACCTGTTCGATACAGAATCCGGCGCGGTGCGTTTGATCTACGATCAACTTGAACGAGACATGCAGGAAGCGTGGGCCATTCACGGAGTCTACCCGGCGTTTGCATGGATGCCTGATGGCCGGTCCATCGTGATCTGGGCGAAGGGAAAAATTCGCCGCATCAACGTGGCCGATGGTTCTGCGCAGGTCATCCCGTTCAAAATCAGGGACACTCGAACAATCACGCAGAGCCTTCGGTTCCCTGTCGAAGTGGCACCGGACGAGTTCGACGTGCGAATGCTGCGTTGGGTCACAACATCGCCAGACGGAAAGTTAGTCGTTTTTCAGAGCCTGGGACATTTGTACCTGCGAGACCTGCAAAACGATTCGCTGCGACGACTGACTCAGCGAGAGAATGAGTTCGAATTCTGCCCGAGCTTCTCACGTGATGGTCGTTCTGTCGTTTACACGACGTGGAACGATCGCACTCTGGGATCCATACGGATCGCGTCGGTGAGTAAACCCAACAAAAACCGACCGGTCACCATTCGTCCCGGTCATTACCGAAGCCCGGTGTTTTCACCAGACGGCAAAGTTGTTGTGTTTGAGAAGACCAGCGGCGGTAACCTGCGGTCGCCGTTGTATTCACACGACCCCGGAATCTATCGAACCGATGTCGAAGGTGGACAACCTGAACGAATTTCGAAAGACGGAAGCCGACCTCAGTTTGCCGCCGGCTCTGAGCGGGTGTTTCTGCAGCGTTCCAGCTCCGCAAAGGACGCCGACAATCTCGCACTTTATTCCGTCGATCTCGATGGGCACGAGGAACGCCAGCACTACACCAGCAAGTGGGCCACTGACTACTGCATTTCTGCGGACGGATCGCAGATTGCCTTCGTCGAACGATTCAATGTTTACCTGGCCCCGTTCGTGAATACCGGAAAGCCAGTGGAACTCGGCCCGCAGTTTGAGGGTCTGCCGGTCACGAAGCTCAGCCATCAGGCGGGCGACTGGCCGCATTTTTCCGGCGACGGAAAACGGCTGCACTGGTCACTGGGACCGGATCTCTTCACCGCAGAACTCAGCGAATTCACCAACACAGGGCCGAAAAATAAAACAGCGGATAGCGCCGCTGAAGAATCAGACTCCGACAAACCCTCTGCTGCGTCGATACACATCGGTTTCAAGGCCAAACATACAGCTCCTACAGGAAGCTTTGCGCTGGTGGGTGGTCGCATTGTGACCATGGGACCGTCCGGCGTGATCGCTGATGGCACGATCGTCGTGCAGCAGAATCGTATTGTGGCTGTGGGCCGACGAGACCAGGTGACACTTCCTGCTGACGCTCGGATTCTGGACATCAGCGGACAGGTCGTCCTGCCCGGTTTTATTGACACGCATGCTCACGGCGCTCAGGCGGCTCAGGGCATGGTTCCGCAGCAGAACTGGGTCAACTATGCTCGTCTGGCGTTCGGCGTGACTACTATCCATGATCCTTCCAACAGCACTCACGATATTTTTGCGGCCAGCGAACTGACAAAGGCGGGACTTGTCACAGGACCGCGCACGTTTTCCACAGGCACGATCCTGTACGGTGCTGGCGGCAGCTACAAAGCAGAAATTGAAAGTCTGGAGGATGCGAAATTTCACCTGAAACGCATGCAGGCCGTCGGAGCATTTTCCGTCAAAAGCTACAACCAGCCCCGACGCGATCAACGCCAACAGGTGATCGCGGCAGCTCGCGATCTGAAAATGATGGTGGTCCCGGAAGGGGGTTCCACGTTCATGCACAACATGACCATGATTGTGGATGGTCACACGGGGATCGAACACACGCTGCCCGTTCAAACAGCCTATGACGACGTGATGGATCTGTGGCGCAATACCGGAGTCGGTTATACGCCGACACTGTGCGTGGCTTACGGCGGGATTACGGGTGAACAGTACTGGTACGAAGTCGACGATTTGTGGCTGCATCCTCGCCTTCAAAATTTTATTCCTCCGCACGTGCTGAACCCACGTTCTCGTCGCAGAAACAAATCTCCCCTGGAAGATTATAACCACATCCGCGTGGCGGAAATCGCGCGGCAGCGAGTGGACGACGGAGGCTTGGTGCAGGCGGGCGGACATGGCCAGTTGAACGGAATCTGCACGCATTGGGAATTGTGGAGTTTCGTGCAGGGGGGAATGAGTCCTATGCAGGCCCTGCGCAGCGGTACTTTGCATGGTGCAAAATACCTTGGACTGAACGGCGACATTGGTTCTTTGGAAGTCGGAAAACTGGCAGACATTCTGGTCATTGAATCCGGTGCGGATCCAACTCAGAAAATTCGTGACTCCCAGAAAATTCAATACACAATTGCCAACGGACGCATCTTTGAAGCGGCAACCATGAACGAAGTCGGGGGGCAGGACGCGCCTGAATTTTTCTGGAAGCTCTCAGGGCAGGGCCTCAGCTTCCCGCTGATCGGCCTGCCTGGCTGCGGCTGCCGACAGTAAATCCTGCTTAACGAATATTGGGGCCTTCGGATAACGAAACCAAAGATTCGTGCAAGACAGTTCTAACATCGGCTACAATACTAATTGGCCAGCGCCGCTTTGTTGCCGGATTCGGCACGCCTGAAAATTCGTGAGATGGCGCGAGCAGGCGAGAAACGACAGAGAGAACGGCCCTTGATCCACAGCATCTGCGTGACGCAGGTCGCGTATTTAAACAATTGAAGGGTGATGAGGTTGTTCAGATCAGAAGTTGTAGTCGTACTGGCAGCGTTCGCTTCATTGCTTGCTTCAACAGTCAATGCCGCTGACAAACGCGCTGCTGCAGTGACGGCGGACACAGTGATCACCGCACAGCAGGTCGCGTTCTTCGAAACGAAGATCAGGCCCGTTCTGATCGAACGGTGCGTTGAATGTCACAGCGGAGACGAACCGGAAAGCGGCCTGAAGCTGGAGTCTCGCGCCGACCTGTTACGTGGCGGCGAACTGGGGACCGCTCTGTTGCCTGGAAAACCGAAGCAAAGCCTGCTGATCAGCGCGCTGAAGCATGATGAATTCATCAAGATGCCGCCGAAGGAAAAACTGCCGACGCAGCAGGTTGTGGATTTCACGCGGTGGGTCGAAATGGGAGCTCCGTGGCCAAATTCCATCCCGACTCCTTCCGGCACGGAAACCAACTCAGCTGCCGAAGCGGAACCTGGTCAACAGTTCACGGCGGAACAGCGTTCTCACTGGGCGTTTCAACCTGTGGCTGCCCCCACACCTCCCGAATTGAAATCAGCCTGGCCGCAATCACCGATTGATCTATTTATATTACGTCAGCTTAACACGGCGAAACTGCAGCCCGCTCCGCCGGCCAACAAACGCACGCTGCTCCGACGCGCGACGTTCGACCTGACAGGCCTGCCGCCCACACCTTCCGAAGTGGAGTCTTTTCTACTCGACGAGTCATCCGACGCCTTCGCCAAAGTTGTCGACCGCCTGCTGGCGTCCCCTCGTTACGGTGAACACTGGGGGCGACACTGGCTTGATGTCGTTCGCTATGCCGATTCCAACGGCCTTGACGAAAACCTGTCCTATGCCAACGCTTTTCGTTATCGCGATTATGTGATCTCCGCGTTCAACGAAGACAAGCCATACGCTCGTTTCGTTCAGGAACAGATCGCAGGAGATCTGTTACCGGAACTGAACGACGAACGACAAGACATGGACCGTTACGTCGCGACGGGTTTTCTGGCCATCGGCCCCAAAATGCTGGCAGAAGACGATCCCATGAAGATGCAGATGGACATTATCGACGAGCAGCTCAGTACGCTTGGGCAGACGTTCATGGGCCTGACACTCGGCTGCGCGCGATGTCACGATCATAAGTTCGATCCATTGCCGACCGAAGACTATTACTCGCTGGCCGGGATCTTCAAGAGCAGCAAGACGATGGAGAATCACAACGTCGTCGCCGTCTGGTATGAACGTCCGCTGGTTTCCACCACCGTAACCGAACAGATTGCTGCCATCGACAAAGAGGTTGCCGAAACGACATCAAAGATTGAGCAGCTTAAAGCCGACCAGCGAACGCGAATCGGTCAACATGTGCAGGACAGATTCGGCCAGTACCTGCTGGCGAATGCGGCACTGGATCGATTGCAGAAGCATTCACGTGCGCATCGCGAAGGTTTGACTGCCAGCGAAGTACCTTTGCCAGTGCACAACGGCTCTGTGCTGTTCGAAGCAGAAGCGTTCCATCGAGGAAATGTGGAACGCTTGTCCGACGGATATGGTGAGGGCATTGGAATCATTGCCACGCGAGGCGCTGCATTTGCAGAATACGATTTTGCTGTTGAGCGAGCCGGAAAGTACGGCCTGGAGATTCGATACGCGGCGGCCGAAAGTCGTCCGCTGAACGTGATTGTTAACGGAGAAACATTGCAGAAGGCGGTAGCCGGACAGGTGACAGGCAGCTGGTATCCGGACACACAACGCTGGTTCGCTGCCGGACAATTCGAGCTGAAAGCCGGAAAAAACACGCTGAAGCTGGACTCTGCCAAAGTCTACCCGCACATTGATCAGCTGCAGTTGGTCTATGTCGGACCAGAGCCCTGGCCGTATCCAACACCTCCGCCGATGTCGACCATAGGCATCGCTGCAGACCATCAGGTCAATCCGGAACTGGCCTTTGTCTGGCAGGAGTTTCTTAAGCAGGTCGATGAAGACAAATTAATTCAGTTCCCGTCATTCAGCACATGGCTCGCCTTCGCCCGTCTCGACACTGCCAGCTTTGCACAGGAGGTGTCGGTACTGCTGAACGAGCTGTCATCCCCTGATGGACTTGGCGCAACCACGCCATCGGTTCTTAAACAATCGCTGTTGCAGGCGCAACCTCAATCTCTTGCGGACGTCGCCGGCATTTACCAGGAAGTGCTCAACACGCTCCGGGAGAATGCGGAAGACGACGATGAGTTAATGCAGGAATGGTACCTTTCGCCATCACCCTTATTGGGGCCATCGAAAATCGTGGACTCAATGCTGCCGCCTGAATCAAGGCAGCAATTCCAGGCGTTGCAGGACCGACTGCAGCAGTTGACGTCGTCCCGTCCGACATATGACGTGGCCATGGGAGTCACCGAAGCCGCTCCGGAAAGTTTGCGCGTCCACCTGCGGGGCAGCCACATTGCCCTGGGGAAAGCTGTGCCACGTCGTTTCCCTCGCATCATCAGTGGCGTTGAACAGTTACCGATCGGTGCACAGGAAAGTGGGCGGCTGCAGCTGGCAAAGTGGCTCAGCAGCCCTAATCATCCGTTGACAGGACGAGTGCTGGTCAACCGCGTCTGGCACTGGCGATTTGGGCGCGGAATATCTCCGTCAGTCGATAATTTCGGCCTGCTCGGCCAACCTCCCACTCATCCGCAACTGCTGGACTGGCTGACGCGTCGTTTTCTGGAAAACGACGGTTCAATCAAGCAGTTGCATCGCCTGATGATGCTGTCCAGTACGTATCAAATGAGCACTCAGTTTTCGGAGGCATCTAACAAAACAGATCCCGAGAATAACTTCCTGTGGCGTTTTCGGCGGCGGAGACTGACGGGAGAAGAAATTCGCGATTCGCTGATTGCACTCGGCACGGGGCTTGAACATCGCATCGGCGGTTCGCTGTTAAAAATAAAGAATCGCGCTTACGTCACGGTCTCCGGCACAAACCTGACTGACGAATTTGACAGTCTGCGACGCAGTGTCTATTTGCCCGTCGTTCGCAGCGCTGTGTATCAGGTGCTGCAGACCTTCGATTTCCCTGACCCGGCAGTGGCCGCCGGAGTGAGACAAACATCAACGGTCGCACCTCAGGCGTTAATGATGATGAACAGCGAACTTGTCGAACAGCAGACACTGGCGATGGCGCAGCGTTTGCTTACGGTGCCATCCGTTGACGATCGCATCTTCGCTGCGTTTGACTCTGCGCTGAATCGGAAGCCAAACGCTTCTGAAATCGAGACAGGCAGACAATATGTGCTGCAGGCGCAGCGGGTTGCGAGTACGACACAACAGGAATCTGACGACGCTCAGCTGCAGGCATGGCAAAGCTATTGTCGTGTGCTGCTGTCATCCAATGAGTTTGCATATGTCGAGTAAGATCATGAAAAACCGCCAACATTGGAATTCCGGCGCGACTTACTGCCGGCGAGAAATGCTGCAGCAGGCGAGCGCGGGCTTTGGCTCTCTGGCCCTGGCCAGCCTGCTGGCGGAGGAATCACGGGGTGAAACGAAGGACAATCTGGGCCAGCGCCTGCCGCATTTTGCTGCCAAAGCCAAACGCGTCATTTTTCTATTCATGCACGGCGGTCCGTCTCAGGTGGATACGTTTGACTACAAGCCTCAGCTGCAGAAGGACGACAACAAACCTCTTCCGTTTGATAAGCCACGGGTGGTTTCGGCAGAGACCGGCAACCTTCTGGCGTCTCCGTTCAGTTTTCAGCAGTACGGCGAAACAGGCTGTTATGTCAGCGAGATCTTTCCGCATCTGGCAAAACATGTCGACGATCTGACTTTCGTAAAATCGGTTCATGGTTCCAATTCGCGGCACGGCGCCGCACTGCTGGAACTGCATACCGGCAGCGATACCTTCGTACGGCCCAGCCTGGGCAGCTGGCTGACATATGGTCTGGGCACCGAGAATCAGAATCTGCCAGGTTACTTAACAATCTGTCCTTCTTTAACGCACGGCGGTGCCAACAACTGGGGATCAGCGTTCCTGCCGGCGGTCTACGCGGGCACACCGCTCGGCAATGCGGGAACCGCTTCGGCAAATGCGAGAATCCCCTTCATAAAGGGGCAAACGGCAGACGAATTACAACGTCTTGAACTTGATCTGCTGGGCAAAATGAATCGCGATCGACTGACAGTGACCGGCCCTGATTCGGAACTGCAGAGCCGCATCGAATCATTCGAGCTGGCGTTTCGACTGCAGCGTGAGGCTCCGGACGTTCAGGACATTTCCAGCGAATCAGAACATACGCAAAGCATGTACGGCATCCGTGACGACGTTACGAAAGACTTCGGCATTCAGTGTCTGCTCGCTCGTCGGTTTGCGGAGCGAGGCGTCCGGTTCATTCAACTGTCGCACAGCTACAAATGGGATCAGCACGGTGATCTGAAGAACGGCCATACCAGGAACGCTCGGGAAGTCGACCAGCCCATTTCCGCGCTGCTGACTGATCTTGAACAACGGGGGTTGCTGGAGGACACACTCGTGTGGTGGGGCGGTGAATTCGGCAGAACGCCCGTTTCTCAGGGCAGTCGCAACGGCCGTGACCATAACCCTCACGCCTGCACGATGTGGTTCTGTGGTGGAGGAATGAAACCCGGTGTACAGCACGGTGAAACGGACGAATACGGCTACTACGCAGTTAAGGACAAAGTCCATTTCCACGACCTGCACGCAACCATTCTGCACCTGATGGGGTTGAACCACCAGCAGCTGACGTACCGATATGCAGGCCGCGACTTTCGATTAACGGATCTGTACGGCGACGTGATTCACGAATTGCTGGTGTGACATGCAGAGCAAGATTGGTACCTGGGAAACATGTGTCCACGGCCTTATCCAGTACTGCACGGTGCTCCGTTGCAATCCTGCCCGGACATACAATTCAGTTGCCTGCGTGACATTCCGTTTACGGACACGAATAGAACGCCACCTTGTCGCGATCCAACGCGATGCCGTGACCATGTCGATCCGGCGCGATCGCGAAACCAGCTTCGAAACGAATGGGCTCGACGGCAATATCGTTCCACACCAGGTCCGAAAACTCCAGGCAAAGACACTCGGGCAGACTGGCCGCAAGATGAACGCCCAGTTCCAGGACGGTATTGCCCAGCGATACCGGTACGCCATAATCAGCAGCAAGCCACGCCGCGGCTCGAGTCGCGCTGACGGAATCGTGGACGTTCAGGACGTCAACCGCGTTGTGTTCCAGCAGTCGCCGCTTGCCGGAATAGTCAAGATACTCGCCGGTGTTCACACGGGTGAATGAAAGTTCGGCACATAATCGGGCGTAGCCTTCATAATCTTCCCGCGTGATGGGGTCTTCAATCCAGAAGATCTCGTGGCCTGCGTCGCGATAGGCGTTCAGGCGAATCAACGTTTCCTTAACGGACCATGCCTCATTGGCGTCAACCATCACTCGAACGTCGTCGCCCATTTCTTCTTTGACAATTGCAAGTCGACGCAGATCCCATGCAAGATCAGGAGCACCGACTTTTGTCTTGACCGACGCAGTAAAGCCCAACTCGCGAAACCGTTTCAGTTTCAGTCGAAACTCTGCGTCGTCCAGACGAAAGTCCAGCGTGCTTCCATACGCCGGGACGCGCGGGTTGTCGCCGCCGAGCACATGGTAGAGGGGCTGTTGCTGCTGCTTGCCGACCAGGTCCCAGAGCGCTGTCTCGACCGCTGGCGTCCTGGGCCCCGTGCCCACATTGCCGCCACGAGGCCGAGTAATTCGTTGGGCCAATCCGAGTGGTGAACCACCGAGAAGATTCGGCCAGACAGCGTATTCAAATTGCGTCCTCAGATCCGCCGGATTCGCAATTGGCATCCCCTGTTGAATCTGAAACCCCACGCCCGAGTGACCTTCGTCGGTATGCAGTTCAACAATCGTCATCCAGTGATCAACAAACCGAACCTGCGAATCGCCGATCGGTTCGCGTAACGGAAGATGGAGTCGGTGGAGTGTATAGTCGGTGATCTTCACGCAAGGTCCTTGTTGTCGCATTCTGTCAAAAGTAAACAAGCAGAGACTGCACGCCGAGTCCCGTCATTACGATTCCGGCCATCATCGTTGTGACCCACAGCAACCGGTTCATTCTCAACGCTGTTGGCAGCCTCACATAGTCCGTCCACAACATGGCGAAGCACCACAATCCGCACAGCGTCGCACCCCCGATGACCGCACCAAACGTCATCCGACTCAAAACGTCTCCCGCGATCTGCTTCGGCAACCAGACCATGACCATGCCACCGCCGAAACAGTAGGCGACGGTCAGCCTGCGCCACGTCGGCACGTGTTTGTCCGTCGTCCAGTTCGGAACCAGAGCCCGTGCGCTCTCGACGACCGTATAGCGATAAATCTCGAAAGCGCCATACAGTGTGCCAATGAAAGCCAGAAACACACCTCCACGATACAGCCAGAAAAGCTGTGGGTGCAGCCGTGTGAGAAACGATTCCTGTTCGGTCAGCAGCGTACTGTTGTCAGGAATTCTATGTTCCGTATGCAACAGCAGTGCCCCCAGCACGGCAAACAGCAGCGTAACAAAGATCACGGCCGTGAAC
Organism: Fuerstiella sp.; assembly: GCA_014238335.1. Taxonomy (GTDB): domain Bacteria; phylum Planctomycetota; class Planctomycetia; order Planctomycetales; family Planctomycetaceae; genus Fuerstiella. Next base: position 113,767 of record JABABI010000006.1, read on the forward strand.
GAAATCGCGGTGTCGATCAGCGCGGCCCGCGTCCATACTCGGGCTCGAAGAACCTGATCATCGTCGAGCAGCTCAAGCTGCTGCCGGGAAACCACGGCGTTGCCGGCCCGGCCCCACTTTTTTTCCCGAATCATCCCGATGTATCCAACGTAGTCATACGTCCCGCCGCCCACGGCGCTCAGGTACAGAGCGACCTCCAGCCAGGGACTGCGGCCGGAAAATGTTTCTGCATAGTTCGTTTCCACCCAGGGCTGGTAGTCGGGTACAAGCGGAACCAGCAGACCGGATAAAACATCAACAACGCTGGGCTGACAGGCGACGACGGAGACCACAGCACAAATGACGATCAACCCGAGCACAATCGCTGAAACGCGTTCCAGTGTCTGCAGTGTCGAACTGATCGCCAGCACAACACAGATCGTCAGGACGATACCACCCCAGAAATTCTCCCAGAATTCAAACCCGCCAAATGGTCCCACCGAAACATCACTCATCGACAGCCCTGTCAACTCACGAAGATAGCCTCCGAGGATCTCTGAAATACTCGAAAACGCGATCGGCATCACGAGTACAGTCGGCAACGCGATCAGCAGCGGAAACCAGAGCGGAGGACCGGGAATCGCCTTCCAACTAACCATCGGATGCTCGCCGGTCAGCGTCAGGTGACGCGCCGCGACATAGACCTGAATGCCCTTGAATACACCCGCCAACAGGAAACACCACAACATCTGATAGCCGAACACCGCTCCGCTCCGCGAGGCCCACACCAATTCTCCGCTTCCAATCGTGACCGACGCGATGATCAGGCCAGGGCCCACAAATGTGAAGGCGTTACGCACGCTGAGTGATGTCAAGTGTGCCGGCGGTTCCGGGAACAGATCGGTAGAATGGCTCAAAATCTCGCCTCACATGGCCTGTGGCGGCAGCCTGCATAAATATGACGACGAAAGCTGAAGACGTGTGTGATGCTTATGCACAGAGCCATTGCCGGCAGAGTGTGATTGTCAGCAGGCGAGCAACGACGCAGACAAGTGTCCGGTCGAGTGACCAGGCAGTGCATCGGATCAACCTATACCAGTTCGGGCAGTGGACGAAATTGCGGATCCAACAAATAGCGAGGACGGCCGTTGAGATCCGTGACTGTGGCATGGTCGGTATCAATACCGAGGTTTCGATAGAGAGTGGCAAAGACTTCCTGGAAGTGGACGGGCCGGTCAATGGGTTCTTCGGCATAACGATTCGTCGTGCCGATCACCTGACCGACCGGCATTCCACCGCCAGCCAGCAGAGCGAACGTGTTTCTGGTCCAGTGGTCTCGACCAGCGTTGGCATTTATCTTGGGTGTACGGCCGAATTCGCCCCAGACTACAACCGTCACATCGTCCTGCAGTCCGTGACGATAAAGATCATCAATGAGCGCCGATAGACCCTGATCCAGCAGTGGAATAACTTTTCGTCCGTGGACGAAGTTCCCACTGTGCCAGTCGAAGTCCGCGAACGTCGCCGATACGCAGCGGGCACCGGCCTGCACAAGTCTTCGAGCCAGCAGGAATTTGGACATAATGGCCTTGTATCCTTTGGAACTGTACGGCAGCGCATGGGGGTCGTCGGTGCCGTAGCTGGCGCGAATCGCAGGATCCTCCTTTTCCAGATCCAGCGCATCGGCCAGTCGACTGGATGTCAACACGTTAAGAGCCTGTTCGGTGAACGGGTCCAGTGATGCTGATGCGCGCTGACGTTCAACGTTTCTTCGAAACTGATCGAATGTAGTCAGCAGCTCTCGCCGATGGCCGAGTCGATCCACGGTGATGCCGTTCAGAGTCATGCTGGATTTCGATTCGCCCTGCGGCTGGAACGGCTGATGAGCTGCGCCCAGAAATCCAGCCCCCGGATGATTGTACGGAAGATGCTCCATCTTCATGAACAGATCGATGCCGGCAGGTACGGCGGGGTGCACGGGCCCCTGAAGTTTCGAAACGACGGCTTCGAAACAGGGCAGACCGCCCTGCGGCTGGCTCGCGAATCGTTGCCCGGTCACACATTGAAATGAGGAATGACGGCCGTCAGAACCGACCACCGTGCGAACGGTCACCAGACGGTCCATGCGTTTGGCCAGCCCCGGCATCAGTTCGCTGATCTGCACGCCTGGCAGGCTGGTTTCGATCGGCTCAAATTCGCTCCGGATATCGGCCGGAGCATGGGGCTTCAGATCAATCATGTCCTGATGCGGCGGTCCGCCGGTCAGGTAGATCATGATGACCGCCTTGTGCTTGTTTAGTTGCTTCGGCGAAGCCGCTTCCGCCTGCAGCAACTGAGGCAACGACAGGCCGCCCATGGCCAGACCACCGATCTGCAGCATGGATCGCCGCGAAAGGCCGTCGCACTGATGGAATGATGAATTCCCGAGAATGTCTAACATCCGAAAATACCTCGCCTGCTCGGAGTCAACTGTTGTGTCACTAGTATGACATCCCCGGGGGAATGTTGGAATCGTGATGTGTGCAGATAGCAGCGGTGTAAGCATTTTACTCTATCAGATGTGACGACACAAACCCTTGAGGTAGGTATCCTTTCCCCCGCTGCTGCGCACCGCGGGCCTGCGGACTCTGTTCTGATACAACTTTGATCACTGCCACGCGCACCAGCCACGAAATGAGAACCGTGACGACTACGCAGACGACAATCGACTCTCCCCGAATCGCCATCGGCGGAATAATGACCGAGTGCAATCACTTCGGTGGTCTGCCAATTGACATCGCCAGCTACGAAGCGGCGACGTTACTGCGTGGCGACGAGGTCCTGCAGCAGACCACGAGTGTGGTCGGCGGCATGCTGAACATTCTCCGCGAGCGGGGAGTCGAGCCTGTGCCGTTGATCTTTGCATCGGTGTGCTCGGCAGGACCGATGACCCGGAAGTGTTATCACCAGCTTAAAGACGAATGGTCCGAACGGCTGCAACGGGCCCTTCCGGTCGATGGCGTGTTATTGCCGCTGCATGGTTCGGCTCTCGTCGACGGCCTGGACGATCCTGAAGGCGATATAATCCAGACCGCACGCGAACTGGTTGGAAATGACATCCCGGTTGTGGTCACGCTCGACCTGCACGCCCATGTCACTCAGCAGATGGTGCAGTACGCCGACATGCTGGTGGCCTGGGAGACGTATCCGCATCATGATCAATACACGACAGGCCAGCGTGCGACTCGATTGCTGTTCGAGATGCTCGCCGACAGATGCCGACCGACTATGGCAATGGGCAAAGTCCCGGTCATCACCAGCGCGATCCATGGCTCCACGAACGATGATGACCCTTTTGCTGATTTGATGCGATATGCGAAATCGCTTGAACAACGGGACCGTGTGCTGTCGACAAGTCTGTTTCTGATCCATCCGTACATGGATTGCGAAAACATGGGCAGTGGCGCAATTGTCATCACTGACAACGACGCTCAGCTGGCCGAAACCCTGGCTGGCGAAATTGCTCGACGCTATTGGGATCGGCGGCACGATCTGGAGCCGGAAATGTTCACCCCGGTCGTAGCCATCAGGAAAGGCTTGCAGGTCGACGGCGGTCCTGTGGTCCTGGTGGAGGCGGCTGACTGTTGCGGCGGTGGTGCTGCCGGCGACAGCATAGCTGCACTGTCGGCTCTTGTTGATGGCGGTGTCGACGTTCCGTCAATCGTGCCCGTTGTTGATCCGGAAGCAGCGGCGACGTGTCACGCGGCAGGCGAGGGAGCAGAACTTTCGATCACTCTCGGCCATAAGCTGGATCCACGCTGGGGTTCGAGTCGCCTGTTCACCGGCAAAGTGGAACGCCTGAGTGATGGCCACTTCGTTTTCACGGGCGGACAGTGGGACGGTCACGACGAGCACATGGGGCCGACGGCGGTTTTCAGCGTCGGATCCGTACGTGTGGTCATCATGAGCCGTGCCACCTACGACTGGACTGACGAGCAGATTCGGACGGTCGGTCTGGACCCGGCACAGGCCAGGTTCATCGTCGCCAAGAACCCAATGAACTATCGGCTCGCCTACGGAGATATTGCCAAAGGCGTTTTTGTGCTCGACACACCGGGGCCCACTCCGGCAACGCTGAAACATGTCCACTTCAGCAAGCTGCGTCGGCCCTACTTTCCGGCAGACATCGATGTTCCGGGACTGCAGCCGACAATCCTGAAGTGACGACCATTGCAGGCACTGGTGTAACGTGGAGTCCAAACCGGTATACCTCGAATGCCTCGTCCGCCGGCATTCGTCGAACCCTGTAAACTCGTCCGACCTGGCCCGTCAAACATGCTCAGCTCCTGCAGACTCAGTCAAAAGACTGATCGCGGCGCTGCAGCAAGTCCGGAAGTCGGAGCATCAGAAAGGTACGCAGAATCACAACGAGCCCTCCATAAACCATGAAGTGAAAGACAACAACGAAGACATCGCTGTCCGGTACCCAGTTGTTTCTGTACAGCTCGTGGCGGTCATGGAATTCGTTCATGCCCGTGGGAATCAGCGGACTCATGAAATACCACAATGGAAAATGGTTCGGGGTCATATCGATTGACATCAGGATCAACGCCCCCAAAAGAAGGGGAATCAGACACAGTACGAGTATGCTGACGAGACTGCCGATCATCGCCTTCATCTGAGAATTCAGTTTCAGTCCCAGGGCCAGAGCGACCCATTTGGCCAGGTGCATGTATATAAAGGCGTTGCCCACGGCACACATCGTGTACAACGTCGATGCACAGATCCAATGGATGGTTCCCACGTGAGCGGTGGACGAAGAACGATATTGGTAATTCGGCCCCGACATATAAGCTTGTGTCAGCGTGCAACTTCGAACCGTCGTATAGAAGACATTAAAGAAGCAGGTGCCCAGCACGGGAATCAACAGAAGCAGAATCAGACGATTGACTCCCGATCGTTTTTGCTTCAGGATCTCGAAACTGTTCAGTGGGGTCGCCAGTAGCACCTCCAGGGTTTGTTGTTCTCGTTCCCTGCCAAACAGACGACACGTCTGACTCAGCACCAGCAGGACGGCAACAATCAGAAACACAAAGCTAAACAATGAACAGCAGTCAGCCGCCGCTCCGCTTGAGTTTTCTTCCAGCACCCACCACTGCAGCAGAAAAAATCCAGCCGAAAAAAGCAGCAGCGTTCTGGGCCGATTCAGACTCTTTCGGCGTTTCTCTCGCCATTCAATGGGCTTAAGATCAGCCAGACCTGTGGAACTGCATTCGACTGGCAGAGAGTCGGCTTCGGTCAACCGGCACGCAACCTCATCGCCCACTTTGCTGCCACGAAATCGACTTGTGACGGGCCCAATGGCGAATGCCTGCAGCCGCAGCCATTGCCGCTCCAGCGAATGTGCTGTGCCGTAACTGAACCAGACAACACCAAACCGAGCGGCCACGGCGAACAACAGTGTCACCATCAGCTGTGGGACGGTCAGGATAGCGATTTCAGGCCAGGACTGTGTATTTTCAACCAGCATGGCCAGCTGATAACCGGGGAAGAACAGAAATTCCTCACCGCTTCTTGACGACAGAAAGTCAGGCGAAGGCAGAATGTGTGCCTCCACAAGAATCGGCCAGGTAAAGTAGAGTGCTGCAAGAATCAGGTAGGTTGCCCAGAATGCGGCGATGCTGGTTTCCAGTACTGCAGAGCAGAAGACAGCGACGGCAGTGATCTGAAAAATCGTGAACAGCAGAATCATCAGGCCAAGGGATGTGTCGTAAAACGATATTCCGCCGAACAGATATGAAATACCAAACAGCGGGGCCGCAACAATGACCAGCGAAAGCAGCGGCAGCATTCGTGAGCAGATTTTTTCCAGCACAATACCCAGAGGGGTTAAGCGGGAAATCAGCAACAGGCCCAACGTCTGCTTTTCCTTTTCTGACGTAATCGCAGCACAGGCCATCGCCGGTGCCAGTACGTAAATCGTCACCATCAGCGTAATAAACAGGACCGCTGACATGTCGCGTCCCTGCCCGAGCATCCACATCAGGTTCACAGCACGGCTGTTGAGCTCTGCGTAGAAGGTCAGAAACACCAGCGCGAAAGCAAGCAGGCAAATACAACGCAGCACATACGTGCGCTTGCGCTGGGCCAATTCAATCAATTCTCGCTTCAGAAGCGGCAGTTCAAGAACTGAGCGAAACCTGACAAACATTCGTGCGTATATTAAAGGGGCAGTTTGGCTGGATGCGAATACGACTGTGGGCAAAGATACACGGAAGTGTCGTTTCTGTCTGGAAGAAGTCAACATCGCAGATAATTCCGCAAGTTACCCGTTCGCCGAGCAGTTTGCGCAAGTTCCGGATGACAGGTCGTCCGAGTTTGGGGCTGGTGCCTGACCTGGTTAGTGCGAAATTCTATTCATTTGTTTGCTGCTGCGCGACAGCTTCTTACGTTCGAACAGATCAGTCCCGATAAGCGAAGTATTGGCCGAGTCAGGTTCTGCGTCGCCACTCTGGCATCGCAGCAGACTCTGCGAATTGCTAAACTGGTCCCCTATCGCACATAAGATGGACGCCGCAGAAAACGTCGGCAATCTTACCGCGGTAGAAATGCCGGAGCCTGAGGAGTGTCGTCTATTTTTGTTGGCTGTCAGCCAATTTACAATTCTGACCTGGTGGTGCACGCATTTGAGCTGCTGTTTCGAGGCGGGGCGGGAAGCCACGCCTCATTCACGGATGGCGATCATGCGACCGCAGCGGTGATCATAAACGTCTTCACAGAGATCGGTCTGGATAACATCGTTGGCGAATACCCGGCGTTCATTAACGTCACGCGGAACTTTATTCTTAACCACCATGCGATGTCACTTCCGCGTGATCGAGTGGTGCTTGAAGTCCTTGAAGACATCCAGCCTGATCCGCAAATCATTGATGCCCTGCAGATGCTCTCGTCACAGGGATACACCATTGCACTAGACGACTTCGTCTACTCACGGCAGATGGAACCATTGATCGACATCGCTGATATCATCAAGGTCGAATTGCCTGCGATCGAGGACAGTGATCTGCCGCGACATGTTGAATTACTGAGACGAAGCAAAGCAAAATTGCTGGCCGAAAAAATTGAAACGTATGAGCAGTTTGAATTCTGCCGCGAGTTGGGGTTCGATCTTTACCAGGGCTACTTCCTCAGCAAGCCGCGGATTGTCCGTGGCAAGTCGACCTCAACCGGTAGCCTGACCGCGGTTAAGCTTGTGGGCCAGCTGTCCGACCCCGCGGTTGCTGTTGATGATTTGGTCAAGACGATGAGGACCGATCCTTCCCTGTGTTACAAGCTGATGAAGTACATCAATTCGGCCGCCGGCGGACATACACAACCCGTCGATTCGCTGTCCGCAGCAATCACATGCATCGGGCTGCGTCGCCTTCAATCCTTCACCATCCTTACGACGTTCGCGATGGGAACGGGGAGAAGACCGATTCAGCTGATCGTGACAACTCTGACACGCGGTCGCATGTGCGAACTGCTTTCCATCGCACAAGGCAAAGGTCGGCCGGATATGTATTTCCTTGCCGGGCTTTTCTCCATGCTCGATGCCCTGCTTGACCAGCCGATGCAGCAAATACTGAGTGCCGTTCCACTCGCGGAATCAATCAGCAGCGCAATCCTGGACTCTGAGGGGCCCCTGTCGGACATCCTGACATGCGTTCTCAACTACGAAACAGGGAATTTCGATGCGGTCGACCTGCCGGATGTGGATGCAGACGGTATTCGTACCGCCTACTTAGAAGCGGTGAAGTGGGCCACGCGTTCAGCGACAAGCATTTCTCAGCAGGACTAGGTTGCAACTTCGTCACAGCCGAGAACCGAAGCAATCCAGGCGGGAGGCTTGACTGTCGCGCATAATCACAAAGTCGCAGCAGAAGTCTTCGTGATGCGGTCAGGCAGTCATTGAGCGAGCACTCACCGTACGAACCATCGCCCCGTGCTGGCGGACAGGCGAGTTTGCTCAAATCAACGACTTGCTAAAGATTCCGCCGTGGAAGTTCAGGCGATGCCGATAAAACGTATCTGTCTTGTGCGATACTTCAATCCATTGATTTGCATTCCAGCAGCCTCTGAGGAGACATGTTCCGCTATGACTTCGAACGCGTTGTTTGAGTTGCTGTTGGTCGAAGACAGTCCTACGGATACGGGATTGATTCAGGCCAACCTCAGGATGGAATTGAGAAAAGTCACTATCTCCCGGGTAGAACGCCTGTCAGAAGCTGTTGCAGCGATTTCTGACCGAGCATTTTCTGTCGTTCTGCTGGACCGGAACCTGCCGGATAGATCAGGCATCGAAACATTTCGCAGATTCGCCGAAAGGTCCAACGGAACACCTATCGTCGTGCTGAGCGGAATGGAAGACGCCGACACGTCAATCAAGGCGATGGGAGCCGGGCGGACGACGATGTGCAGAAAGGGCAGTTTTACGCTCAAACCCTTGCCAGAAGCGTCCGCTTTGCCATAGAGCGAAACACCAGACTTTCCGCAGAACGTGAACTGATCAACGTTCGCAACGAACTGGCAACGGCTCAACATCTGCAGGACAGTCTGTACCCCCGGTCGTATCCCGACATCAACGGATTCGACATTGGTGATTCGGCTTCAGCCGGAATCCTGCCACTTTCTGATCCAGGCGCTGTTGTTCGGTCATGAAAAGGCAATGCTGCTGTGCGTCCACGATCAATCGCCCGCCACCTGCATTCAGAGAGTCCTGTGAATCAGATGAAAATCCGTCAGAGAAACGTCTAATTGCCGGCAGTACGTTCAGCAAGTCTGCACAGACGCAGCAGGGCCAGCCACAAAAGGCCTCAGTGAAAAACTCACCTGAACCGAGGTGGCACTGCATCACAGCGGCGAGATGGGAAAGTTCCGGATCGGGACTCGGAGTGACTCTAACGGGGGCAAAGGGTCTGCTCCCAACTGAGGCAGGGCCCACCTGCAGGCTTCACCCAACATCGAAACTTCGCCATACGATCTGCGTGCGCGGCGAATGTCCGGAAGGCGGGATCGAGCGTTCATCCAGACAAGAGCCAGGACACACATGCGACGCACATCAAAGTCCTCCGGATTCTCAATGTCGTCATCGAAGATTCGTTCCACGAGTTTTGGAACCAATCGAGCATCGGGGTTCCCGCTGTTAATTTTCCCCAGCGCCCACAGCCCGGCTGCACGCATTTCGGGCAGCGGACCTTTCACGAATTGTTTTTCGCAAAGTGGCTGCAGAGAATCAGCACGGACAATGCCAGCATGCTGAAACAGGAACATCAACTGCAGGGCATTGTCCACGTCCCCGATCTTTTGGTACCTTTGAGTCGTAATCGTGGCAATTTTTTCAGCTGCCGCATGACTCGGCATCAGATGCAAAAGCCACGCCGCCGTCACATAAACTTCCCCTCGCGGATGGTCTGTCAGCAGGCGAATCTGTTCACTCTGCCATTCACGGTGATGAAGCTCTCCCAACAGCACTAGAGACTGTTCAAGTTCCTGCCAGCTTGATTTTTCATTAAGAAGGGCAGCTCCCGCGCCTCCGAGAATTTCCCCTCGCAGATCGGGATCCATGTTCGAAAGATCACGTAACACATGCCGTGCTGAGTTCCGGACCCCAATATGCACATCCGATGTCATGGTTTGCAGGGATACGCAGCCGGCGGCATTGGGAAACATCCGCAGCACCTTAATCGCAGTCAGCCGGACATTCGAATCTGAATGCACCACACCACTGGCGAGTTTCTCAATTAGTTGCGCTGGCTTCTGTGCAAGTAATGTGTCCCAGCCACGCGACGCGACTGCGTCTGAATTGTCATCGCACAATCGGCCCAGCAGTGTAAATCCATCGTCAGTTTTGCACTGCCGGAGCAGCGCACATGCAAGTAATCGGTCCGTCACCGGACCATCCATGAAGGTCTGAGCAAGCCTAATGCTCTTTAGACGGTCGATCTGCGCCACAGCGCGAGCTGCGGCATGACGAACCGGATAACTGGCGCGCGGACTCGCCAGCAGCTGTTCCAAAGCCCCCACCGCAGCATCTTCGTTCAATTGAGACAACCCGTGGCAGGCCAGGTCAACCAGGGCATCAGAAAAATCCGCAGGAGTTTCGACACGCTGAAGCCATGTTTCTTTCAGAGCATCTTTCCCCCAGCTCACGAACGTGGGCTCAAGGTCCAGACACAAAGCCTCGTAGCGTGGCACGCAATATTGGACAACGTCGCTGGCGAACTCCGATCGTCCCATCGACGCCAGTGCGGACGCGCACGACTGCCGCACAAATTCATTGTCGTTGTCGACAAGATGCTGCTGCAACAGTTCCGCAGTGTGCGAGACATCGGCGTATTTTTCATCCTGTACACGTTCAAGACACTGAATTGCCTCAATCAGAATCTCGTCGTCCGCAGGTGAACACAGCACCCGCTCATAGAATTCGGGAAGCTTTGGTTCCAGAAACCGTATGTCCGGCGGAAGAGAGAATTCCGGTTCCAGATACATGCGGCGCGGCAGCTCAGTGTATCGGACAATAGCCGGCAGCTGCAGCTCGCCCTTAAAATCAAACGTTTCCTGGCATACAACGTCAGCGCAGCACGCCATAAAAAGGCAACCGAACGCAGTGGCGGCCGGAAACGCACATGCCGTCCGGTGGTGTGAAATTGTCGTCATATGAGAAACACTCAATCGTGCAAAACGAATAATCCGGGACAACACTCAGGGGCCCCGCCGAGGAAAACAGGAATGCAATCGCGAGGGAATTTCACACAGAAACCAGCCCCGAAGCAACCAACCAGCTGCCCGCCCTCAAAATCGCGTGCAGCAACGGAAAGTGATTTTATGTTGTGAGCGTGTTCCAGCAAGGATTCCTTTGTTCGCCTTACATGAGTGCGCAGGGGCCCGTCATTCGATTGAGTCGACGGACGCGGCATGGGCTTCGGTCTGTTTCAGTCGCTGGTCGCTGAGATTTTTACAGGCGGATACAACCCAAGGCTCGCAATCGAGCCACCGTCAGTCCGTCGTCCCGCGCAGTTCAGGTGTTCGCCGTGGTGCTTATGGTCGTTCTACAAGCCATCAAACGAATCCCGATTCTGACGTGAACTAACCACGCGACGACAGGCCACGATCCCAAAACGAATTCCCGGCCAGCAATCTGCAATGAAATCCCGCGACGCTCGACGATATTCGCTCAATTCTGTCGCGGCAGCTTCCGCGCGCGTTCCGTCGTGCCACCGACAGCACGGAGGTTGATCCGTGCTGTCGGTGGCCAGCAAGGCTCTTGACGAAGGTCTGTCTTTCGAGAAAGCTCTGCGACGCGGACTGAAGGGCATCATCTGTGCGCCGGAGTTCCTTTTCCTTGAAGAGCGGCCTACCGCAGACCAACACATCAACGACTTTGCTCTGGCGTCGCGTCTGTCCTATTTTCTGTGGAGTTCCATGCCGGATCAGGAACTCTTTTCGCTGGCCGAACGCGACGAATTACACCAGCCCGACGAATTGCGAGGCCAGGTCGAACGTCTGCTTGCCGCCCCGAGGTCTCAACGATTTGTCGAAAGCTTTACCGGGCAATGGCTGCGTCTCCGCGACATCGACTTCACTGTTCCTGACCGAAATCTTTATCCGGAATACGGTCAGCTGTTGCGTCAGTCGATGCTGAACGAAACACATGCGTTCTTCCGTGAACTGCTTGACCGTGACCACAGCGTACAGAACTTCATCGAATCCGATTTCGTGATGATCAATCAGCCGCTGGCTGATTTTTACGGTATTGACGGAGTGCAGGGACTGGAAATCCGGCGTGTGAAACGACCGCGCGACAGCCTGCGCGGCGGAATTCTGACTCAGGCCAGCGTGCTGAAAGTTAGCGCCGATGGCACCAGGACTTCGCCTGTGCTGCGGGGCTCGTGGATTCTGAAGCACTTGTATGGCACACCGTCGCTGCCACCGCCGGCGACGGTCCAGGCGATTGAACCGGACATTCGTGGAGCGACGACAATCCGCGAACAACTGGCCAGACACCGCGAGCACGAAAGTCGCCACCGCTGCCACCGCAGGATCGATCCACCTGGATTTGCCGTGGAATGTTTTGACGTGATTGGTGCTCAGCGCCACTGGTACAGAACAAGAGGAAGTGGGAAATAACGTAAAGCGACCACGTCATCGGCAGGCGCCGAATCACTTCGTGCAGTACCGCCAGGGGCCCGATGTCGACACGTCAGGGACAATGCCCGATGGCCGGGAATTCGCCAACATCTCCAATTACAAGCGTTTGCTGCTCGAAGACAAAACAGCAATGCCGCGTGCGCTGGCACGGCTGTTATTGCCTTATTCGCTGGGACGCCGAACAGGCTTCTCGGATCGGAGCGAAACAGACCGCATTGTGGACCGCATCCGCAGTCAAAACTGTGGCCTTCGTTCACTCGTTCATGAAGTCGTACAGAGCAAAGTATTTCGGAGCCCGTGAACAGGCAGTCAGTCAGCGAATGCACGTGGCTGAGGCATTCCGATACTTCTCGATGAGCGGCACACATCCACCTACCAAGGACAAGTCCATGAAAACCAGGCGAATATCACGTCAATTCCTGCTCCGCGGTGCTGGCGTGGTCGTCGCCCTGCCTGCGCTGGACTGCATGATGCCTGCAGCCGTTGCCCGAAATGCTCAGTTGAAACCACCGCGCCGGATGGTGGCGATCAACATGGAATTGTCTTTTCATCCACCAAACCTGATGCCGACAAAGTCAGGTGGCGATGACGAAACGACTCGTTACCTGGAACCGCTCTCCGATCTTCGTGCTGACTTCACCATTATCTCGGGCACGTCACATCCCGAAGTTGATGGCGGTCATGCAGCGTCGCAATCGTGGCTGACCGGGGCTGTTCACCCGGGTACCGCAAACTTCAGAAATTCGATTGCCATCGACCAGCTTGCCGCACGGGAAATCGGATTACAAACGCGTCTCGCTTACATGGCCCTGGGCGGTGGCGGTATCTCTGTATCAGCCAACGGCGTGAAGATCCGCGGAGCTCCGTATCCTTCTCATTTCTTCAGGAAGATGTTCCTTGACGGCCGACCGCATGAAAAGGCCAGGCAGATTGAACGCCTGCAGGAAGGTCGAAGCGTCCTCGACACGGTGCTGGAAGCAGTCCGACGGATGCGCAGCCGGGTCGGCCAGCGGGATAAGCAAAAGCTGGACGAGTACTTCACGTCCGTCCGTAAAGCTGAACAGCAACTTCGGAAATTTGAGCACTGGCAGCAGAAGCCGAAACCGGAAGTTGATGCAGAGCTGCCCAGCGACATCCGAGACCATACCCGACTGATTGAACGAGCGAGGCAACTCTACGACATCATGTATCTGACCATCCAGACCGACTCAACACGGCTGATCACCTACACGATCGGAGATTCGAGCCATGTGCCGCAATTGCCCGGAATAACAATGAACTATCACGATCTTTCGCACCATGGTCAGGACCCGGAAAAACTGGCACAGCTTGCAACCGTTGAGTCCGCACACGTAAAAGCGTTTGGCGACTTCGTCCGTCGCCTGAAGCAATCAGAAGAAGAAAGCCTGCTGGACCGAACGATGGTGATGCTCGGTTCACACATGCACAGTGGTGGTCACAACAACCGCAATCTGCCCATGATTCTGGCCGGCGGCGGCTTTCGCCATGGTCAGCACCTCGCATTCGATACGAACAACAATTATCCGCTGGCGAATCTTTACGTCACTGTGCTCCAGCGACTGGGAATTGAAGTCGAACAGTTCGCGTCAAGTACAGGGACACTGACGGGACTGGATGTCGCCGGATAATGTCAGGACAGAACGTCTGCACAATGAGAGGCCCGCAGGATATTTGTTCACCCGACCGGTGCTGCGTGTCGGTGCTGCTTCTGCGCGAAGCGTTCTAAGGCAGCTTCTCGCCGGTGACGTCCTGCCACCAGTCGTTCCATGCCGCCGCCATCGACTGCACACGTTCATCATACTGCTTTGCCAGGTCCGTCGTTTCCGTACGGTCGCATGACAGGTCGTACAGTGCCCATGGACGATTGGGCTTCAGACGCACGATTTTCCAGTTGCCAGCGCGGTGAGCCGCACCGCCGGAATGTTCAAAGAATAATCCGTCGTGGCCGTCACGCGTTCGCCCCTTAAAGACGGGCAACAGCGATTTTCCCCGCGAATTGTAATCAGTGGCATCAATTCCTGCAGCGTCCAGAAAGGTCGGCAACAGATCGACAACGTGTGATACCTGATCAGTGATTCGACCGTCAGCCGTTGTCCGTCCGTCGCTCGACGGATCCGCCGATTGCCCAACATGTCCCGCCGGCCAGTGAACAATAAAGGGCGAGGCGCAGCCGCCATGGTACGACTCCTTTTTCCAGAATCGAAACGGCGTGTTGCATGCATTCGCCAGGGCCGGTCCGAGTCCCGTCCATGTGTCATCACGGCCAAGTTCTTCCGGGGGAAATGTTCCGGTGTAGCGAATCGTACGTCCATCCGGTGTCTCCGACGGGCGGTCATAACCGGGGCGTACCGGTTCTTCCGGAGAAGCTCCGTTGTCGGCCAGAAAGACGATCAGCGTGTTTTCGAACTGGCCGGTCAGTTTCAGCGCTGTGATGACGTCGCCCAGGCCCTGGTCCAGCCGATCGATCATGGCCGCATGGGTTTCCATCTTTGCTGAATCCCGCCTGCGCTGTTTTTCCGGCAGCTGATTCCATGCTCTGCGTTTTCCCCGATCGATCTCCGGCAAGGGATAAGTCGCTGAATCGATCAGCCCCATTTTTACCTGGCGAGCGTACCGCTGGCGCCGCATCGTCGGCCAACCACTGTCATACTGTCCTTTGTATTTTGCCCGGTCTTCTGCACGAGCATGCAGTGGCCAGTGAGGTGCCGCGTGAGCCAGATAGATGAAGAATGGTTTGTCATCTTTTGCGAAGTCACGGATGTAATTTGCCGTTTTCGAATTCAATGCGTCTGTCAGATAGAAGTCGTTCGGCAGGTCGTAGACCGGTTCAAATCCATCTACCAGGGCGAATGGGTGGAAGAAGTTGACGATTCCCCAGATCACTCCGAAGTGACGATCAAATCCGCGGGCTGCCGGATAGGTGGCACGTTCACCAAACAGGCGGACTCGCGTCTGATTATTTAACACCGCCAGATGTTTCGCAGAATTCACTTCGTCCCCCGCCAGCGCCGCTGCGTGAGTCAGATGCCACTTGCCCGTCATTCCCGTATGATATCCGTTCTTACCCAGAATTTCGGCCAGCGTCGGCACGTCCTTTGACAACGATGCGCCGTTGGATCGCAGGCCGACTTCATGCGGATATCTTCCCGTCAGCAACGCGGCTCGCGTCGGACAGCAGCGGGACGCATTGTGAAACTGTGTGAATCTGAGGCCGTTTTTAGCGAGAGCATCAAGATTCGGTGTGTCGATGTCGGAGCCGTAACATCGCAAGTCTGAAAAGCCCAGGTCATCCGCCATGACGACCAGAATGTTCGGCCGCATGTCTGCGCGTCCACCAACACACAGTGAAAGCAGCAGGCATACGGATTCAGCGTATTTCATTTGTTTTACTCCGTTGGCGGGTCAGCAACGTCCTCGTATGAGAACTTCAGGCTCACCTTATCTTTGGGCCACGCTTTACCGTTCACCTCGACATACGGATAAACGAAGAAGTTCAACGGGGCACCATCCTGCGGAGGCACCAGAACGATATCACGACCTGTTGTGAAACCCACTCGGTTTTCACTCAGGTTACCGAAATAGTATTCCTTCATTTCAGGGTGCTTGTCCGCTTCAGAGATATCGACTGGAATCCAGCCTTTTCTGTCGTGGTGGAACAGAGCCCAGCAATGGTAGCCGCCAATCATGCCCTTGCCACGTTCTGTCGGCAGCGGAAAACCAATTTCAAATCGGGCGGGGATATTCTTTGCCCGCGCCCAGGAAATAAACAGGCTGTGGAAGTCTGTACAGTTGCCGAAACGACTATCGCAGACCCACAACACATCTCCGTTGCCATAGCCCGGCGCCGACTTGTCATAACGAACATGATCGTCCACTCGATCATACAGCGCACGTGCAATATCCAGAGTGTCGCCAGTGAACTTCAGGCCATCCAGCAAATCAAGCTGCCTGCCCTGGAGAGGCACCCTGGTGTTGGCAGACAGAAAACGCTGTCGCTGCTTTTCAGTGAGTTCCACCGGGCCACCGCTCTCATCAATGGCTCGAACTTCCTGACGCCGAATCAGAAACGAGACAGAAAACGGGAGACTGGCAGCAGGCGAATTATTTGATTCGCTGTACAGCATTGTATTTCCATAGATTGGTTCCGTCGCGATGCTGCCCTCCGTGGACAATTTCTGGCTGAGCAGCTGCACTTTCTGATGATCATCAGCCTGCGGCAGCGGAAACCAGATGCGAACGCGAGCTCCGACCGGTAATCCGTCCACACTGGCCCTGTACTCGAACCGGAACGTACGTGATCGGAGTTCCGCATCCTGTTCAGATTGGCTGTTCGTTGGCGCATCGGATTTGTTCAGAGCATCCCTGCTGTCAGCAGCACCTCTTGCGTTCTGTTTTGAGTCTACGGCCGACACGCGAGAAAAGCAGGTTCCGACAATTACTATGCCCGGCACCAGAAACAATAAACCGAAAAACAGACGAACGGACTTCATCTTGAAGTCTCCGCGGAAGTATGAACGATCATGATAATTCGCCATAGTAGCGAGTCCGTTTTGGGCGGCAAACTTATGCGCGAGAATTCAACAACTCAACATGTCCCGACCAGCAGGAAGTGGGTGGGGCGCGAATCGAATGCGTTTGCCCGACTGCCGCTCAGGTGCCTTCGTCATTGAGTCCACAAACCAAACATGACCCTGGGCAGCAAAACTGGTACTGCGAATTAAACAGATAGTGCACACGACAGGGCGACGAAATATAGTATTCGATGGGAAAACTGGCTGAAAACGAGAAATTCCGTGCGAACATTCGCTACAAATCAGCGGTCGTACAACTGCCCGGATGTGTGCTGGATCACAAATACTCACGGAAGCAGTGGCCGGAGAGGTGACAGAGTGGCCGATTGTGCAACACTGGAAATGTTGTGTCCGGGTAACCGGACCGGGGGTTCGAATCCCCCCCTCTCCGCATCAATTGAAAGCCTGTGAATTCACTTCCGTGGACTCACAGGTTTTTTTCGTAAGGTCAATTTCTACTGGATGTGGATGAATTCGTTGGCGCATATCATCGTGTGAATGAGGTGCTGCCATGCTGCAGTTCTGTCGCTGCGGTCAGCATCCTTCTGAGAAGAAGCACTATCCGTCAGATTTTCGAATGCGGCAACCAGCGTCGAGACTTCGGCACTGCGTGCAGGACGTCCGTACAAAGTTCGGTGAAGCCAGTCGACCTGCAGATCGAAGTCCCGCAATTGCTGTGAGACGTGTTCTGCCAGTGTCTGTGCCTGTGCCAGAACCAGCGGGTTGTTCATCAGAAATAAGGCCTGCTGCGCAACCATGGTCTGCGGCCGCTTAGCAACATGCTGACCGTTATTCGATACGTCAAAGATTGAAAACATCTCGTAACTGCGGACTCGAACCGAGGGCAGATAGACGGACCTTCTGAAGACTTTGTAAACCGCATCGTCGGGCGACATCGTCACGCGCTTCTTGTTTGCCGGCGTAAACAGCGTCCCGCCGACAGTCCGGTCCAGTCTTCCGGAAACAACCAGCAATGAATCGCGAATCGCTTCTGCCTCCAGGCGCCGAATAGAATATTTACCGTGCAGTCGGTTGTCCGGATCATGTCTGGCGGCAGAGGCATTGAATTGACTGCTTGCGCTATACGTGGCAGAATTCATGATCAGTTTGTGCAGGTGTTTGATCGACCAGTTGTTGGCGACGAATTCACTGGCCAGCCAGTCCAGCAGTTCCGGATGCGATGGCTGTTCACCTCGTAAGCCGAAATTCGACGGCGTTCGGACCAGCCCCGTGCCGAAGTGATGCTGCCAGACTCGGTTCACCATCACTCGAGCCGTGAGCGGGTTTTGCGGGCTGGCAATCCAGTTCGCCAGTTGCAGTCTTCCATTCTGCTGCGGCGGTACGTCGATCGGCTTGAGTGCTTGTTTGAACGCCAGGGGCGTGCTGCGTTCAATTGGAATCTCGGCCAGTTTCAGATGACTTCCACGAATGTGAACGGGCAGGTTGACCGGAGTTGTGGCCGCGGCCGCCATGACACGCGTCGCCTGCAGTGACGTGTCTTCCAGCTGCTGAATCTGTAATCTGAGTTTTGCGATTCTGCGTGTCTGTTCCGCATTCAGTTTCGTGTCTTCCTTGAGTCCGTGAAAGGAGAACGCCGCACCGACGGCCCCGTCTTTGACGATGCCTTTGTCGGCAGACGTGCCAATCAAAACTCCAGCGGGACCGCCACTCTGTGCGTCAATCCTCGTCCGGACCCCCGTTTGATCGAAGTTCCAGTGAAGAACCGAAGTCGGCAAGTTCTGCGTTGTGGTGAGGCCTGGGAATGACTGATCCCTGTTGCGCGTGGCAAGACTCCGCATCTGCGCACTGTTGAGCGCCAAGTCATAGATTTTCACTTCGTCTACGTCGCCGATGAACTGCCACTGTTGTGATGCTTCGCGCCGCCCCACGCTGATCGTGTCAAAAGCAGATGTCGCCACGTTTGTTGCCGTGGCAGCGACGAATCCATCCACGAACAACTCTAGTCGCCGGCTGTCGGCGTCAAACGTCAGAGCGATCTGGTGCCATTCGCCGAAGGATACGGGCTCTGCCGCCTGAATAATTGTGTGAGGCCCGGAGCCGTGATTCCAGACGATGCGCGGTGTGCGCCCCCGGTCAAATCCCAGACTGTGTCCCTGATCTGCACCCTCGTAGGTTGCAGAAATGACAGCACCCAGGACTTGTGGCGCCACAATTCGTACCCATGCGGCCCATGTTGTCGATGACACTGACGGCAGTTTTCTGACGACAATGGCCTGTGAGGCTGCGTTCGCTGATGAGGTGGTGGAGGAGGTCGCCCCGCCCAGGTCGGAAAGCTGCTGTTGCAGGCGTTTCTTTTTCCGGTTGGATTCTGCGATGGCTGCCCGAGTTGCGACCGACGTCACATCGACTTCCAGCCATTCTGAGACTCCGTTTTCAGGACGGAGGACGTCGATGACCTGCGTACTGCGAAAGATGCCCGCCATCGCGTAGTAGTCTTGGGTCGTGACGGGATCGAACTTGTGGTCGTGGCAGCGGGCACAGCCGAAGGTCATTCCTAGAAATGTCTGACCGGTGACGTCCAGCTGTTCGTCCACAATATCAATCAAAAGTTTGTCCGTATCCACCTCGGCCAGCATCTTCGGCCCGAGCATCAGAAAACCCGTTGCGGTCAGCAGTTGTCGTCGTCGTTCCTCGTCTTCATGCTCTGTCATCAGGTCCCCGGCCAGTTGTTCACGGATGAACACATCGTACCGTTTATCTACGTTGAATGATCGGATGACATAGTCACGATATCGCCACGCATTCGCGTGGGCGTAATTGATGTCGCCCCCGTTGGAATCGCTGTACCGAGCCAGATCGAGCCAGTGCCGCCCCCAGCGTTCGCCGTAATGGGGAGACTGCAGCAACCGTTCGACCAGGCGGTCCCTGGCATCGGGACGGTTGTCGTCCACGAATGCGCTGATCTCATCGAGCGATGGCGGCAGGCCCGTCAAATCGAACGTCGCCCGCCGCAGCAGGGCGTGTCTGTCCGCAGCGTCGTTCGGACTTATGCCGTGTTGACGAAGTCGGGCCAGAATGAATCGATCGATGTCGTTGCGAACCCAGTGGTCAGTCCCGACATGCGGAACCACAATGGGTTTGACCGGTTGCAGTGACCAGAGTTTTCTTGTCAGCACGTCGAACGTGTTTGTGTCGACTGACCGACCGGGTTCGGCAATTCGAGAATCATAAGCACCATCGGCAATCCACTTTTCAAGAATATCGATGTCGCGTTCAGGCAACCTTCCGTCCGGCGGCATCTGCAACTCCGTGTCGGTATAACTGACGGCAGTCAACAGCAGGCTCTCGTGCGGCCGACCAGGAACAACCGCCGGGCCGGAATCTCCGCCAACCTTCCAGCCCGACTGACTATCCAGTACCAAACCGCCTTCAGCCGCTTTCGCATCATGGCTGTGGCAGGGGCAGCAGTGTTTCTTGAGCAGCGGGAGCACAGCCTCAGTGAAGTACGCGGAACGTGCCGTCGCCATATTTTTGGGCTCGTCCGCAGCGTACAGCCCTGGAGTGGCGTTCAGCAACAGAACCAGCAGCGCCACGAGCCGTGTCCGGCGTCGAGGCCAATCTAATGAATCGCCCTGTTGCCAGCCCATAGAAACCATCCTTCCATTTGGCATAGTTTACCCAATGGCCGAGGCAATGTTAGACTGTTCTATTGTGAAAAACTGTTGCTGCCAGGTCCTGTGATGCAACCAGCGAATACACGTTCTGTCAACTCCAATGGCGTCTCGTGCTGCCATTCTCGTTTCTTCTAACAATTCCGTCGTGTGTGATCATCATGTATCGAATGCTGCCTGTCATCGTTGCTGCCAGTGTTTCCGTCGTCAGCCTTCGCGCGGACGCACAGCCCAACGTACTGATCATTATGGCGGATGACTGCACGTTTAACGATCTGCCTCTGTACGGAGGACGGAATGCCCGGACGCCCAATATCGACGCGCTGGCAGCTCAGGGGCTGACATTCAATCGGGCCTATCTGAGTTCTGCAATGTGCCAGCCCTGCCGAGCGGAACTGTTTACTGGTCAGTATCCGATGCAAAATGGCTGCGCTTGGAACCACTCCGCCAGCCGCGATTCGGTCAAAAGCATGCCGCATCATTTACGGAAGCGCGGTTATCGCGTTGGTATTGCGGGCAAAGTGCATGTGAAGCCGGATGAAGTCTTCCCCTTCGAAAAAGTTAAGGGATTTGACCCCAACTGTGTCCGTAATCCGACTCAGCCACATAATGTCGCACAGGTGACAGAATTTATCTCTCGCGAAGCAGGCCCCTTCTGTCTGGTCGTGGCTCTGGTTGAACCGCACGTGCCGTGGGTGATGGGCGATGCTTCCGCGTACCCACCGAAGAAAATAAAACTGCCGCCCAACATTGCTGACACCCAGCGAACTCGTGAAGACTTTGGCCGCTATCTGGCGGAAATCACGTACATGGACAATCAGGTCGGACAGCTTCTGCGTGCGCTGAATGAAAGCGGCAAGGCCGACGACACCCTGGTGCTGTTTACATCTGAGCAGGGTTCGCAGTTCCCTGGCTGCAAGTGGACGAACTGGGATACAGGACTGCACACAGCACTAATCGCTCGCTGGCCAGGAAAAGTGGCTGTCGGCAAGCGCACCGACGCACTTGTGCAATACTGCGATGTCCTGCCGACACTGATTGACTTAAGCGGCGGCAGCCCGGCATCTGAGCAATTCAACGGCTCAAGTTTTCGCACTGTTCTGGAAGGCCGCAGCGACCAGCATCGCAAGTATGTTTACGGAATGCACAACAACCTGCCCGAGGGCCCGGCCTATCCAATTCGTACGATTACGGACGGTGAATATCGATACATCCGAAACCTGACGCCAGGCGAGCTGTACATCGAAAAACATCTGATGGGAACGCGCGGCACCGGCGCCTTGAACAATCCGTACTGGGGCACATGGACCTGGGATACTCAGCAGAATCCTGCCACGTATCACCTGGTGAAGCGTTACATGCTGCGTCCTGCCGAGCAGCTGTATCACACGGCCGAAGATCGCTACGAAATGAACAACCTTGCGAGTGATGCCGGACAGGCCGAACGCAAACAGCGCCTTGCCAAAGCACTCGAAGAATGGATGGTGTTACAGGACGACCCGGGCGTGAACCAGGATACTCAGACATCGCTGCAGTCGGCTCGTCGCGGTCAACACCGGTATTATCCGGGCAGGTAGTCCATTTTCGCAGTCGCCCCGTGCTGTGCGGTGAGAACGCCATCGGACAGCATGAGATCACTGCGTGCCAGGGCGCTGGTTGCTCGCGTGCAGTGCTTTCAACACGAGTGCCAGATGGGCCGGCAGCCAATCCAGTGTCGTCGCGACTCCGTGCCCCAACAGCGCCTCTTCGATCGGCGATCCCAGCGCAGTTGTGCGTCCGCACGGCTCATATTGCACCAGTAGATTCCGCCCATCGTCATGGCAGCGAGTTCCCGTCTTCCAGCGAGCACACGTGTCACGAAATTTCGGCGGCACGATAAACCGTGTATCCAAACCGTGTTCCGGTGTGGTCAGACCTGCTTCCAGAATGGCGGCGACCGCTCGATTCTCCTGCATCGATGTCGGTGTAGGCACATCGGTACCGGCGATACCAAATGCCTGCACCCAATCGCCGTACTTTGCCGTCAGCGTATCCGTCAGACTATGAGCCGGAAACATTGGCTGTGCGCGATGTGCATCGCCTTCGTCGGCGCTCCTGTGGTGCAGGATCTGCAGCAGGGTTCGGTAGCCATTGGTGTCCCATCCGTATCGTACGGGAGTACCAAACGCGACAAAGATGACAGACTTCGCCCATGGATGTGGCGACCGTCCGGAGTTGAGAATCTGCCGGGCTCGGGCCCAGTGCTCTGCGTCCTGATCACCGGCGGCCGCAAAGAACTTCGCGACGGCACCCCGGTCGTTCGCCAGCAGGTTGCTGAGAATAGCAAACGCATTACCGGCATGTGAATGTCCCCAGAACAGAACTGTTTCCTCTGGTGTCAGTTGCATGTCGTCCAGATAACAAAGCAGCCTCGCGGCCAGGTCCGCTCGCGCGAGATGATTATTCTGCCCCGTCCATGTTGGCTGCAACAGTCGTACAATCGGATCGCCACCGACGAACTGTTGCAAGGCGGCGCAGTATTCCGGCGTGTAATTGCCGACATCGTTAGCCAGACCATCGACCACCAATTTCATTTTTTCCCTGAGTACGTCGGCCAGCGTCAGTAGTGGGGTCTTCAGCGGTCCGGATTTTCTTGCGAAGGTTCGCAGCACTGCGGAAATGCCGAACGGGTCGTTGCCCATAAACGTGCCGTGAACCAGAACCGCCTCACGCACTCCCAGTTGCAAATGCAGCTGAGAAAAATCGACACCGTCGCCGTCTGTGACCCGAAGCCGGTGAAACGAGAGAGGCAACGATGGATCTGTCGGATACGATTGATGGCGAAACTGGTTTCGTGGGGGCATCTGGCTGCTCGTCCGGAAACAGCAAAGGGTCGGGAGTCATATTCGGCCGAAGTCTAATTCCAATCATACAATGTTCGTGCAAAAAAGACTGCTGACCGTCTTACCCGCTATTTATGCACGAACGTTTGTTTTTCGGCGGTGAGGCTGACAGGACAGCTATGCCGGCAAGTGCGGGAAGAACAAGGAACAACCACAACGCTGGTTCGTAGCTGCCGGAAAGATCGTGAGCCAAAGCCGGAGGCACAGGTCCCAGCGCAGCAGCCAGCACCATGATGGACATCGACATCCCCTGAATGGCTCCCTGATGTTTGCGGCCGAAGAAGTTGATCCACACAATGCAGCCGGCACTGCGAATGATTCCGCCATGAAGCCCCAACAGTGCCGAGTAGACTGTAATCCAGCCCGCCGATGGCAGAAATATCAGCAGAAGAATCGCAAATATCTCGAGCACCATGGAACACGCCAGCACATATCTCGCCTGCGTCCGATCGATCAGGTAGCCAGCGATCAACGCTGATACTGTCGCCGCCCCCGCCTGTATGCCCAGACTACCGAGGGCCAGCGAACGGGAAACCCCATGTTCCGCAACGATTGAAACCTGATGGAACATCAGGCCCGTGCCAACCAGCGACACTGTTGCCACCACGCTGGCTATTTTCCAGAAGGCCGAACAGCGCAAAGTTTCCCGTACAGTGAATGATTCGTCATCGGTTCCGATGACGGGTGATCGGCTCGTCGCTGTTGTGTGGTTTTCTGGTCCACCGCCAGTGATTTTTGAACTGTCGTCACTTTTCCCGGCAGACGAAACACCATCGTGCGCATCGTCCGGAAACAGACCGTCAGGCAGTAGCCCCAGCGGTTCGGGGCGGTCACGCAGCAACAGAGCCGCAGGCAAAACGAGTGTCACGATGACGGTCCCACCAAGCACCAGCCAGGTATCTCGCCAGCCGCAGGATCCGATCAGAAAATTGTTCAGCTGCGGAATGATCAGTACGGAAGCCGTGCCGCCGACAGCACAGATTCCGGCCGCACGCCCCCGATACGTGTGAAACCATTCGCCAACGATCCAGTTTGCGATCAGGGTCAAAGATCCCTGGCCCAGGCACCGGATCATCGTGAACCCAGCGTACAAGCCTACGGCGCCAGTCAGATTTGACATCCAGGTACATGCCAGTCCCAGCGCCGTTGCCACAATGGGCAGGATGAGTCGAGCACCAAAGCGGTCCACCAACCGGCCAATAAATGGCAGCGTGCATCCGCCAATCAATGTTGCGGTCATGTACGCGATTGAATAATTCGTCCGGTCGATTCCCAGATCGTACAGCATCGGATCGACAAACGCCGCGACAGAAAACGATTGCCCGGGTGCTGACATGAAAGTCGTGGCAGCGGCAATTGCCAACATCAGCCAGGCAGGGTGAAACCCAGGGCGCCGGGTGGTCTGTCTTGAAGGTTTTGTACGATGTTGCGGCTGAGGAAGAGGTAAGGTCGAAACGGACAACGATGAGCCAGACGGATGGAAGGAAGGATGAAGTCTGCGACGCTTAGGAAGGATTGCAACTGCAACACCCGGCTCGCGGACGAATCTATGGTTCTTCGGCACAGTGCCACCTTCCCCAAGTGACACGGTCACGTCAATTGCGGTTCGAGGCACTCGGCGGAATGTCCCGGAACCGGGACGAATGAACACTGCAATACGAAACCGTATCGCCAGCGTTGACTGTCAATCTCCCATGTGTGGCGTCCGTTCATATTCCGGCATTAATGGGGAACACGTGGTGTTCAACCGCAGCGTGAACAGTCATTGGAGCATATTCACGAAACCACGTGGCTCGTGAGACGGACACATCGCTGGCCCGAAAAGGTTTTGCCGCCGTGAATCAGCGTAACACGGGGTAGCGACCACTTCACGCCACAGCCACAATGACCATCAGCACCAACAATGCCAGCAACACACCATCTGCCGGCGAAAAATGGTCGGATCGGGCGGTACGACGGAGGTATTCCAGAAGTCTACCTGTCGCGCAGGCGTAGCGGCAGTAGGCCATTGGAACCGCGCTGGAAACCATTATTGAGACGACGGCCAGTACGATGCTGCTGGTGCCGGCGACGTACCAGATGTAAGCATTGAAGGGTTCCCACGCCGCCAGATTCCAGTCGAGTTTCAGCAGTGTCACGACGACAGCGGACCCCAACGTTATCCCTGGCAGCCACTTCATTCGCCGCAGCCACCGGACGCCGTTCTTCCATCGGACGCCACGTCGTACTAATTGCTGAATGGCTCCGTGAGGGCAAATGTGACTGCAGTACAGATTGCGTTTGGTGGTCACCGGAAGAATGAAGCTGATGACGAGCACAGCGGCCATTCCCGGAGCCAGTCGCCATGCGAAACCCTGTGCCGCCCAACCCGTAACGACGGCCAGAGAAATTAGATTTCCCGTGACCAGACCGAAGTAGCCGGCAAGCATCACGTTCCAGCCGATTCGAACCCGTCGAGAACCTCGCAGTCTAGTCATACCAATCACGATGGCTCCGAACAGCACAAATGCGGTGCTGGTGTCGTGGCGGGTCCAGTGTATCTTAACACGTTGAATCTGGGTCGCCGCGGCCGACTGTCGTTCTTCGTATTGACGAGCTGCGGTAACAATGGTCTCGGCAACCGCCACACTTGTCATTGTTGCGCCGGAAACACCTTCAACCTGTTCTTCTTCAAGGTCCAGCGTTGCCAGTTGCTGAAGTCTTTTCTCCCGAAATGTCTGCCAGAACCAGGGCTCGTCGTTCAGGTAGTTGACGTACGGTTTGTTATCATAGGTCCGTCGCAGAGACAGCTGTTGAGTGCGACCGTCAGCGTCAAGGGCCATGATCACCTCGCTCGGTCCCTGATATCCGGCTACCGAGTCGGCCAGTGGGCCTGTGCGAATGAGACGTCCGATTTCGATACCAGCGGCATCGACAATCTGTGCTTCGACGCTATCGAGCGGAATGATTGTCAGGTCGACTGGTGTGTCGAACACAGATTTAAGGTCTGCTGCATTCAGATCGTCCGGAAACCGCAACGACGGTTTTTCGCTGCCGAGTCGTACGGCAATCGCTTCCGCAATCGCGAGACCTGTCAGAGTCGCACCGCTGGTCGCGTCGACGTCAGTGAAACCGTCAGGGTCGCCCAGCGTCCAACCGTTGAACTGAGGAAAGAAAAACTCGTCCTTCCGGATGGCGCCGACGTGTTCCGGTGTGTCGTCGCTGCTGACGAGTTTCGCCGCAATAACCTGCAGCTGTTCATTCAGGATCAACAGAACGTTGCTCGGGCCACGATAGCCAATAACGTGGGCTGCGTCAGGCAGGGTCAACGCTGCGAATCCTGCGGCGTTTTCGTTCACGTCACGCAACTCCCACAGACCACTACCCAGGAAGTTGGCTTCGGCGACGTTCTCTGTGACGTCAGAGATCAGTTTCACGTCGACGTCAAATATTGAGACCGCTGTTTGCTCTGCGGTACGGCGTCGATCATCGACTCGCACCAAAATGGCAAGGCAAATTACCCCGACACATCGAACCAGCGTGGCCAATGTCGGTCGCCAGGGGCTGTTACGCTGGACAGAAGGATCAATGATTGGCAAGTCTGACATCAATGAGCAAGCAATTCAGCGGTCAGACCTGTGTTATTTCCCAGTGGAAGTCGAATGCTGTGTCAGTCGTGCAATGTGGTGTTGTGTGCCACTGGCTCTGCCAGTGTTCTTATGAGCCTTCAGGCAGTGGCACCCCATAAGGCGGACTGACGCCGGACTAAGTTGGCGTCATCCCTTTCTTAAAGGCAGTTGGCGGCAGATCTATACCCGTCAGCATTTTGAATTGCAGTTGTAACTGCCTTGCAAATATTCCTGAGGGACTGATGTAGGCGGCTCCTCGGACATGTGCTTCTTCCGCGAAAGGGGATTCGCCGGGGTACGCGGTCAGGTCAATGACGACCATCTTTTCCCGAATCAGCGAAGGATTCAACTCACCTCGCCCGGTTCCGCATTTGATGTCCGAGCCTGCCAGGACGACAACATCCGTCGCGGTCTGGTGAATGGCGGCCCAGGGGATATGTCTGACAGATGCCTTTTTGGCAGCAGACATGGCAGAGTTGTTCGATGGTGCCGCAATACTGACGGCCGCATTTCTACCCGATAGATAGTTCGCCGCTGCCAGTGCAATGGGGCCACAACCAAACACAGTGGTTGCTCGACCCTCGGTCCATCGTTCATCTTTTAGCGCCGCCGTCATCTTATCGACCGCTTCCATCAGTGTTGTCCGTCCGACCCAGCCCTTCTTGCCTGCAAGGACGACGTCCATGTACCCGGACTGCTGTGACAGCTCGTCGCTCGGAGTACACATCGCACCCAGATCACCGGGATAAAGCGGGTCGACCAGCATCGCATTAATCTTCATGATGCCAAGTCGCTTCTGCAACTTGTCCATGCTGCCTGGCAACAGAGGCAGGCAGCGAATAGGCTTGTCGAGCTCCTGAAACGCAGCGTTTAGAACCCGCACGGTGGTGTTTTCCGCCGCACCCAGTCCAACAACGCCGACGAATCGCGTCTTCTTGCTAATATCTCGCAGGTAATACTCTTCTTCCAGCTGCCAAACGGTCGGCTGCCCCGCGTAGGCTTCCATGCCACGTTCCAGAGCCGCATAGATCCAGGGTGAACCGTATTTTCGACCCAGCAGCGAAAACGTCAGCCCCGATTCGCCGATCCCCTGTCCAACCACTGGCAGTTCGCGGGCCTGAGTCACGGCCGCCAGCAGTGGCCAGGCGGCATCCAGGTCATCCGTGGGCCACGTGAACTTCACCACATCGGCCTTAGCCTTGTAGCACTGTTCGAAAATGTCGTCGACTTTTGCCAGCGGACGATTCAGACTCGTGTAACTGATCACTCGTTTGGTTTTTCCGAACCGTGGAATCTTTTCTGCAATATCCAGATCCAACTCAACGTATTCCGGCTCTGCCACAATCGTGTTACGCAGCAACTGCATACGTTCGTCTTCGGTGCCGGTCCAGTTGCCACCGTCCTTGCGACGTCGACAGGAAACCACGACCGGTTTGTCGCAGAGCTTCAGCAGGGAGGCGATGTCGGGCGTCTTGAGGAAACTGTCCAGACACAACTCGATCATGTCGCACTTGCGCGAGGCATTCAGCAGATCAGCTGGCGCCAGAGTTCGTGACGAGGGTGTGAGAGAAATACAAATCATTGATGAAATCTTTCGGATTAACGACAGTCCGTTGTGCCGGCAGCTCTGCAGAAGCCAGCAAAAACACACCCTTTGTTTTCGAACGCTAAGTTGAACCTGCGTTGAGGGCCTTGCTCTCGAGCCCTCGGGATGAACGCTGAAAGACGGCTTGCCACCCAACCGCAGACAGGACGACGATGACCCCGGTCAATGGTGCCCGCATCCTGGCGTTCGTCCAGTAGAACGTGTGCAACAATAGAAAAGATAATATCGCCAACCACAGCAGCTGTACATGACCAGAGCGCCGGATGTCCGGACGGCAAAGACTTCCTCCCAATCCCAGCCACAATACGCCGTACCAAACTGCCACGACGACGGCCGTTAACTCAGACGACCCCGGCTCCGTTACGGACGGTCTCAGGGCCCAGAAACGTTTCCACCGCAGCAGACACGCCTGCAGAAAAGCACCGGGGTGCTGCCTGATATTTCGCACAGCACGATTGTAATTCCATGTGTCGATGGCCACATCATCTGCGGTCTTAATTCCGTCCGCAGATATTTCGGAAGTCACTTCCTGCTGCCAGCGATCGAGACTCTCGCCCTGCCACGCCGGTTGACCCGGAGCTGTGACCACTTCTCGGTAAAAAACCGGGTTATTCCCCAGCAACAGCGTGTAGCCTCCGTGAGTCGTTGCGGGAATAAAATGACCAAACTGATGGCCGTTGCGAACAATCCACGGCAACAACACGAACCCGGCAACGACGCCGGGAAGAACAGCGATACACGCTCTGCGCAAGAACCAGTCCCGACGCCCCTGCATGCCTGGATTTACGTCAGATGCTCCAGGCGTGCTGTTTCGCCTCTGTCTGATGGCAGTCAGCAGCAGCATTAGCGTCACTGCGGCGCACGTTATGAGTCCGACCGGACGGCAAAGTGCCGCCAGACCGAAACTGACGCCCGCCACGATTGCCGTCTTCAGAGCTGGAGACGCCGTGAATAGGGACTGTTCCGTGCACAGTTTAAGAATCTGCAGCATGGCAACCGCCAGCAGTGCGGCACTTATGCCCTCTGTCATCGGTAACGCAGAATACCTGAGCAGCAGGGGGTCCAGTGCCGCAGCTGCGGCCGCCATCACGGTCCACCGGCCTTGAAGACCAACAATCTGCGCCATCCACCAGGTGGCAGTGATCACAACTGCGCCGGACAGCAGATTGATCAGTGCCGCAGCGCAGGTCAGCTTCAGACCTGTCAGCTTCAACCCCGCCAGCAACAGAGGATACAACGGCGGACGAAAGGCCGTCGGTCGATCACCTCCAGGCACACAGATGCCATTGCCATCGACGATCGTCTGAGCGATGCCGACGTACACATCAGGGTCCGTGTTCAGATCGTCAGCGCGAATCACAAGCACCAGCAGCCGCAGCGTGATGCCGACGAACACCAGCGCAATCAGCCACCGGGATTCCTGTTGAGCTGGAACCCGGAGTTTACGATCTGCGACTTTATCAGGCGGATCCATCGCTGCCATGGACCAGCTCGTCGTCAAAGTAGTTCGTACCCATGCCGGCATCGATCACGATGCCCTGAGAATTGATGCCCGAAGACCTGGGACTCAGCATAAACGCGACAGCTGCCGCGACTTCGTCCGTCTGAACGGCTTTTTTCCGCAGCGTGGCTTTTTCAGCAAACAGATAACTGTCAACGTAGCCCGGAATACCGGCAGAAGCGGACGTTTTCAGCAGCCCCGGGCAGACCGCGTTAAAGCGAACGTTGGAGAATTTCGAAAACGACTTTGCCAGAAAACAGATCGACGAATCCATCGCAGCTTTTACCGGCGCCATGTAGCCGTAATTCTCGGCAGCCATTCTCGTGGTGGAGATGGAAATCGACACTACGCTGGCCTATTCCGGATCGAGCAGATCTTTGAATGCGTTTGCCAGCGCAACCAGCGAAAAACAGGAAACATCCAGCGCCTGCAAAAAGGCGGCTCGCGGCGTTTCGTGAAACGGCAGCCAGCCTGCAGAATAATCTGCGTACGCCACAGAATGCACGATGCCATGCAGCGTCGTTACCTGTGCGTACACCTGTTGCTGCAGCCTGTTGATCTGGTCCTGATGTTCAACGTCGCAGATGAACACCGGTGCATCGGGCGCCAGTGTTCGGACCGTGGCGACTCGTTCTTCCGAGCGCACGGAGAACAGCACGTTGGCCCCTGCGTCCAGCAGCAGCTTTGCCGTGAGCCACGCCACACTTTTGCGATTGGCGACTCCCACAACCAGAATGTTTTTCCCGGACAGTTGCAGGAAATTCATAGGTTCAACTTCAGACGATGGACCGAAAAAATAATTTCAAACTCCAATTGTAGTGCATCGCCCGGGTTCTGAAACCGACTGCGATCACCATGTTGTGGCAGGGAAAGTCACGGATTGTCATGTCGGTCTGAATTGTGGGACAGGTGACTGACGAAATCGGAGTGTCTGCCAGCGATGTTCGCAGAACCCGGCAGTGACTTTTTCTGTATTTTGTGGCAACAAGTCTCTGTCAGCGGCGGGCGAACCGCACGGGGATGGCCACAAAAACCGTAAAGAGACACCAAAAGACCGCGTACAACGATATGCGACGAAACGCTCTTCGATTGAAGTCACCTGCCCGACTTCGCACTAAACACCTTTATTTCATCGAAATTTCCAGTGTCGTCGAAGGACCCCACGCCGACTTGACCTGTGCCGAAGGTTGCGTCGCTGGCCGTCATGACAGGTGTCTTCATATCGTCATAGAAGACTTCAATCGATCCGGAATCCGCGTCCCGTACAATTCTGGCGTGATGCCAGTCGTCGTTCCACGGGATGCCCGCAGTCGTCTTTGTGGAAATCTTTGTTCGCGGCTTGTCGTTGACGATGAAGATCTGATTTGCGTGATCATCCGTGCGTTTGCCCAGGTGCACGTAGTACAGATGGGCATTGTCCTGGTACCCGAAGAACAGGCAGAGATCGCGATGGTTGTAATCGGGGATCGTGGACTGCAGCTTTACATCCAGCACGAAACTGTCGACCTTCAAATCCTTAATCAGTGCGCGGTTGTAGGGAGATCGAACCGGCGGCTTATACTTGCTGCGTTTTTTCGTCAGTGAAATAAAATGGTTGCCGTCCTGTTCAGATAATCTCCATGCCGTGGCATCCGTCGCTTCGAAACGGTCGATGTTCTGATCTTCAAAATCGGTGTGGAACAACAGTGTTCGGTCGGAGAGGGTATTGTCGACAACCTTCGTCGGCTGCGGAAGCAGTTTTGTGACGATGGTCGTCCAAAGTGAGTAGCCTTTATCACTCAGGTGCAGACCGTCCTTAATGAACAGATCCGGCATCGGTTTGCCGTCTTTCCCCAGCATTGGAGTCCAAATGTCGACGCATTCCAGCTGATCATCCGTGGCACAGTCTTTTGCAATCAACGCGTTGGCTTTGGCCATTTCGTCAGACAGATACCACCGTTTAATGCTGGGCTTGATGGCGATGAAGGCCAGTTTGGTCTCCGGAGTCAGCTCGGATTTCACTCGTTTCGCGAAACTCAGAAAGTCAGCGTGTACGACTTCGGCCGTCTTGCCTTTCGCGATATCATTGTCGCCGGCGTACATCAGGATAATTGACGGCTTCACGGGCGTCACGATGCGGTCGAAGAACTGCAGCGAGTCGGAGACTTCCGATCCACCGAAGCCATGATTGATCGTGGCGTGCCCGGGAAACCGTTTCTGCAAATCCCACGCCCGAATACTGGAACTGCCAATAAACAGCACGGAACCGGGTTTCGAGTCGCCGTCCTTCATCTTCTGTTCGAACTGCTGGATGTTCTTTTCCCAGCGACTGGCGGTCGGCGGGGCCGCCCAGGTCGTGGAAATGAGCAGTGGCAGAATCAAAAGGATACGGTGCATCGACGTTCTCTCTTTGCGGAAAGTAGGTTCGGCTCGGCGCTGGCGTACCTACTTTGAGCGATTGGAACAGCGACGTCAAGAAACCACCCCGGTTCCACGGTTACGCACTCGACACGGCGGTTGGATTGAACAATGGAACGTTTGCAGCGACCATTACGCGGTTCACCAGTGCTTTGTCAGAACTACGTTTGGGAGTTTCGACAAAGCCCTAATTGTTTTTCGCCCTGTAAAGGCATCTCAAAGATGATATGCGCTGCGTTTCGAGTTAAATTTCGTCGCCTTTGGACGGTGGGTTCTTGTGTTGCCGCACTGTGCACCAGTCACGTTGCGGCGCAGGACATGCCATTATCGCAGGTGCTGCAGAACGATTCGCCGTGGCGTCTGGTGGCTGACGGATTCAAGTTTACGGAAGCTCCTGCCGTTGACAAAGATGGCCGACTGTATTTTTCGGACGTTCCCAGCGGCAGGGTTTATCGGCTGAACGACGACGGGCAGGCGGAAGTGTTCGCAGAAAACGACGGCAACACCAGCGGACTGATGTTTGGCCCGGACGGACTGCTGTTCGGCTGTCTGTACAAAGCCAAACAGGTGGTGGCATACAAGCCTGATGGATCCTATGACGTTCTGGCCGACCTGCCGTCGGCCAACGACCTTGTGGTCAGTCGAACAGGACACATTTATGTTACGGACCCCGCTTCCAACGCTGTGTGGCTGGTGAAGCATGGCTCCACGGATAAGCCGCAGAAGGTCGCCGAAGGATTTCGCCCGAATGGAATTATTCTGTGGCAGGACGAGGCGACACTCGTCGTGACGGATGGCGAATCTCGGGTGTTGCGAACGTTTCGAGTGGAAACGGATGGAATACTGAAATTCGGTGATGCTTATTACTCGCCGTTGCAAACGACTTTCGGAGCACCTGATCCGCGGTCAGACGGCATGACCGTCGATGACGATGGTCGACTGTACGTCGCGACTTCCGTTGGCGTACAGATGTTCGACCCCACCGGACGCCTGGGCGGTTCCATTGGAAAACCTCAGACTACGTCCCTTTCGAACGTGGTGTTCGGAGGAAGTGACTTTCGCACTCTGTACGCTACCTCCGCTGACAAAGTCTTTGCTCGTCGAGTCAAACCGTCTGGCACTCCTTCCATCGTACGTCGGACTGCTGACAAATGAACGGTGAGGTGAAGGTTGCGCGGCTGACCGCCTCCGGCCGCGGCGCTGTTGCTGTGATCCGGGCGAACATGACGCCCCCGGCGACTGCTGAATATCTGGATTCATGTTTTCGGGCCGCTAACGGTATACGTCCGTCGCAGGCGACCATCGGGCGTATCCTGTACGGAATGTGGGACGGTGAAGATGTCGTTGTCGTGCGTGTCGGTGACGATGACTGGGAAATTCACTGTCACGGCGGCGATGCTGCGGTGCAGCGCATTTCACGACAACTGATGGATGACGCCCCATCCTCCGGTTCGACTGTGAGTGAGTGCCACGAAAATGCCACCGAAGAACGTCTGGAACGCGCTGTGTTGAACCAGTTGCTGAAATGTCGAACTTCCCGAACGGCCTCGCTTCTGCTGGCACAGTACACAGGCGGCCTGCGTCGGTTTCTGACATTACTATCGGCACAGGAAGATCCGCAGACGACTGCTGCCATGTTGAACGAATTCCTGCGGTGGCATTCCTTTGCCGCACATTTGACACAACCCTGGCGCGTGGCCGTCATTGGTCAGCCGAACGCCGGCAAGTCGAGTCTGCTGAACGCAATCATCGGGTATGAGCGTTCGATTGTCTTCGACCAGCCGGGGACGACGCGCGATCTGGTCGAAGCGGAACTGATTCTGGACGGCTGGCCCTTCGTGCTGGTCGACACGGCTGGTATTCGCGACCGGACCAGCAATGATATTGAAGCGATTGGGGTCAAGTCGGCCCGCAAGTCTGTCGCCAGTTGCGATGTCTGCCTGTTGGTCGTTGATTCACAGAGCGGCTGGACGAATGCCGATGCAGAGTTGCTGGATACCGTCCCCGCCACCTGTCAGTCTGGGATTCTCTGGAATAAGACGGATCTGTTACACGGCAAACCTGCGCCGCCGTCCGATATGACCGCCGTCACGAGAGTTATTGAAACTTCAGCGATCGATGGTATCGGGATCGAAGATGTTATTACGTGGCTGCCGGCAGCGATGGTGCCGGCGACGCCGGAGGCCGAAGAAGCGCTGCCGGTAGTTGATACGCTGGCCAGTGAACTAACCAAGTATGCTGCCAGCCCATCAGGAGTGTCATTGCGAAACATTCTCGCCGGTTGGTTGTGATGTTGTTAGGACAGGATGAGCTTTTCCGGTCGTTGCACGGGCCGACACTGCAGGAGATTGAAATGGGATCGCGATTGAAATCGAATGTTCGGGGTGGATATCAGTTTCTTCAGGGGATCGATCCCTATTCGTCCGGTGTGATTGCCGTTCCGGGCCGTGAGATTATTCATGCGACTCTCCGTAAACCGGTGCCCTGGCGACAGGGGCTGATTGGTGTCCGAGAACATCTGGAGCAGTCGAGGCTGGAACGTTTTTCTCTGTGTGGCGTGGAACTAAGATGTGCCGAACCGCATCCGATGAGCGGATTCATTGGGTTCAATAAACAGTACCGGGCATTGCTTGAAGAATGGGACATGCTGGTGGAAGGAGAAAACCCGGTGGCTCGCACAAACGTGGCACCGGTCGTCAGCCCGCCAAACGAAACGCTGCTGTACGGTTTTTCGCACACTCGGCCCAGTGAATTTGATCAGGCAACGTTTGTTGTTGCCGGTGGTGGTGAGTTGCCTCATCGCGAATTGAGTGATCAGCACATTGTGCGATTCGGTGAATCCGGTGAAGCCGCCATGCTGGACAAAGCACGGTGCGTCGTCGACATCATGCGGACACGACTGGATCGTTTAGAGGCGAACGAAAAACTTCTGTCCAGCATCCGCGTGTACTGTGCGCACCCGGTGCACCACCTTTTGGATGATGTCATCGTTCCTGGAATCCCGGAAGCAGCGCGAGTCGGAATTCATTGGTTCTATGCACGTCCACCGATCCGGAACATCGAATTTGAAATGGACATGCGCGGCGTTCGTCGCGAGATCATAATTTCGGAACTGGGATGACGTGTGTGGCGCCTCTGCCCGCACTGTCGCACGGTCTCGAAACATCACTGGGGATACAGCCATGCACCAGCTTAGCTCTCACCGGAACACCACAGACAAGCTGAATCGGCGGAAAGCCCTGCGTCTGAGTGGTGTTACATTGGCTGGAGCAACGGCCATGGCAGTTCCACCGATCGGGGCGGCAGCGCCCTGCGCGAACCAGCCGGCCGAGCTGGATGATGCCGTGGGCATTGTGACCGCGTCAATGACCACTCACCTGACCACGTCGGGCAAAAAAAGTAAGTTCACATTGCTGGAACTGCCGCAGATCATGCGCGAGGAGCTTGATCTTCGCGTGATCGATCTGAACACCTCGTCGTTTCCCGACTTCGCGCGGGTCGACGAAAAATACTCGGAACAGCTGCGAACGGCTGCTGACAGGTTTGGCTGTGTGCTCACGAATCTGAAGATGAATCAACGTGGCATTGATCTGAACAGTCCTCAAAAGGAAGTCCGCCGGAAGGCGCTGAACGAGTACAAACGATCGATTGACATCGCCTCGCGTCTGGGCTGCCGCTGGGCTCGACCGCTGCCACAAATGCAGAAGCCTGACATGGCCATCCACGTGGCCAGCTATCGAGAATTGTGCGCTTACGCCGCTGACCGGGATGTCACGATGCTGGTCGAAAATTTCGGGTGGATGCAGAACGATCCTGATTCTGTGCCATCGCTGCTGAAGTCGATTGGTCACAATATTTCGGCAGGAGTTGATACTGGAAACTGGGCCGGCAATGACGTGCGATATGAGGGGCTTGCCCGAGCGTTTCCACTGGCTGCCACCTGTGACTTCAAGGCCCGAAACATCGGTGCTGGCGGCGAACATAAAGAATATGACCTGAAACGCTGTTTCGACATCGCCTGGAGTGCTGGCTTCCGCGGTCCGTGGGCACTTGAACACGGCAATGCTGATCTGAAGACGTTATTTTCAGAATTAAAGATGCTCCGGGATATGCTGCGCAGGTGGACGTCGGAGGCCCGCGTTCGATGATGGCGATGTGACTGCAGCGCCCGCCATTTCACACAGATGTGTCTTCGTGCGGATGCTGCCCCCACCCCTGCGATTGCTTTCGTTAGCAATACGCTTCTACGATTGACCGGGAACGTCGTTCGATATCGCTGGCCCGGCAGTGGCCGGAATGGCCGCAGCCGGAGGGGCGAAGTGGTTCACCTCGGTTCCCTTGCGAAACATCGTTGTGAACGGGTGTGGTGCTCCGCTGTGCACGGTATGGCACCCGCTGAGCAGCGTCGCCAAAGCTATTGATGCGAAAGTCCCTACGATTCGTTTCCATGTGTGATTTCTCATGACTCCATCCTTTTACGTCATCAGGCCTCCAGAATTGCAGTGATTGCTCTCCATGCGACTGCAGAAAGAACCGCGTTCCTGCGATTCACGATTTTGGGCCGTTCCGAAGTGCTTTGTCTTCGTGTGCCCTAACTAATTAATAAGACGCAGAACCAAGCGACTTGTCGATGAGAATCTGTGACGAATAACGCCCGATTCACGGCGTCATACCGTGAAATTGCCGTGTGCTGGCAGTAATTGCCGACGACGGCTGCGATGCGTCGCGTGTCTGGGACGCATTTCGCCGGCGAGACGTATGCCCCCTGAGTGTCACACAGGAATCGGCGTTCTTCGCCACAGGGCGCAGCAACAAAACAACACAGTCGATTCTGCATGCCGATGACAATGGGTCCTGGAACAGATGCGTCCAGCCTCAGGCATCCACGATTTGCTCAGACGACTGCTGAGAGGCATATTGAGCCAGCGGGAAATCAGAGCCGCTCGATTGACCGGCTTTGTCGCGTAGTTGTTGCACCCCGCATCGAGACACTTCTTATTATCATGACTCATGGCGTGGGCGGTCAACGCGATGATGGAGCGAGCATATCCCGACTCACGCAACCTGGTCGTTGCTGTATAGCCGTCCATCACCGGCATCTGCATATCCAGCAGAATCAAATCGAGTGGTGCCGCTTCGATGAGGGCTGCCATGGCCAGCTCAAGAGCGACCTGGCCGGTGACGGCAAGCGGTACACATAACCCGCCGACTTCTCTGCGGGCAGTGCCGATAGCTTACGGCAGAACTCCACAGCGTCGTCCCAGCTCACGGTTTCAACAGGATTCTGCGGGCCCTTGAAATGGCTCGGGCTCTGTCCCATTACTTTTTTTGTACTGCTCCTGTGTCACCTCGTGCTGGCCAGGATGAAACGCCTGCGTCAAAGTCACCTAATGAGCTTCGTCGCCTTCACCCATCGTGAACGTGCCAGCCTGTATCGACACGAAACGCACGCCGATGCTGTTCACAATCGGATCACCATTCTGCGTCTGGTCCTGCGAGATGGCCTGCGGTTCAACCGTCGCAGCATTCGTCGATTCCGCCGTATCGGGGCTTCGGGTTTCACGGCCTGCTCGTCAGGTGCCGTGTCGGAATTACCACACCCAACCACAGCTACAAGCAACAGAGCAAACAGCATATGCCTCATCGCGACAGCCTTTCCTGATCGGTCTCACCGAAGTTCACACAGCCGAAGTCTACATCACCTGCATATCACCCCGAAACCATGCCGACTGTGTTGAGCGTTACTGCGACGCCGTTCTGAGCGGTGAGATCGTCACTTCCGCTGCTGGAGGTCAGCGCTGCGTTACATCGTGACTTGTGTCAACCGAATGTCATCGGGAAATCGCTGGTCGCGGTTGGTACGTGCACACCGATGGCTTGGGGAGAGAGC
The DNA here is from genome assembly GCA_014238335.1 of Fuerstiella sp. Classification (GTDB taxonomy): domain Bacteria; phylum Planctomycetota; class Planctomycetia; order Planctomycetales; family Planctomycetaceae; genus Fuerstiella. The sequence goes on from JABABI010000006.1 coordinate 152,022, forward strand.
CAGCGAACGATGAATCAGCGGGCAGACCGTCGATCCATGTCAGCTATCTGAAGAATCCGGCAGATCGCTCCAGACCGGCCTCGGTGGGCGTTGATTACCGGTCGGAGTCCGCCCAGGTCGCAACGACTGTCAATTGATCCAGGCCGGCATCCGTCAGACGAGCCCCTTCTGGTGCCAGGCATGAGCCGGCGCAGGCTTCATCCGCTCCAGCAGTCGACCAGCTTCGTGAACTGGCTGAGAGTTGCCGGCCGCTGCCATCTCACCTCGCCGCGGCAATTCCCGCACTGTTGTCAAGGGCCAACTGGAATCGTGAATCGATGCAGATGTTCCGAACAGAACA
>JABABI010000070.1 GCA_014238335.1 Fuerstiella sp.
CATCGCACTGTTCTTAGCGGACCAGCCAGCCAGGGCGGCTGCGCAGTTCGATAAGTATCACTCGTTCGATAACGTGGATCGGGAAAACGGAATCTGGCGTTACCTGTCACAGCGCAAAGCTACCGATGCCGCGACCGCCAGGAAAGAGCTGTTGCGCTACGAAAAAGATGATCGCGAACCGTTCCCTGCTGTTTATAAGCTCTTCGACGGATCCCTTTCTCCTGAGGCCGCACTGCGTACCATCCCGCAGGACCTGCCTGCGCAGGAACTGGAAAAGCGGCTTTTCTACACAGAGCTGTACATTGGAGTGCACTCTGCGGCGCAGGGGAAACGCGCCGATGCCAGAAAGTTTCTACGCCTTGCTGTCTCACGCAAATGGCCACGGGACAGTGGGTTCGGCCCGAATTACATGTGGCACGTAGCCCGCGTTCAGCTGGAAGACCTGCTGCAGGAAAAACCTGATTCAGCGAAATCACAATGATTGGGAGTTACCGCGACTATCGTGGCGGTCGTTCAGCTGCCGGCGTCACTAAGCCACGAGCGCACCCATGCCAGAGGAATTCCGATGTGCGCCACCGTAACGTCGCCAGTGAAATTCGTGGCCGATGGCTGCAGGAATCCTCTTTTCATACCGACAAACGTGACGGTCGCGTCGGCGTTGATGCAGACACCGTCCATCGTCCCTGTGTCACAGTCCAGACCGGACGGAACGTCCACAGCAAGAACCCGAGCCGACGATTCATTGATCGCATTAATGATTGCCAAAAACGGCGGGCGAACTCCGCCGCGTACTCCAGTGCCAAGCAGACAGTCCAGAATCCAGTCGTTGTCGGTCAAGTCAGCGAACACCTGTCCCCAACTGTTGACCATTTGGCCCTCCAGCACGTTTATCCCGGATGCCATAAGAAAGCCCAGATTCTGATGCGCGTCGTCCGTCAGGTCTTTGCCTGCCCGCAGCAGGTAAACGGTGGCGTCAACACCAGCCGATGCCAGCAGTCGGGCGATGGCCAGCCCGTCTCCGCCGTTGTTTCCCGGCCCGCACAGAATCAGCACACGCCCCTTGTTTCCAAGCCGTTTCGTCAGTTCTTCGATCACCCCCCGAGCCGCGTTCTCCATCAGCAGCAGCCCGGGAACGCCAAGACGCTGGATCGCGGCCGCATCCACCTGTCTGGCCTGTTCGCGGGTAAGAACAGGATAATCCGCCATGTCTTTGAACACCTTTGCTGACTACGAGAGGAAAATGCTGGAAATCTGAACGTTCGACGTCAGTATCCCGATCTGACGTTCATTTATTGACCGTCAGCCTGCAGAATACGCGGAATGAATGACGAGCGGTAGAAAAGTGGTAAGATACACATGGCGACTGTTAACCTTCGATAGATTTGCGACAACTTACTTTGTCACTGCATCGGAATCACAAATCCTGATTTTTCTTGTCTGATTTACGTGCACGCCTGATCGACCATGCCTCACCCCATTATTTGAAACAGGGTTGAAAGAAGTCCTTGTTAGATTCCTTTAACGATCGCTGGGCTCTCGTCACGGGGGCCTCCTCCGGCATTGGAGCCGAGTTCGCTGCCCGACTGGCTGGTCGAGGCATGCATCTGGTGCTGGCCGCCAGACGCGCTGACCGGATGAACGAACTCGCTGAAAACCTGCAGACAAAACACGGAACAAAATGCCACATTGTCGCGATCGATCTTTCTACGTCAGATGCGGGCGCGAAACTGATTGACGAAATAGACAAACTTGGCGTTAATATTGAGCTCCTGATCAACAACGCGGGTGTCGGTCTGATTGGTGAGGTGTCAACGACTGATTCGGCTGATATACAGCAGATGTTGAATCTGAACGTCAACACACTGACAGATCTGACGTATCGCGTCCTTCCGGGAATGCTGGAACGAGGACACGGAGCCATTATCAATGTCTCGTCCGTGGCCGCATTTCAGCCCGTGGCCTTCATGGGAGCGTACGCTGCCAGCAAATCTTACGTGCTGCACTTCAGTGAAGCATTGTGGGCAGAAACACGCAGTCGCGGCGTCACGGTCCAGGCCCTGTGCCCAGGCGTCACGGAAACAGAATTCTTTGACGTGGCCGGAGCACCGGAGTGGCTGCAGAAGCATTCGTCACAGACGCCCGCCAAAGTCGTTCGCAAGGCTCTGACCGCGCTGGAAAAACGCCGTCAATTTGTAGTCACCAACTGGAAGGACTACATCATGACCATTCTGGTGCGTCTGGCCACGCGTCGCACCGCCGTCAACGAATCCAAACGCTACTTTCGGGCTGGTAAAAGAGACAACACGAATCAGCCCCCGCCCACGTCAGTGCCGGACGAACCGAACAAGTCGTAGCGACTGCGCCGCGTCTCATTCACATCATCAAACTGTTCCGGACTGGCGGGACACGGTCTACGCCAGAATGTTGCTGACAATTTCGCCATACACGTCTGTCAGGCGATAATCACGTCCCTGAAAGCGATGTGTCAACTGTTTGTGATTGAAGCCCAGCAGGTGCAGAATTGTGGCGTGCAGGTCGTGGACGTGTACAGGCTTTTCAGCGATGTTGAATCCTAAATCGTCCGTCGAACCATACGTGACGCCGCCCTTAATTCCGCCACCGGCCAGCCACATGGAAAACGAATTCGGATGGTGATCGCGTCCGTCACTACCACCCTGCACCATGGGCGTTCGACCAAATTCTCCGCCCCAGATCACCAGCGTATCCTTCAACATCCCCTGCTGCTTCAAATCCGTGACCAATGCAGCCGCGGCCTGGTCTGTGTCCTTGCAGTTTTTAGCGATTCCGTTCTTCAGGTCGCCGTGCTGATCCCACGATTCATGAAACAACTGCACAAATCGAACGCCCTTCTGTACCAACCGTCTCGCCAGCAGACAGTTATTAGCGAATGAGGTTTCGCCAGGCTTCGCTCCGTACATTTCCAGAACGTGCTTTGGCTCGCCTGTCAGCGACATTGCTTCCGGAGCACTTGACTGCATGCGGAACGCCATCTCGTACGAATTGATTCGGGTGGCAATTTCCGGATCGCCGACAAGACTCAGACGACCACGATTCAGCTGGTTGATGGCGTCCAGCGTCTGACGCTGCACTGTCCGATCGACACCATCGGGATTGGAAAGATACAGCACGGGATCACCGCTACTGCGAAACTCTACACCGGAATGGACCGTCGGCAGGAAGCCGGAGTTCCAGTTCCCGTTACCTCCGCTGGGCCCCTTCTTGCCGCTGTTGAAAACGATGTACGCCGGCAGGTCATCTGATTCGCTGCCCAGACCGTAGGTCACCCAGGACCCCATGCTGGGACGGCCAAACTGAGGCGAACCTGTGCTCATCAGCAGTTGGGCCGGGGCGTGATTGAAGGCATCGGTCTTCATCGATCGAATGATGCACAAATCATCCGCCACAGCAGCCGTATGCGGCAGCATCTCAGACAGCTCAGCTCCCGATTCACCGTACCTGGCAAACTTGTACCGGGGCCCCAGCAGCCTGGAATTGGGATTAATAAATGCCGCTCGATAGCCATTCAGCAGATCGGCAGGGGGCAGAGTGCCGTCCAGTTTCTCAAGAGCCGGTTTGTGGTCCAGCATTTCGAATTGACTGGGGCCACCACCCATGAACAGCAAAATGACGTTTTTTGCACGTGCCGGATACTGCGGCTGTTTGGCTGCCAGAGGATTCGCATCCTGCTCGGCAGCACCTGCGGATTCCGCCAGCAAACCTGCCAGTGCCATCTGGCCCAGGCCAAGTCCGCACTGCTGCAGAAACCAACGCCGTTTGGCGAGTGTCGCTGACCGCATCGCAATGCGATCGTCGTCTGACGTTTTGTGCATCATCAATCTCCTGTGGCAGTCTGCCGCTGCCTTTCAAGCCGATCTACTGCTTTGTAATGGTCTCATCCAGATTCAAAATCGCACGGCAGACCACAATCCACGGTGCATACTCGTTCGCCGACAGCCCGGTGAGTTGTTGGTATTTATTCGGCGACACTCCAATAAGTTTTTCGACGTCAATTTCACCTGACGAAATTCGCTGACGCTGCTGATCAAGCAATGTCTGCAGGATCACCAGTTCACTCGGAGCGGCTGATCGACTAACGCACAACCGATGAGCGTACAGCAATCGCTCAAGGTCTGCCTGATGAGCGTCCCGCAGAACTCGAGCCGCCATGGCCCGGGCGCAATCGACAAACTGCGGTTCATTCAGCATCACGAGCGCCTGCAACGGAGTGTTGCTGCGCTGTCTGCGGACGCAGGCGGCGTCTCCCTTCGGAGCGTCAAACAGCTGTAATGTCGGGTACGGCACAGTACGATAACCGTGCACATACAGACTACGGCGATACTGCTGACCGTCGGCAGACAGACGCCACTGTTTTGGTCCGTAGCTGGCCGGCGGCTGAAACAGAAAATCCGGTGCTGGCGGATACACGCTGGGCCCACCAACAGCGTCGTTGAGTAATCCGCTGGCTGCCAGAGCGATGTCTCGTACCACCTCTGCGTCCACACGAATCCGTGGTGCCCGGGCTAGAAACTCATTCAATGGGTCCATTTCCTGCAGATCCACCGTCATTAAGGACGACTGCTGATAAGTCGCGGAATTCACAATCAACCGATGAATGTGTTTCAGACTCCAGTTGTTGTCCATCAGTTCAACGGCCAGCCAGTCAATTAGCTCAGGATGAGTCGGCGCGGGCGACTGAAAACCGAAGTCTTCCGGAGTCGTCACGATGCCGCGACCAAAGTAGGCCTGCCAGATGCGGTTCACGATCACGCGAGCCGTCGTTGGTGCATCATCGGCGACCAGCCACCTCGCAAAACGCAACCGATCCGGTTCGTCCGATTGCGGAAACGAATTCAGAAATGCGGGCGCTGCGGCAGTCACCTGTTCGCCGTGATTCAGGAAGTCTCCTCGCCTCAATACGTGCGTCGTTCGTGCCATCGCTCCTGGCTGCACCACCAGCTGTGAATCAGTTTCCGGAAACGCCCGCCAGAGCTCTTCAATTGCGCCATTATCTGCGGCGAAGTCCGGCACAGTTCTGCGCCAGACACGGAACAGCTGTTCGTTCTGTGCGGCGGTACGTTCAGATTCACAGACCCTAAGTATCGCTTCAATCGATGACGGCAGATTTGATTCGGCGACGGCGTCGCTGTCGGTCACAGAGAACCGATAGCGGCCCAGCAGGTAGTTCTGGTTGTCATCCGAATTCCAGCCACCATGCAGCTGCCGCAGTGTGATGGCAAGAATCACCTCGCCTTTCATTTCGATGGGTGTCTCCGGAACGAAAACCGCGTGACGATCCTGGTTGCGGCGCCCCGGACCGTTGTCCGTTGTCCATGCTGTCTTGTTGTCACCATCGATTGCGTAATCAATGGGACCGGTGACTCGAGTGTCCTTCTCCGGATTCTTGTCACGATACACGGACGGCAGGTTCGCATGCTTCGGATTGACTTCCGCCCAGGCTCGCACAAACTTGATCGCCTGCTTCCTGCCAGGATCATCGGCTGGAGCGATCGACGCCTCAAAGGACGACAGCGCCCCTGTCCCGTAAATCGAACGCCCCGGACCACCTCGCGGCAACTGTGGGTGCATCAGCGTATCCAGGCGAAAGGCGGTAATCCTTTCCGCGGTCGTTTTCAGGCTGAACGTGTTGTTGGCTTTCGTCGGCGCATAACTTTCGCTAACGATGGAACCATCGTCCAGCAATCGAAACTTCTGTCCTTCGTAGGGTCGGTCTGTCGGAACAACGGTTCGCCACTCGACAAGTTTGGCCGATTCGCCCCGTGTCCAACGCGTCAGCCGTTCCTGCCAGTCCGGTGTGCGTCGTTTTATTTCAGCTTCGAGCTCAGCGATTCCATGCAGTACGGAATGCCGTGTCTTATCCTGCGACGGCGTAAAAACGGTCGCGATAGCTTCGTGACAATCATTCAACGCCGCGAAAAGTTGATAGTATTCGCGCTGACTGAACGGATCGTACTTGTGCGTGTGGCATTGCGCACACTGAGTTGTAATTCCGAGAACCGCCTTGCCGATGGCATCCATCCGGTCGAACATACCTTCCACTCGAAACTGCTCCGGATCTGCGCCGCCTTCTTCGTTGACCATTGAGTTGCGGAGAAAACCAGTGGCCACCAGGGCAGACTGGCCACCGCCCGGCACCAGGTCTCCGGCGATCTGATGGACGATGAAGTCGCTGTACGGCATATCGCCGTTCATGGCACCAACTACCCAGTCACGATAGAACCAAACGCTTCTCTGTTTGTCCTTTTCGTAGCCGTCGGAGTCCGCATAACGGGCCGCGTCCAGCCACCATCGCCCCCAGCGTTCACCGAAGTGCGGTGAATCCAGCAAATGCTCTACGTACCTGCCGAACGCATCATCACGCTCATCCGTGACAAACGCATCCACCTGTTTCGGTGACGGTGGCAATCCCAGCAGATCAAGATATACCCGACGAATCAAAGTAATACGGTCAGCAGGCTGGCTTGATTTAATATTCTGAACCGCCAGCTTCGCTGCCACGAAATTATCGATCGAATTTCGGAACCGCCCGCCATTTTTCGCGGGGGGAACATCAGGACGTTGGGGCGGCACAAACGCCCAGTGTTCCGAGTACTCCGCGCCTTCTGTGACCCAGGTCTGCAGCAACGTCAGCTCATCCGCGGAAATCTTCTTTTCGGTCGACGGAGGCGGCATGACCGATTCGTCGTCATCAGACAGAATGCGTTTCAACATCTCACTGGCCGTCGGGTCACCCGGCATGATCGCACCAGCATCCACCGCAACATCACGGACATCCAGTCGCAGATCAGCTTCGCGATTTTCTGCATCCGGTCCGTGACAGCGAAAGCAGTTGTCCGAAAGAATCGGGCGAATATCGCGACTAAAGTCGATCTCTGAGGCAGAAAGCGTCGTCAACAGGTACGGCAGGATGATGGAGCAAAGCAGCTGAAGTGTCTTCATACTGATGATTGTCCTCCACCCGGTGTTTCACTTCAACTGTTTACCGATAATCAATAACCAGGAGGTCCGGAGGACAGGGAAACCATCGCACTTGCTGCGGCTGTGCTCTGCAGCGACGGATGATTTCAGTTGCCGGCAGCGGCAGCTTTATGATGTCGCTCGTAATGCTGTCGCAGCAGGTCCTTACCGTAGTCGTTTCCGTTCGGCGTACGCAGAACCGCGTGGATGTGGTCGCGAGTCGGTTCGCGGGAACGAAACGGAGCGACTCGCCGCTCGTGATCGAATTCAATCAGAACGACGGGGCTGTGAATGCGATAGTAGTAAACACTCTCGTCCGTAGTGCCGCCGACCCACGCGAAGTATGTCCGGTCCAAATGCTGCCGGACTTCGTCCATTTTGACTTTCGTGTGTCCGGCGTCCATGGTTCCGACGAATTCATGAATGGCGTCCAGCAGCAGCGACGTCTGTTTTTCGTCCATTTCGGAAGCCGGCAGACCTGCATAGTCAAGATCGACGTTGTCCTTATAGGCCTGGGTCAGAGCGTTGTTTCCCTCTTTAACCGACGACAGAATCGCGATTTTCTGCTGAGCTTCGTTCAATGCCTGGATCACAGCCAGGCCCCTGGCCTGCTCGTCCTGCATGACGATCGTACCTCTAAATTTCCCACTGGTGGCATGGACTGGTTCACTGCCCACAAAGACGGGCGACATGACAACCTGATCACCCAACACAAAATAGTTAATGATCAGATGGTGGCCGTCGATCTGCCAGCCCCATGGCTTTGTCGTTGACGGATCGCCCATAATGGTGATCCAGTACAACCATTCTCCGTATTCATCAAAGTTGTCGGCCAGTTCCGCCAGTGTGCCGTTCAGCTTCATGATGTCCCGCGACTGCTTCACGCCCTTCACACTGAGACTCGCTTTAAGCAGCCCGAACGCCAATTCACGCTGTTGTTCGTTCATTTCGTCAAATCCGACACCTCGGCGTTTGTAGAAATGGCGGTTATCCCAACTGCGCCATTCGATGTCATCCACCGGGAACATGGTCTTCAGCGACTGGTCCTCTGTCAGGCCGGCCAGAAAGGCGTTGGCTGCGTTGACTACAGGCCCAGTACTGACACCAGTGGATTTAACTTTGAACAGCCCTTCTTCTATTTCTCCGCCAGCCGTGATCCCGCGGAACGGCTGCTTCAACGACGCCTCACCGCCTCCTCTGCGGCCACGACCACCGGGTGGTTGAGCGATCGCCGTCAATAATCCGACAGCAGCGACTGACAGAAGAATGAAGATATTTCGTCGCAACATGATGGCGATCTTTTTCAAAAGGCAGACGGAACTGATCCACGGCGACGGTTGCTGAAGGATTCGGTGTCGGCTTCCTGCCGCTCCTGTATCTCGACAGTGTGACTCACGGTGATGCATTCTTCAATCAAAGCAGGTCAGTGCCTCCTGCTCAGCGCGATCAGCAGAGACGGATCGCCAAAGTCGTGTGGCTTCGTAGCCACACGACACGAAAACTCACAATGTCCCGGCCAGTGTCGATTTTTTTCTGCGAGAATCGGAAACAGGAGCGGATTCGGTCTCGCGCGATCTGCAGGCAGTGTCAACCGACGAACTGAAATGTCCTGCGTTGACGTCTTCGCGTTCCTGGTTGAAAAATTCAGACAAAAGCCCCGCCGAGTGTGATCTACTGGTTGGCCCGGCGGTGAATGCTCGACCGTTGAAGGCGCGCACTGTTATTCATCGACCTTCTGCACAAATTTTCTGTGAATCACCATCGGCCGGAAGACATCAGCAGACCCGCCCAGACCGGGGCCCGGCGACTCGGTCCGGTGTTGCACATGTTATTCCTGGCTGCAGTGTCCACGCTGCTCGTGGCCCCGTCGGCTGAAGGCATGGACTCTGGCGGCAGCAAAAAAGCGATGCCGGGGCTTGAGAACTTCATAAAAGCTTCGAATCGAATTTCTTGCGGCAGTGAACCACATGGAAAATTAGCATTTGAAACACTGAAGGAGCTGGGCGTGAACACAGTTGTCAGTGTTGACGGAGCCGTACCACAGCGCGAGCTCGCGAAGGCGGCTGGCATCCGATATGTGCATATTCCTGTCGGGTATGACGGCATTTCGCAAGCCGCCGGACGCTCTCTGACTCGGGTGGTTCGTGAAACCACAGGTCCGATCTACATTCACTGCCATCACGGACGACACCGAGGCCCTGCAGCGGCGACACTGGCCTGTCGGGTCGAAGGCACCGCCGACGTCCGTCGCTCAATTGAGATCATGGTGCTGGCCGGTACCAGCCGAGACTACGTCGGATTGTGGCGCGATGTCAAAGCATTCGTTGTACCGGACGAGCGTGTCCAACTACCGCCGCTTGTCGAGGTCGCGCCACTGGAGTCGCTCACCGCCGCGATGTCTCGGGTGAGTCGTCGATTGGGAACTCTGAAAGCGTCCAGTACAGCCGGTTTTGGGTCCTCTGCCACCGCAGTGCACCACACGTCAGCGCACGATGCCCTGCTCCTTCACGAAGCTCTGCACGAGGCGTCACGAAATCTGTCGAGCGATTACAACCGAGAATTCAAAACGTGGCTGACACAGTCCGTTAATGCAGCAAAGGCCGTCCATGATTCGCTGCGGTCTGGATCCGCAGACACCGCCCGTCGGCATTTTCAAGCCCTTCAGCGATCATGCACACAGTGTCACAAGACATATCGCAACTGACTGCACTGCCATTCCGCGTTTTCCAGTCGGCACTGCAAATTTCTCGACAAGCGTTGTTCAGCCCTTAACATTATAACCGATGGCTTTAAGGTGGCCGCGTAGACGGTCCAGGTGTCGACCCTGAATCTCGATCGAATCCTGCTGAAGAGTGCCGCCCGCCCCACACGAGGTCTTCAACCTCGTCAGGAGAGCAGGAAGATCGCTCTCGTCAGCGGCCAGACCGCGTATCACCGTAACCATCTTACCTCGTTTGCGTTTCTCAACCGACAGGCGCGCCGTCTGCGTCTCCGGAGCTGCAAACGTCGGAAGCTCCGGTGCCGGCGGCGGGCATTCGCATTCTTCTTCCAGTCTCCCGCAACAGTCACATTGCGGGGGGCGGTCAAACGGCGTACCAGCGAAAAGTCGAGTCATTGGGTGTTGAGCAGAAACAAAAGCGTGAGTGTGCCAGAAGAAACATTTAGCCCATTGTAGCCCGAAACGTAAGCCGCACCAGAACCCCAGTTCCGGCCCCCTGAACCCCGACGGTTGATATCGTCAGTGCGATATTGTCAGCCTCTTGTTATGATCGCAAACATTGATTGTCAACGAAGGAATTCCGTTGTGTCCTCAGCAGAACAATATCTCAAACCGGAAGTGATTCAGAGCATCGCCCGACTGGATCTGCGCGCTAAGTTTATTGTGGAAGGATTTCTGTCCGGTTTGCACACCAGCCCGTTTCACGGCTTCAGCGTCGAATTCAGTGAACACAAAAGATACAACCCCGGTGACGATCCAAAGGATATCGACTGGCTGGTCTTTGCCCGCACGGACCGCCTGTATGTGAAGCGTTATCAGGCCGAAACCAACATCACCGGTTACGTGGTGCTGGATATGTCTCGCAGCATGGCCTATACCTATCGTCAGAAGTTGACGAAATTCGACTATGCCATCTGTCTTGCCGCCGCCATCAGCTACATGATGATCCATCAGCAGGATCCCGTCGGCCTGATCACATTCGACGAAAAACTGCGGCAGTCACTGCCCGCCAGAAGTCGCCGGTCGCAGCTGGGCAACATTTTGGCTGTACTGCAGCAGAGTAAACCCGAGGGCGAAACCCGCATCGGCGATAATCTGCGACAGGTGGCGTCCATCATCCGTCACCGCAGTCTGTTGCTGCTCATGTCTGACCTGCTGACCGACCCTGATGAAGTGATCGACAACCTGCGCATGCTGCGCTACGCCGGACACGACGTCATTCTGTTTCACGTGCTGGACGAAGCCGAAGTGACGTTTCCGTTTTCCGGCAGCGTGGACCTGATTGAGCCGGAATCCAGCGACCACCAGGTCGTGGATGCCGCCGGAATTCGATCTGACTACATCGAAGCGCTAAACGAACTTCGCGAACGTTATCGCCAGGAATGTTTTGCCCTCGGCATTGATTACGTACCGCTGGACACCAGCATGCCATTCGATAAGGCGCTGACTGAATATCTGTATCAGCGGCAGGCCCGGTTCTAAGGCAGTCAGTGTGTCTCCCGAGCTGCCCCGACCACATGACGTACGCGGTTGGACGTTGCAGCAGCAACGATCCGTAGCCCGGCCTTGGAGCTCTGTGTCCACCGCCGTCGTCGCGCCGAGCTCATAACTGCCATGCAAAGCTACAGCAAAGACTCGAGCAACAGTCGCAACTTTCGCATTTCCAGAAGACGCTCTTCGCCCTCCAGGGTCCGTGGCAACAGGTCAACGCTCAGCGTCCGGCCATAATCTTCCAGTTGCAGTGAGGCGATGATGCGGTTGTAGTCGATTTCGCCCAGTCCGCCTGGTACCTGCAGCTCCGTCTTCGACGTGTCGCGCAACTGCACGTGAGAAACGTACGGATAGACCACATCGAAATCAATAGAACCTTTGGGAGTACACAGGTAATAGCTGGGGTCGAGTGTCACTCCCAGCCCCTTGACGGATTGACAAAGTTCAATGGCTGTGTGTGGATCTTCCGTCAGCAGTCCGGTCTTTGTCAGGATCGACAGACTAATGCCTTCTTCAATGCACAAGTGGTTACGTTCACGCAGCCGATCGATCTCGGAATTAAACGGCGTGCCAAGCTGAGACGCCTCGATTGTCAGCTGAGCAATCTTGAGGTGTTTGGCAAAGCTCACAATTTTTCGAAAATCGTCGAGCGACACTTCCTCATCCAGAAAGATGCCAACAGGACTCAGTCGACTAGATTCGCGAAAACTGAACACCGTCGCTTCGACGTCGCCAACAATCTGCTCCACCTTCAAATGATCGAACTGGTCGTTGATCCAAATTTCCACTTTGTCGAAGCCCAGATCCTGCAACTGCCCGCAGGCAGCTGAAAACGACATATCCCAAAGGCTTCGCGTGGAGGCCGCGACTTGCACTGTGACTACTCCCTTAGATTGACAACCAAGCAGCGGAAAATCCGGGCGACTCCGTCCGAAACCGTGCCAAAGATGCAGGAATGTATTTCTGCGGGGAGTATTCCGCAAGACCTCTCAAACTTCCTGTTTCAACATCTGGAGGAAATAGAGGGATTTTGCACGTTTCGACGGTCCGATAGCCGATAACGATAACAACGCGACTCATGAGTCTGCGAACAGGTAGATTCTGCCGTCGTTCGTGTCAGAAGGCGTCGGGATGTGATTCGTAATCGGTGTCAGGGGATGAAGGGAGCCTGATGATGCAGAGCAGAACATCAATGTTGTTACTTTCGGGGGCGATTGGACTAATGTCGACCGGATGTGCCGCCATATCACCGACCATGCGGGCTCAAAGCCCCGAGGCGATTAAGGTATCGAATGCGAGCGGTGCTTCCGGAGCCGCCAGCGACAGCCAGTGCAAGGTCTGTGACGGCGGATTCGTATCTGCTGCAAATTGTCGCAATGGCGCCTGCCAAAGCTGCGGGCGAGGTGGAGCCGGGGGCATGAACCTGCCGTTTCATCCTGTGCACCGCAACTTCCACACCTATGACGTGCCACAGGGACTGACCTATCCGCAGCAGAATACCCCGGCGGCTGTGTATCAGTATCCGTACTATACGACTCGCGGGCCAACCGATTTCTTCATGAAATGATCCTTTACTGCCTGAAAACCAGTATTTTCATTGGGTTTCAACGTTTTTCCGGATGGCGATAACTTCGGCGGCAACTCGGATTCGTCGGTGTTTTCTTCTGTTCGCATAGGTTCTGTGCCACCTGGTGTGCCACTTTTTGTGTGGCCTGAGGCCGTGCATTGAATTGCTCGAAGTGGCCGTCAGAAACGATGGCCTTGGCGCTGTTCTGAACAGTAACGCTGTGCCCGATCCACGCTGCGATGACGTGTGCGGGTGCCTCGTTCGCCGTCAGCCAGTCGTTCTCGCAGGACAGCCGCAGATTCTTAATCAGGTTCGGCCAGGGTTTGTGTCCAGCGGCCTCCACAATGCGTTCCATCGTGTGGTACAGATTCACCAGACGTGCCGTTTGAAAAATGTGCTTCTGTCCATCGGGTGCCACTGCGAACGCATCACTCAGATACTTCTCAACGTCCCGAATCGGCACAAATCTCAGCCCCTTGCCAGCGTGATGCTGTGTTTTTGATGACCGAACGCGGAGCTTGCCTTCCGCCCAGAGTACGTCGGTCCACTTCATCGACATTGGCTCCGTCTTGCGAAGTCCTGCAAAACGCCACAAGGCAATCAGTAGCCGCCATTCAGCGTTTGGTGCCGCCTGAATGACATTCTCGATGATCTCAGCGGGGATGTTCATCTTCCCCTCGTCATCAGCTCGAATGCTGCTGACCTGATTTCGAATCGGATTCTGCGGCAACAATTCCTCCAGCACGGCATGTTCGAACATCGCCTTTGCGTTGCCAACTCGCTGCCGAATTGAGCTTTCCTTCATTCGCCCAGTGGGAGATTTCTTTGTGACGGGAATCTTTCGCCGTTCCAGCCACTTTCGAAACGCCTTGCCGCCGGGGAGCCCGAAAGACTGAATCGGCTTGGCACCATCGAAACAAGCCAGCAGAAAACCACGCGTTGCCCCGCAATTCTTGAGAGTGTTCGAACTGGCGGGATCACCTTTTCGCGTGATGCCGGTCGCCACCTACTCATCCAGAAACGCCGCCAGCGTTATCGACGGCTCTGGATCTGGTTCGACTCGTGCCGCCGCTTTCGGGTCCGTCAGTCCGGCACGGACCAACTTCTTGTGGAGCTTCTCACCGATATCACCAAGCCACCTCGCAGTTGTCAGTTCGACCGTGCCGCCACTGGCTTTTGAGGCTACCAACAGATCGATCTGTCGTGCAATCTGATTCGCCGTCGCCTTGTTTACCTTGCCTGGACGCAGCGACCGCCGCCCGTTGTCCTTGTCGATGTAACAGACTTTCCAGCCTTTGCCGTCTTTGTGAGCGCTCGTGATTGTGCCTCATTTCCTGAAATGAGTTCCCTGATCATTATCTGTCTAAGCGTCTCCGCGCTTTGTCCACGTCAGCCCCACAATCGGCAGCAGTGCATCACCCGTGGAAAGCCTGATGTCGGTGTCGAGATTCACAAACCGACTCAAAGTTCCCTCAGGAACTCCGGCTCCCGAGCACAAGGTGACGAGTTTGAGGGATAGGTGCAAATGATGGGGAAACGCTACCGGGGATGCTGGTTGGTGGCTTACCTGACAGACAACTGTCGCCTCGCTGTGCTGCCTCGTGTCGGCATTGTTGCCACCACATGGAACTCAATTCGTTAGGCGTTATTTCCCATGAATTCACCAATGCGATTATGCACTGCCTCCCTTGTGCTGTTTGCAATGGGATCAATGGGCAGCTGCCTGCAGGGTGCTGAAATTCCATTCTGTTAGCCCGCTGCATCCAGCAAAATTCAGCACCGGCGATTCGGCAGGCTGCCTGAAATGCGGCAAAACCAATGCCCTCCAGACAGAATTCCCGCCACGTTCCAGACTTGACATTTCGTCAATGCATCTTCTGACTACAGGTTTCACCAATATACGGCTGGCTCGACCGCGTCTGAAGGCCTGTTGATTGTCCGCGGCAGACAAAATTCCTGCCGATTGATTGGTAAGTTATGTCCTGCTGAGTTATAGCTGCCGCTGTGAAGGTCGCCGTACCTATGGGCGGGTTGGGCGACACGGGTCTGAACGGGAGATTCGCGTTCTTTCCGTTTACCGCCGTTATTCTGCAGTGAGCTTGTTATGTCAGCCAGTCTTCGAGGAAATCTGTTGGTTGCGGGTAGTCACCTGCGTGATCCAAATTTTTATCGAGCCGTCGTATTGATGGTCGACCACGATGACGACAGCGCGATGGGACTGATCATTAATCGACCGGATTCAATCGCCGTTGATGCGGCCATCGAGGAAGCCAAGATGTCATCGGCCGGCATGGGGCCGATCTATGCCGGCGGCCCAGTCGACACATCTTCCCTGTTTATTCTTCATAGTTGCACAGAACTGGGACGGTCCGACGAAGAAATCTCGGCCGGAATTTTCGTGACGGGCAGTCATGAGTCATTTGATGCTCTCATCAAAAAGGACACAGACTGCCAGCATGAATGCGGCTTCCGAGTTTACCGTGGGTACGCGGGCTGGGGACCGGAACAACTGGAAGGCGAACTGGATCGCGGTGACTGGAGAATCATGCCGGCAGAAGCCGATCTTGTCTTCAAAGACGACCCTTATGAAATTTGGGAAGCCTGCACCCGCTGGCTGCAAGAGAAGAACCGCCTGCTGCCTCACGACGTCCCGAATGCCGAGTGGAACTAAGCCGGTTCCTCACGAATGTCCGCGGAAGCGACAATGTTGTCGCGTTCACAACGTCGATTCATTGCACTGCATTACTATCAGCACACGAGGTTAATCGGCCGGATTCATACCAGGCCCGGCACTTCGGTCTACCGAAAGAAATTGATATGCCAACCGTCGCCCTGAACGACCCTCTGACCGGGTCCACCGCAAAAATTGCCACTCATCTGGGTTTCAATTGTTTTGAATTTATCGGCCAGCTGGGGGATGAGTCCGTCTCGGTCATTCACGCGGCGGACGATTTTGCGAGCGGCGAACATCCACTCAGCCACAGCGGAATCCCTCTGTTGTTTCCCTTTCCCAATCGCATACGTGGCGGTCGATACTCGTGGGACGGCAAAGACTACGAACTGCCGGAATCGCTGGTGGGGTACGAAGGCGACGGAAACGCGATTCACGGTTTCTGCCTCGACCGTCCCTGGCGAGTACTCAGCCAGACCGATTCGTCCGTCACAGGGATTTTCCGCATCTGTAAAGATGCGCCGGAACGACTGCCGCTGTGGCCCACTGACGGGGAAATCGAAGTCTGTTACTCATTAAATGATGCCTGCCTGCGAGCTGATATCACCGTCCGCAACCCCACCGACGTGCCTTTGCCGTGGGGATTGGGCAATCACTCGTATTTTCGCATTCCGCTGTCCACCGACAGCGCACCCGGCGACTGCACAGTTCACGCTCCTGTGAACAAGCAATGGGAACTGGTCGGCTGTCTGCCAACCGGACGCATTCTGCACGGCAACAAAGTTGTGTCACTCAACGGTGGTCCCGCCTTCGACACGCTGAACCTGGACGACGTCTACACTGGCGTGGAAAGTGTTGACGGGGTGGTTGAATGCCGCATCGTTGACGCGCACGCGGGAACTCAGGTGGTGCAGCGGTGCGACGATTCATTCCGGGAAATCGTTGCGTTTACTCCACCGTGGACGAGTGCCGTGTGCCTTGAACCCTACACGTGCACCACGGACGCCATCAATCTTCAGCAGCAGGGCGTTGATGCTGGATTGAAGGTTCTGCCACCCGGCCATGTCTGGACAGGCTGGATCGAAATTGCCGTTGGAAAAATGGGCTGCTGAAACACATTAAACGTGTCTGAATTACAGACGCCAAATCACGCGGCGACAAGCAGTGACAATTCATCCGCGTTGACTGCAACGATGGATATTCCGAATCGATCAGCCAGACTGGCCACTTCTTCCGGCTCCAGAATGACCGTCATCCCTGCCTCTATGGCCAATACCCGACCTCCAGCCTGGTGCATTGTCTTAATTGTTTCGACACCAACCGTCGGAACATCGAACCGCATATCCTGCTGAGGTTTTGCCACCTTCACGACCGTAAATCCGCCTCGACGGCACAGCTCGCCGGCACGACGGATACACCTGTCGGTGCCTTCAATAGCCTCCACGGCGATCACGGCTGTATCATTGACAACGACAGTCTGGCCGACGTCCAAACGTCCCATTTCGCGCGCCAGGTGCCAGCCAAACTGAATATCACGCCACTGCTTAGAATTGGGTTTTCGTGTTGTCAGGAAGCCGTGTTTCACGAGTAACTCCGGAACGTATTGAAGAGCAGAATCGAACGCAAAGCCGTCGCGCTCGAATTCACGAATGACGGCCAGCAGAATGGTGTCATCCTTTTTGTTTTCCTTGGCGTAGCGGAACCACATATGAAGTGTGCGCCAATCCGGCACCAGCCGCACCCAACGGAATGACTGAAACAACACGGTCTTTTCGATCTTGCCCGACATCACAATCCGGTCCACACCAGCCCGTTTGAACAGGCGAATAGCTTTTCCGATACGAGCCAGTGGAGCCAAACGAAACTCGTCGCACACGTCCGCCAATTCCGGCGAGGCCATACCTGCGACGCCAAGTCCGAAAACCGAATGCCCCGCCAACCGGGCCGCGCGAACGAATTCCAACGGAAATCGACCACCACCCGCCAGCAGGCCCAGAGGAGAACGGTTCCTCCCCTGAGTGCCCACCTGCAAAGGTCGCATGAACGGAAGAATGTTTCGATGGATTGGAGCTTGGCTCATGGTAGAATCGCAGTTACACTGGAAGCGTTAAGCCGCTTTTTTCTGCCCATCAATGTGGGAATCTGTTGCAGACAAAAGTTGACTCATTTGCTCCTGCAGCGTGGCCAGTTGCTGCTGTAAGTCCTTCACCGTCGTGCGCATTTTCGGAAGTTGTTTCAGCGCCAGTGTTTCCCGGTGGTGCTGGCCAGCCGGACGCGCGGGTATGCCAAGATATTTCTGGCCACCCGGCATGTCGCGGTGGACACCCGTTTTTGCGCCGATCATCGCACCGTCACCCAGATGGACATGATCAGCGATGCCTGACTGCCCCGCACAGACGACGTACGCCCCCGTGCTGGATGATCCGGCAATTCCCGTATGGGACACCAGCAGATTGTGTTCCCCAATTTGACAGTTGTGAGCGATCATCACCTGATCGTCAATTCGCGTGCCGGTGCCGATGACCGTCGACCCGATTTTCGCACGATCAATTGTCGTACATGCGCCGATTTCCACGTCGTCACAAATGCGCACGTTGCCAGCGTGCAAAAGCCGCTCGTGCCGGCCGTTCACCGTTCGGTATCCAAACCCCGCTGAACCAACCACCGTCCCTGCGTCGATGTTGACACGATCTCCGATGAAGGTATCCCGATAAAGAACAACGTTCGGTCCGAGACTGACATCGTCACCAATCACGCACCCGTCGCCGATTACAACCCCCGGTGCAATGTCACAGTTTTCGCCGATGACGACGTCTTCACCGATCGTCACGAACTGGCAGACATTTGTCCTGGGGCCCACTGATGCGGATGCAGCGACGGTCGCCTGCGGAGAAATCCCAATGAACCGCCGAGGACGTTCCGGTGATAATAATCCCACGATTTTCAGAAAAGCGACTTCCGGTTCCGGCACGAGAAGGAAAGTCCGGCCGGGAAAATCGTCCAATTGATCGAGGACTGATTCCGGTGCAATAATCAATCTGGCTTGAGACGCTGACGCGCGTGTCAGATTTCTTCTGCAGCCGACAAACGCCAAGTGCGTCGCGGTCGCTCGCTCAATGAAATCGGCTGCACTAACACGGCAGTCGGCAGGACCAACAATGATCGCGTCCAGAATCTGCGCGATTTCCTGTGCGTGCAGTGAGTTCTCCATACGTGTCCCAGTCATCCCAGCCTCCATGCTACGACGATTGCCACCCGGCTCAGAGCTCCGTTCCAGCAACGTCGGAATCAGTGTTTTACGGCACACCCGGAGTGAACTGCAATACAAAAGTCCCTGAAAACCCCGTCCAGAAAAACCTTAAGAAAACCTGGCATCATCTTTCTCATCAGCAATTTGCCCGTGGCTGCCTGAATGCCATTCGAATCCTGGCACGTTTCATTCTGCCTGCATCGAATTGCTTCTGTTCACTGGATATAGTCCATTGGTCGTGAATTTTGTTTATATCTGCGGTTGAGCAGTCCTGTCATCACAAAGGCGATGATGTGCTGCAGTGCTATTGCAAATTCAAATCAAATGCCTCGTCTGCAGACTCAAGTTCTTAGCTCAGACGTGGCTTCGCAGATATCCCATCGCTCGGGCTCTTACCATAAACCCCACAGCTCTGTAAGTTGGCTATATTAATGTTTCCCAATAACCAGGAAGACGCAACTGTGCCACCGAGCGGTGCGATAGGGAACGTGCAGACAAAATACGCGACGCTATTTGAGCCACCCGAGGAACTCACATTTCAGGTTGGTGCCAGGCTTGGCCCTACAACTGTCGCGTATGAAACATATGGAACTCTGAACGAACAGCGTGACAACGCTGTTTTCATCTGTCACGCGTTGACGGGCGATGCTCACGCTGCCGGGTTTCATGGAGGCGAGGAAGATGAGAAACCCGGCTGGTGGGATGGCTTTATCGGGCCAGGGAAAGGTATTGACACCAACCGCTATTTTGTAATTTGTGCGAATGTACTTGGCGGCTGTCAGGGAACAACCGGACCGGGCAGCATCAATCCAGCGACCGGAGAAAGGTTTTGTCTTGAATTTCCGTTTCTGACGGTGTCAGACATCGTTTCTGCCCATTCGGAACTCGTAAAGCATCTTGGGATCGACCAGTTACTGGCCGTGATTGGGGGCAGCCTTGGCGGCATGCAGGTGCTGGATTGGGCTGTGCGGTTTCCCAATCAGGTTCGCGGCGCCGTGGTGCTGGCTTCGGCACCGAAACTGGCTGCCCAGGGAATTGCATTCAATGCGGTCGGGCGGCGAGCCATTTATGCCGATGCGGGATTTGCTAACGGAAAATATTACGATGGAGCGGGGCCAAGGTATGGGCTGTCACTGGCCCGCATGATTGCACACATCACGTACCTGTCGGAAGATTCGATCGAATTAAAGTTTGGTCGGCGACTGCAGGACAGTGACCGATTTGCCTTCGATATGCAGAAGGAAACAGAATTTCAGATTGAAAGTTATCTGCACTATCAGGGAAAACGATTCGTCCAGCGGTTTGATGCAAACAGCTACTTGTATTTGACGCGAGCGATGGACTACTTCGACCTGGCGGAGGCATATGAGTCACTGCCTGATGCACTTAGAAACGTAAAGGCTCGATTTCTGGTGGCGGCGTATGATACGGACTGGCTGTTCCCAACGGCGCAAAGCAAAGAACTGGTTTCAGCGCTGTTGAAGGTTGGCAAACATGTCTCCTTCACTGAGTTGACCTGTCCGTTCGGAC
The DNA here is from genome assembly GCA_014238335.1 of Fuerstiella sp. Taxonomy (GTDB): domain Bacteria; phylum Planctomycetota; class Planctomycetia; order Planctomycetales; family Planctomycetaceae; genus Fuerstiella. Next base: position 20,225 of record JABABI010000070.1, read on the forward strand.
ACGATTCATTTCTCATTGACCTGGGACCGCTGACCGAGATGGTCGCTCCATTCCTTGAACAAACACAGCTCGCCGGCAGAACGTCGGCAAACGAATAGACCTGCACATGTCGAGTAGTCGATACCAACTTCCCGACCCGACCGTTCAACTGGCGGATAACCTGATCATGCGCCACATCGACAGTAACAGCCGGGTCATTGACCTTGGCTGCGGTGACGGCAGGTTGATGCAGCGTCTCAGCGACGAACGAAGCTGCAACGTCGTGGGCATCGACGTAGAGCAAAAAAACGTAACGGCCGTTATTTCCCGCGGATTGCCGGTCGTGGCTGCGGACCTGAACCAGGGTCTGGCGGATATCCCCTCTGACACGTTCGATTTTGCTGTACTCAGTCAGACCCTGCAACAGGTTCAGCAGCCTAAACAACTGCTGACAGAAATGCTTCGTGTCGCTAATCGAGGGCTGGTGGTGGTACCAAATTTCGGTCACTGGCGAGTTCGTTACGAAGTACTTCGTCGTGGCCGTACACCGATTACTCAGACACTCCCCTACGAATGGCACGAGTCACCCAATCTGCACTTCATGTCGATGCATGATTTTCGCGACTTGATGCAGAGTATCGGTCTGCGTATTGTTAAGGAGCGTCCCATCATTAACGGTCGCGCAGTGGACCGGCCGTGGGCCGCAAATCTGCGGGCCGACAGTGCATTCTATCTGCTGGAACGCACACCCACAGCGTCATCATGACACACGCCCAGGCTAATTTCGCCATGGCACCAGAGAGGTGAACTAGCGAACCTGAAACGATACAACTTCCGTGGTTGCTTTGCCGCTGATTTGATCTCGCAGGCGAACGCGAATGCGGTACGTTCCTCGAGCGAGATGCGAAGGCAACGTCAGCTCGAAACTCTGATAGTAGTCAGACCGCTCGGATGAGGCTTCGTCAGTGATGTTGGCAAGGTTGATCGTTTCAATCGGGTCAGCAGAATCGTCTTCGTGCAGAATCTGTACCTGGGCATCAAATCTGGTGCGACGAGTTCCGGATGGAGTCGCCTCGGTTGTGAAGTTTTCCAATTCAGCGTACAGCAAAATCGGTTGCCCGGCCTCGAAATCATTGGAAGGGAACGTCTCGACTCTTCCGTAGCTGAAAATCCTGCTGCAGATATCAAGTCGACGACACCGCAGTGCAGCCAGCGGAGCCAGTCGGCGAACGGCGGACGTCAACTGCCCGGCTGCATTGGTTAACGCCAGTTCCTGATCTGTTTCCTGCGAGACAGAACGATATTGAGCCAAACCCAGCATCAGTTCCTGCCAAAAATCCTGTTCAGCCGGTGGCATTGTGTCAATTGCGGCAATAGCTTCACCAGGCTGGTTGGCAACTAACTGCAGCAATCGCAGATCCTGGTGCCGACGCTGGAACTGGTTGATGTTCTCCGGTGTGCCGTTTGCAAGGCCAGGCCAGTTGTGTAACTCGTCGACCGTCTCGGCAATCAGCTGCCTCAACAGGAGGCTGGTCTCAGCCGCCGTTTCTGCTGCGTCAGCCGTGACTTCCAGGGATTCTGCTTCCCGCGATTCCGTTGGCAGCAGGGCCGTCGGCTCTCCGCGTTCTCGAAACGGACTCCATGACGGCTGCAGTTTTTGAAATTGTTCTTTCCAGCTCTGCCGGGGACCGGAATCCACCGATGGGTCGTAGAGCCCGCGCAGCCGGTCGAATACTGTGGGGTCCGTCGCAAAGCCGGGGTCGGCAGAATTTTCTGTGTTTTCCTGCTGGTTGACCGAATCGCGAGGAATTCCGGTTTCGAAAATCGTCGGTGTCTTCCCACCAAACGTCGCGGAACGCAAGGTGAGCGGCGGAGTGACAATTTCATTGCCGTCCGTCAGCGGCGGATCGACAGTTCTGACTTCACGGTCTGGCGCCACAGTCGGCTCTGCCCGGGACAACACCTGCCAATTCGCGTCACGATCAGACAGCAGCTTTCCCTGTGACATCTCATTGCTGGATTTCTGGTTGATAATAGAGCGAATCTGATCCGCCGCAGATTGCACAGTATTCGCACCAGTCGGACTGGGCGATGGCACCGACACTTGTGACGTGCGTCCGGTGCTCGGCTGCCATGCACCGCTGTTTCCGAGAACGCCATGGGGGTTCGGGGAGCCCGCATCTGCAACTGAACCTGAACCTGGAGTTCGTCCACCAAACGTAGGCGTCAGCAACCGTGCCGCCGGTCCACCGGGGATGTCGGATGAATTTGTTGCCGTCCCTGTCGCAACCGCAGAAGTCGAAAATGCGGAATGGCCACCGACGACATTATTTGTCGTCAACGGAACTGTCCAGTCGCCGGGCAGATTGCCACTCTGGGATCGAATAGTTGATGTGTCTTTGTGTTCCGTCTGGGCCGTGCGTGGAGAAAGCGATGAACGCGCACCGGGAAGTCTGTGGGCACAACCGCTGATGGACACCGCGATCAGGCACAGCGCCGTCATCCATCGTGTTGCATTGTTCGGTTTCTGAAGTTCCTGCATCTGGCTCGGCTTCCATGCGCATACCATCACGCCATCACCTCGGCGGCGTTCCACGTTGCCAAATCGTATCCACCACGCTGCGATCGCAACAGGTCGACAGACCACGGCCGGAACAGCCGTCTGTTCTTGAAAATGGCGACACAGCATAAACTGGCAAATTCTGCCGTTCGTCTCCGGGGCCCCACAGTCAAAATAACTCACGAAGGATTCTCATGGCGTCTCCCAGACTTAAATAGCTGGTTCCGCCCGTATCCACAATTTCTGGATGTCGCTTCGCCGCCTTCGACAACAGTCAGGCTATTCGGGGACAGAAATCAGCTTCAACGTTCATCGAATCCGGGATTGTCAACGGGTTCAAATGCGCGTCATCGACCACTGAATAGCCTGAGCTGACTTAATGCAAACGTAGATTCAGCCGTTCGTTACGTCGGTCACAATTCACATCAGCGGCAACGTTAAGTAAAGTTTCCGCACGCTGTGTCAATGCATTCACCGTAACTTGAATAACGTTTTTCACGTTCATAACGACAAACATTCTTCTCTTCAGCAACTGCGTCCTTATTCGCTGGTCGAAATATGGTTAGGAGCGTCGCGACGGACCACATACGTGACGGACTCAAAAACTTTTCATTCCGCCGGCAGACGAGCGAACAATAATGGTTAACCGTCGGCCACAACTTGAAGGTGTGCTTTTTCTAGCGATCATCGTGACAGGCTGTGGCACGGCGACCACGTCCGAACCGGCAGTGTCACGCGCGGACAGCGGCCCACGCGTCGTCGTTACAACAAGCTACCCGCTGTACCTGATGACCAGCAAACTGGCAGGCGACGTCGTCGTTGTGAAGTACGCAGTGCCGAACGCACAGACGTCACGAACGTGGGTGCCGTCATCCGATGACATTCAGAAACTACAGGCGGCCGACGTCGTCCTCTTCAACGGCGCGGGCTACGAACCGTGGGCGCAAAAACTGTCGCTGCCACGTTCCAGAACAGTCGACACGTCGAGTGGTTACCGCGAAAAGCTGCTGCTTGTCGCGGACTCCATGACCCACCAGCATGGCCCCGTTGGCGAGCAATCGGTCCGCGATATCATTCCCACGGTCTGGCTTGATCCTGAGCTGGCCGTCGCCCAGCTGCGCCGATTGGAAGAACAGCTGTTAAAACTCGCCCCAGATGCTGCTGACGCGATTTCTCAGCGGGCCACAGCGTTGCGTAACTCTTTTGATCAACTGGAACAGCAGTTGGAACGGCTCCGGACAGACAGTTCAGGGCATGAAATCAGCGTGGCCACAGACGAAACTGATTTTGGTTACCTGACCAGCCGGCTGGATTGGAAAACACAACCAATTCAGTGGACTGAGCAGAACACGCTGACAGATGAATTCACCGACAAAGTTGCAACGGCTCCGCCGCAGCTGATCCTGATTCGTCCGGATTGCGAACGAGACCAAATGGAAGTCCTGCAGGCGACGGGTATTCTGTGTATCATTGTCGATACCTGCGAGTCCACTTTGCCGGACGTGGAGCACGCGGACAGCCTTATAGACCGGTTGTCGGCAAACCTTGACAGGCTGCGAACGGGATTGGGACTATGATTTCCAGGCATAGTTGAGAAACGTTCTGTGGGCATTCGGGCCGGCGACTGACGACACGCAGTTGCCAGGACGAAGTCCGCAGGTGGGAAGCTATGGCACCACTTTTGTTGTAGCCGGGTGCGTCTTCATGACCTGACGGAAGGTCAGCGCCGGCTCAGTCAATTTGCGGCGTTGTCGAATGACAAAATTCAGCGGAATAACCAGAACGAACGTCAGTCCAAATCCGATGGGCCAGAACCAGACCGCGAACCAGCCACTGCGGCTGTAGATCAGAAACATCGTGACACAGGCTGACAGCAGTGTTGCCGGAAAAACGGAATAACTCGTCGTCCGTCTGGAAAACAGGGCCAGCAGGAACACGGCCAGCAGCGGTCCGCCGAATGCCGCAGTGGTTTTTTTTCCGATGTCAAATACGTCTCCCAGCGGGCCAACGAAGCACGCCAAAGTCACAGACAGCGTGCCCACCATCAGAATAAGCACTCGAATCAGGAAGACGTCACGTTCCGGGTTCTCCGGCTTCCAGCGGGGCCGAAGTCGATCACGAAAATCGACCACGATGGCCGTCGTCACGGAATGAATACCGGAATCGATGCTCGACATTACGGCCGCCATCAATGCCGCCAGGAACAGTCCCGTCATACCGGGCGGAAAATGCAATCTCACGAACTGCGGCAACGCCCGGTCCTGCAAATTGGCTCGACGCACTGAGCTTGCAACGTCGTCCGCAGGGGTCGGCGGCATTGATTCCGCTGTCGCGGCAAAGTGCTCCTGCAGTACAGGTCGAAGTTGTTCCGGGTGATGTTCGAAGTAGGAATACAGTCCGACTCCAATCGCCAGTAATCCAGGTATGACGATCCACATGCCCAGCAGGTTTAGTCCAAAACCGAGTTGCGACGTGCGTTCATCCTGCGAGGCCAAATATCGCTGCACGGCCACCTGATCCGCTCCGAAGGCAGACAGCGCCTCCAGAAAAATCCCAATCAGAATGGCCCAGCTGCCGTACTTCAGGGTCAGTGACGGCGTGAAATCGAACACCACTCCCTCGCGTCCGTGAAAATACGTGTCCACGATTCCTGACACGCCGGAATCACTTTTGGATATCAACAGCGCGACCGACAGCAGAATCGTTGCTGTAAAAATGAAGAACTGCAGGACATCGGTCCACATCACCGCGCGCAGTCCACCCAGCATAGTGTACAGAATCGCGATCACCCCAAGCGAAAGAATAACAACGTTCTGCGGTATTCCGGCCACGCTGGCAATCACCAATGACGCCGCAAAAGTTGCCGACGCCATCCATCCGATGCGCAACAGAATGAACAGACCACTGGCCAGACACCGCACCGACACATGAAATCGCCGCTCCAGATATTCGTAGGCTGTTTCGCATTTCAGCCGTGTATAGACCGGAATAAAAACCCAGACAACGACCGGGGCCATCAACGTGACCGCCACCAGTGTCAGTCCCACGCGCAAACTGCTGCCGAACGCCGCCGATGGATACATGACAAAGCTGTTTGATGAAAACAACGTTGCCATTACGCTCAGGCCCACAACGAACCAGCCCATCGAGCCGCCCGCCGCAAAAAACTCCTTTCGTGACTGGCCGCGACCACAGGTAATGCCAAAGCCCAGAATGACCAGCAGATACAAGGCTACAACGACATGATCGAAGATGTGCATCTGTGGATTGATTGATTCAAAAGGGCGCGAACGCAGAAGAGCTGTCAGGAAAGACAATCATCATCGTTCATTATCAACCGAAGTCCATAAACAGAACGCCGAATCGCTCAACGAAAGCGTCGGCCGGTTTCAGCGGGCGGTCACATCGCGCACGTGGCCCCACAGCTACTTCTTATTCACCACATTCTGAGGAGCTCCATTGAAGAACGATTTCAAATTGGCAGCCGACATCGCCAGCAGTCTGGATCGAGCCTCTTGTGCATACCACGCCACATGCGGAGTAATCAGACAGCGTGGAGCACTCAGCAGAGAATTATCCTTCGCAGGCGGCTCGGTCTCCAGCACGTCCAGCGCTGCCGCTGCAATCTGATTCTGACCCAGTGCATCAGCAAGAGCCGGCTGATCGATCAACTGACCTCGACTGGTATTGATCAGAAAAGCTGTCGGCTTCATCTGTTTGAGTCGTTCCGCGTTAACCATTTCTGCTGTCTCACTGGTCAGCGGGCAGTGCAGCGAAACGACATCCGCCTGCTGAAACAGGTGATCAATCGGAACATATTTAACCGCAAGTCCATCAACGGTCGCAGGACCTTCTGCCGTTCGTCCGCTTGCAATGATGCGCATCCCCATGGCCTGACCGATGCGAGCAACCGACAGCCCAATCCGTCCGAGCCCTACGATGCCCAGTGTTCTGCCACACAGTTCAATAATCGGTCCGCAGGGCAGGCAGAAGTCATCACCGTTGGTCCATTTGCCCTGCTTTACAGCAGCATCATGAGCCCGAATGCCGCGTGCCAGTTCCAGCATCAGCGCGATGGTATGCTGAGCGACGGAATCAGTTCCGTACACAGGAACGTTGGAAACCGTCACGTCGTGTGCAGTTGCGGCTTCAACGTCAACAATATTGAATCCCGTTGCTGTGACACCGATGTACCGCAACTGAGGAAGCTGCTGAATTGAGTTTGCGTCCAACGGTACTTTATTGGTGATGACGGCAGTCGCGTCCGTCGATCGCTCCACGACCAGTGACGGCGGCGTCCGGTCGTGACTGCTGACGTCGCCCAGATCATGAAAGGCGGCCCAGCTGAGATCACCAGGATTCAGCGTTTGCGCGTCAAGTATCACGATGCGTTCAGTCACTCTGCATTTCCCAAAAGTCGATCCAGAAAGAACTACCGGCACAGCTGACGGTGTATTCCCGACAGGTTAGAACAGAGTCGTTCAATGTGAAAGCGAAGGATATTGAATGTTTTCAAGGCTGATAACTGAGCAGAGGTGTGGCGCCGAATCCGTTGAGGCTCGTGAGGTGCCACCATCGTTAAATATCGTTTGAGCAATCCGGGGGCACTTCCGCAGTCCTAAATCGTGCCACCAGTTTTTTTGCAATCAATGGAAACAGTCCCAACACGACGAATGCCCCCAGCAACTGGGGGCTCAGTATTCCCGATGCACCTTTCTGTGCTAATGTCCGGAGGTCAGGGACACTTGACCCGGCGTAAACAAACACAATCGTGCCGGGGAACATACCGATCTGACTGACCCACCAGAAGGTTGCCGTCTTCATGGGAGTCAGTCCCATCACAACGTTGATGACAAAAAATGGCACCGCAGGAATCAGTCGCAGCGTGAATAGATAGAAGGCCCCTTCTTTTTCCAGGTTGCAGTTGAATGCCGCCAGCTTCTCACCAAACCGGTTCTGTATCAAATCCCGTAATAGGTAGCGGCTCAGTAGAAATGCCAGAGTTGCCCCCGTCGTGGACGCAAAGCTGATCAGTACGATGGCACGCCCCAGTCCAAAGTACCATGCGTAAACCAGACTCAACACGGCAGCACCAGGGAGCGACAATCCGGTCACCGCAACATAAACGCCAAACGCAAGGCCATAAATCAGGACCGGATGCTGCTGCTGATAGTCACGCAGTTCGGCTTCCTGCTGTGCAAGACTGTCCAGAGTCAATATATCACCGTAGTGCGTAGACCCCCATCCAGCAGCGGTCAGCACTGTGGTCAGCACGAGCAGCTTCAGAAAAGGCTGCGCCTTCCTGTCAGTGTTCTGTGCTGTTGTCATCTGTTGACCTGGTTGAATTCGTAACTGTATGCCCTGACTTCGTACAAGTGGTTTCAAAACCACTGAATACAAGCACGAAGCGCAAGCGCGTAAATCGCAATAAGATCACGGTCGTAACCACTTGCTGCCGCTGCGTGCTGGTATTGAAACCACTTCGTAGCCTGGCGAACGCACAGCGTGACGTTGCGAAGCAGGAAGTCCTTACCCGTATCTCCCGTATCTCGTCATTCCGGATCATAGCACGCCCCACAACTCTGATCATGCGACCAGACAGCAAAACAGGAACGCCGCCCGTCGGCCGTTACACCTGATTCAGCAGGAACGCCCCTCCGCCAACAGGATCGCTCCGCAGTGACTTGCTGATCGTCAGGCAGGGCTCTAAAACACACACTGACGTCACACGGCACAGCTCGGAAACAGAAGCCGTTTCCCGCAGGTCACGCCTGCGTGCGGGCCGGACGTGAGGCGGGATTACCAGAAAACTCAAATCTATCACTCTATCATTGAAACACCACACAACGTTATGAGTACAGAAGCAAAAGCACGAGAACTCGGAGTCTCCCTCGAATCACTGGAACCTGGTTACCTGAATCTGTGTATCCGCAGCGGAAACCAACTGATTACGTCCGGTCACACCAGCGACTTAAAGGGCGTGCTCGGTAAAGACGTTTCTGTCGAACAGGGTTATGACGCTGCGAAGGACTGCGCAAAAAAAATTCTGCGTTCTGTCTACAACGCTCACGGAACGTTGGAGGGACTGAAAGTCGTCAAGGTTCTTGGATGTGTTTATTCCGCCCCGGACTTCACCGATCAACATCTGGTGATTAACGGCTGCTCGGACCTACTGCACCAAATCTTTGGAAAAGACGGCGACGGATATCACGCGCGAAGCGCCCTGGGCTTTGCCGCATTGCCCACCGGAGCCGCCGTCGAAGTCGAAGCCATCTTCGAAGTGCGGGGCGGTCCGCAGGCCGATGCGGGCTAACGCCCGGGGAGGGCCGTGCCACGTTTGATGGTTGCTCACAGGTTACCGTAATGAGACCGGCCCCTGAATGGGGCGGAACACCAGCACGCCGCGCTGGAATCAGTAGTCTGCTTCGTCGTCACTGCGTTTACACGATGCCTGCCACGCGACAGCTTCTGACCGCAACTGTGCGGTCAGACCGGGGTGGGTGGCCGCAAGATCTTCAGACTCACCCGGATCCGCGACCAGGTCATAAAGTTCCCACGTCTTCCCACTGTCGCCGCTGTAGAGTTTGTGCGCCCCGGAGTGCCAGGCGACCTGATTTTCCGATTGAAAACCGATCGACTGACTGCGCCTGGATTTCTTTCCACGCATCACATCGGCCAGTGAGACTCCGTCAAGCGGACGATCGTCCGGATAGCTGATGCCCAGCAAATCCAGTACGGTCGGCAGGTAGTCACTGGTCACGGCCGGGAAGTCCGTTGATGAGCCGGCAGCAATCGTGCCCGGCCATTCCATGATGCCTGGCACGCGGACTCCTCCTTCGTACAGCGACCGCTTGCGGCCCCGAAACTCGGCAGCCGAACCCGGGGCTTTGCCTGCCGGCCCGTTGTCCGAACAGAAACACAGCAGAGTATTTCCTGATACGCCAAGCGTTCGCAATCGATCTCTGAGCCGACCGACCTGTTCGTCCAGCGCAGTCACACAGCCGTAGTAGTTTCGCTCATAGACGCTGTACTCTTTGTACGGGGCCACATGTCTTTTGCCGGCAACGACCGGCAGGTGAGGCGCATGAAACCAAATCGCAGCGAAGAACGGCTGCTTCTTCGCCACGGACGATTCAATAAACGGCACGGCACGGTCCATGATCAGGCGAGAATCATCACCTTCCAGATTCTTTGTGACTGCTTTCCCGGCATGGTTCCAGTAATGAGTTCCGTATGATACCGCCTTCGACTTATCGACGATCGCGTCCCACGCGTTCCTGCCTGCATCCTTCGGTTTGATCATTGGGTCAAAGGTGGGCACCTTCGATTCCGTAACGAAGCTGTCGTCATATCCGTGCTCGCTCGGAATGGAATAGTGCTTTTTACCGTGAGGGCCGCCGCGATTAGCGTCATTGACCGTGGTTGTCAGTGTGCCGAGATGCCATTTGCCGAAATGCCCGGACGTGTACCCTTCCTTTTTCAGCAGTTCCGGCAGAGTGATTTCCTGTTTCTTCATGTGACCGGTATTGGCTGAGAAAACCCCAAATCGATACGGGTGCCGACCGGTGAGGCAGCTGCCTCGTGTGGGACTGCAAACCGGAGCAGCCGCGTAAAAGCGATTAAACTTCATCCCCGCCGCCGCCATAACGTCAATGTTGGGCGTACGAATTGGCGAATTTGCATTAAAACACTGCGGGTCGCCGTAACCAAGGTCATCACACATGACCAGGATTACATTTGGTTTCGACTGGTCCCCGGCCGGACACACATTCAAACAGGTCAGGACAACGACAGTCAGAAGAATCGGAAGTTTCATTGCAGGCTCGCGAAACGAACAAGGGTGATCACTCAGGCGTGCCTGAAGAGAACGAGATTTTTTCAGGAATGTTTTCGGATACAGATCCGCCTGTGTTCGAAAAACGATGGCTGCCCCTTTGCACTCCGCCCATCACGGTAGCATATACTATCTCTGACCAGTTCCGATAATCAGTGACATAAACCGTCACCGCCCAACGATCTCTCCGGGGCGCTCCATTTGACCATTCAACATGATAAGAATTCTGCAGCTCACCGACCTCCACGTTTTTTGCGAACCACAGCAGCGTCTGAAGGGAATTCCTACACGGGAGTGTCTGCAGGAGGTTGTCGCATGGATTTGCGACCACGAAGCTCCATTCGATCACCTGATCGTGACCGGAGATCACACGCACGACGAAAAGCCGGACAGCTACAGAACCGTGCAACAGATACTGGCGCCGTGGAGCGATCGCATCTGGCAGGTCCCCGGCAATCACGACGACCGCGAAGTTCTGCGGTCCGTCTTTGCGGACCGGATTACTGGCGAAGGCTCTGATCAGGTCCGATTCTCATTCACCGATGAAGGCTGGCTGTGCGTCGGCCTGGATACTCACCTGCCCGGCGAAGTCGCGGGCTGGATCGATCAGGAACAGGTGGACTGGCTGCGCGATGTGATCGCAGATTCACCAGGTTTACAGGTGGCTCTGTTTTTTCATCACCCCCCAGTCGAACTGGGCAGCGAGTGGATGGATCGCATTGGACTTGGCGGCCGCGAGGGCCTGGAACAGCTGATAGCTGGAGAAGAACGAATCCGGCTGGTTTGCTGCGGTCATGTGCACCACGAATTCGAATCTCAGATCGGTTCCGCAAAGATCTACACCACACCGTCGACGGGAATTCAGTTCAATCCGGCCGGCGCGGTGGCGAACTTCGCTGCTGATGCGCCAGGGTATCGAGTGATCGAAGTTGGTCCCGCAGGCTTCTCCACACATGTCGTGCGACTGCCGGAAGTCCGTTATACGCCGTTCGCGGATTGAAGGTCGATCAGTGAGCCTGTCTTCTGACAACCAGCGTTCGTCGTCGAGCACGGAGAATCCATCCGGCCCGACGGACAGCGATCCCCCTGCGTCCTTGGGCGATGGATTGCACCGCAGCATCGAACTGGAAGGCGTCCGAGTCCACAATCTGCGCAACTTCGATCTGAAGATTCGTCGTAACGCACTGACTGTGATTTGTGGAGTCAGTGGATCCGGAAAAAGCAGTCTGGCTTTTGACACCCTGTTTGCCGAAGGACAGCGCAGGTATGTTGAGACGTTCTCGCCGTATGCCCGCCAGTTTCTGGACCGAGTCGAACGCCCGGACGTCGATCGCATCGACGGAATTCCGCCTGCCATCGCCATACGACAGAACGTTCGCACAAACAGTGCCCGCAGCACCGTCGGCACTCGCACTGAGATTCTGGAGCACCTGAGAATTCTGTTTGCAAAAGCCGGACAGGTCGTCTGCCCGACGTGCCGTGTCGCCGCTATCGCGATGTCTGCCGATTCCGCCGCCGATCACCTGGTCAGTGTGGCCGATGGCCGCCGCTGCATGCTGGTATTTGATGTGCAGTCAACAACCGCCTCCGAACTCCTGCAGATTGGATTTACGCGGTGTATCATCGATGAATCCACGATGCCCCTGGAGGAACTGGATAACCACGTCGTCGAGTCTGCATCGATTCGAGTCGTGGCAGACCGCATCCGCGTAGCCGAATCGGCTAAGACTCGGTTGTCAGAAAGCATTGAACAGGCCTTCGCGCATTCCGGCGGGAGGTGTATCGCCCTTGTCGCTGCGGGGGATAGTCCCATCGCCAGCAGTCCGCCCGCCGCCAAGATCGTTGATGGAAAGCCGTGGCAGGCAGTAACTCTGTCACAGAGTCTGATGTGCACCTCCTGCAGCAAAGAGTTCCCCAAACCGTCCACGGAATCATTGAGTTTTCATTCACCGATCGGAGCCTGCAGCACGTGTGAGGGCTTTGGGCAGGTATCAGGCGTGACGTTGCAGAAAGTCGTGCCGGACGATGCGGTGTCCCTGCGCGACGGTGCGATTCAACCATGGACGACACCGGCATATCGTCACGAACTGGATGAGCTGCTCGCTTTGGCGGACGACTATGAAATACCGGCCGACGTCCCGTTCGCTGAAGTAGGCCCGAAAGCGCGGCAGTTGATTCACGACGGCATTCCGGAACGAGATTTCGGCGGGCTGTCGGGATTTCATCAGTGGCTCGTAAAAAATCGCTACAAACGCGGCGTCTCCGTTCTGCTGAACCGCTGGCGATCATGGCTGCCGTGCGCAGCGTGCGACGGGACTCGACTATCCGAATCCGGTCGCTGCCTGCAACTGTGCGGAGTCACGCTCACCGACGTCTGCCAAAAGGAACTGAGCCAGCTCAACGACTGGCTCGCTGCCGCGGCTGCCAGCTTAACAGACGAAGTTGCCACGGCGTTGACGACGCCGCTGCTGCAGCTGAACAGTCGGCTCCGGTTTCTGAAGGACTGCGGTCTGGGCTACCTGTCACTCGACCGCACTATGAAGACTCTGTCCAGCGGCGAGGCACAACGTGTCGTGCTGACGGCGGCGCTCGGTTCCGGATTAATTAACACACTCTATGTGCTGGACGAACCGACGAGCGGACTGCACTCCACCGACACGCAAAGAGTCATCGACGCGACGCGCCGCCTGAAACAGCTCGGCAACACGGTCGTCGTTGTGGAACACGATTCTGACTTCATCAAAGCAGCCGACGAACTGGTGGAAATCGGACCGGAAGCGGGAAACGCCGGGGGGCTGGTGGTCTTTCAGGGAACGCCGCACGAACTGGTCACATCACATTCAACGGCCACAGGTGAAGCACTGGCTGGCCTGGAAACAGCACCAACGGACCAGAAGACGCGGCAACCGCACTCATGGCTGAGTTTTTCTGATGTCACCTGCCACAACATTCAATCGCTTTCCGGTTCGCTGCCGCTGGACGTGATCTGTGCGGTTACCGGCGTCAGCGGCAGTGGCAAGAGCTCGCTGATCGTGGATGCTCTGCATCCCGCTCTGTGCCAGCGTCTTGGACAGAAATGTGATATTTCATTTGATGCCACGGTGGCGAATCTTGACGGCTGGCAGAATCTTTCCGAAGTCGCTCTGCTGGATCAAAGTCCTCTTCCACGGTCGCGCCGCAGCATCCCGGCCACGGCCATTGGCTGTTTTGACGAGATTCGAAAGGTCATCGCATCAACTTACGAAGCCAGAAAACGCAACTACAAGCCCGGAATGTTCAGTTTCAATTCCGCTCAGGGAGGCCGCTGCGAAAACTGCGAAGGCCATGGCATCGTCACCGTGCAAATGCAGTTTCTGGCGGACATCGAAACGACGTGTGAGCAGTGTGCGGGCCGACGGTTTCGCCCGAACGTCCTGGACGTACGGTATCGCGACCGCAGCATCCACGACATTCTGCAAATGACCAGTGACGAAGCCTTCGTATTCTTTAACGGTCATCGAAAAATCCAGCAATGCCTCAATGCTCTGCGGCAGGCCGGACTGGGTTATATCCGACTGGGCCAGCCGGTGTCGACGCTGTCCGGTGGAGAATGTCAGCGGCTGCGAATCGCCACTCTGCTGGCTGGAATCCCGCTGAGCGACAGTGACTCTGTCCCCGACAATCCTGCCGCCGCAGGCAGGTCGACGTCCGGGCAAACATTGTTCATTCTGGACGAACCGTCCACGGGATTGCATGCAAAAGACATTGCCGCTTTGATGCAGTGCCTTAATCACCTGGTCGAAATCGGTCACAGCATTATCGTCATTGAACACGACCCGCAGATCGTTCGACACGCGGACCACGTCATTGAAATGGGCCCGGGAGCCGGACACGACGGCGGACAAATTGTTTCGTCCGAATGCCCTGCATTATCATGAAGACCGAAGAATTGAATCACGAGAATTCACCAACAGAGATTCCGGCGCTTGTCGCGTCGAGTTACGGCGTGACAGTCTTTGACAGTCTGTCCAGGGTCTGGCAGAGGTGCCTGGCAGAGCATTTGCGCAAGGTCATGGCCGGAAAAACGTCCGTGCTAAACTGGAAAGAACCAGTTGACGCCATTGCTGAAGCCGAAGCTTTTCTGCATCCTGACGCAGTCGGCCAACTTACTGAACAGGAACGCGCCCGTAAATTTGAATCTCTGTTAGAGAAGATGCTGACCTCCGGGCAAAATCTTCATCATCCTCGCTATATCGGGCATCAGGTGCCGGCCAGTATTCCGATTGCAGGACTGTTCGACGCGGTCGGTTCACTCACTAATCAGCCGATGGCCATTTATGAAATGGGCCCCTGGGCAACTGCGGTTGAACATGCAGTGACAAGAAATCTGTGCCGCAAGGTGGGCTGGAACCCGGACACATCCTGCGGCGTGCTCACTCACGGCGGATCCCTGGCCAACCTCACGGCACTGCTGACGGCTCGCAACGTCGTCTTTCCTGACAGTTGGGAACAGGGGTTGCCGCAGAACGCAGTGCTGGTTGCACATGCCGACTCGCATTACTGTGTTACTCGGTCTGCAGGCATACTGGGGCTCGGTACGCGACAGGTCGTCAAAGCTGTCCTGGACGAACGTCGCCGAATGGACCCAAGGAAGCTGAATGAGTTACTAACGGAACAAAAGGCCGCAGGCCGACAGGTCTTAGCCGTCTGTTCCAGCGCGTGTGCAACGCCGATCGGCGCGTTTGATCCGCTACAGGAAGTTGCCGACGTCTGTCGAGCCCACGATGTGTGGCTGCACGTCGACGCTGCTCACGGCGGCGCGGCACTCATGAGCGGGACACACAAACATCTGTTGGCAGGCATCGACATGGCTGACAGCGTCGTGTGGGACGCTCATAAAATGATGTTCGTCCCGGCTCTGTGTGCAGCCGTGCTATACCGGGATCAGGCCCATCGGTTTCAGACCTTTCAACAGGATGCGCCGTATCTGTTTGATCCGTCGAATCCTGGCATGGCGGAGTTTGACAATGGAACTCGCACTATCGAATGCACCAAACGATCAACGGGCTTTGGCCTGTGGGGCATCTGGGCGTTATATGGAGAAGACATCTTTGAACAGATGGTCGATCGAACCTTTGCGATGGCCCAGTATTTTCATGAGTGTCTGCGGGAGTCCGACGATTTTGAACCTCTGCATACGCCGGAATGCAACATCGTGGTTTTCCGCTATCTGCCGACGGCACTACGTGGTGGGCTGGCCGAAATCATGGACGGTCTGCAGCAGGAATTGCGTTCACGCCTCGTGAAGGGGGGGGACTTCTACATCGTGCAGACAAACCTGAACGGGCAGGCTGCACTACGTGTCACCATCATGAACCCGCTGACAACGGAGCTGGATCTGGCCGCCCTGCTGGAAGAATTGAGGGCGATCGGGCAGCATATTCTGTCCAACCAGCCCTGATCCTTCCCTTGTGCGATCGTTGGGGAAATAAAAATTACTATCGCAACCTCGCCTTTAAGAGAGTGTCGATATATAATATCAGCGGCGGTCGCGCTGTCTTCAGCATGTGCCGTTACACCAGATTATCGGGGGCGATCGGATTTGACTGGGTCATCGTCGATCAGGGTGGCGTGTCGTGGTTGATCAGTTGGCCACGTAAAAAGCTGATCAAACAATAACTGCTACACCGCAGTACTCTTTGGCTGCCTAGAGATAGGCGTCACTGAACAAGGAATCCCCGTCTGAGGAGCCCGAAGTTCAGTTGCAAATTCAGACTGGCAACAGCTCAATGTTCACTCCGGCTGTTGTGAGATTCGTGGTGAACTAGTGACGGAAGGCTTTGTTCGGTGATCCTCATCGTTGCGAATTCAATCAGCGGACTACACACGTAGAAGCTTTGGTTAAGAGTCCACAGGACGCGGGTTCGATTCCCGCCGCCTCCACTGGGGCCAATTTGCGAGAGATCGCAAGTTGGCCTTTTTCATTGGTTTACAGTGATTCTTTTGCTTTCCGAGGAGTTCCAGCGTCAAGCAGGTCCAATCGGAGGTCCAATCGGAGGTCCAATCGGAGGTCCAATCGGAGGTCCA
>JABABI010000071.1 GCA_014238335.1 Fuerstiella sp.
ATATCGCTTTCACTGTCAGTGACGTGGAAACTGCCGCCGGAACGCTGACGGTGACTGCCACCAGCAGCGATCAAAACCTGATCCCGAACGGCAATATCACGCTGGGCGGTACGGGAGCCAATCGCACGATTAACGTGCTGCCTGCGGCCAATCAAACCGGAGGACCCGCAACAATCACCGTCACCGTGGACGACGGCACAACGGCCAATCAGACAACATTCGATGTCACTGTCAGCGCCGTCAATGATGAGCCCACAATCGACGTCGCGTTAAGTGGCAGTGTCGTTGACGAAAATTCTGCTAACGGAACGATCATTGGCAATGTATTGGCCGCAGACATTGATGTCGGTGACAGTCTGACATTCTCACTGCTCGACAGTGCCGGAGGGCGTTTCGCGGTCGATTCTGCCACGGGACTGCTAACGGTTGCAGATGGCAATTTGCTGAACTATGAATTGGCTTCTTCGCACGGAATCACCGCCCGTGTCACTGATTCCGGCGGGTTGTCCGGCGATGAGTCATACATGATCACAGTGAGCGATCTCAACGAAGCCCCGACTGCGTTGAATGACACATTTTCCGTGAGACAGCTGGAAGACCTGGTTGTCCCAGCGGGGGCGATCACCGGCAATGACTTCGATAGCGACGGTGACATCGTTACTGTTGTTCTGGTGGCAAGTCCTGCTGAAGGAACGCTGACACTTGCCGCAGACGGTTCGTTTACGTACACGTCTTCCGGTTCGTTCAGTGGTCATGACCAGTTCACGTATTACGTCACGGACGGAACACTGAACAGTGCGGTGGCTACCGTAAATATAGACGTCTTGATGACTCTTCCCACGGTCAACGCGATTCCCGTCGCAGATAACTACACCTCGTCCGGGGCTCCGACGGCAACGGTCGATGCAAAACGAGCGGACGCCAACGAGACGACGGTTGAGTTGTTCACCGATAATACGTATGCGACGGCAGTGGCTCCTGTCTCGGGCACTGCAGACTCAACGACAGAACACGATGGCGGAATGTTTGCCACATTCGAGATTCCAGCTGAGACTATGCAGCAAACAAGTAGTGAAATGTCTGTCTCCGTTTTTCTTACGGATGTGCCGGAATCCGATTTCCGGCACGAAGGCATTTGGACACAACAGAACGATTCTGCCGAATCGGATGATGGAATGACGGTCGAACTCGGGCAGTTCTTATTCCGTCAAATCGAGACTGGCAGTGTCTTCTTCTCGTCCGGGCAGGTGAATTCGGACAACAGTGATTACTGGCAGCAGCAGGATGACCATGCCCTGCAGGAGCAGGCCACCGAGAATATGGTTGTGGGCAGTACAGCCATGGTTTCGACATCAGTGTCCGTTGGGTATGTGGTGTGGCTATTGCGTGGTGGTTCGCTGTTAACAACCTTTCTTTCGTCACTGCCTGTATGGCAGGCTTTTGATCCACTACACGTGCTGAATTCCTTTGAAGAAAACAACGATGACGATCAGGGTGGTGAATCCCTTGCGTCGCTCGTGTCCTGACCAGATCGGCTTGCGTGGCACACATAACATGCGCCGTCGGACCCTGTGTTGGGGGACCACACTGATCGCATGCACAGTCCGGTCAGTACAGTTGCAGCGGTTAGTCAGGTGCTCACCTGTTCGCTGCAGAAACTGCGTGCCACCCGGACTGTAGATTTGACATTGTGCCCCGTTTCTGTCGCGGCGAATCCGTAAAAACTCGATTGCTGCGGTGTGTTGACAGCCTCAGCTCCAAATTCAATGAGCTACGTTCACTGAAGCGGGCTTGCCGGTAACGTCCCGTGCGACGTAATGCAGTCGCCTCCTGATTAACAAAACGATGTTCCCCGAAAGTTCGACAGTGTCTCAATTGTCGTCAACAGACCGAATTGTGCTTGGGCTGGTCAGCCTGTCGGTGAGCGTATTGCTCATAGCGGGGTTGTTCGGGCTGATTCCAAATCCACGTCTCCAGGAACAGCACACGCGTAGAGCGTTCTGTGAAACCACGGCGGTGACCTTCATGTCATTGGCCACACGAATGAATTCTGATGACCTGCAGATAACACTGGATCGGATTCGAGACCGAAATCTGGACATCAAGACGATCGGAGTTCGTGAATCTTCCGGCCAGCTGGTGCTGCAGTCAGGTACTCACGCAGTCCTGTGGCAATCATTCGGCGCAGTCCCGATAAACAGTGACGAGTACATGGTCCCCGTCACTGTTAACGGCGAACAGTGGGGACGCATCGAGGTCCAGTGGGCTGATTCCACCTGGGTCGTGGCGGGGATCCCGGTTCGACCGGATTTTGCGCTGGCGAGCTTTGTCGGGCTGATGTTGTTTATTGTGTTCTCTATCTATCTGAAGAAAGTCCTCAAACACATTAGCCCCAGCAAGGTTGTGCCAACACGTGTCCGTGACGCCCTGAACTCACTGAGTGAGGGGTTGCTCGTGCTGGACAGGAACCATGCAATCGTCCTTGCGAACGAATCATTCACATCTGCAACCGGATTTACATCCGAGGAATTGATCGGTACGAATCCCAGTCATTTTGGTTTCGGCCTCGCCGGAACATCCAATGTAACTGAACTACCGTGGGTGACTACGGCTGAACATTCCAAACCGCTCAATGGAGTCATTCTGACGCGAGGCAAAGGTGATGCGCAGCGAACATATTCAGTCAGCACCGTTCCTGTCCGCGACAACGAGAATAAGAACCGTGGTGTGGTGGCGAGCTTCGAAGACGTCACAGAACTGCAACGCCAGCAGGAAGAACTGCGTGACGCATTGTCAACTCTGAAGTCGTCAACGGACGAGATTCGCACGCAGAATCGGGAACTGGAATGGCTGGCCACGCGAGATACGTTAACGGGTTGCCTGAATCGCCGCAGCTTCTTCCGTGACTTCGAACAGAACTGGGAGAAATCAAAGCACGAAGACCTGCCGATGGCGGGAATGATGGTGGACATCGACCACTTCAAGGCCGTCAATGATAATCACGGTCATGGTATGGGTGACGAAGTTCTGCGTGTGGTTTCGGCGACCGTCATGAAGACTGTGGGCCCCGATGATCTGGTATGTCGATACGGAGGTGAAGAGTTCACGGTTCTGATGCCACATACCACTCTCGACGAAGCCGAAATGAAGGCCGAGAAATGTCGGCTGGCGGTCAAGACGCTGGAGTTTCCGAAACTCAAAATTACGGTAAGTCTTGGTGTCTCGGCGCTGTGTCAGAATCCTGAAACACCACAGGACCTGCTGGACCAGGCAGATAAGTGTCTGTACATGGCCAAACGTAATGGCAGAAACCAAGTGGTTCGGTGGGACAAAGCCCAGACTCAGATTGCCAATCTTACCGAAGAAACAGCGCCGACTCGTGAAGAAGAAAAAGAGAATAAGGCGGCGTCAGCCATACCCTTCCACGCCGTCGCTGCACTGACATCGGCGCTGGCGCACCGAGACCAGACGACTGCCGTACACAGTCGTCGTGTCGCGGACATGTGCGTTGCTACCGCCGAAGGCCTGCTATCGCTGCGTGAATGTTATGTCCTGGAAATCGCCGCATTACTGCATGACATCGGAAAGATCGGAATTCCTGACTCGATTCTGCGCAAACCTGGTCGGCTCACTCCGGAAGAGCTGGAAACCATGCACAAGTACAACCGCCTTGGCGTTGAAATGGTCCGAGGCTCCTTTGGCGCTGCCGTGCTGACAGAAATTGTGGAGCAGCATGTTGTTCATTACGACATGAACAATTGTAAACGTGGTGCCGGGCCATCGAACGAGCCGTCTATTTCGGCCAGAATCCTTTCGATTGCCAACGCCTACGACACGATGGTCTCGGAATTCTCATACCGCCATCAGATGTCCCGCCCACAGGCATTTTCCGAACTGCGCAAGTTCTCGGGGACACAGTTTGATCCGGAACTCGTGGAACGATTCATTGGTGCGATCGAATCACGCCACCATCTGCATCCAGAAGCAGAAGTCCAGGTAACGAAAGAGTCGGCTTTGAGTATCGGCCTCCTGCTGGAACAGCTGATAGCAGCACTTGATGACCAGGATCTCAAACAACTGGCCGACATCACCGAGTCACTGCAGCTGACGGCGACAACCCATGGTCTGATGGACATCGCCAGGCTGACCAAATTGCTGCGTGACACGCTGGAAGAAGGGTACGATCAGATCGAGCTAATGCAGATCGCAGGTGAGCTGCTGGATCTTTGTCGCTCGACGCAGAATATGCTTCTGAATAATGCTCACGAGTCCGGTGCCAACGCAGAAGCGCTGGCCCATCGTTGATTCCTCGGGGGTCAGCCGCACGTGCATGATGCTGACATGGGTGCCGCACGCAAAAAACTCAGCCTGTCAGTGAAACGAGCCTGACGTTACCACCTGGCATCCTTACCTGCTGCGAATGCTCTACAGTCGGAAGCGGAACGTTTCAAACAGGTAGCGAACCAGCCACTGCCACGCAGTACGGTCGTCAATCAGTATGCGCGCCTTTCCTCGCATGCCGGGTTTGATTAGTGCAGCATCGTCCTTGCTGTTTTCGTGAATGAAGTGCATTTCCACTGTGGCGCGGAATGCGGTGCTGGTCAGAGTTTCCTGGCCTTTGTCGTCGGGGCGCGTTCCCAGTGTGCCGCCATACTTCGTAGTGAGCGATTCCGGAGCAACTTTTTCTCCACGGCGTGACATCAGCGTCATGGGAGCCACATAAGAAATGTTCGGCAGTTCATCCAGCTTCAATTCGACTTCCATGTCGTCAACAAAGTCTTCGCGGTCTGACTGGTCGATGTACATCACCGCGTGCAATTCGTCCGTGGGCGCGATACTCATCAATTCTTCTCCCGCGTCCACAAAACAGCCACTGTTTCTGGGGTCAAGAGGTGTGCCGTGCCAGCGGTTCAGTTTTGTTTTGTTGATCTCATCGCGTGTTGGTTCCGGAACTCGATTCGAAGCGACGATGGTTCCTGATGACGGTGCATAGATCACTCTGGATCTGAGCTGCCGAACCAGTTCAGTCATGCGGTGCCGCAGTTTGACCAGCGTCGTGACCTCGCGCTCAATCTGCGTCGACATGTCCCGCCCCAGTTCGCCTTCAGAAATGCTGTGGCTCTCTGCTTTCTTAATCTGTGAGAGATACTGCTGCAGAACGGCAGACAGTTCATCGCGGAACTGGTTGGCCTGACCATCCTCCATGATCGCCAGTACCTGACCATCGACAACTTTGTCACCGGGTCGTACCGGATCAGAATAATCCTCCGGTGTGGGCAATGAAGCGAACAGTTCCGGCCGCTGCTGGTCGTAGTGCTCTTCCACATAAACCCAGTTCAGGGAATCACAGACGTCATCCAATTCCGTCTGCAGACCGTTATATATTTCTGCGTAGTCTTCCGGTGGCAGGATTTGCCCGGCGAGGGGGCCGCTTGTCACGTGGACCACATCCTTGGGCTCCATGAAAAACGGAGCCTGGTGATACCAGGGAATCGGGATGCTGGCCACCAGCCATCCAACTCCGCCCGCAACCATCAGGCTGAATGTGATTTTGATTTTGCTCATGGGTTCTGCCCTTGGCGTCGCAACAATTTGGTAGACATTGCGCAACATGGAGAAGATAATTCCGGCCATGGAAAAGATACATAACGACACTCCAAGACTCTGCAAATCGTATGGTTTCAGCACTGTGTAAAGAAACATACTGATCGAAACAAGAATCACCCAGCGATAACACCAGGCCGCAATGGCATACGCAATGAACCACGCCTTGCCGGTTTCCGGCATGAAAGGATCAGGGCGACTTTCGATGCCAAGACAGTACCACGAAAAAGATTCACGCAGCATCTTGTCTGATTTTGCGCGGAGGTTGGGAATCTCCAGAAAGTCGCTCATCATATAATAACCGTCAAACCGCATCAGCGGGTTGGCGTTAAAGATGACCGTGGTGATTGTCGTGACAAAAAATGTATTCAACGCCAGAAAGTGCAGCATCCCCGGGCGAGTGAACCACCAGACGTAGATGGCGATGGCGGAGATAATAACTTCGATGTACATCCCCGCGGCACCGATAATGATGCGGTGCCACTTGTTCTTCATCATCCATGAATCGGTGACGTCACAGTACAGACACGGGCTGAACACCAGCAGCATCATGCCCATCTCGTGGCACTCGCCGCCGTAGTGGTGACAACTGAGTCCATGTCCGAATTCGTGGATAATCTTCGCGGTGCCCAGCGTAACCCATAGATAGATCAGGTTGGGCCAGCCAAAGAAGCTTTGGAATTCCGGCAAGCGGCTCTGGAACTCATCAAACTGAGCTCCCAGCATCAGCCATGCCGTGGTAACAAACAGCATGCACGTCCAGACCAGCGGCTTCCAGAACATCCATGCGAGGTGCGGATACATCCATTGCAGAGTTCGTTCCGGATCCCAGCCAGGCAGCCGCAGATACAGCAGGCTCATGAACGTCTGTTTGATCTTCTGGTTACGTTCCTTCCGTCGTTCGCGAACAACGGCGGCTCCCTGCCCCGGACGGTTGCTGGTCACAAGGCATTTCTTGTGCAGGTCTGTGATCAGCTGCTGAATGTCGCCGAGCGTGACCTGTAAAGTTGGAAAGAATATTTTCAGGTCGTCCCGCACCTGCTCCAGGCTGCGGCTTCCATCAAGCAGTTCCAGTATCTTGTACTGCTCAACCTGCAGGCGATGATACTTCAGCCCGACCGGGTCCTTGATCACCTGATATCCCACGCCCAGATAATCGATCTCGGCAACCACCAGATCAGCACGGCGCTGCAGCGGAATCGGCCTCTGATTAGAGGCGATCATGTCAGCAGAAGTGGACTCAGTGGATTCGGCCATGAAAGCGGTAAACGTCTTCAGAATAACAGCCACGCATTGGCGTGTTTGTCCGGGACGACTGGCGAGTGCAGGTCAGTCTTTTTTGAGCAGCAGTTCAAGCAAACCGTCGATGACGGGTCGAGTTTGCGCTGAGGCATGCCTCAGCGTCTATGGAGAGAGAATCACCGCATCAATGGAAGCACCTTCCTTCAGCAGATACTTCCCCGGTTGCGGCGACCGATTCTCAATGATCGCCCGAATTTCCAGACTGTAACCCAGGTCAGTCTTCAACGTTGGTGAAATCAGTGTCACTTGCCCGGTGAACACTTCACTCAACGCCGACCCCCGTGACTCATCCTGCCGGGGATATACATTTTCGGCGGACGTCTTATCACTGAAGGCGCCTCCGACAGACTCACTTCCTGTGGCCCGACGGCGACGAATCAGGACCTTGTCGCCAACGTTTACCCGGTCTTCGAATTCTCGACTTACGGTCAGTACGGCAAGCACGGAGTCCAGGTTTACGATCGTCATAATGGGATCACCCTGTCGCACGGCAGCACCGACCGCTTTCTTGTGCAGGTCTGTCACAATGCCGCTCAGCTCAGCATGTCGCGTGAACTGCTTCAGTTCTTTTTCTTTGGTTTTTGCTGCAAGTTCCGCCAGCAGTTTGTCGTGCTTCGATTTCTGCAATTCTGCCTTGCCCTGTTCCACGTCCAGTTTCAGTCGGCGGATTTCCGTGTCGCTGAACAGACCGGGAGTGATTTTGTTTCGGGCTTCCTTGTCTTTCAGCTCGACCTCTGCCTGCTGGAGCTTAATTTCGGAAAACTTGATCAGAATTTCCGACTTGGCCTTTTCTTCCGCTTCAGCCAGCTGTGCATGTACAAGTTCGTCGTCGAGCTTAACGACCAGTTGCCCCTTCTCGACAACACCTCCCACATCATTGGGAATAAGTTTGGTGATGGTCCCAGGGATTTCTACGGACACTTCCACCTGGTCCTTGATCTCAATCCTCGCCTCATCCGCCTTGATGGCCTTCGGCTTATCAAACTCGTCTGCAGCCTGTGCTCCGTCGGTCGTCAGTACCAACAGAGTCGCGTACAAAGCCATATCAGATAGTGTCATGGTGTCGATCTTTCCCGTTGCACGAATCAGTCATCTAGAGCAGGGTGGCAGCAGCACGCGACACCGCTATTGTCGCCCTGAAGGCAGACGCTTCTAGTCTATATGTCTAACGAATCGGGCCGTTATCCACAATGCGAGTCGAGGAAGCAACGGCCTTCATGCGTAAACGGGCAGCGGTGAGGAAAACTGGGGAAGCTCCGGGATTGTCGTGGCTGCGTGGTCGGCACAATCGAGACATGTGACCTGTATTGAAGTCGTGGGAAAAGCCCGTAACATCACCTCCATGAAGACCATCCGCTGGGGAATAATTGGA
Source organism: Fuerstiella sp. (assembly GCA_014238335.1). Classification (GTDB taxonomy): domain Bacteria; phylum Planctomycetota; class Planctomycetia; order Planctomycetales; family Planctomycetaceae; genus Fuerstiella. Next base: position 8,279 of record JABABI010000071.1, read on the forward strand.
CTCGGTCGCTTCGGAACGATCCATGCCGAAACGCTGCAGTCGCTGCCGGGCAGCGAACTGGTCGCAGTCTGTAATCATGACGAGGCGAGTTTGCGGCAGGCGGCCATTCGTTTTCCTGGTACAGCCGCAATCCGGCATTACGCTGACGTGGTGAACTCATCTGACATCGATGTCGTTAGCATTACGACTCATTGGCAACAGCACTACGAGATTGCAGAAGCTGCATTGGAGGCCGGGAAACACGTCTTCCTGGAGAAGCCGATGGCGGCGACCGGCGCACAATGTCGCCGACTCCTGGAGGCGGCCGGCGGCTCGGCCGGTTATCTGATGGTCGGACACATCTGTCGCTTCGATCCGCGAGTGACGCTTGCTCAGCAGGCAATTGCGGAGGGTCGAATTGGCCGCATTGTGTCGATGCACGCCAAACGCAATCTGCCAAAGGCACCGGGCAATATTCGACTGGACAAGATCTCTCCACTGATGGGCGACGGAATCCACGACGGCGATCTGATGATGTGGTTCATGGGACGTGCGCCATCCCGCGTCTACGCGCGGAACGTGCGTTCGAACAACTTTACTTATCCCGATCTTGGCTGGGCCATGCTGGAATTCGATGACGCCGCAGTGGGCATCATTGAAACAAACTGGTGTCTGCCGGAAACCGTGCCGACCGTGATTGACGCCACGCTGGAAGTTGTCGGCACAGACGGCACATTAACAATCGATTGCTCGAATACCGGGTTCACACTGGTTGATGCCAATGGCCCGAAAATGAGCGACACGGTCTACTGGCCTCAGCAGCACGGACAGCGCGTCGGAGCGCTCGCTACGGAACTTGCTTACTTTGCCAGCTGCGTTCGAGAATCAACCGCGCCCACCGTGATCACTCCTTACGAAGCTGCCAGAGCGGTGATTGTAATGGAAGCCGCGGAAGAGTCGGCCATCGTGGGGCAGCCTGTTAATCTCAGCAAATGCGACGCTTCGGCATGATCAGGTCTCTGACTCGTTCAACGGCGGCAGGATCCAAATCTCACCATACATTTCCGGTTGCTCCGCACGATATTGTTCGTGGCGAATCAATTCCAGAGTCGCCTGAAAGATACCAACGATTCGCGATTGCAATTTTTCACCGTCGAAGAACGAACTGAACATGACTCGAGGTTCCGTCGACAGCCGTTTTCGAATACGGTCCTGATAGACAGAGAACGGAGTTTCATCCATCCGAATACTGGTTTCACGATCCAGTTCCGGCAGACGAACGATGCGTGCCAGGGCACTGACAAGATCCCACAGTTCTACTTCCCGGATACGATCAGCCGCACCATCGCGTTTGATGTCCGGCCGGTCGTCGCTCAAACGGGGATAGCGTTCCAGCCACTCGGACGCTCGATCGTCGAGAGTTCTGGCGGCGTTCTTGTATCTCTTGTATTGCATTAACTGAGCGATCAGGTCGCTGCTGGACTCTTCAATCACGTCCTCATCGACATGTTCCTCTTCTGGTTTCGGCAAGACTTCACGGCTTTTGATTTCCAGCAGAATGCTGGCCACCACAACGAAGTCGCCAATCATGTCCAGGTCCAGTATTTCCAGCAGGCCCAGAAACTGCTGAAAATCATGTGTGACTTTCGCCAGTGAGACTTCGCACACGTCAAGTTCGTGCCGCCGTACCAGGTACAACAACAGGTCCATCGGACCGCTGTAGTGCCCCAGATCGACTTTGTATTCCATTAACGTCACGCGGCACTCCTGACCTGTGCAGTGTCCTGACCACAAATTAAAACCGTCTGCGAAGGATTGTTCGAGTTGTTTGTCAGTTACTTACACTTACAGTCCATTCCCGTCGGATGTTGCACACGTGTGGCCATCACATTGCGCTCTAACCGATATATCTTTCGTTATCGGCTTCGTCGTACCACTTCGGTCAACTTCAGGCTTTCCTGGCGACTGGCTACAAATTCGCTAAAGATCTGAGGCTCACCGCTGGCCGATTTACAAATACGTAGTGTCTGCGCTTGCGTGCAACATGCCCCGGGCGTCGCCGCTGGCCGTTTTCAGCATGCCAGGGGAAGGGACCGGGGCCCTGAATCTGCAGCACAGACGCCCAATTGCACGGACACGGTCTGCCGCACGTCGGGGGCAGCTGTGTAACACGATGAAGACGTTGCGACGCAATTATGAAATCACGTCCGGCCGCGGGCTGCGTTATTGAGCACTCTTCATGTCGGGCCGCAGTTTCTCCGCTTCCCGCAGATAGACGTGTTCGATTTCTGCAGGTTTCCGATCACTGTTCACATGCAGCAGAATGCGAATGCATTTCTGCATCGAACCTGCGACGGGAATTTCCAGGGCACACAGCAGAGGGACGGTCGTCATTCCGATGTGGCGAGCGGCCTCGGCAGGAAACGCCGACACCAGATCCGGGGTCGTTGTGAAGACAGCGGAAATTACATCGTCGAAATCCGTGATTTCATTACGTTTCAGGATTTCTTCGATCAGTTCCCGTGTAGCTTCGCGGACCTGCTCCGACACATCGGCGTCGACGGAGGTCGCTCCTCGAATGCCACGCACTGACATATGAAACCGCTCCGAAGTTTGTAGCCGGGCTCTTCCGAGTCGAGCTTATTTTACACGGGGCTACTCTCCACGGATTCGGAAGAGGCCTTGTGCCTGCGTCCACCTGGAAACTCCGCTCGAACCGAGCACTGACTTCCTGTGGGTTAATCCTGATGGAACACGGTCTTTCACGACTCAGCGTCATTTGAGACCGAGTGCCGAACCATCCATTCTGCCGAACACCTTCCGCCCCGCAAGAGCGTTTTGTACGGCTGGTCCAGAATCTCGTTCAAATCAGCGTTTTCTCTCGTTTTTGGTCACTTTTCGGAGTGCTTGAAGTTTGCCGGAGCCAGTGTTACCGTGGTCGCTCGTTTGAACGCCGGTCGGGTGCGGCTTTGGTTGCGCGCTGGCTGTGGTTCGTTCTGTTTAGAATCCCCAAGTTGTTTATTGGAAGCAGGTTGGGGCATCCTACGCGTCAATTCTCGACGCCATATTCTCGTCGTGATCACCACGGCACTACCTGACGAGGTCTAACCCAAAATGGCAGACACAAAGTACGTTTACACGTTCGGCGATGGCAAGGCAGACGGCAATACTACTCAGAAAGCACTGCTCGGCGGCAAAGGGGCCAACCTCGCAGAAATGAGCCGTATCGGTCTTCCGGTACCAGCAGGATTCACGATCACCACGGAAGTCTGCACGGCTTTCTACGAGAACGACCGAACTTTTCCGGCAGAACTGGCGGATCAGGTCAACGCCGCGATTAAGAACGCGGAAGACGTGATGGGTAAGAAGTACGGCGATCCGGAGAACCCATTGCTGTTGAGTTGTCGATCGGGTGCTCGGGAATCCATGCCAGGCATGATGGACACTGTCCTCAATATCGGCATCAACGAAGAAGTCGTCCAGGCTCTCATCAAGCAGTCCGGCAACGAGCATTTTGCATGGGACAGTTATCGCCGACTGATTCAGATGTACGGCGATGTTGTTCTGGACCTGAAACCGGACAACAAGAACGATCCCGACCATTTCGAAGACATCCTCGAAAAGGCCCGTGAGGCCGTCGGCGCGGAACACGAAAGTGATCTGAGCGTCGAAGCACTGCGTCAGATTGTTATCGACTTCAAAGCTGTGATCAAAAAGGAAGCTGGCATCGACTTCCCGGAAGATCCAATGGAACAGCTCTGGGGGTGCATTGGAGCTGTCTTCGGCAGCTGGATGAATGACCGAGCGATGGTTTACCGTCGCCAGTACGGCATTCCTCACTCGTGGGGGACCGCGACCAACGTACAGGCGATGGTCTTCGGTAATCTCGGCGACGAATGTGCAACGGGTGTTGGTTTGACACGAAACTGTTCCGACGGAACACCAGGCTTCTGCGGCGACTACCTGATCAATGCTCAGGGCGAAGACGTTGTTGCCGGTACGCGAACACCAAAGCGAGTCGAAGAAACTCTGCACATTGACAAGCCGGAAGCTTTTGAGCAGCTGACCAACATCGGTAAGACTCTGGAACAACACTACAAAGACGTGCAGGACATCGAGTTCACCGTCGAAAATGGCAAAGTCTGGATGCTGCAGACTCGTAACGCCAAACGAACGGGATTTGCCGCAGTTCGAATTGCGGTCGACCTGGTCAACGAAGGCCTCATCGATGAGAAAACAGCTCTGGAAAAACGACGTATTCCTGCGGACGACCTGAATCAGCTGCTGCAGCCGATTTTTGACCCGGCTGATAAGAAAAAGGCGGAAGGTGATAACCGCCTGCTGGCCAAAGGCATCAACGCTGGTCCTGGTGCTGCTACGGGCCAGATCGTTTTCCATGCCTCGGACGCCGAAGAACAATGGAACGCCGACAACGACCTGCAGCTGGTTTTGGTCCGCAAGGAAACCAGCCCGGAAGACCTGCGAGGCATGAAAGTTGCCAATGGAATCCTGACGGCTTTCGGTGGAGCGTCTTCTCACGCAGCATTGGTGTCTCGCCAGATGGGCAAGACCTGCGTCTGTGGTTGTGATGCTCTGAACATCGACTACGAAGCCAGTACCATTACGGTTGGCGACACTGTACTGAAGGAAGGCGACTGGATGTCCATCGACGGCTTCAGTGGTGAGGTCTTCACTGGCAAGATTGAAACCAGCCCTTCCGAAGTCATGGAAGTCATGACAGGTAACATGAAGCCGGAAGAATCAGAAGTCTATCAGCGCTACGCTCAGCTGATGGTATGGGCCGACGAACATCGAACGCTGAACGTGCGAGCCAACACAGAATCGCACGATGCGGAAGTGTCGATTCAGTTGGGCGCTGAAGGTGTGGGACTGTGTCGAACGGAACACATGTTCTTTGATCATCTGGACGAAATGCGTGAAATGATTTTCGCCACAAAGAAATCCGATCGCGAAGCCGCTCTGGCGAAGCTGATCAACTTCCAGCGTGACGACTTCACTCATCTGTTCAAGACAATGGGCGACAAAGCTGTAACCGTTCGCTTGCTGGACCCGCCGCTGCATGAGTTCCTGTCAGAACACCACATGCACGAAGATCCGACTCTGGCTGGCAAGCTGGCGTCAACTTTCGGCGTGACGGAAGACGATGTGAAGCGTCGAGTGGCGGAGTTGGTCGAATCCAATCCGATGCTTGGTCACCGTGGCTGTCGTCTGGGCATCGTCTATCCGGAAATCACTGCCATGCAGGCTCGGGCGATTCTTGAGGCCGCCTGTGCTCTGAAGAAGGAAGGCATCGAATGTCATCCGGAAATCATGATTCCTCTGGCCGGCTACAAGGCTGAAGTTGACAACCAGACGGCGCTCATCAAAGAGACCGCGGCGAAAGTGTTCGAAGAACAGGGCGTGACGGTCGACTTCATGACTGGCACGATGATCGAAATCCCACGAGCAGCTTTGACGGCTGGTGAGATCGCTGATACCGCAGAGTTCTTCAGCTTCGGAACCAACGACCTGACTCAGACCGGACTTGGCATCAGCCGAGACGACTACAAGGGCTTCATTGGTTACTACACCGAAAACGACATCATGCCAGCAGACCCATTCCAGACGATCGACCAGACCGGCATCGGTCGCCTGATGAAGATTGCTGTGGCCGATGGTCGTGAAACTCGACCAGATCTGAAGATCGGTATCTGCGGCGAACACGGTGGTGATCCGAAGTCTGTGTACTTCTGTCACGAAATCGGCCTGAACTACGTCAGTTGCAGTCCACGTCGAATTCCTATCGCCAGACTGGCGGCGGCACAGGCTGCTGTCGAAGCTGGTTAATCCTCGACACCAGTTCGAACAGAAATTACGTGCCCGGTCCCGTGTCCATAGTACGGGGGACCGGGTGCTTTTGTGCGCAGGCAGCTTTGTCAATCCCTTCTCTGAGTTGGGTACGATGGGCAGAGTCAAATGCGTTTGGGGGTTTCCGTCCGGCTCTGCCGCGCGTTTATGCTTGAAAACAGCCAAAACTTAATCTCCGACAGGTCCCGTCATATTCGGCGGATCGGAATTTACTGGAGACATATCGACAGACCAGATAAGCTACGAAGAATATAGAATTCTGTGGTTGGTCCCACCAGCCACCCGCCCCCTTCGTGCTGTCGTTCAACTCCCGCCTTTGACAGCACTCACACTGCAAAAGTGTTCTGATGAAAAACGAACGTAAACTGGTCGTCCCGTTCCTGCTGGCCGCTACTTCGATGTTCATCGCAGCACCGACTTCGTTCGCGCAGTCGGCTGAAGTTACAGCCGAGTATGCGCGACTGGCCAGTGAGTCCACCGCTGCGGCGTTGTCGCTGACGGATGAGCAGAACGCGGCCATCGCCACGATCATGGCAGAACGCAATGAAGCTGTTGCAGCGGCGGAAGACAGCGCGAAAGCCGGTTTGCACGCCGCCGCAGAACAGACGCTGTCGGCACTGCTCACCGCTGAACAGCAAGAAGCATTTGCAACCTTGTTCTCGCAGCCAAAATTGAAATTCAACTTTCGACTGCAGAAGTGGGACGCCGTTCTGGATTGGGTAGCAGATGAAGCTGGTCTGTCACTGGTCATGGATGAAGCCCCCCCAGGAACCTTCAACTACTCTGACAGTAAGGAATACACTCCGACAGAAGCAATTGATCTGTTGAATGGCTGGCTGCTGACGAAGGGCTACACGCTGGTCCGTCGTGAGAGACTGGTGATGTGTTTGAACCTGAAGGGCGGGCTGCCGGACGGTGCCATACCGCGGGTCACGCTGGAGGACCTTGAGGCTCGGGGCCGCTTTGAATTCGTCAGCGTGCTAATTCCACTGGAAGGGCGGCCGGCCGATGAAACTCTCACAGAGATCACACCGCTGCTCGGAACGTATGGCAAAGCCGACATGCTGGCCGCGACTCAACAGCTGCTGGTGGCAGATTCCGCGGCGACTGTGCGGATCATTCAGCAGGTCGTCAACAAAATCCCGCTGCCTAAGACGGCAGCCAAACCGACACCCACGGAGCCGGCTCCAAAACCAGAGCTGCAGATTTATCCGATTGAACACGCCAACCCTGAACAGGCCGGCGAAGTATTGAAACAGATTGTCGAGGGAACGATTGTGATTGATACTGTTGCCAGCCAAATCTCCATCAACGCCATTCCTACCGAGCAGGAAAAAGCAAAGACAATCATCGCCCAGCTGGAATCAAACCAGGGCCCTGACAAACAGCCCCAGCTGAAACTGTATGCGGCTCGTGTACGCGACACAGCCGAACTGCTGGCAACGATGAAGCTGGTCAGTCCCGATGGCGAGTTTCGCTACGACGAGGCAAGTCGAAAACTCGTGGCATGGGCGAATGCGACTGACCAGGTCCGGATTTCCAGTTCTCTGGAGGAATTGGAGGCGCAGCAACCTGCAGGCGGAACAACTCAGCTGGAAGTATATCTGCTGTCAGAAATCGATCCGGTCGCAGCACAAACTCTCGTGACGTCGCTGATGCCGGAGGTCAAAGTGACCGTGGACAGCCGGACGGGAAGTCTGATCGCAATTGGAACGTTGTCCGACCATCAGGCTATTCTCACCCTGCTGGAACAGCTGGAACCTGAGGTCGCGAACAGAAAACCGGCGGAATTAAAATCGTATCCCGTCGATCTTTCGATTAGCGCCGCAGCGACATCCGTGCTCGGTTCCGTCGTGCCGGAAGCCACAATTACGACGGATGCGGCCAACGAGCGGCTGTTAGTCGTGGCTCCGCCTGAAAAACATGAGCTGGTCGCCAGCACGCTGCTGCAGTTGGCGGAAAATCTGGCGAAACCGGACCAGCAGCTGAAGACTTACGAAACCAGGGGTGTTGATACCGCCAGCGTGATTTCACTACTGTCGACGCTGAACCCTAGTGCTCAGATTACCGATGATGTTGCGAATAAACGGCTGTTGGTGATCGCCTCTGCGGAAGATCATGCGTCAGTGGAAAACGTGCTGCAACAGGTTGTCAGTGACGAAGACACCGTGGACACGATACTGAAGTCCTACCCGATGGCGGCCAACGTTGTACCGGAAACCGTCACTTCGCTGCTCACGACACTGACGCCAACGGCGTCCGTCACTGTCGACAGTCCCAACCGTCGATTACTTATTGCTGCCACGACGAAAGATCATGATGTCATTGCGGCAACGATTGCTCAGATCGCACGTGATGCCACAGGCGAACTTCCGGAATTGCAGTTTTATCCGTTGGTCAGAGCTTCCGGTGAAAACGCGGCGGCTGTTCTGCAGGCAATGCTGCCCGCCGCGCAAATAACGTTCGAAGCGTTGTCAAACAGACTGTCGGTTGTGGCAGCAATGGCTGACCACATCGTGCTGCGGACCACTCTCGACAAGCTGGAAGAAGCGGCTCCCGCCGATGAAAAACGAACGTTGAAGGTCTATGACGTAACGACCGCTCAACGCCTGCGGTTTACGGCATTGCTGGATAGTCTGAGCTCCGAGCTACCCGGGTTACAGGTACTGACGGATGCTCAACCTGGCGAGATGACCGTCTGGGCGAAACCATCTCAACAGGAAATTGTGACAGAAGTGCTGGCTCAACTTCAGCGCGACGTTCCTCCCGAACAGAAGCCAAAACTGATCGTGTACCCGATTCGAAAAGTGGATGCGAACAGCGTTTCTACAGTGCTCATTGAACTGTTTCCGGATGCGAAGATAACGGTCGACACTGTGGCCGGGCGCCTGCTGATCAACGCCCGACCGCAGCTGCACGAAACCATCAAGTCTGCAATCGAACAGCTGGATTCAGATGTCGACGGTGATACGGAGATCAAGCTGATGGTCTATCCCGTTAATGGCATCGACCCGACCAACGCAATGCAGTTGTTGACTTCAGAAGTTCCCCGAGCGACGGTCATTCACGACACGACCGGGCAGACGTTGATTGTTAGGGCTCGACTTTCACATCAGCAGCAGGTGGCCGAACTACTGGACGCACTTCGTTCTGCATCGACTCCGTTAAGGGAACGCACGGTCGTGGTGTATCCGATGTCACACAGCAATACGACGGCGGAACAAACGTTCTTTCAGAATGCGTTTCCCGATTCCACGGTTGTTATCGAGCCGCTTGCTCAGACAATGACTGCCCTGGCGACGATAAATGATCACATCGCCATCCGCAGTGCGGTGGAGGCCATGTCAGAAGCGGCCAGCGAAGGTGGTGCGGAAGTGAAAACGTATTCCGTTGTTGGCATGGATGTGACGGGGGTCGCGGGAATGCTCACAGCCGCAGTTCCTGACGCGAAGATTGTGTTCGCGGACGAAAAACTTCTGGCCTGGGGGCAACCCGAGGATCAGTCTATCATCAAGAGCATCGTGGAAGGAACTCAAACTGCGTCTGTGGACCGATCGATTACTGCGTTTGACGTCAGTGAGATCGGGATGGCCACCGGGCAGTCTGTTCTCGCTCAGGTAGCACCGGGAATTTCGTTTCTGCAGGGCGGCGATGGGAAATCGCTGATTGCATGGGTTGACGAAGCAACAAGAACGCGCGTCAAAGAGACTCTGCAGCAACTGTCCGGGTCGCCCGCTGCGACCGCAGATCGCACTTTGAGATTCTACGACATCGCAACCGCGGGTGGCGGCAACGCTCAAACCGTACTGGCTACAGCCGCGCCATCTGTATCATTTACTGCAACGACCGACGGCAAACGATTGCTTGCTTTGGTGTCTCCCGAAGAGCATCAGAAGATCGAAGCAACCTTGATGCAGCTGGCGGCAGAGCAGCCCTTTGCGGTCGAAACCACACTTCAGCTCTATTCCATTAGAGATCTCGGACCGTCAGCGATCACTGTCCTGTCACAAAGCGTGCCGGCTGCGTCGATTTCAACCGGCGCCCGTCCGGAACAAATTGCTGTCGTGGCTTCAGCCGATGATCATGAGCGTTTATCGAAGGTGCTGGCACAGCTGATTGCCGCAACAAGTCCGATAAAACAGAAGACGCTGGCCATCTTCGACATCCGCGGTACGGACCCGGCAGCTGTACAGACGGTGCTGCAGCCATTGGTGGATGCCGATGTGCAGCTGACCGTCGATCCAACGGGGCGCCGACTGTACGTGCGGGCATTTGCGGAAAAGCAGGAACTGATCAAGGCCACGATCGACCAGATTACGTACAATCTGCAACCGGACGGTAAACTGGAAACAAAGACATACCTGGTTGGAGCTCCCAACGCTGACGAAGCTCAGGAGGTACTGCTGGCCCTGTATCCTGATGCAACCATTGTGACTGATCGTGATCGGAAACTGATTGTCGCGACAGCCACTGCCGAACAGCATGCCAGGATCGGCGAAATTGCTGAACAGATCGCCGGAGTCGACATGGCTGAGAACGCTGCTTTTCCGGTCGTATATAAGACGAACAATGTGTCGGCAGCATATACCGAAGATCTGCTTGCTGAACTTTTCACTCGCCTGGACAACGTTCGGTTTGCTGTGAACGACAGGACCGGCCGGCTGGTCGCCGTGGCTCGGAAAGATCAGCACAAGGTGATTCAGGATCTGATCAGTCAGTTCGACGGGGATCCGACCGAAGAGATCCAGCGGGACCTTGCTGTCTATCGAGTTCTGCCGCTGGATGGCCTGACCGTCAAGGAGGCCCTTGAGCCTCTGATTTCCAAAGATGTGACCATTTCCGCGGGCAGGCGCAGCGATCAGATTCTTGTGAGTGCTCGACCGGAAGAACAACAGAAAATTGCGAGTCTGATTCAACAGATAACGATGGCTCCCGTGGGCGGTACCGGTGTCGAAACGAAAACTTACCAGATGGCGCGCGGTGAGGCAGATGAAGCTCAGGAAGTCCTGCAAGCCTTGTTTCCGAATGCGACTCTGGTCACAGACGCAGGCCGTGAAGTACTGGTGGCCACGGCTTCCGCGGAAGAGCAAAAGACAATTGATCAGGTTGTGCAGCAAATGACCGGGAAGGCGCGAACGAAAAACAGTCCCGTACCGAAAACTTATCGGCTGAATCAGGCGGACGGTTATATTGTTCTGGAGGTGCTGGAAGCCCTGTTTCTACAGGCCGACGAGGTGCGTCTTTCACTGGATGACGTCAGTCAAACCGTGGTCGCCGTCGCTCGACCTGATCAGCATGAAACGATTGCAACACTGTTGGCGGATCTTGATCCGCAGGACGGGACGAGCGTTCGGAAACTGCAGATGTATCCTGTTCACGGCATGGATGGCTTTGTCATCAGTGAGGTCGTGGACGGCGTGCTGCAGGAGGAAGATCGCGGAGCAAAAGTGATTTTTGAAAGCGCCACCGAAAGTCTGCTGGTGACGACAACGATGGCAGGCCACACAGCTGCGAAGGATGCGATCGACAGGTTTGAAAAACCCGAACCGCGGCAGATCGAGGTGTTTCAGCTGGCTTATCTGGAACCTCGAGCCGCCCAGACCGCCATCGACCAGATGATCAGCAGCCGCTTTTTTCACGATGCGACTCGCCCGCAGGTTCATGCGGACGAAGACATGCAGCAATTGTGGGTGCAGGCTTCGGCCAGCCAGATTGCCGACATGAGGTCGCTGATGGTCAAGATGGGCGAGGTAGGTCTGAGTGTTGGTGCCGATTCGTCAAACAGCAATCTGCGTGTTATTCCCGTCGGCGACGATGTCGGCGCGGCCATCAAACGAATTCAGGATCTATGGCCGAAGCTGCGGAAGAACCCGATCAAGGTGCTCCATCCCGGTCAGAAGAACGTGCCTGGACAGTTCTCTGTTCCGCCGGAGGACATCAACGAGCCCCGGGGACAGGATAATAACGTGCTGGATTCCCAAACCGGCGCACAGGCTGCCGTGCCGGCTGTGCAGGAAGACGATTCTCAACTCAGCACGCCTGTCGTCATTATGCCGGGTAATGGGCGTCTGACGATTGCGTCCGACGACGCCGAAGCTCTGGACCAGATGGAATCTCTACTGAGAGCCATTTATTCGCGACCGGCGGGTGGACGTAATCGAGACTTTAGTATCTACCAGCTGACCAACGCCGGAGCGTCCGATGTCGCCACAACACTGCAGCAGATCTTCGACGACACGGAGGGTCTGATCTCCTTCGGCCACGTGGCCATGGTCCCTGATGAACGGCTGAACTCACTGATCGTTTACGCCAGCCGCTCCGACCGCAATCGTATTGAACAATTGCTTGAGGTGCTCGACTCTGACAAGTTCGAAGACACAAAGAGAGCCTACGTAACAAAAGTCATTCCTGTGCAGTACACCGACGCCGGGCGTGTCAAGGACGTTCTGGATGGCGTCTATCGCCCGCAGCTCACTGCCGGAGGCGCTCGCAGCACGATCTCCATTCCCAAGGGGGTCCCGTCCGAAGTTGCTACCGTATTGCGGCAGATTAACGCGGCCGCGGCTGCACCATTGCTGACGATTGAAGTTCAGACCGATACAAACTCGCTTGTCGTTAAAGCGCCACAGGATCTTCTCGACGAAGTCAGCGAACTGGTGGCCAGCCTTGACGAAGTCGCCCAGACCAGCCGCGCACGGGGACTTACCCTGCTGCCCCTGAAAAAAACAAAGGCTTCGCGAGTGATGGAGATTCTCGGCGACGTACTGGATTAATTTCGAGGCGGAATTCTTAGCTGCGAAAGAACAGCCTCCCGTTTCAGGCTTCCTGTGCGGCTGTATTCGTTGATGGAGTGTCTGCCCATATAATGTCGGCGACGTCCGAAAACCGGGACTCTGCCTCGGCAATTTCCAGAAAACCTTGTGTCGCCCCGGACTGAGCTGTAGAGTTATTGCCAATGTTGGTTTCGGAATGAACTTAGACTGAAATCAGTATCCCGCCCCATATCCCCGTAATTGTTCTCCTGCGTCTGCAGGAACCCTCCCCAATGAGTATTGCCTTCCATTCCAGTGAGGCGGCCGCCTCTGTCGAGGATGTTGCGCGCCGGTTATCATCTCACGAGCTGAAACGCGTTCAGGAATTTTTTTCTGCCGGCGATCAGCTGGACCAATTCGCGCGAGAGCTTCAGTTTGAGAGCGAACTGGATGTTCTTTGTGCGATTGGCCGCTCGCTGTCGATTCCGGTTGTGGATTTGTCGAAGGAAGAAATCGACGATTCCATTTTGAAGGGTTTCCCGGTTCGACTGGTGCACCGCCATGGAGTGTTTCCGATTGCCTGCAGCGATGCATCGGTGAAACTCGCGATTTCCAATCCCTTCGACGTACAGGCCGCCGACGCCGTTGCAGAAGCCACCGGGCTGTTTGTCAGGACTGTGCTGGCCCTGCCCCATGAAGTGGCCACCCTGATCAAGTCACATCTTGGTGTTGGGGCGGAGACGCTGGAAGGTCTGATGGCGCAGGCCGCAGAAGAATCGGATGGCCTTGAAGTTATTGGTGATCTGGAGTTCGACGAATCTGAAGCCGCTGCCATGGCTCAGCAGGCTTCAGTTGTGCGGCTGGTCAACGACATCCTGGTCGAAGCGGTCAATGCGCGGGCCAGCGACATTCACATGGAAGTGCAGGAATCGGGTCTGAAACTGCGTTATCGAATCGACGGCGTGCTGCAGACTCAGCCCTTGCCATCAGAGCTGAATCGATTCCAGGCAGCCATTATCAGCCGTCTGAAGATTATGGCCCGGCTGAACATCGCTGAAAAACGAGTGCCCCAGGACGGACGGATCAGAATTCGTGTGTCCGGCCGCGAAGTGGACGTTCGAGTCTCCATCATTCCGATGCTGCATGGTGAAGGTGTCGTCATGCGTGTCCTGGACAAAGACGCGATGACGTTTTCGCTGTCCGGCATTGGCATGGAAGATGACATCAACGCACGTTTTCAAAAACTTATCCGACTGCCTCACGGTATCGTGCTGGTGACGGGCCCAACAGGGTCCGGTAAGACAACCACGCTGTACAGTTCGCTGGCCGAAATCAGGAGTGAGCGCAACAAGATCATCACCACAGAAGACCCGATCGAGTACCAACTTGAGGGCATCAATCAGATTCAGGTGAATCACAAGGTTGGACTGACCTTTGCTGCTGGTCTGCGAAGTATTCTGCGACACGACCCGGACGTTGTCCTTGTCGGAGAAATTCGCGATTTTGAAACCGCCGAGAACGCGGTGCAGGCTTCATTGACCGGGCATATGGTGTTCAGCACACTACATACCAACGATGCGGCCGGAGCGTTCATGCGGCTTGTTGATATGGGCGTCGAACCATTTCTGGTGGCCAGTACGGTCGAAGGAATTGTCGCTCAGCGTCTGGTACGAACTCTATGCCGGGAATGCCGTGAAGGCTACGTGCCGTCGTACGATGAAGTTCCAGCCGATTTTCCGTTCGATGACATTGCATACGGCGAGCCAATTTATCGTCCGGCAGGCTGCCGTAACTGCCGTGGCACCGGCTATTCGGGGCGCTTGGGCATCTACGAATTGCTGGAAACGAACGAGCAGATTCGTCAGTTGGCACACGACCGTACGGGGACGGACAAAATCCGCAAGGCGGCGATCGCCAGTGGCATGATCACTCTGCGTCAGGATGGCTGGAAGAAAGTGGCGCAGGGGATCACGAGCATCGATGAAGTTCTGAGAGTCACCAAGGCAGATTAGAAATCTGGAATGCAGGAATTCGCATACACCGCCAGAACGCTTACCGGTCAGGACGTTGACGGCCTGATAGCGGCCGATTCGCGCGGTGACGTGATGGCGATACTGACCGAACGTTCTCTGTTTCCGCTGGATGTCATTCCGGCGAAGGCCGCAGGGTTTTCGCTGAAATTTAACCGGCGAATCAACGCCGAGTTACTGGCCAATACGCTCACTCAGTTGGCCGATCTGCTGGCCAACGGAGTGCCCCTGCTGCAGGCTTTGGGAGTTTTGATTCAGCAGACGCCTCATGAACGAATGCAGACAGTTCTTTCAGATATCTGCAGCCGGATTTCTGAAGGAGCTCAATTGCACGAAGCAATGGCCGCTCACGGAGACGTATTCAACGACCTGACAATTAGTATTGTCAGAGCAGGCACCGAAGGCGCCTTTTTGGAAGAATCGCTGCAGCAGACGGCTGAGTTTCTGGAACGGACGGAAGAACTCAAGGCCAAGGTCAAAGGGGCCATGGCCTACCCGGCATTTCTGGCTGCGGCAGGTTCGATCGTGACCATCGTGTTGATCGTATTTTTTGTGCCGAAGTTTTCGGACCTGTTTGCTCAGTTGGAACGTAAGGGAACTCTTCCGGGCGCAACCGTGGCGTTGCTTTGGCTGAGTTATTTTCTGGGGCGATTCGGGATCCTGGTGGCGATGGCTCTGGCGGGAATGTTTTACGGCATTCGAAAATGGACAGCGTCGCCACGGGGGCGAGAAATCGTCGACGGATACAAAACTAAAGTGCCGGTCTTCGGACCGATTTTTCTGAACGGAGCGACATCCCGGTTCTGTCGGATTCTAGGTACGCTGCTGCGAAACGGAGTTCCTATTCTGAAGGCTCTGAATATCAGCAGCGATTCGTCAGGCAACGTTGTTCTGGGGCAGGCCATTCAGGAGTCCGCAAAAAATATTTCTGCGGGCGAAAGCCTGTCAGGACCGCTTTCGAAGTGCGGACTGTTGCCCCCGAACGTGATGGCCATGATCAGCATTGCTGAAGAGGCAAACAATCTGGAAAACGTGCTGAACAATATCGCCGACAACATCGACAAAAAAGTGGCGCGGCAACTGGATACGATGGTTCGTCTGATCGAACCGGCATTGTTAATGGTGATGGGCAGCGCAGTCCTGTTTGTGATTGTGGCTCTGCTGCTACCCGTATTTGAAATGAGTACGGCCGTAAGTTAAGCCTGGAGTTGTCGTATTGCCAAAGGGGGCGAACTCTGATCGTCCGGCGGAACCAAGCGATGCAACTTTGCGGGGCAACTCGAAACTGTTTGCGGAAAAACCGCAGGAAACAATTACTGAACAGAAAAAAGGAGAAATTGAAATGATGAAGCGACAAACGAAATCTACAGTGGCAGTTGTTCGCAAGGGGTTTACGCTGACCGAACTGCTGATCGTGATGGCGATTCTGGTGTTGCTGGTGTCTCTGGTAGGCCCGCGACTTCTGGGCAGCAAAGCAAAGGCCGACGTTAATTCCGTAAAGACTCAGATCGGAATGTTTCAGTCTTCGCTGGAACGCTACGCCATCGACATGAATCGTTTTCCGTCAAGCGAGCAGGGGCTGGCAGCTCTGGTTGCCGTTCCCGCTGCAGATTCGGGCGAAGGTGATTCCGCAGGGGGAGAGGACGTTGAACTCGAAGGCGATGATGAAGACAGTGCGGGCAGCGGTTCCAGCTGGGACGGCCCGTATCTCAAGACCGAAACGCTGCCGAAGGATCCCTGGGGGAACAGCTATCGTTACGAATTTCCGGCGACGCACAACAAAATCAATGTGCCAGATATCTGGTCATTCGGCCCCGATGGTCAGGAAAACACTGATGACGATGTTGTCAGCTGGACCGGTGACGGCACCAGCGGTGACAAGGGCGACGACAGTAACGCCAGTTAGGTTTCGGCAACGTATCGTCTGACGCTCTGTCGACGATATGAGACCAATGGTATGGAAGTCAGTTCATGAGAACAATCATGCGTTCCATACATTCACGCCCAACTGCCAGCCACGTGAAGCTAACGAACTATTGCCCCTCAGGTTCGTCGGCTCGTGTGCGCGGCGGTCGCGGTGGATATTCGCTGATGGAAATGCTGATCGTGCTGGCCATTATGGCCGCTATGGCAGCCTTCGCGCTGCCTTCTCTGCGGGGCCCACTGGACAAAAGCCGCCTGCGTTCCAGTGCTCGTCAGGTCCGAGCGGCGCTCGCGAAGACGCGATCTCTGGCGATTCGAGAAGGAGCGCCACTCGTATTTCAGTTCGAAGCCGGAGGACGCCGCTGGACGATCGAACGAAAGGGAACATCGCCGCTGCTGCAGCAGTCGACCACAGCTGGTGATGACGGTCTCGCGTTCGGACCACACACAGGTCGGACGACGATAGAGGACACGCCGGTAATTTCTGAACGATCCTCTGTTCTGCGCCAGGGACTGTTGCCGGAAGGCGTGACCTTTGCCGCCTCGCTGCCATCAGCCGAACAAAGTCGGGTTGGTATTCTCAACGATGGACTCTCAAATGACGTCGACGACAGTTTCGATGTGCTTCGATCTCAGTCAATCTCCTTTCGTCCGAACGGGCGCAGCGAAGACAGAACTCTGACAATTGTCGGTAGCCGCGAATTTGTCATCGAAGTTGCGGTGCGGGGCCTGACGTCAGCCGTGGGCTATTCCTCTCCGTTCCGCAGGGCTTCCACAACCATTGAAGGCAGCGTCGCTGCTTTGTCTGATGAGGTGACGCAGTGAAATGCGTCGGCTCGTCATATTCGTGTTCACCGGCTGACTTTTCCGATGGCAGGCGGCGTGGCATAAGTCTGATGGAAGTCATCCTGGCAACAGCGCTGCTGATGGGCAGTGTGGTTGTGCTGTCTCGACTTATCGGCATGGGGCGGACTCAGGCCAATAAAGCGGAATTTGAATCGGAAGCTCAGCGTTTGTGCGAGAACACGATGCACGAAATCATGCTTGGACTTCGGCCTGTGGAGTCGATTGAAGAGGCTCCACTTCCGCCGATATCGACCGCGGGTTTTGGAGATCTGGAAGATCGCGTTCATGACGATATCTTCACCGGCAAGGTCGATGAGTCCGCTTCCGACGCAAATCCACAATGGTTGTATTCCGTGCGCATCGCTCCCGTGCAGGATTCAATCGAGCTTACCGGACTTACCGTCGAGGTTTTGCAGACAGAATCCATGCTGCGAAGACCCGTGCGGTTCCAGCTTACTCGGTGGGTGCGATCGGACACGATGTCCGGCAATAATTTTCCGGGAGAACTATTTTCCGAAACCGGAGGATTCCGATAATGCATCGGTGTTGCTCTATTTGGAAAACATTCAACAGAGTGCCCGGCTGCGACAGGCTTCGCTGTCGTCATCAGTCTCATGTCAGATTGCCGGGATCGCCGTTGTCTCGCGGGTACACGCTGGCTGAGATGTTGATCGCGATGATCCTTGTTGCGGCGTTGATGTCTGTGGTATGGGGAGTGATGTCAATGTACAACAGTCTTCTGACCGCCGGCCAATCTCAAACAACAGAGCAGCAGTTAGTGCGTTCGCTGTTCCAGATTTTTTCCGAAGATCTTTCAGCTGTTACGCTGAAATCCGGCGAAGAGTCATTGCTGCAGCCTGGCAGCGGAAGTGTTGGCGAAATGCCGGCACTGGAATTCGGATTGGAAGATTTCTCCGGGTTTCCCGATGTGTCTGCTATTGAAACGCCCGGTTACGACGGACCGGCCCGGATAACATTACGGGGAACGCCAACGGCAATGCGTTTGACAGTGCGACGACCTCCGCAACAGGAGGTGAGGACTCCGTCGAACATCGACCTGCTCAACGAGCTCGGTGGTGGTTCGCAGCAGCTTGATGCTCCGCAGGAAGTTGCTGGCGTTCAGGTGGCTGAATTTCAGACCGTTGTCTATCAGCTGCAGCCGCCTGGGCAGTCAGAAGGAATTTCATCGCTGCCATCGGGGCTCTATCGATTACAAACAGACGCTATGGAACTGATGGAGTTACAGTCGCAGCGATCTACCGTTGAACAAAGTCTTTCGACCAAAGATGTTTCCATCAACCGTTCAACACTGGAATCGCTTCTGTTTCCACAGAACGACCCGATCCGTGACGAACAGGTCGACCAGAAAAATCCGTCGGTGCCGAACTACGAGTTGATTCCGGAAGTCGTCGGTTGTCGCTTTCAATACTTCGATCGCCAGGCGTGGGTGGAGGACTGGCCGGAGAGTCGGGCGGAAACTCTTCCTGCTGCTATTCGCATATCGCTGGACGTGATAACGGCGGCTGAGCTTGAGATACTCAGTCCGGCGATGGCGGATTCAGGCGGCATTCTGGAGAAGGAAATGAATCGTTCGTTCTCACAGACGGATTCAGCAGTCGCCGCCGCCTCACCTGACGCCTCAGATCCCTGGGCCGGAATCGCGCCACGCACATTCAGTCGGATAATTCTGTTGGATACAACGCGCAGCATCGGGGACACCGACGCGAATTCGCCCGACTTTGCAGGTGAGTTTCTGCCATGATGAAGCACGTCCCGAGAGACAGGCCGGAATCCGCCATTCAAATGCTGTCGCGTGCCTGTGCCACACACCGAAAAACACAGGCTCGCCGCGGTGTGGTGCTAATCGTCGTGCTTGTGCTGGTTGCGATGCTGGCCCTGGCAGGCTTTGGGTTTCTTGCCGACATGACGACAGAATACGAAGCGGCCAAAATCAACGGTGATCTGCTTCAGGCTCAGCAAACGATGGCCAGTGCCGAGACGTTTTTGTTGGCGATGACCGCGCAACAGCCCACGTCGATGATGGATTCACAGACGCTTTCTGACAGTCCGGACCTGTTCCAGTCGCGTGTTGTGTCTCCGGTCGATTCGTTTCGCGAGTTCGGTGACGAATTCTCGACGAATGTCGGCAGTAGTGACAGCTGGCGGTTTTCTGTCGTTCACAGCCTGCCGAAACACGCAGCGGATACGACAGCGTTCGCTGATGGTGACACTCTGGAAGATCTATATGACGACGCGTCACAACAAACGTTGACGTTTGGACTGCAAAACGAATCCGCAAAGTTGCATCTGACACGCCTTTTGGAGTGGGAACTGGCCAACCCCGGAGAGGGATCGCGTGCGCTCATGCAGATTCCCGGAATGACAGATGAAGCTGCCGATTCCATTCTCGACTGGATCGATGCAGATGATCAGCCACGCCAGTTTGGTGCGGAGTCGGATTACTATCAGCGACTGGCCCGGCCGTACAGTCCTCGTAACGCACTGCCCGACACTCTTGAGGAGTTGTTGTTCGTCAAAGGCGTGGGGCGTGATATCTTTTATGGTGCTGCTGGTTTATCGGGCCAGTCGGATGTGCAGAATTCAACGGCGTGGACCACGTACCTTACGATCCACAGCGCTGAACGAAACGTCGACGGCAGCGGACGTCCACGTTTGGCACTCAATGATGACACGCACACCAGCCTGGACGACTTCGAATCGCAGCTTGGCACGTTTTTTTTGCCTGAGGTCGCTCGGTATATTCGATTGGCTCGAACGTACGGCACACTCGATTCTGCTGAGCCGGGTGTCGGTCCACTCGAGGCGGACATCGCCACGAACAATGCGCCTGCGAGCCTGTACCGGATCGTAAGTCTGGCAGACCTGGTCGGCTCGTCCGTGCAACTGCCGCTATCGTCATCGGGGTCAACGAAGGGACCGCTCGTGAAGAGTCCTTTGAGCCTGGACAGTCCGGAAAGCATCCAGCAGTTTCGTTTGCTGGAAGAACGTACGACAACGGTGTCGTACGATGTATTGACCGGCCGCATCAACATCAATTCGGCCTCTGAGCCAGTGCTGCGTGCACTCATCGGAGATCCGGTGATGGCGGCCCGGATTGTTCAGCAGCGAATGACTCTGGATGTCGCGGAACGATCGTCGACGATCTGGCTTCTTTCGCGGCAGATTGTGGACCTGCCGACGTTTCAGAGAATCTATTCCCACATGACCACACGCGGCGATGTCCATTCGGCAGAAATTGTTGTGTATCGGCGAACCGGTGGGCCGTTCCTGCGACGTAAAGTCACAATCGATGCTGCCAATGACCCGGCGTGCCGAGTAGACTGGATGGACCTTACGCAACAGGGATTGCCCGTTTCGTTAGGTGAATTGGAACAACGAATTGAAGGCTTTGAATAGACTGACAGAACCCGCCGTGACTTACAGGTTCGGCGTGTTTTCACTGCAGACTACCCTTAAGGTTATGCCCAGGCTGCTTGCGATAAACTATAACTCGAATCTTATCCGGTATGTGCTTGGCACTACGGAACGCGGCGGATCGCTGCGCGTCGTGGAGGCCGGAGAACGAAATATTGACTCGGAAGAAAGCACTGACGAAGTGCCGATTTCGGTGGCCGAGCACGTTTGTTCGCTGGTGCGGGAACTGAAAGCCACTAAAGCGACGCTCTTGCTGTGTGTCAATCGTGGCGTTGTTGATTCGGTCACCTTCCCGGTTCCGCCTGCAACAGACGCAGAACTGCCCACGATTGTGCGCAACATGGCACTGCGGCAGCTGACCGGTTTTTCCGAAGACAGCGTGATCGACTTCGTGCCGTATAAATCTGCCGAAAACGCGGTCGGCAGCGTTAGTGCGATGGCACTGTCTGTCACTGAACAGCAACAGATACAGGAGATCATTCAGAGCTCAGGATGCTCAACGGTGCGAGCCGTTGTGATTACTCAGCCGCTGCGGATCTTTGCAACCGGCAAGGCCGATGACGACCTGATGGCGACTCTGGTTGTCAGTCAGGGGGCCGAGGCAACTCATGTATTGATTGTTCAGAATGGGCTGCCGCGGCTGTCTCGAAGCATTCGCATGGGACCGGCGATGCGCGGGCATGAGGCGGCCCAGTACATCACCGCCGAGTTACAGCGAACGTTAGTTTCCGCCGGCAGTCAGATTCAGCCTGATGTTGAGATTTCGGACGTCGTCGTGGTTGGTTCTGAAATCGAAGCAGCGATCCTGGTCGATGTGCTCAGTAGGCAGTTTCCGGTGGAAGTTCGAAGAGTTTCTTCGCGTTCGCTTCTGGACGGCGAAGCCGGAGACGCCGCTGTTGGCGCCTATGCTCCATTGATCGCAGCCTTGAAAGAAGAAGCTCTGGGAGTGCGGCCGGCAGTGGATTTCGCGAATCCCAAACGTCCACCGCGACCTGTGAATAAACGGAACCGAGTGCTGTCCATCGCGGCCGGGATCGCGCTGCTCGTGGCGGGAGGCTGGTACTTTGTTCATTCGCAGTTTGCGGAGATCAACACAGCAAATACGAGACTGCGGGCGCGTGCGGGAGAGCTGGATGAGCTGGTCAGAAAAACTCGCTCAAAACGCAACCTTGCCAAAGTCCTGACGGCCTGGGAAGCCTCACGCATGAGCTGGCTGGATGAACTGCGAGACCTGACAATCCGTATGCCTTCCAGCTCAGAACTGTCCGTGCAGCAGTTTTCAGCCGGCCCATCCGGTTCTGCGTCTGTTGTCTCATTCCGTGGTACCAGCAGTTCTCCGGCCGCGATTGGGAAGATGGAGGAAAGTCTGCGAGACCAGTTCCACCAACTCCGCACGCCTGGGATTCGTGAGGTCAAAGACGGCAGGAAAAGCGTCTGGAGTTTTCAGACCACCATCCGAGTCGCGAGTCGACAGAAGGAGGATTATTCGAGCCATCTCACCGAGGCCTCTGAGCGTTTGAAAACTTCGCAGACAGCGGTGACTGCTGCGAGCGAAAAGACCGGTGACGCGGCCGATTCAAAGAAGAAATCAGCCACCTCAGTGCCGCAGGCAACAGGAGGGAAGCCATGAAGGTGACTCGACAACAGATGATGCTGGGCGTTCTGGCGTTGATGGCCATCCTGCGCGTCGGTGATTACGTACTGTCGACTATGATTCAGGGACCGTTACTGGAACTGCAGGGCGAGAACCGTGAGTTACTGGAAGACATCAGCAAACAGGAGAAGCTGCTGGCAGACAGCCGCGCCGCCGGTCAGAAGATTGAAAAATGGCAGAAGAAGTCTCTGCCGTCCGACACAGAGACAGCGCGTTCGTTGTATCGCAACTGGCTGTTGGAAACCGTCCGTTCAGCCAGACTGCGAAACGCGACTGTGGATTCAGGATCGCCGGCCAGTCGACGGGGTTTGTATCGATCGATGCCGTTCACCGTACAGGCGCGCGGCAGCCTGAATGAGATTACCTCGGCTCTTTTCCGCGTTGAAAAATCAGATCAGCTGCATCGCATTATGACTCTGCGTTTGACTCCTGTCGGGACGACAGGTCAGTTCGACCTGTCGATGAGCGTGGAGGCACTGATCATTCCGGGCACAAAAAAAATGTCGCTGAACAAGGGGGAATGCCCTTTACTGGCATCAACGGAGCGCCACGATTACGACGTGATCGCTCGCGACAACATCTTCGGCATCGGCATCGACGCAAAAGATCCAATGAAGCTGACGATATTAAGCGCCGTGACGTACCGCAACGGCCAACCAACCGCATGGATCACTGAACAGATCGATGACAAGGTTCACAAATTGCCGGCGGGCGCTGAATTCGAAACCACTGCGATCCGCGGCCGCGTCGTGACAGTCACCGAAGAATCCGTGGTGATCGAGTCTGGTGATCAGTTGCTGAAGATGCAAATCGGGCAGAGTTTTGCGGATGCGGTCGTGACCTCCGGCTCCTGACGTTCGGGCGTGTTTATCTCGCCTGACAGATTGCCGTCTGCCCTCACTACAGCTCATCGCCGGCAGAAGCTCTGCGGCAGATACAGACGTGTCTTCGCGCAATTCGTGCGCCCTGACGTGCGGATATCTGGACAATCTGCAGCGGCATCTGCAGGAACCGCCGGAAACAAACATACGCCCTCAGCTGTCCCGGTCAGCTGGACAGGATGATGCTGTTTGTACGTTGTGCCTGTATTGTTTACGGCATACGCTCGGCGGCTTTCGGGCTACCGTGCGGCACGAATCCTGTGGTTGTGCGCATTGTTGCCCGCTCTACAAGCTGTTTTCCGGATCCGAATGCGTCTATGCAGAGACTGTGCAAATCCATAATCACCGTTGCGACAGCATTCATTCTGCTGTTGCCCGGTGCCGATGCGCAACCGGCGAATGGTCAGCTTAAGGCCTATTCGTTGCAGTATGTCGAACCTGCCGAAGTGCGCCGCATGCTAACCGAACTGCTTGGCGAGGAAGCGAGCGACATCCGGATAATCGCCGATGCGGACAAACATCAGCTTATCGTGTCCGCAACTGATGATGTTCATCAGCTGACTGCGCAACTGGTCCGGCAGGTTGATCAGCGGAGCTCGTCAACACAATCGAGTAGCGAGCCATCTGTCCTGAAGACGTATCGAATTCGTCGATCACAGGCGGATCAGGAATTGCGATTGATACGGCAACTGGTCGGTCGGAATGCCCGCGTGACGCTTGACGGAGACCGCGATCGGGTCATCGTCGTCACGTCTGAAAATAATCACCGTCTGCTGGAACAGGCCCTGCCGTCGGCGCAATCTGGTGGATCACAAACACTGCAGCAGCCATCAAACAGCCGGCCACTGACCTGGCCGTCAGAACAAAGCTCGCCACGGATTGAAGTGGCAGATCCGTCCGTTCTTTTTCCGCGAAGTTCAATCCGTTCGGTAGCGGAGAAAACGACATCACGGGAATACCAGCTGAGGCACATTACTGCCAGGCAGTGTCAGCAGGCTTTCAGAAGGTTGCTTGAACAGAAGCTTTTTGATCTCGGCGACAACCGGTATCGATATACCGCAGGTGGTTTGAGCATCTCTATCGTCTTCGGTACTGACAACGATGTCTGCCAGCTCGCGGGTGATCAGAAACTGGTGGATCAGTTCGTATCGCTCATGAACAGGTTTGAAGATTCTCAAAACAGGAGCTCAGAAGTCGGCGTTCGATTTGTGCCACTTCGAAACGTGAGTCCTGAAGTGCTGAATCGAGCAATCAGGGTGTGGCGCGAATCCTCACAGCCTCGAGAAAATCTCGAGGGAGTACAGAGTTCGTTGGTTGATCGCAGGCTGTCGATGATCCGTCCGGCAGGATTCGTGCAGGTTCAACCCCCTGACAATACGGTGGAGGTGAACCAGAATGGTGGCCCCGATAGTGGTACAGAGCTGCGGCGTCCGTCATCGGACGTTGAGGTACAACCTCTGCCCGACCTGGACGTACTGATCCTGCGGGGACGCGACCCTGACGTGGACGAACTGGTCAGGATTATCCAGGAGATCGAACGGCTCAGTGACGAAACGGCCCCGGAAATCGAGGTCTATTTTCTGCGGCATGTCAAAGGGGAAGCCCTTAATGAGCTGATCGAAGATGTGCTGGATGACCTGACCGGACCTCTGCAGGGACGTATCGCCATTACTCCGCTTGTCAAACCGAATGCGCTGCTGCTGATTGGCTGGGGAGAAGCCGTTAATGCGGCAAAGAAGCTGATTGAGCAACTCGATCGATCGGTGAACCCGAGTACACAGATGCAGGTTTTTTCATTGAAACACGCTCCTGCGGCTGAGGTCAGCACAATGCTTGAGGAGTTTCTGAACGGTCGTGGTGGGTTGGCTCCGGATGTCAACGTCACCGCCAATCCGCGAACCAACAGTATTATTGTGAACGGTTCACCGCGAGACATGGAAGAGGTATCACAGCTGATCCGACAACTGGACGTGAGTACAGCTGCTGCTGTGAATCAGGCGCGGATGGTACGACTGAAGAACTCGCTGGCAGCTGACGTCGCAGCCACGATTACGACTGCGATCAGCGCTGCCAGCGGTGGTGGAGGCAACCGCAGGTCAGCAGCTCTGGAATTGATGCTGGTGCAGCCGAATGGGGACAAAGTCGTCGCCTCCGGATTTCTGGAAGAAGTAACGCTGACTCCGGATCCCAGAACGAACAGTATTTTCATCAGTGGCCCGGAAGCAAGCCTTCCACTGGTCGAGCAGTTGATTGAGCAACTGGACGAATCCCCGGCCGCATCCGCTCAGATAAAAGTTTTTCAGGTCACCAACAGCGACGCCAGTGACCTGGTGACCGTGCTGCGTTCTTTGTTTCCCGAAGCAGCAACCACATCGACCGTGCCTCAACTGGCGACTGCTGAAGGTGAATCTTCAATGGTTCCCGTTCGGTTTTCCGTTGACATTCGTACGAATACGATTGTTGCCACCGGCACGGCTGGTGACCTGCGAATCATCGAAGCATTGTTGCTGCGACTTGATCAGACGGAATCCCAGGAACGCGTCAATCGCGTTTACCGGTTGAAGAATTCGCCGGCAACGGATGTGGCTCAGGCTGTTAATGACTTTCTTCGCAGCGAACGGATCGTTAGTCAGGCAGCACCTGGCCGGCAGAATCCGTTTCAGCAAATTGAACAGGAAGTCGTGGTCGTTCCGGAACCGGTACGTAATTCACTGATCATTAGTGCGACCCCGCGTTACTTTGAGCAGATCCTTGAGCTGGTGGAAGATCTGGATGACCAGCCGCCGCAGGTCATGATCCAGGTGATACTGGCAGAAGTGGACCTGAACAACTTCCATGAGTTTGGAGTTGAAGTCGGACTGCAGGACAGTCTGCTGTTTGACAGAAGTCTGCTGGGGGAGCTCCTGACGACAACCGTCAGCTCTTCATTATCAACCCCGGCCGGCGTTGTTACGACAACAACTGACAATATCATCGGCGCAACCAACGCACCGGGTTTCGACTTCAACAACAATCCACTCGGTAACAGTGGGAGTACTCAATCAACGGCGTCGGGTCCCAATGCGGCCGGGCAGGCCCTGTCGCATTTCAGTCTGGGGCGAGTCAACGGTGATCTGGAGTACGGCGGACTTGTGCTGTCTGCCAGCAGCGAGAATGTCAGTGTATTGCTGCGTGCCCTGGACCAGTCCGGCAGCATGGAAGTGCTGAGTCGTCCTCAGATCATGACGCTCGACAATCAGCAGGCCTTTATTCAGGTCGGGCAGCGCGTGCCACGAGTCGTGAGCAGTTCAATTACACAATTCGGACAGATCAACAGTGTGGCTATGGAAGATGTTGGCCTGCTTCTGGGGGTGACGCCGCGCATCAGTCCGGAAGGCAATGTTGTCATGGAAATTGACGCCGAAAAATCTAAAGTCGGGAAGGAAAGCGACGGCATTCCAATTTCGGTGTCTGCCGACGGGGCCATCGTTCGTTCACCACGCGTAGACGTGACGACAGCTCAAACGACAGTCAGTGCAGCCAGCGGGCAGACGATCGTCATTGGTGGACTGATCACGACCAGCAACGAGTCACTCACCAAGAAGGTTCCGTGGCTGGGGGATCTTCCACTGCTGGGCAGACTGTTTCGCTACGATGGATACACCAATTCTCGAAAAGAACTGCTGATCATTCTGACGCCACACGTGATTATGGGCCAAAGTGACGCTGAGTATCTGAAGCAGGTTGAAATGTCGCGAATGTCATGGGTGTCATCCGATGTCTTCGACTGGCTGGGGGCAGGGCCTGCCGACTATGGCACGATGGATGATGCCGGTGTGCCCATAATTTATCCCGACGAATCTCCTGCAGACGATTCCTCAGGCATTGACCTGACGCCGCCACCGGGCACGAACACGACCAATCCAGTGCTGCCGGGCACGGCGTTGCCTGTGCCTCCCGAGATACCGCTCTCCGGCCCGATGGGAAGCCTGAAAAATTCCGCACAGACGGACGGAATTACTAACGTCAACTACACTGAAGAATTGAAGGAATCGGACATCGGCAGCCGAACTATGACCGAGTTGGAATTAACAACTGAGTCAGCAAGGAACACGTTCAACGAGAAATCGATCAGCAGAAGGAAACGATGGTTCGATTGGGGTCGGGGGACAGACAGATGATTCGGAATCCTCCCGCGAAATCTTGTCGCCGTACTGCTCGTTGCCTAATCCCGTTGTTTTGTGGCGTCGCTTTCCTGCCCGGTTGTGCCACGCTGACAAGCCTGCCGACGAGCTGGCTGGAAGAGAAACCGGAATTTTTCACGCCTCACCAGCTCATACCAGTCTGGTCGGATACGGTATTACACCAGTCCGGTCAGAAGGGGGCTCGTGGTTGTGGCGGGCGAATCATGTTCTACCCTTCTGAGGGAAAGCGAGCAGTACGCGTTGATGGTTCACTTGTGGTGTACGCCTGGGACGAATCCAAACAGGTGGAGGACCGCAGACCGGACCGCAAGTACGTATTCCGGGCCGACGATCTGCAGAAGCACTACAGCAAATCG
>JABABI010000072.1 GCA_014238335.1 Fuerstiella sp.
CCGGCAGCGCAGTCGTCACAGCCGCCGTCAGCAGCACGCGGCGTTCCAATTCGGCGGTGACAGCTGAGACACCTCGGCCGATCGCCTTTCTACGGCGAGAACGACCTGCACAAAATCGATTAAGCAAACTGGTGACAACCAACATCTGCGACTCCATTCGCGTCTGTACTCAGTGAACTGCCCGAACCACGGCTGGACGCGATATTGTTGCACAACGTCCGGAATCGCAACAAGAGGGGCGTGCCGCGAAGAACAGGCAAGAACCCAAGTGTCTCTTTAGCGGAATTCGGACATCGAACGAAGTTCTGGCGGGATGGCGATCGGAGTCACGATTTAACCGATGATTTGTTGAGTGCGGGTTAATTAAACTAGGCAATTCTTGACTCCCGCGCCTCTTATTCCATTAATATAAAGAGAAATCCAGCATACCAATTGGCCACAGCTCGCGAAAAAGCGGCTAAGTTAAATGGGGAGAAGATTCAGGATATGCACGGACGCTGAGTCCAGGTGGACTTTAACGTCGATCTAGAACAGGTCCCACTCCGGGAGATTTTGCTGTGACGACCTCAGCCAGCCAGAATCAATCGTTGTCCACCGGACTGCTTCCGTCGGGAAAGTTGTTGTGGACGTTTCGTATTCTGTGTGCCACAGCACTAACACTTAGCGGGTATCTGGCGTGGACAGCGCTGAATGCGATCCCTGTCTATGGCTGCGGCGGCGGAGAAGTCTTCGATTGTGGGCATGTGCTGACCAGCAAATACGCCAAAGTATTTGGTGTTCCGGTCAGCCTTCCGGCAGTTGCTCTGTATCAGAGTCTGCTGACCGTTCTTGCATTCTTCCGCCGCGACACCCCGGAAAAGCTGCTGCGGGCCGGGTGGTCAGTGCTCACCTTCGGAGCCGTCGCGGCAGCTCTGTCAGCGCTGTGGTTTATTAACGTGCAGGTCTTCGAACTGGAACACTTGTGCGCTTACTGTCTGGGCGCTCACAGCTGCGGACTGATTCTTGCCGGAATCATCCTGTGGAAACGCCCATTGGGCAATTGGCAGACTTCAGCGTGGTCCGGTGCCAGCATTGCAGCTGTAGCTGTTCTGATCGCGGCTCAGGTGACGAGTGAAGAACCAGACCTATTCGTCGTAGAGCGATTCGACGACGTCGAAAATGCGGAAACACACATTGCCGATGTGGACGAGACGATTGATTTTGCTCCGCCTGGTGACGCGTTTCCGGAAGCCGATCACGACAATCTGTTTGCGCCCCCGATCACGGACGAACCGGCCGTGATCAGCAATGTTTTCGAGCCACCGATTGACTTCAAGGAACCTGCAGCCGTTCCTGCAGACGAGTCAGCCGCGACGATCGATCCCGAACCACCGGTCGGCGATGTTTCTGAGACACAGCCTGTCAGCAATAAAGTCACAGCCGCGAAATCCAGCGAGCCTGGTCAGAAACCCGAACCCGCAGACGAGTCTAAAGCGACCGTTGCGACGGCAGCCTATCTGTTTATCTCACCGTCCACGGCTGCTTTGCTTGGCAGAATTATCTTCGCGGATGAGCCGGTCGCCGGCGAACAGACAGACACAACCGGGGATGAGGCGTCAAACGACTCTGAAAAGACTCAGGCCAAAGAACAGCCAGCCACAGCAGAAACAGACGAAGCGACGGCGACCCCGCCAAAGCCTGAGCCTCGACTGGTCAGCGTTTCGGGCAATAAGTTCCGCCTGAATTCCCGACACTGGCCGTTGCTCGGCAAACCTGATGCCAAGTACATCTTCGTTGAAATGTTCGACTACACCTGTCCGCACTGTCGAAACACCCACCGCGCCATTGACGGTGCATTCAAGGAATACGGAGACGACCTGGCTGTGATCGTCCTGCCTGTCCCGCTGGACGGTTCCTGCAACGACACCGTGCAGAAGACGTCTTCATCACATGCCAATGCCTGCGAGCTGGCCCGCATTTCCGTAGCGGTCTGGCGAGTCGACCAGTCGAAGTTCAGGGAATTCCACGACTGGCTGTTTGCCAGCTCGCGCAGAAGTTCGACGTCTGCCCGACAAAAAGCAGAACAGCTGATCGGCAGAACGGAACTGACCGCAGAGCTGGCCAAACCGTATGCTGCCGAATACATCAAACGACACGTCGAACTCTACAAGAGAGTGGGACGCGGTTCCGTGCCAAAGCTGATGTTTCCGAAGTCCACGATGACCGGTGCCGTGTCTTCATCCCGCACTTTGTGTCGGACGATCGAGCAAGAACTTGTGCAGAAATAAGTGGCAATTCCGTCAAGTCCCGCAACCCCACGGCTGAAACAGCGTACGATATCACAATCGCCGAACGATAACCGTCAAACTGGTGGATTGTTCTCCTGATGCTGACTGGACCCGGCGCGGCCCCAAGGCCTGCGTTATGGCAGATACAAACAGCAGGCGACGACCGACCTTCAAGGGGCTGGCAATCACGAAGAACTGAGACAGAAAACAGCTGAGGCACTTATTCGTCGCTGGTGAACTCGATCCATGCTGTCTCCTGAGACGCAGATGCCTGAGGAATTCTGTAATCAGATTGATCCCCAGCAAATATTTCTGCGTTGGCCTGCTCCGGGCGAGCTCGTCGGCCTTCAGAATACCGGCATTTTGGTGGCCTGCCGACTCCCTAGATGTTAGCGACAACTGTCGGTAAAGTATGTTGTCGTTCGAGTCGGTCTAAAGTCGTTGACTGGCCTGCTGTTGTATTCGCTCCTGTTCCTTGTTCCAGATCCTAATCGCAGTTTCCCCTCGCATACTCTGTTCCGAGCGGCAGCTCGAATCCGCTGGCGGCCGGCACCGCCTCTCGTCCCATTGCACAGAAATAGAATCAGATGACAGACGAAACCCCCGACACTTCATCAGTGGCCAGCAGCGATGACGGCTCGTCCCTGGCTTCTGCATCACCTGGCCCGGTCTTTCTGGTGTCTTATCCCAAGCTGGTTTTCCTGTATCCCACTGTGCTTGCCGCGTTATTTGGGGCGATCTTTATGTTGTACAACGGTAACGAACCGAAGCAGGAATACGCGCGGCTTCCCGGCTGCATCTTTCTACTTGTGATGATGGTCAATTTCGTTGTGATCGCTTTCGACTTTCCTCGCACAACCTCATTGACGTGGTTCTTTGCGATCGTTGCCGTCAGCGTGGGACTCTGGGCGACGGCTAGTGTGTATCCGGATTTTGCCCCCTGGGCATCAAGACAGATGCATAAGGTGTCCCCGGCGGCAAACGCTGAATTCTACATAATCTACGTCTTAGCCATGATGTTTCTGTTTACCTGCGTGATGGTCAGTCGCCGCTTCGATTACTGGGAAGTGCGGGGCAACGAACTGTTGCATCATCACGGCGTTCTGAGTGACCTTGAACGCTTCTCAGCCCCTAACCTTCGTATCGACAAGGAAATCAACGACATTTTCGAATACATACTGCTTCGATCGGGTCGCTTGATTCTACACCCCAGTCAGGAACGTCGAGCGATCGTGCTGGAAAACGTCTTCTTTATCAACCAAAAGGAAGAGCGCATCACGAAAATGCTGGGAGCCCTGCAGGTTCGTATTCGTACGGACCACACGTAGGCAGACGTCCGTTTTTCTGGCTGTGCCTGTAAGAGGTTCGGGAGTTTCTTGCATCCAGCGTGCGATCCAAGTGAACGATCACTCATCTGCGAAAGACTCCCGACCCTTTTACGACCACTCGATTGCTCACCAGCATCGTTCCGTTCACAATGCCCGCAACGACAAAGTTTGAAGACTGGTTGCGGAGAACGATTGTGTTACGTCTTGCTGGCTGCCCAGGTATCGTTTGCGGCGCTCTGTTCTCGATACTCGTGGCTGCCGCGCCGCGATCGGCCGGTGATGACCTGGCGGTCGTGTATGGCGTGGAACGCCAGCCTTTGATCGCCGCCACACAGCGACTGATGGAAGCCCTGCAGTTCTCAGGAACACCGCTCGCTCCCGCCGTTGCGGATCAGCTGAAGCAGGCATTTCAGGAGCAGGACGACCAAGCAGCGGTTAAACGCGTCCAGGAGCTTTTGGATCCGCTGTGTCTGACTGAGGTCAATATCAACGCTGAGAGCCGAGTAAAGGTGAAAGCCGGACCTGTTGCAAAGCAGCTGATGCAGCAGGGCTGGCGGACGTTTCTGGTCAAGGTGCACAACGAAGCCGGCATCAATCCGGAACTCAAGGTTGAGAGTCCCAATGCTGCGCCAATATACCAAAGAGGAAAAGGTACCCGCCAACAGCCTCGAACGGACGAAAAACTCGTCAATCCTTCCGACGTGCCGAATCGCTGGCTGGATGTGTCGCTGTTAAATCGCGAACCGATGACAAAAAAACTGTCGGGGCTGCTGGTCGAATACCGCCCGCTGTTGCTGTTCAGTCGAGACGTGGGCAAGCGAGAAGCGTCGCTGGCGTATAACATCGGCCAGGGCACTCAGGACATTGGCTTCCGTAACGCCGTTCCGATTCTGTTTGACTGTGAGCCGGCCGTTAAGGTGGTGTTGAACGTGAAGGACGTCGATGGCGCCCCCACAACAGCGGCGTTCGTTATCAAAGACCGCCAGGGGCGTATCTATCCAAGTCCGGCACGACGACTGGCTCCTGACTTCTTCTTTCACCACCAGGTCTATCGTCACGACGGAGAGTCTGTTGATCTGCCGCCCGGTGATTACGAGATCACAGTCACCCGTGGCCCCGAATACCTTCCTGTGCAGATGGACGTAAGAGTCCCGGAAGCCAAAGAGCACTCGCTGGACATTCAGCTGCAGCGATGGATTCATGTGGCACAGCGAAATTGGTACTCCGGAGATCATCACGTTCACGCAGCCGGCTGTGCCCACTACGACAGTCCGACAGAGGGCGTCGGCCCCGAAGACATGATGCGACACATTCTAGGCGAAGATCTGAATGTCGCGTGCGTCCTGAGCTGGGGACCATGCTGGTACACTCAGAAACAATTCTTCGAAGCAGAAGTCTCACAACTTTCGCAGCCGGGAAACCTGATGCGGTATGACGTCGAGGTCAGTGGCTTTCCCTCATCGCACGCCGGCCATCTGTGTCTGCTGAAACTCAGTGAAGACGATTATCCCGGGACAACTCGCCTTGAGCAGTGGCCCAGCTGGACGCTGCCCGTGCTGAAATGGGGACAGGATCAGGGCGGCATTGTGGGCTATAGTCACAGCGGTTGGGGTTTAGCTCTGCCAGACGTGATGCCCGACGGAACTCGGCAATTCGTCAAACGACCGTGGGGAGGAGCACCGAACAACTGGAAAGGCAAGGCAGCGGACACGCTGCCAGACTATGCCATGCCTCCGTTTGACGGTATCGGAGCCAACGAGTTCGTGGTGACGGCACCGCACGGCGTGTGTGACTTTATCTCCGCCGTTGACACCCCCGCCATCTGGGAACTGAATGTCTGGTACCACACACTGAACTGCGGCATGACAACGCGCATCAGCGGCGAGACAGACTTCCCGTGCATTTACGGCGACCGTGTCGGACTGGGGCGAATCTATGTGCAACTGGATGATGATCAGGAACTGACCTACGAAACCTGGGTCGACGGCCTGAAGAATGGCCGCAGCTACTGCGGCGACGGCCTCAGTCACGTTTTAGACTTCGCTGTTGACGGAGTCGGAGTGGGCAGCAGGTCTGAATCCGGAATCAGTCGGCTAGATCTGAAAAAGTCATCGACGGTCAACGTCACCTTTGATGCAACCGCACTGCTGGAAGAACAGCAGACCGAAAAAACTCGACAGATCCGCGGCCGGCGGCTGGACGAAAAACCATACTGGCACATCGAACGCTGTCGCATCGAAGACACCCGTAACGTGCCGGTTGAGGTGATTGTCAATGGCGAAGTTGTGGCAACAAAGACGATGCTGGCAGATGGCAGCAATACATTCTTCGAGATCCCTGTCGAAATTAACAAATCGTCCTGGGTGGCAGTACGCATTCTTCCTTCGGTCCACACCAACCCGGTGTTCATCCATGTGGACAACCAACCGATCCGGGCGAGCAGCAAGAGTGCAGACTGGTGTGTGCAGGCTGTTCAGACGTGCTGGAATTCGAAGAAGGGACGGATTCGCGAAGAAGAACGTGACGCCGCCAAAGCGGCCTACGACAAAGCAGAAGCAATCTACCGCTCAATCGCTGGAGAATCCGACTGATCCATGGCGCCCAGGTTGCACCCCGCCCGGAAGGCCCCAATTCCGTTAAAGAGCAGGATTCGCTCCGTCGTTGGCGGCGTCTTTCGCCGCCCCATGATTCGCGCGAAGGACAAGTTCCTCCGTACAGCGCGTACCAGTTGCCGCGAAACACAGCGGCAAACTTTGCAGCGATTGTTAAGCATCAACGCTGACAGTCGTTTCTCACGTGAACACTCGCTTGCGCCGAATCTGACCGTGGTCGATTTCCGGAAACGAATTGCCGTTTCTGACTACGAAGTTTTCCGGCCCTGGGTTGAGCAGATGCAGCGTGGTGCACACGATGCGCTGCTGGGAAGCAGCAACAGGCTCTTGATGTTTGCCACCACCAGCGGTACGACAGACAGGGCCAAACTGATTCCGATCACGGATCACTTTGTCCAGGACTATCGTCGCAGCTGGCAGCACTGGGGAATTGCGACTCACCAGTCACACCCACGTATGAAGTTGTTGCGTATGGTCCAGATCATCAGCAGCCATGACCGCAGCCGTACAGCTGACGGAACTTCGTGCGGCAACATCAGTGGCCTTGTCACGTCGATGCAGAAGCCAATCATCCGCAAGCTGTACACAGTACCAGAACAGACGACTCACATCGATGATCCCGACGCCAAGAAATACGTCACTGCCCGGTTCGCGTTTGCCGATGCCTGGGTCGGAATGTTCGTGACCGCCAACCCCGGCACGCTGCTGCAGTTGATGGAATTCTCGAACACTAACGCAGCACAGCTGATCCGGGATATTCACGACGGCACGCTGACGGGTGCCGCAATCTCTGATGCGGAAGCGGATTCATTGCGTCCGTTTCTGAAGAACAGTCCAGGTCGGGCAGCAGAACTGGAAGCTGTAATATCAGCATGCGGTGAGCTGTCGCCTGCACACTGCTGGCCCCATCTGGAATGTCTGGCCGTCTGGACAGGGGGAAGTGCTGGCGCCTATTCGCAGCAGTTACGGCAGGTGTTCGGCAATGTCGCAGTGCGAGACCATGGTCTGCACGCCAGTGAAGGTCGCATGACGATTCCATTCGAAGACGACACACCGAGCGGTGTGCTGGACATTGAATCGCATTTCTTTGAATTCATACCTGTCCACGAGATTGATGCCGCAGATCCGGTTGTGCTGGAAGCCCACGAACTGGAAGTTGACGCCGAGTACTTCATTCTTCTGACAACGTCGTCCGGACTTTACCGGTACAACATCTTTGACGTGGTCCGCTGCACCGGATTCTGCGGCACAACTCCGTTGCTGGAATTCCGACACAAGGGGCAGCATCTGTCGAGCATCGCAGGCGAGAAGATTTCCGAATCGCAGGTGGTGGAATCAGTCGGGGCAGCCTGTCGGCAGACGGGAGTGTCCTTAAAGCAATTCACGCTGACTCCAAAATGGGCTGAACCACCGGGATATACATTGTTTCTTCAGACATCACATCTGCGAACCGCTGAAAGTCGAGACCGGGACATCTTCGCAAGTGCTGTCGATGCCGCTCTCTGTCAGCAAAATTGCGAATACAGCGAGAAGCGAGCCACAAAACGCCTGGCCATGATACGATGTGAAGTCGTTTCAGCAGAATCGTGGAGTTGGTTCGCCCGGAATCGAATTCGGACCTCCGGTGGAAGCCCGGAACAGTACAAACACCCCTGCCTGCTGCCGGATCCTCAGTTCGACGACCTGTTTGTCACTTCTTCCAGAGCGACGGCCGCGACGCAATGACACACGGAATAATCATCTGCGGCGAAGTTCTCAGGCCATCAGCTTCTCAATCCATGCGTTTGTCTTAGGGTTCGCCGTGTACGGATCGTTAAGCCGTTCACCGTAGTCTCTCAGTTCCCTGGCGAGGTGCTGGACCACGTCCTTGTGCTCCGGATCGTCAATAAAATTGACCAATTCATCCGGATCCTGCTGCAGGTCCAGAAGCCATGGATCATCCACCGACGACAGAATCAGCTTGAATCGCGGCGTGAGGGCTGAGACCCACCCGAACTGACTTCCGGGTTTACCTGTGCTTCGCATGAAAGTGACATCGTTCCAGTCCTGAGGAGCGGTGCTGGTCTGCAGAAGACGCGACGCGTCCCGCCCCTGCACGTGATCTGCTGTATCGATGCCCATCAGTGACAGCATGGAGGGCAGAAAATCGACCGTGTTCAGCACCTCATTGATGCGGGCCCCTGCAGGAATGGATTCGGGATAGCGGACCACAAAGGGAACCTTCGCCGATGCTTCCAGCGGTATGCCTTTATTCTGCCGCCCGTGCTCACCGCGCATGTCACCGTGATCGGCTGTGAATATAAGAATCGTGTTGTCAAGTAGATCTCGTTCGCGGAGTGATTCGATAATTCGTCCGACGTTGTCATCGACGCACTTCACCATACCGTGGTAGCTGGCCATCCTGTAGTTGCAGTTTTTTGTCGGCATCGCCCAGCTGGGAACGCCCTCGGTCGGTTTACCAAATGTACGAGGCGGCTCGACGGTCGAATCGTCGTACATCGTGTCATAGGGTGCTCGGACGGTATCCGGACCGTGAGGATCCGGGATACTCAGCATGTAGCAGAACGGTTTATCTTTGTGTTCATCAATGAATTCGATAGTACGATCCGTTAGCCAGTCCGTGGTAAAGCTCTCGTCATCCGCACCCTCGACACTGTAATTGGGTTGCCCCCTGCGATCCCTGGTTTTGACGCGGGGCCCCTGCTCCGTAAGTTCCAGCTGTTTCCAGTGGCCTCGGTTGAACATATATCGGTTATCCTGAAAACCGAAGTTTCGCTCCGGCTCCCACTGCGGCTTACCTTCACCATCCAGATGCCACTTCCCTGCATACCCCGTGGAATAGCCCTGTTCTCCAAGCATGTGTGCAAAGCTGACGACGTCGTCACCCAGACGAACGTTGTTCGTCGTCACCGGTGTGTGATGTGGGTACATGCCCGAAATAAAGCTCGACCGGGACGGTGAGCACACGGGAGTCGCCGCGTAGAACTTAGTGCACAGCGTCCCGTCCTGTGCAAGGGAGTCGATGTGTGGCGTTTCTACATACGCCTGAGGCCCCCACATGAAAGCCTGCTCCGGCGGCAGTGTATCGCGATAACAACCCAGTGTGCGGAAGTTCAGTTCATCGCAGTGAATGATCAGCAGATTGGGTTTCCGCACTGCCGCATCCCCGGCGCCGGCCAATGCCGGTGCGAGAGCCGCTCCGGTTGTGGTCTGAATAAATTCACGTCGACGCATCGGTAGTATTCCCTGTTTCTGACTTCCCCGATTTCTTCGTGCTGACGCACGCCAGTCATGGACACATTCTTACAGTGATCCCCAGGATCAGGCCAGCGATATCGGCACGTTGCAAAACAACCGGATTGCGAATCGTGCCCCCAGCAGCGGGAAAATGTACAAAGTGAAACGACTCGTGGATACTGCTGCTGTTTGGGGGAGGCGATTTCCCCACTGCTACTGTCGGGCTGCGCCGAATCGAAATAATTCAGCTACGTGAGTATATTCTGAACCGCCTGCAGGATCGGCTCTGTCAAGTATGACACAACGTAAAACCGATTCTTCTGGTGGTCTGTACACCTGCGGCAATAGACCCTACGCTTCGTCCGAACAACGACCGTCGAGACGTTTTTGAAGTTCCCAGACCGTGTCGAACAACATCAGGCTGAGTGAAACAGATCGTGACCTGCCGAAGCACGTGAAGAACGGCTTCATGCGGTATCGCGACTTCAAACCGCTGACTCAGGGCGGCGAGGCGATGCTGCAGACATGTTATGACGAAAACCTTGGGCGAACGGTCGTCATGAAGACGCTGCTGCCGCAGCTGCAGAATCTGGAAGTCTACAGAAAACGTTTCCTGCGAGAAGCGCGCGTGACGGCGCAGATCCCTCATCCGGCGACAGTACCGGTGTACGAGATCAGCCGTGACCGTGAAGGTAATGCGTACTTCACGATGAAGCGACTGGGCGGTCGCGATCTTTGTGACATCCTTGACCGAATCGCTGAAGGCGACGCCGAAACGATCGCCGCCTTTCCACTGGAAAACCTGTTGAACGTGCTGGTCCATATCGGCCAGTGCCTGTCCTACGCCCACAATCTTGGCGTAGTTCATCGTGACCTGAAACCCGCCAACATTATGATCGGCGACTATGGCGAAGTCACACTGCTGGACTGGGGACTGGCAAAAGTCTGGAACATGGAAGACAACGAAGAAATTGAGCAGCTGCTGCGCAGTGGTCAGCAACAAATGTCGGGCAGACTGACTGGTCGGGGGGACGTTCAGGGAACGCCGTTCTACATGTCTCCCGAACAGGCTCGTGAGACCAGCGATGTTGACGGTCGTACCGACATCTACAACATGGGGATCATTCTGTACGAGATTCTGACCAACCAGAGTTTCATGTCCGGCCGAAACTTCAAAGAAATCAAACGCAAAATTCTGAATGGTCCATTGCGAACACCGGCCGACGTGCTGCCACGCAACGCTGTGCCCCCGGAACTGAATGCGATCTGCCGCAAGGCCTTACTGAAGGCCCCTCAGGACCGTTACAGTTCGATGGACCAGCTAACAGACGATCTTCGCGCATATCTCCTGGGCAAACCAGTTTCTGTTTACAAAATGCCTGCCCTGTTTCGACTACTACGCACCAGCAGTCGAAAAAGTTTCAATATCAGTTCTGCATTCTGGCTGCTGTTTGGTGCAATCGTGTATATTTTAACGCAGCAGATCTGGCTAGCGTGGTCACGTTAACCTGCCTTCTCTATTCGCCACTGGTGCCGGAAGGGCCATCATGAAACGTTTTCTTCTGTTTCTATCGATTTTATCAATAGACGTCCTGAATGGTTCCGGTGCGCCACTAAGTTCGTCACTCACCGCAGCTGAAAACCGGACCGCGGTGGTGGAGCGTGTCGGTGAGGACATTCGCTATCTTGCTTCCGACGAACTGGAAGGCCGTGGAGTCCAGACTAACGGCATCCATCTGGCAGCTGATCGAATCATTGCTGACTACAAGCGGGCCGGGCTGAAGCCAGGAATGCCTGGCGGCAGCTACAAGCAGCCATTCGAAGTCCAGTTAGAAAACGCTGTCGTATCCAATGACACGTCAGTCACACTGAACAGCCCATCTGACACGACGATTCGCCTTAAAGTGAGTGAACAGTTCCAGCCGCTCAGACGCGGAAAGAACGGCTCGGCAGTAGGAGAATTGGTTTTCGTCGGCTACGGAATTACATCGAAGGAAGACGATTTTGACGAATATAAAGATCTCGATGTTGCCGGCAAAATACTGGTCATGATTCGTCGTGAGCCGCACCAGGCCAGGTCGGATGGTGCATTTCAGGGAACAATCACAACTGAACATTCGTACATCGACCGAAAACTGAAACTTGCGAAAGAACATAAGGCCGTGGGGGTCATCTTTGTCAACGATCCCCATACTGTGCGCTCGTCGACCCAGGACGAGTTATCTGATCCCACCGGTTTCGGCACGCAGGATTCTGGAATTGCATTCGTCCATGTGCGCCAGAACGTCATTGATGAACTGTTGCAGGAACATCCCATTGCCGCGACGCACGATGGCGCGGAACACAAGCTTGCCAATCTGCGCGAAGTCACAGACTTCATCGATACGACACTGCAGTCCGTGTCGCAGCCTCTGGCAGGCTGGCAGGCCGAAATCGCGACAAAGTTCGATACGCGTTCGGTCACCACCCACAATCTGATCGGCGTCCTCGAGGGCGAAGGCGAACTGGCGAACGAAACAATTGTGGTCGGCGCTCATTACGACCACCTTGGCTATGGAGGGTACGGTTCACGGGCCCAAAAGCGAAAAGGTGAGATTCACAACGGTGCCGATGATAACGCGACAGGAACAGCGGCCGTCCTGGAGATCATGCGACGCATGACTGAGGGCCCAACACCGCACCGCCGCATCGTGTTCATTTGTTTTTCCGGCGAGGAACGAGGATTGCTCGGCAGCAAGCATTACGTGGGCAACCCTATTGTGCCCCTTGAGCACACCGTGGCCATGCTGAACTATGACATGATTGGGACGCTCCGCAACAACCGCGTGGAAGTCAACGGCGTGGGTACGGCAACTGAGTTTCGCCCCATCGTTGAAGCCGCGAACGAGTCATCTTCTCTGGACATAACGATTGTGGAACACCCGTTTGCCGGCAGCGACCACCTGCCGTTTTTTCAGCAACAGATTCCCGTCATGTTCTGTTTCACTGGAGTGACTTCAAGATACCACACACCTGATGACGATTTTGAAACAATCAACGTGGACGGAGTGGTTGCCGTCATCGACTACACAGAGCACTTGCTGCGGGGCATCGACTCACTACGGACAGCGCCTGAATTCAAGAACGTATCCAGACGATCTCGACGTCGGCGCATACCGTTTTTGGGCATTGCTCCAAATCTCGGCGGCGATGACGATGACAGCGGTATGCCAATTCGTTCCGTTCGGCCAGATAGCCCGGCGGCCACGGCCGGGCTGCAAGTGGGAGATGTCATCGTAAGAATAGGCGAGACAGACATCAATGAATACGCGGACCTGATTCAGTTCCTCCAGGCCAGTCAGGCAGGTCAGCAGATTCGTCTCTCGGTCGTCCGAGGCGAGGAACAACTTGAACTGCAGGCGACTCTGGGTCAGCCGAAGTAGATGCGAGCAATCACACTTTTTGATGGCGAACTGCACTTCGATGCCGATTACACGCCGCGTGACACGCCCGTCGGCCTGGTGGAAGTGAAGGTTCTGAAGGCCGGCATCTGCGAAACGGACCTGCAACTGAAGCAGGGTTATATGGGCTTCAGTGGTGTGTTGGGACACGAATTCGTCGGAGTCGCTCAGTCCGGGCGATTCGCCGGCCAACGCGTGGTTGGCGAAATAAACTGTACCTGTGGACATTGCGAGTTTTGTCAACGGGAACTGCCCAGGCATTGTGAAAATCGCACCGTGATCGGCATCCTGAATCACGACGGGGCCTTCGCCGATTCTCTATTGGTGCCAGAGGAGAATCTGCACGCTGTCCCGGACAACGTGCAGACAGAACACGCTGTGTTCACTGAGCCAGTCGCTGCGGCGTGTCGAATTCTTGAGCAGACGCACATTAACAGTGACCACAGTGTTGTCATCCTGGGCGATGGACGACTGGGAAATCTGTGTGCTCAGGTTATCTCCACCACGAACGCCGAGGTGCTGGTCGTCGGAAAACACGACTGGAAGTTGCAGCGACTCAATGAACTCGACATTCGGACGACACGACTGTCCGACTTTCAGCCGGCGTTGACAGCAGACTTCGTCGTAGACTGCACCGGCTCGCCGACCGGATTTCCTTTGTCACTGCAGGCGGTCAAGCCGTGCGGGACCGTGATCTTGAAAACGACCGTCGCCGCCGAGCAGCCCCTGCATCTTGCGCCGGTGGTGATCAACGAGGTGCAGGTTATCGGTTCCCGCTGCGGTCCGTTTGCTCCGGCACTGCAGATGATTGCAGACAAAACAGTACGGGTCGAGTCTCTCATAACTGCGGAATACCCACTGGATCAGGCTATTCACGCATTTCGACACGCTGAGCAGCCCGATACACTGAAGGTTCTGCTGCATGTGTCTGACAGCGTGTGAGCTCAACAAACGGAGAAGAATCATGCTCGGATCCATAGTATCACTGCCGCAAGCCAGGTTTGTTTGTCTGGTGTTAGCATTTTCGTTTGTGCTGGCAGGCCCAACCGCAGCAGCTGTGCCACAGAACAAACAGCTGTCCGACGTGGAGCTTCGCGAAAGAATCATGCGGTCTCTGCGGGATGGCGTCGACTTCTTGAAACGTCGTCAGCATGACAATGGATCGTGGACCGCCACGGGCGACGAATCCCCGTACAAGTATGGACTCACCTCACTTTCGATCCTGGCATTGATCAACAGCGACGTGCCGGTCGACTCTGCCCCGGTCCAGCGGGGACTCGCCTTTCTGCGATCGGCTCCGCCGAACCAGCCGGAATTCGTGTATGAGGCGTCATTGATGGTGATGGCTTTCTGTGCCGCCGACGAATTAGACAGGGACATTGCGAGAATCGACCGCCTCACCAGATTGCTGGTGAGGACACAATGCACACGAGGGCCAAACAGTGGATTGTGGGGATACCATCTGGTTGAGCGCGGTGGGTCGCCGGGCGGCAACGGCGAAGACCACAGTAACGGACAGTTCGCCATCCTTGCGCGCCGCGACGCCGCCTACGCCGGAATCGAAATTGAACGAGCGGTGTGGGAGCGCACACACGAACACTGGCTCAGGACTCAACGCACGGACGGCGGGTGGGGCTACAAGCCCAACGATCTCGCCAAGGGAAGCATGACGACCGCGGGACTCTCAACACTCGCCGTGACAACGCGCATGCTTCAGGACGACAGCGACGTCGATAGAGATGGTCGTCCGGATTGCTGCTCGCCGCATCCGGTGCCCGACGCCTTCGAGAAAGGACGAAAGTGGCTCGCCCGACACTTCTCCGTCAACACAAACCCGCCCGGACAGAACTGGCACTATTATTATCTGTACGGCCTTGAACGTGCCGGAAGACTGGGCAACGTCCGATTCTTTGGCCAGCACGACTGGTATCGTAAGGGCGCTCGCTATCTGGTTGACGCACAGAACGGCGACGGAGGATGGAATGAGCGAAGTGGTTCCACGCCGGTGCTGTCATCATCGTTTGCGCTATTATTTCTGGCAAAGGGACTTTCTCGCGTTGTCGTCAACAAACTGGACTACAACTCGGTCGGTCACGAAGAAGAAACAAACGGGGAATGGAACCGGCATCCGCTCGATGTTCCGAACTTGATTGAAAAAGTCGACGGCTTGAAGGGCTGGCCACCAAGATTAATCAGTCAGGTGCTTTCGCTTGGGCGTCTGAATGGTGACACGGCCGTCAATGACATGAATCAGGCTCCAGTGCTCTACATAAGCGGCCGGAACGCACCGACACTCACCGACGACCACGTGGCCTGGCTGCGTGAATATGTGGACGAAGGCGGCTTTATCTTTGCAGTCGCCAACTGCAAAGATGGCACTTTTGACGATGGGTTTCGCAGCCTGGTCGAACGCATGTTCCCGGACGGCGATGCATCTCTGCAACGATTGCAGGCGGATCATCCGGTGTACCGCAGTGAATACGCATTGACGAATACGGAAGCTATCGAATTGTACGGTGTCGATTTTGGCTGCCGCACAGCCATCATGTACTCACCAGAAGATCTTGGGTGTCTGTGGCAGCGGTGGATGCGGCACGATCCGCCTGCCAGATCTGAGGGACTGATTCAGCGCATCATTCGAGCAAACCGTATTGGCGTCAACGTACTGGCTTATGCGACCGGAAGAGAGCCGCCTGTTAAGCTCAACAGCAGCGATGACAGGAATAAGAAACGTCGATCACGCATTC
This sequence comes from Fuerstiella sp., assembly GCA_014238335.1. Taxonomy (GTDB): domain Bacteria; phylum Planctomycetota; class Planctomycetia; order Planctomycetales; family Planctomycetaceae; genus Fuerstiella. The sequence continues at coordinate 15,632 of JABABI010000072.1, forward strand.
GACGTGGACTGATTGAAATCGCTCAACTGAGGCACAAGGGTGGCTGGGACACAGCTCCCAAAGCCCTCGAAAACCTGTTGCAGGGACTCAATCAGACCGTTGGCATCGGCGTTGCCCCGAAACGAAAAACAATTCCGATCACGCTGAGTGAACTGCGTCGTTTTCCGCTCGCCTACATGCACGGTCGCTATCGGTTTCAACTGTCCGAACAGGAACGCGATGCACTGCGCGACTATCTGAGTCGTGGACCGGTTCTGTTCGCCGACGCCTGCTGTGGTTCAACCAGATTCGATCGCAGCTTTCGTGATTTGATGAGCCAGATGTTTCCGGACCATCCACTGCAGCCGATTCCGGCGGACCACGAACTTTTTTCAGAAGTCACCGGCCACCGAATCGATACCGTTCAATTACGAAAAATGGTGGTCGGTTCAGCAAACGCGGCGATGAAGTCAAGAACTGCGGCCGGCCCGCCCGTGCTCGAAGGTGTGGAGATTGATGGTCGTTATGCGGTGATCTACAGTCGTTACGACATCAGTTGTGCTCTGGAAAATCAGGCATCGCTGGCATGCGACGGTTATGTCGAGGAAGACGCTATGAAGTTGGCTATCAACATTGTCCTGTATTCGATGCTCCAGGATATCAGCTGGTCCAGGGGCGATCGCACAACGGAATGAACGGACCGTTTAGCGATTCCGTAACTGTAAGAAGTTCACGTGTATTCCTTCCAAACGACGATTCAAGAGACCGCCCTCAGTTTTGAGACGCGTCCGGAACTCTTCTCACCGCGCACAGCAGACGCGGGAACGCTGGCAATGCTGAAGACCGCTGAACTGCGTCCTGGAGACAAAGTCCTGGATCTTGGTTGTGGCTATGGCGTTGTTGGCATCTATGCCGCAAAGATACTTGAAGACTCCAGTGTTTGGATGCTCGACAGTAATCCGGCAGCAATTCAGTGTGCTCAGCGAAACGCTGTTTTGAACAACGTGCCGAACGTGTCGATTTCACTCAGCGATGGATTTCGTAATTTCCGCGAAACCGGATTCACAAGAATTCTGTGCAACCCTCCGTATCACACGGACTTCTCCGTCGCCAAACACTTCATTCAGAAAGGATTCAATCGGCTGACGATCGGTGGTGAGTTCTGGTTCGTAACGAAACGAGACAAATGGTATCGCAACAAACTTCGAGCAATCTTCGGCTTCGTCGACTGCAGAATCGTGGATTCGTACTTCGTTTTAAAAGCGGTAAAGAAACACACCAATTTCGCTTCGAAGAAGTCGGGGCGATAACACGCCAGGACAACACGCACGTTTCTTCGGGATGCAACTGCTGACGGATCTGCACAGGCGGCAGCCGCAGGATCGCCGTCACAACAATAAGTATGCAGACTTCTGTTCGTAGTCGTCGGAACGTGTCACGTAACATGTCCCGGCACCAGTGACGCAGGCACAAAACCCGGAACAGCGACGTGCCATTTCACGACCGCCCATCTATGCCCCTGCGTCAGTCGGAGCGTCCTGCACAAAGACCTGTCGTGGGTCACTTCGTTCCGACAGCGGAAAAACTCGACGCCATCGTTCTGCTGCCGCATCAACTTCTCCCTGCGAAGCTCCCTGACGCATCAGGATCTCCACGTAGTGGTAGTATAGATTCTCGTCTGTCCTGGAATTAAGTGCCAGCGCGGTTTCGAAACATTCACGAACCGCGTTCAGGTCTGCGTTCCTGAACTGTCGGCAAACCGAGTGTTGCTCCATTGAAAGCAGGTCATCGTGGCAGAGCTTCATCTGAAACCCACGAATAAACAGCACCTCGGATCGTTCCGGATACAGTTCGAACAGGACACCAGGCAGATCATATTCCAGAAACAAGTCCGGTGCACCCGGCCCCACGGGCAGGTCGACAGCTCTTAGCAGGAACTCAGACGTCTTTCCATACTGCCACGCCTCAAAGGCACCAATGACACTGGCCACCATGTAGATTCCAAACAGAAAGCGATAGCGGTTAAGTCGGCCGGTATACATCCAACTGCAAAAACGGCGCACCGGCACGCCAAACAACAGCAACAGCAGCAACCAGCTGTCCCAGCCGGACGCGTAGCCGTACAAACTGACGGCAACGCACAGACCGAACAGTATGCGGCCTCCGGTACGTGGAGGTAATTCAGAGGTCCGTGTCATGCCAGACCTTTCTGAATTCTGCGGTCACTGACTTTCCAGATGAACGAATCGAAATAGTAATGCGTCAGCCCAAACGTTTCGAGCAGCGCCTGTGTCACGACCGCGTATCCTTCGTCAGGCGTCATGCTGGGAAGATTGAGCGATGGGATCGCTTCGTACAGATTCGGAAAATCCCCCCATCCGAAAATCAAACCACCAACCGGGCCTCCACTAAGCAGGTGCAGTACCACCGAATAGAACAGGCCCATTAAAACAAACGCGGCCACATTGCCGGGCCTCACCAGCGCAGCCGCGAAACGACTCTTCGACTCACCTTTCATCGTCTGGCGACGCAGATACCAATAGACCATCACGGAATACTGCGTGCCATGCAGGATGCGGTGTGCAACACCGAAGACCAGTACATTCGCAGCCTGCCACGCGCAAAAGTACCACATGAAATAGCTGCAGGCAATAAACAGATATTTGACAGGGTTGATGCGGTACCCCTTCGCCAACGACCATAAAACGTGCCCCAGATAGATGACCGCATAAACTCCGGTCACGGTCCAGCTGACAGCGCCGATCAGCCTCACTGCCTCAGGACTGATAGCCAGCCGGAATCGATAAAGCTCACGAACCAGCACCGGCATGAACAGTGGAGACGTCAGCAGCATGTTGCAAAACAGGACCCAGCCCAGGACCAGATCGAACCGCCCCGTTGATGGTGCACCGGTCTCACCCTTAAAATCGTAGATACGCGCAAAGCCATGCTGCTGCATGATGCTGTGTTGATGGTCCCACAGAATCACCAGCATGGCGGTCGTAATGGGCGCCCATTTCAATCCGGCAATACAAGCCAGAAAAATCAACAATGGTCCGACATAAAGCCGATCATTCCAGAGCTGTCGTTCCTCCGGAATTCCGTAGGTGCGCAGCCACCCGGCGAAGTGGTGGGGCACGGTGACCCACAATCCAATCGTCACAAGTGCGACCCCATTGAGCCACTGCTGGCATGCCAGCGCGATACCCGCTGCCAGGAACGGCAAAGCCAGAAACCAGAACAGGTCCTGGCGTCGCGTCAGAATGTAGCCAGTTTGAAACACCCGTCACTTTCATCCACAGACCGATGAGAATGCTGCCAGAATCGCCGCACGTAAGTGTCCGAACGTACATGCTACCCCACCCGATTCACCACCGAAAGGCAGACTACTGACCCGATTCCCGTCAGAAAACTCTCTGCGGCCATGCGTGCATCCTCAACGGAATCCTCGCCATCATTCAGCAATATGTGCAAAGCGACGTGGGCCGCTAGTTTCCATATGGCCGAATATCGTGCCCCTCAACCAGTATCATAGTGGCATCCGTCAGCAGCGACGTGAATGATTGCTGAGTTCCCGACGGCCACGTAACGCGCAGGGACGATACGCTGTCAACGGAGCCCAGGCCAAATTGAAGCAGGCGTTCATTAGACGCCATGTAACCATCACCTGCCGCCAGTTGTTTCGTCCACTCTCGATCTCTTGTCTTCAGTTCCACGACCGTGCCAACGGCGTCACGGGCAGACAACGTGGCCCGCAACAACAGACTGAAATAGTGACCATACTTTTCCGATACGTTGGTGACCAGCGAAGCCTGAGATAACATATTGGACACAGCAAAGTCCATTCGCCCATCGCGATCCCAGTCAATGCGTGCCAGCCCGCGACCGAGGAATTCGCGCCCGAAGTAGTCACCAGCAGCAGCTGCGGTGAGTTCCCGAAACCCAGTATCCCCGGTGTTTTCAAAGATCTGGGGACGTTGATGGTAATCTCCGCCATAAATACGATTGTCCGCGACATGTCCGTTAACGACAACAATGTCCAGATCACCATCTAAATCCGGATCAAGAAACTGTGTTCCCCAACTCACGTACGGCATCGCGGTCGCATCCAGCCGCGCGGCGTGCGTGGCGTCGACAAAGTGTCCTGGTGATGTCTGTAAATAGAGCGTGTTCGGTTCGAGCCTGAAATTGGTTACAAAGAAATCGATTCGCCCGTCACCGTCGACATCGTCTGCTGCAATACCCATACAGGCCTGGGCCAGTCCGTTGCGATCAAATGCCAGTCCTGAGGGAAAGCCTGCCTCAGTCAATGAAATATTGAACGTGGTTTCTGCTGCAGGGGAATTCTGAAGTAAAAAGTTTGGTACCGCGTCGTTCGCGATGAACAAATCGGGACGGCCGCGAGTCCGCAGAGCAGCCGCAACAATGCCCAGGCCTTTCGGCTGCCTGGTCGGCGTCATATCAGAAACATGAGCAAACGTGCCATCCCCACGGCTGATGAGCAGACGATCAGGCACTCCGGAGAACGACCGTGGATTACAGCCGATGTCGTCACAGATACGTTTGTAGACATCCTCGCCACTGATGAAATTAACGTCGAATAAATCCGGATTCCCGTCGGCATTCAAATCGACGACCGCACAGCTCGAGGTACAGTCCTGAGGTGTAAGAGTGCTCGAACGATCTGTAAATGTACCGTCTCCGTTGTTGTGAAACAGACGGTTGCACCTCAGATTTGCCACATAGAGATCCGGAAAACCGACGTTGTCAATATCGCCCGCCGCACATCCCTGTGAAAACTCGCGTTCGTCAATGTCACATCGGGCCGTCACGTCGCGAAATTCAAGTCCCCGCAAATTACGATATAATCGATCAGTAAGTTCGAGGGAAAGTGAACATGCCGTTGCACCGTGTTTCCATTCCGCTCCCTGTGGAAAATAAAGATCCGGCCAACTGTCCATATCAAAGTCAACGGCTGCAACCCCACCACCGTTCTGCTCAAACATCCGCACACCCTTGGTCGATTTATGCGGACCGTTGTTGTATTCGAACTCAACGCCGCCGCGAGCGTCCGACGCGACACTGGGATTGTTGTTCGGTGAACGCGTTCCATCAACCGGAAAGCCGGACAGCTCAAAACGCGGCGCCAGATTCATAGGGGCAAGAACGGGCGGTGTGTCAGGAGTAATTCGAGCGTTGAGCCGACTAATCAGTTCGCGCCATTCGCTGCTTCCGGTTGATCGATCCGCATGGAGAGCCCATGCCCGCGCTTCGAGAATCCGTCCTGTGTCCTGCAACAGACCCACCACGTGACGTAACACAGACGGGTCAGTCCCATTGCCCTCGAGCACATCGTTCATTGAACGGGTGAGTTCATAAAGTTGACGTGAACGAGCAGCCAATTCGTCGCCTGACGACAGCTCCAGTTTCACCAGAACCTGCCCCAGCTGATAGACAGCACGGCGATGGTTCGGTGACTGAATCAGGGTTTCGTAAAAACATCGAGCGGCCACTCTGAGTTCGCCCCGCTGGCGAGCTCGCACGCCACGTATAAACCAGATGGTCGGATGCTCATCAGCACTCTTTGGCAGATTCGTGCGCCATGACTCGTATGACACTTCGTCGCTGTCAATCAGTGATTCTCCCAACAATGCGTGGGCCGCGGTGAAACCCGGCTGCTCAGAGACAATTTCGGCAAGCAGTTCGTGCGCAACATCCTGCTGTTGATCTCGGACAGCCTGTGCTGCCAGGCCAAGACGAACAGCAATGTCATCCGGAGCTGACTGCGCGAACTGCCGCAACATGCGCCCCTGATCCAGGTCGACCAGGTCGACGAGGAAAATGAGCTGCTCCAGGCTGCAGTGTGCAGAACGAACCAGAGACATGAGATATCTACTCGATTCACTGCGGCGCCCGGTCACCCCCAGCAGAAATCCCATTCGTTCGCTGGCCGGCAGATGGCCTGGGTCATGCTCAAGTACGTACCGATAGTCGGTTTCCGCATCAAATAATCGCCTTTCAGAAAAGGCGGACTCTGCAAGTTGAAGAGCCGCGGTAAATAGCATGCCGTGAACCGTCTCGCGGGACAGCTGAGTAGTATTCTTTAACTGTCGCTAACTGGCCCGCGCGGCGTGCAGCGTCGCCTGCTATGACAGTGGCTTCAGCCCACAGCGGATCGTCGCGGTCGATCGCAGTAGCCGGATCAAGGCGCCCTCATAATTCTGCGCCCGCAGCGCGCTACGTGCTTGCTGCAGCAGATCGGCCGGCTGAGGACGGGAAAGGACATATGCAACGACGCCAGCCGCAACAATAATCAGCGCCACAGCGAAGACGCGAACACGCCGCTTCTCACCTCCGGACTCATTTTCAATCCTGCTCACTGACGGCCCCCTGAATTCAACGCATCCGTTTGTCACGAACCATTCTCTCGAAACGAGATATCGCACGACAGGCATTGCTTCATCGAAATTCATTTCCAGGCACGAATCGGTTCGAAAACAAGTGTTGATGTGTGCAACCAGCGCAGAGCACCCCGCCCTGGACCGCTCATCCAACACGGTGACACATTGGGGCCATCAGAGGGAATCCGCATGCAGCAACGCTCACGGTGCCTGATCCTGAAGATCGAACACGGGCGCCAGCCGACAAGCCGCACGCATTCTCCGTGCCCTGTTCGCCCGTCTCTGAGCTCTCTCATTCGGATACGATCAGATGGGTTGTTGACATCGTGTACCGAGCCGGACAAAATTGACGGGACGGTAACGTTGCTGCCATGCCCGCATTTTCTGCGACAGGCAGCCATATGATTCTACGGCTGCCCGGGGCCTGCTTTCACTTTTCTGAACGACACGTTCGCATTCTTCTGCACCGATAAGCGGACACTTCGTCGACTATGGCAGGCTCTTCGTTTTGATATCAACAGAGAAAACCATCTTGCCAGCAGTATCGGAGGGAGGCTCCGCGCGACAGCGTCCCTGGATTCATGCAGTGCTGTTCGCGATTGTCGTTGCGGTTTATCTGCCCTCGGTCTCATCCGGTTTTCTTGACGATGAAACAGTGATTCTGTTTCGTGCGGCACCACCGCAAACAGCCACAGAACTGGTGCAGCGTTCCTTTTCTCCCCACTTCCCGGGACTCGCCTATTTCCGACCGCTGCCTCATGCGTCATACCTTGTTCAGTACATGCTGGACCGCAACAGTGCTGGTCCGTTTCACGCACTGAATGCTGTACTGATGGGAATCACAGCATGTGCCAGCTTTGCATTACTTTCGCTGCCCGGGTTAAGAATCGCACCGTTACCGGCGGTCACTGGCGCGCTTCTGTTTGCTGTTCACCCTGCGATTTCTTCGACCGTGCATCCCATCGTTGGACGTGAAACTCTGATGGTTGCCTGTTTTACGATTGCGTCTGTCTACGCTTTTGCCAAAGGTGGCAACAAATGGTTTACGGCTTCGATGATACTGCTGGCATGTGCGCTGTTATCAAAGGAACAGGCCGTCGTCATTCCGGTTCTGTTTCTGCTGGCGGACGCGTGCGAAATATCACGAGACGCTCCAGGCAAGTCCCTGCGGAAATGGATTCAGCGCCATCGCACACCGGTAATCGTACTCGTCGCGTATCTTGGTCTTCGATGGACTCAATTCTCCGGTTCTGAATACCGATTGAACGTGCTTGAAAATCCCACTGATGTTCTGCTGTCATTTCGATTCACCATTCAAACAGTTTTCGCGCCCTACGTGGAACTGATGTATGAACCCGCCGTGAATGAATGGCATTCGGCGTGGCGATTCAGCGTCGGCTGCATGGCCGTCGGCGCGCTGATACTTGCTGTATATCGCCTTCGCCCGGTACATACTCGAGCTGCCATGTTCTGGACGGGATGGGTCCTGGTGTGTACTGCACCAACAGCCAATATCATTGAACAGCAGGCACCGTATTCAGAACGATATGTGGTACTGGCCGTTTTCGCAGCGATCGCCATGGCGGCAGGAGTTCTTTCGTCTGTTCCAACAGATCGGACTCGCCCCGTGCTCGCCATTGGCGCCGTCATCCTGCTGGTGATTTCCGGTGGCATCACATTCGGACGCAGTCAGTACTTCGCTACACAGATGGCATTCGCACAGCAGTGGGCAAAGACCAATCCACGTTTCGCGGAAACACAAATGTCACTGGGGACAGAATTCTACCTGTCCGGACAGTTTGCGAAGGCAGCAACGTGTTTTCGAGCTGGCATGAATCTCGAATCCAGCAACAGCAGCGTTTGCCGCAACTGGCTGGCCAAAATGCAGTTGGTTCAGGGTCACTTTAAAGAAGCAAGCGAACTGTTCAGAGCGAGTTCAGCAGAAAAGTTTTCCTGTCTTTTACGGGGTGTGGCTCTGCAGGGCAGTGGCGATCTGTCGGAAGCGACGGACAGTTTCGAACAGGCCCTGAGAATCGATCGCTCATTCTTTGCAGCCCACTTTCTTCTGGCTGAAAACTTAAGAAGTGCCGGCCAGACCGACCGAGCCGCGACACACGCACAAATCGCGGCCGCTGCACCGGTTCTGGACCTGAGTTTCGCATCAATTACCAGCGAACAGCTACGCAGCATCGCCGGATATCCGGAGCTGCGGATGCTTGTTCTGAAGAACGCCAATGTGAGCGACAGTGATTTCACCTGGGCACGCGACTTCAGAAAACTGGAACGCTTTTGGATTCCAGGCACGACGGCGACTGACACCGGTATTGAAAATCTTCGTGGAAGCGAAACACTTAATTCGCTCGTCATTTCAAATACTCAGGTCACTGATGCATGTGTCGAGAGCCTTATTTCCATTCCGCATCTGAGTCACCTGGACATTCGATATACAAACATCTCAGAAGCCGGTATTCGGAAGTTAAAGGAACAGTTGTCGGACTGTCAGATTTTTCACTGACGTGTCAACGGCACACATTAATTGACGTGTGAGGAGACGGAACTGGTGGCAGAGAACATTGTCCTTGCAGGATTTGTTGCAATGGTGGCGCTGGCGTCCGCCGGCGTGCGACTGTTTTTCAGGAAGTACAGACTTCATCGCCGACCGAACCTACTGACCTTAGTGACTGGCAACACACTTGTCTGCGTACTGTTGCTGGCCGTGTTCATACTGTCGGGCGAACTGTATTACCGATTTGTCTACGACACGACAGAATCATTCGGCCTGTCGAAAACGACGCAGCGATGGTTCACCAGACATTTCCGTCGCAACAGCCTCGGATTTCGTGACTCCATCGAATATCCGAATGCGTCCGAAGTCGGCAGTCCGCGGTTGACGTTTCTTGGTGATTCGTTTACGGCGGGACACGGAATCGCCAATGTTGAAGATCGATTTGTGAATATCGTCCGGGACCAATTACCGGCATACGACGTTCATTCGTTTTCGATGTGCGCATGGGACACACCACAGGAAACGTCCTGTCTCAACATGGCCGGCAAATCCGGCTATGACTTCGAAACTGTTGTTCTTGTTTACTGCCTGAACGACATCTCAGACATATCACCGGACTGGCAGCGAGTGCTGCAGCGAATCAGGGAGTTTTCTGACCCGGGATTTCTGGTCGAAAACAGTTATCTGCTCAACACAATCTACTACCGCTGGAAAGCGTTTAATGACCCGGACATCGGTGACTATTATCAGTTCGTCAGAGATCTCTACGATGGGCAAACATGGAAAGTTCAATCAGACCGACTTGAGCAGTTGCGCGATATGGTGACACAACACGGTGGTCGACTGATCGTCGTGACGTTCCCATTTCTGCACGCGCTTGCACCAGACTATCGATACGAGCCGATTCACAGACAACTGGACAGTTTCTGGCAGCAGCATGACGTCCCCCATCTTGACCTTCTTTCGGTTTATCAGTCATTTGAACCAAATGACGTCGTCGTCAGTCAGTACGACGCTCACCCCAATGAACGTGCACACAACGTCGCAGCCACGGCCATCGTCGAGTTTCTCTCAGCGGAGACACCACGTGTCACGAATGCCGACCGCTGATGCACAGCAAAAGAACCGACACCCTTCTGATCAGTTAGGCATCAGAGACTGAATTTAGAGCAACTTGCTTATTGTCGTGAACGACACAGGCATGTGGGGGCAACGAAACTGCTCCAGTCGGTGTTTGTCTTGGGAAAACGATGCAAAGCGACTATGCTCACGCTCCGGGTCTGCACTTCGCATCTGAACGAGTTGCGCATGCCCGCTGCGAATCACATTGCATAATATCTTTTGAGCTGCACAGGAATCGTCAGGACATGAAGACAACGCCTCCGGAAGTCGCGTCGAAACTTGCGGAATATCGCCAGGAACACTTACTGCAGTGGTGGGACGAACTTTCAGGAGAACAACAGGACTCTCTGAAGACTCAAATTCAATCTGTCGACTTTGAAACGATTCAGCGAGTGTGGCAGGAATCAAAACAGGGCTCTGACACAGCAGACACAGGCGTGGACCGAGTGGAACAGGCAGCTGCACCAGGAGCAGTCGTGTTGCAACCTTCCTCGGACGCTGAAGAAACTCAATGGCAGCACGCGACCAAAGTCGGAGCAAAGCTGCTGACCGATAGCAAAGTCGCCGTCATTACTGTCGCTGGCGGACAGGGCAGTAGATTGGGGTTCGCACATCCAAAAGGAATGTTCCCGATTGGACCGATCAGCAGCCGGAGTCTGTTTCAAGTATTTGCCGAGCAGATTCTGGCACGAAAACGCCGCCACGGTGGTGCGATCCCGTGGCTGATTATGACAAGTGCCGCCACTCACGCAGAGACAATCGATTTCTTTGAGCAGCACGATTTCTGGGGACTCGACCGCAACACCGTGGCGTTTTTCCAGCAGGGCAGCATGCCGGCCGTTGACGCATCCAGCGGTCGGGTTCTGATGAGTGCCCCGGACGCTCTTTGTCTGTCGCCGGATGGCCACGGCGGACTTGTGATGGCGTTGAAATCGTCAGGACTGCTGGATCGCATGGCATCAGATGGAATCGAAAGCTTCTTCTACCATCAGGTCGATAATCCGACGGTGATTATGTGCGACCCGGCACTCGTCGGCTTACACACGCTGAATGATTCACAACTAACAACCAGCGTCGTGAAGAAGAAGCACCCGACGGAGCCTATGGGGGTTCTTGTCGACATCAACGACCATGTTGAGATCATTGAATACAGCGAACTTGACGAGGAACAGGCCGCAGGTGAAGACGCATCCGGTCAGTGGATTTTCTGGGCGGGGAATACGGCAATTCACATATTTTCACTCAGCTTTCTGGAGCAATTGACGACCGGGGGTGGCCAGCTGGAACTGCATGTCGCCAAAAAACCGGTGGACCACCTTGACGCCACGGGCAAACTGGTTGAAACGTCAGAATTGAACGCCAACAAATTTGAACGTTTTATCTTTGACGCTCTTCCTCTGGCGTCGACAGCCTTGATCGTTGAGGGCAGTCGCGAGCGTGAATTCAATCCCGTGAAGAACGCTGAGGGAAATGACTCACCCGCGACTTCGCGTGCAGCACTCAGTCGCATCGGCAGAGAATGGCTAGCGACCGCAGGGCACTCGGTGCGGGAAACTGCGACCGTAGAGATCAGCCCGTTGACAGCGCTGGATGCAAATGAACTCGCGAGCAGACTGGCAGATGGCAGTGTTACGGTGGACGGACTTACCGAGTCGCCTGCGGCGAGCTAAGCCCTGTGGGGGCCCGTCTGCCACCAGGCCCCATACGAACGAGAGGGCCACTTACGACAGGTGTCGTTGTCTTCCCGAAAGAAACTAAACGCCGAACTTTCGCACTTTCCGCTGCGTTCGCTCTCTCGGCACCGACGCTTCGAAACCTTCGATGCGGTATTCCGGAAGCACAGTATTGATTCGCATTTCAATGTTCGTCAGTTCGCCTCCCTGGTCGCCGCGGACAAACGTGATGGCACGACCGTTTTCGGCAGAGCACAGGCGCCCGGTTCGGCCAACCCGATGAACATAGTCGTCGCAGAATTCCGGGATGTCGTAATTGATAATATGTGAGATGCCGCTGATATCGATTCCTCGACCAACCACATCAGTGGCGATCAGCAAACGAAGTTTTCCGGCTCGCAAATCTCTGATCACTCGATCACGTCTGCTTTGCGGCAGATCACCGTGAATTGCCGCGATTCGATCCGATTTGAGTCGTCGGGAAAACATCTCGTGCAGCTTGTCTGCTCCGCGCTTCGTTCGTGTGAAAACAATCGCCTGAGCTGGTTTTTCCTGTGCAATGACTCGCAGCAGAGTGGAACGCTTTCGGTTCTCGTCGACCGTGATGTAAAACTGTTCGATGGTATCGACCACGACATTATCTTCAGACAGATCCACCATTTGCGGATCGATCATGTACCGCCGCGCCAGCTTTTCAACAGGTTCGGGCATTGTGGCAGATAACAGCAGCGTCTGACGCTTCTGTGGGCACTGTTTGAGTATCCGTTCAATGTCGGGACGGAAACCGATGTCCAGCATGCGGTCCGCTTCGTCCAGTACGACGACCTTCAGCTTGTCCAGCTTCAGAACTCCGCGACGCAGCAGGTCAATGATCCGGCCTGGTGTACCGATGATTGCCTGAGCACCGCCCTCAAGCTGTCTGATCTGAGTATGGATTGGTCGGCCTCCCACACCAAGCGTCAGGCGAACACGTCCCCCACACAGTTTCTTCGACTCTTCCATCACCTGTTCACTGAGTTCCCGTGTTGGTGCCAGCACGAGGATCTGAACGACAGGCTCACTGAGATCGAGGCGTTCCATCGACGGCAGCATGAAGGCAGCTGTCTTGCCGGTGCCAGTGCGGGCCTGCCCGATGCAGTCCTGTCCGGTAAGGGCAATGGGGATCAACTCCACCTGAATTGGACTGGGAACTTCGTAACCTTTCGCGGCAAGATTGGCCACCGTCGTTTCGTTCAGGCCGAAAGCTGCGAAGCTGGTCTCTGATAAGAGCTGCAAGGGAATATCCAAGTTGAGGTATGCAGAAGATCACTGGCGGACAGCACGACTGTTCAGGCACCAGCAAATCCGGCGGGGTCAGAGCCTGCACCTAACGGCAGGATGGGGACGCGTTAGCATGCAATCCCATGAAGTGGCTTTCGAAATGAAAAGCCCCAAAAACGCCGGGGCGACGCATAGTTGGTCGCCAAGTCAAGTGCAGGAAGTGTACTTCGAAGAAATTCCCCCGTCAATTCCGACTTCTTCCAACCGTCCATTCCGGAGCGATTATCTGCGAGAAACCCCGCCGGATTTGCCACTTGTGCGTTTTTAACGGCGGACAGCGCCACTGACCCGCGTCAGGAGAATCAGGGGCCAAATGCATTAACTGAGGTCCAGTCCATAGCGATTCTGCCATCAAAACTACGGGGACAGCAGTTATTCAATCCGGCTCCGGCACCATATTCCTCTAATTCCGCATATTCGACAACCAGAGCCAGATTCCCGTAATGCTCTGCCGTACCGAGTGAGAGAGGTTGGGATTCTTTGTGCTAGTTTTCGACTAAGCAGGCGGAAAAACGGACGGATCGGCCTGAAACGACAGCCTGATGCAGTCGCGCTTCCCCGACAAGTCCCCCGCTCTCAATCAGCTCAGCAATCCGAAAGCCACTTGGTCAACGCAACAGCATTTACGTTTGGGCTGCTTTATTCACTGGTATCTCTGCCGCCGTGGATTCCCGCATTTCTGACCAGTGAAGAGTTTCGAGATCCTTCCTGACGCTACGTACTGCATCAGTCGTTTGTGGATCAGCTCAGGTTTGGCACCGATGTTATCTTCACGTATGGACCATTCGGGTTCCTGACGACGCGGAGGCATTACCCTCAGACGTATACACTGATGCTGCCGGTCTGAGTAATTCTGGCGACCGCTTATTCCTGCCTAATCTGGCGGCTGGCCCGTCGCTTTACGTCTTCGCCGTGGCTGGCCCTGGGATTTCACTGGTCGCCGTCCGAATTGTTGCCATGGAATCGATGATCTTCCTGTTTTCGTTCCTGGTCGTTGTCGTCGCGGAAAGACAATCCCTCCGATCATCACCAGCGATCGTGGACGGACATTCTATCGTCAACATCGCTGGTGCTGATCGTCGGCCTGTTGCCATTGACCAAATACAGTTTTGTTCCGGCCACCTACTTTGTTGTCCTGACAGTCGCCGGCATTGAACGGGCTGTCCCACTCGAACTTGTGGCATCGCCGGGTGCCGCTGCAGTCGATGGCCATCGTTGCAGCGACACTGCTGTTTTCGGTCCTGTCCGGTCAGCAATTCTCTGACATCAGTCATCACTTCACCGCTGGCTTTGAAGTCGCGTCTCGTTATGTGGACGCGATGACAAACTGGGAAACCGAACCATTCGATATTGCTTTCGTACTAATTGTCGCGCTTCTCATACCTCTGCTTCCATTCTTCCTGTGGCGTAAGACACCCGGTCACAAATTCATTCGCTCGGGACTGATTTCGGGGATATTCTGTATTCTGTTGTTTCTTGTCTTCAAGTTCACGTTTGTCGGTTTCCACGGGCATAAGTTACCCGTCTATTGGGGTTCGCCATTTCTGATAGCTCTGTTTCCAATGCTCGCGACTGGCGGTAGAAATCAAATCCTGCACAAGCGCTCTGTGGTGGGGATGGCGCTGCCCGGTGTGCTGTTGGCGATCGTCACTGTGAGTGCCTACGCGCGTTTCTTCGAAACATCCCACTCGGCGGTCGCATTGACCGTTCTGGCCAACCCGGATCATCCAGCCGCCATGAAGGCAGTGCTGAGCGGTGACAACCTGATGCAGAAACGACACGAAGCGAACCTGCAAGACGTCCGGCGCAAGCACCCTCTTCCGAAACTCAACGGCAGAATCGATGTGGTGCCTGACAAACTGGCCATGGCGATCGCAGACGAGACCAGTGATTTTCGTCCGCGCCCCGTCATGCACACCTATGCCACACACTCTTCCTGGCTGGCCGAACAGAACGCGGTCTTCTATCGGTCGTCGGCAGGACCGCAGTTTGTGGTCTTTCGTATCAACCCGATTCTCGAACACTTTCCGACACTCAACAACGGACGACTGTGGATCGAACTCTTACGAAGCTTTCAGGTTCAGGAGGACCTGGCAACCGACCTGTTGCTCTGTCGAACCACTACCCAGCGACGCGTAAACCTGCAGCGGATTGCCAATGTAACGACCACATGGAATGAGCGTGTGCAGCTGCCGCCCGTAAGCGGGGGACCAATCTGGTACCGGATTTGCATGAAGCAGGCGGCCTGGCGACATTCGCGTACAAGCTGCCACCGCTGTGGCTTGACGTGACGCATGCGAACACGTCGAAAACCTATCGTTTGACAACAAGCGGCTTCCCGATTTCTCCAGTTCTCAGCGACAGGCAGCAGTTTGCTGATCTATTGGCAAATCCGGAGTCCGCAGCAACCATCAGGAACTGCAAGAACACTGCGGTCAAATCTATTCGAATCCACACGTCCGACGCTTCTGAGCGGTATTTCGTTGAAAAAGACATAGAAATCGTATTTGACGAAGTCGTTGTCTCTCAGCCGGTGCCGGCGATCAGCATGCAGTTTCAGTCATTTCAATAGTGCTTGAGTCTGGTTACACCGACGTGAGTAACGATTGGCCTGTGTCGCAGCTGGCCGGCCCACAGGTCAAAAAACGCGTCTCAGGCAAACGCCATTGCCCAAAATGCTGGATTCTGAGAACATCCTGACGCCGCATAACCATCCCACAGAACCACAACTCGTTTCGAGTTCTCGCCGGTTCATCACCCCACCCCGTATATTTTCTTGTCGTCGCCGAAACTCTACCAACAGCGCGCTCAATTCCGCTCCAACTCCCGCGTACTGGTGGCTTTGCCAGTCGTCTGTGTCTGTGCGATTGTAGCGGGCTGCGCCGCTCCGCAGAAAACGTTCACGGTGGAACGCCCCGTGCGACACACAGTGTCCACGCCCAACTTTGTGATCCAGAGCGATTTTCGGATACCGGACGACGCCCCTCTGGTTCGTGAACTGGCTCAGCTACGGCACCAGATCACTGACACGCTGGGTTTGCCAAAGCAGCGGGACCCCGTAGTAGTGTATCTGTTTTCTGATGAGGAATCGTATCGACGGTATATGCACGCCACCTGGCCGAATCTACCGCCGAGGCGAGCCTATTTTGTCGGTACAAGTCGCGAGCTGTCGATTTACTCGTTTCACAGCGAGCGGGTTCGTGAAGACCTGCGCCACGAGTTTACTCACGGGTTGCTGCACGCATCCCTGAATTCTGTGCCGCTGTGGCTGGACGAGGGCCTGGCAGAATACTTTGAAGTGGGAGGCCAGAACGTTGGAATGCCACACAAGACGCACGTTCGATATCTGCAGTCAGCACGGGCGGAAGGCTGGAACCCGTCACTGTTTCACCTGGAACAGCTGTCTGATTTTCAAAAAATGACACAGAGAGATTACGCCGAAGCCTGGGGATGGGTCCACTTCATGCTGCACAGCGCCGATACCACTCGGACAACTTTGATCGATTACGTGGCGGAACTCGAATCGAAGTCAGTGGCCGCAGCCCTGATGCCTCGTCTGGAGAAAGCGGATCCTGCGTATTACAACGGCATGATCAGTCATGTCACGAATATGGCTCAGGGGATTGCCCTTGCCGGTCATCGTCCTTGATCCGGCGTCGCTGCAGGCGGCCAGGTCCATCGCAGACAGCGTGATCGCCGCCACTCACGAATTACGCTGTGAATCGAGGACCGACAGCCGTCGTGACGAAGACTTTGGCTTCCCTGTCAGTCCACCAGCAGACACAGGCTGAACGGAATCATATTTCTGAGATCGGATCCCTGGTTGGCGTCGGAATCTTATTGGCATCGACCTTAATACCGCCACAGTTTCCTGACGCACAGCCGCCGCCAGCACCTCCGACTCCACCGCAGCACGGCACGGCCATTGCGGAGCCGCACACAGTTTGCGGCACCAGATACGTCTTGATGTACGGTACCTGGCGAGTTACCTGCCTCGCGACCATCCGTGTACAGGTCTGTTCCACCTGGCGAGGGACGACACGGGCGATTCGGCGAGTTGTGGTGTGAGGAATCTGTTTCTGCACGCAGTAAGGAATACGTCGCGTGTGTTGTTCGGTGACCTGCCGACAGACGGTGTATGGAATCTTACGAGTTCGCTGCTCGGTCTCAAACCGGCAGGTTCGATACGGAATACGCTGCGTTTTCGTTTCGCACTCGATGCGACAGGTCCGATAGGGGATGCGCTGAACCATTTCTTTCCGCACCATGCGGGTTACCTGGTACGGGATCTTCTTCACGATCGTTTCCGGAACATAGCAGGTGGTCTGATACGGACATTGTTTCCTCACAACCTGCGGAACCATTACAGTGTACGGAACCTGTTGTTCGACAACGCGAGGGCACCAGACACGGCGGCACACGGTACGTGGCGGCGTCTGAGTCATACAGAACGAGGGACCACACGGTCCACAGACCATTCGCGGAACTACGGGGCCAGGAATACTGTATTGCCGGGTCACCCAGTTACCCGTCATGCGACGAACACAACGAGTTCGAGTCTCCGGACGCATCACCGTATAACACTGTTCACGCTGAACCGTTTTCGTCACGGGCCGCATGACGACCTGACGACACTCACGTTCAAGAGTCTCGCAGACAGGCTGCATGACTGTGTACTTGCATTCACGAATGCGGTCGTCCCAGACACGCCGCTGAACAGTATAGTTGCACTCACGGTAATTCGTTTCCCAGACGGGTCGCTGAACACAATACGTTTCTTCGCGGCAGGCAGTCTCCGCCACCTGACGGCAAACGGTGTAAGGTTCTTCGCGATAAGCCGTCTCTGATACGGTGCGATAACAGGTCTGCTCAACGTCGTCATAGACCGTTTCACAAACAGTTCGCGTCGTTGTGTACTGCTGCGGTTCGTAAACAGTGCCACACACAGTGCGATAGCAGGTTTCCGTCGCCACCTTACAGGTTGTATAGCAACAAGTTGGATTGCACGCTGCCGTCGGACAACAGGTATATGAGGGAACTCCACAAAGACCTGCGCTTGTGGCCGGTGCAAGCGCGGCGAAAACGGTAAGTACAGCAACAGATTTCACAACGTACATTCCAGACCTCCACAATCGCGTGATCTGCAAGTCCGTTTGCAGGGGGGGATTCAGTGCCCACGAACGGGACAAAGTACTTAGAGTTTTGTAATGGTTTCAGAAAAAACAGTAACAACCAGTCAAAAACTGAGTCCGGAAGGGCTCACCGTTCCGGTCACGAAGGAAATGTAAACCGGGAAGTCTGGGTGCTTGCGGAATATTGCTGCAGAAGTGCAATATTCTTCGGTGCAAAAAGTCAACATCCACGAACGACCGGAAACCGGACCACATGAGAAGGCTGGGCCAGCATGAACAAACAGCCGGCATAAGGATTCGCCCGATGTAAAGTTGACAATCTAAGCTTGCAATCTGTGCCCGGAATTCACAGCCAATTGTTAGCAACGCGGGATAAGTCGTGTGTTGTGGGAGCTGTGCTCCGCCAGCGTTGTCGTTCGCCAGTTAAATCGCACAGTTTCTGGACATTTGTGGCTGATTGGCACCATGGTTGCTAAACTGGCAGTGCAGTCCAGAGAGTGTGTTTGGCTGGCTGCAAGAACAGTCATAATCCGCAGCATCCTCTGTAATTTTTCAGAGCAGCCGTGTCGGGGCACTTCATGGCAGATTTAGCAAAATGGGACTGGTCATCGCCAGAACTACCGGTGGACAGCTGGTGGTTTTTCGCAGTCGTTCTGGTTGTTCTGATCTTCTTTATTTGGGTGGTTGCTCGGCTGACTGCAACAGCCACCGATGATATGGATCCTGCCGAAATCGATCGGCAGATGTTGACGGCGGTGAGCGAATTGCGCAGCCGGGGTGAGATAACGCAGGAGGAATTCCGATCGATCAAAAATCGACTC
The DNA here is from genome assembly GCA_014238335.1 of Fuerstiella sp. GTDB lineage: Bacteria > Planctomycetota > Planctomycetia > Planctomycetales > Planctomycetaceae > Fuerstiella. The sequence goes on from JABABI010000072.1 coordinate 34,586, forward strand.
GTGGTACGCCTTTCTGATGAGACCCGATCTAACGATTCTGTTGATTTATCACCTCAGGATCACCTCGGGGAAGAAAACAAGGGAACACCCGCACTCACGACCGAAACTCATGGAACAGTCGCTGGCCCGTCGATCCCCGATAACTCGGGAGGTGCTCCCGTCAGGCCTGAGACTGAAACGAAACAGAAGGGCGAAGACGACACTTCCACGTAGAACTGACCAAGAGTCTGAACCCTCAATTCAGACAGTTGGCGTACTACTTACGTTCATCCCAAGTCCACTTAATTACTTATCTTAGAATGCCAGATAGCGGACTCTCCGCGACGTTGTCATTCGTTTGAAACACTTGGTTGGCAGGGACGCCGACACTCCCGGAGATTCAGCTCCCTCTTAACCAATCGCAAAGATTCTGTCGTGACAGGCCCTCACCTCCAGGGCCAGGACATCCTTTGACAGCCACTTTGTGGACGACGACCTAAAGGAAAAGAAATGCCATCTGGTAAGGATTTTGGAACTGGTAAAAAGCCCTCACAGGGTAAACGCAATGCGAATTGTTCGTTTTGCCGCAAGAACTACAGGGAAGTGGGGCCGTTAGTTGAGGGACCGGAAGACGTATATATTTGTGGAGAATGCATTGAACTCTGCCAGTCAATTCTGGATCAGGAACGCCGGCGGCGAGGAACCTCCGGTCAGCTGTTCAACCGAGTTCCGTCACCACGTGAACTTGTCGCTGAACTTGGCGAGTATGTCATCGGGCAGGAACAGGCAAAACGGCTTCTGTCAGTCGCAGTACACAGTCATTACAAGCGTCTGATGCATCAGCACGAAGGTGAAGATGACGATGTGGAGATTGAGAAGTCGAACATCCTTCTGGTCGGGCCCACAGGATGCGGCAAGACATTGCTGGCCAAGACACTGGCTCGCGTGCTGCAGGTGCCATTCGCGATCGGTGACGCGACGACGCTGACCGAAGCCGGTTACGTCGGCGAAGACGTCGAAAACCTATTACTGAAGCTCCTGCACTCAGCGGACTTCGACGTCGAAGCCGCACAGCGTGGAATTATCTTCATCGACGAGATCGACAAGATTGGCAAGACCAGCGCCAACGTATCCATCACCCGTGATGTCTCTGGCGAAGGTGTGCAACAAAGCCTGCTGAAAATGCTTGAAGGCACCGTTGCCAACGTCCCCCCCCCAGGGTGGACGAAAGCACCCGGAACAACAGTATATCCAGATGGACACCAGCAACATTCTGTT